>NZ_SWKQ01000009.1:0-795000 GCF_005871115.1 Maritimibacter alexandrii
CAACCCGAAACCCCGCAGGCCCGCCGCCGCTGCGCTATGTGAGGGCTACGCAGCGCCGGGCCTGCTCACCACCAAGGGGGTCAATATTGGATGCCGATAGGGGGTCAAACTTCAATGCCGATTGACATCTGGCGCGCACCCCAGCACCGATGCGGACGTGTTGGCGCTTCCGCCGCGTTTGATCTCCCGGCGCCCTACCAGTTTCCACGTGCCACCGCGGCGGGTTCACTCTGTGGGTCAGGATATTTTCACGAACTCTGGTAGGGCGACCAACCCAAGCGCAAGGCTCTCAATCGCGTGTCTATCAACACGTATCGCACATGCGAAACGTAGACATGCACAGGAGCACGTAATGACCAAACCCCATAAGACCCCGTCGCCGACCGCCATCTTCCTCGATCACGCAATCTCTGCCTCGGGCCGCACGCAGAAGGAGATCGCCGAGGATGCAGGTTTCCCCAAGCCGAACGTGATCTCGATGATGAAGCTCGGCGCCACCAAGGTTCCGATCGACCGCATCCCTGCACTGGCGGAAGCCCTCGGCGCCGACGCGGACGAGTTCCTCGAGATCGCCCTGCGCGAGTATCACCCCGAGGTCTTTGCCGTCATCGCCGCCGATGAGATCGGTCTCTCCGACGACGAGCTGATTCTGATCACGATCTACCGCACCGCCTTCGCCGGATCGACGCTCCCCATGACCCAGGACGTAAGCGAGCTCATCGCGAAGATCCTGCGCCTCATCTGGCTCGTGCAGTTCGAGGCGGCGGCGAACGGCTGAGTGTCAACTTTTTGCGCCACGCGTTGCAACATGTCTGCTGACGACTGCGGAACCCCTCAGGTCGGATCTGGCCTTTATGGGTTCGACATTGGACGCGAAGCGAACGCTGACCAACGAATGTCGTCCGCGTGGCGCCTATTAACTCGAAGACAACACTCCCCGGACACATCAGAGCCTGAGGGGGTAGGAGAAGTGGTGGAAGGCCGACAATTAACTGCAATGGGAAGCGATAGTCGCGGCGTGCCAACATGAACGAGCATCAGGACGATCACGCACCCCAGTCACTGCTCAGCTTCTTCAGCCTCTTCTGCACCCGCTCATTCAAACCCCTGTAGGCGAGCCGATACCCCTTCCCGTTCTTCGTATCGAACCTAGCTTCGGCACCTACAATGACTCCCTCCGCCTTCATGATGACTTGCTTCGCACGCTGATGGCATTCAAGCCCGGTGCATCCAGTCTTGCCGAAGATCTCAAGCTCGTCTTCATTCCACCCATTCTCTGATTTGCCATCCGCCGAGATCGTGGGAAGATGGAAGTCGAACAAGATCTTCCTCAAGTTCTCGGCCTTCTCCGCTCCATTGTTGCTAGCGCTAAGGAACTTGTCGAACCGAAAGCCGAAGAAGTCTTCGATAGAGTTGATGCCGATAGATGCAGGACCCCCAATCGTAACTTCGTCGGTCTTCATGCACGTCACCTCAATCCGCGTCCGGGTCTCATTCGGCTTCAGCTGTTCCGCGCTGTGCCCAGACCTACGATCACTGATCTTGTCCTGCAGACGGAAATGGATCTCATTGTTCCTACGCCCAACGTAAAAGGTGCCATCGATGTCCGGCTTGTTGTGCGCCTTCGGATCCAGCCCCCTCAACTCTCGGCGCTCAACCCCCAACTTTGTTGCCGTCGCAACCACATGGCGGTGCGCGTTCTTTACCGGCTCCACTAGTGGGAAACTTCCCCGCAGGCTTTCTATGCGTGGTCGGTCTATCTCCTCCACGAAGAAGGCCGGGCTGACATAGACATGGTTCCGGATCAGCTGTGTCATTCGGACCCGACGAACGAAGATTGCCTCGTCCATGTATCCGACGTTTCGCTTCGGATAGATGTCAATCGACAATTCAAAGCCCGGAACAGTGAACCGCGCCTCGCCTGAGGCCGGGAAGATGTCATATTTGCGATCAAGTGCCGCCACTATGGCCTGAATCTCATGAGGATTCGGGTCGAAGACCCTCAGCACGTGGTTCTGGCCTAGATACCCTCTCTTCCTCGCCATTCCGCTGGCGAAAATCGTCGACTTCGATCCGATTTTGGCCAGTTCTCTCGCTGCGTAGCTCTGGACGTTCCGGGACTGATGCACGTCCCTCGTCCGGAAGCCGATCTCAAGCCAGTCAAACACGGCTTCGTATTCGTATTGGTTCAGGTCGATGTCCGGATCTACCAGAAAGCGACCAGTCTGCACCCTTTGGCGCCCGGGGCTCGGGATTACGCGGTAGGCCAGGCTAAGCGCGCCTTGGTCGATGCCGACACAATAGTCCGGGTCGGAGAAAGTCAGCGGGAAAGTTCGGTAATTGCTGAATGTCACAGTAGGTCCTTGATGGAGTTGAAACCTGACCGGCCATTTCTCTTTGCCGACCAACCTCCTATTCCCAACGGCCCCGTAGAGCCACGGAGCGAACCACTGGGCGCATGTAACGCTCTTCGGCACCCAAACAGCCACCACAAACGAACTGCCTTCTACGGGTCATCTGAGCGCACACACTTTGAGCCGCAGCCAGTCGTCTTGTCATGTCATGATTCTGCCCTTGCGTCCGGTCCGCATCACGAAGTCCGGTCGCCATTGGTCGCCCCGCAGGTTTGACTGATCTGTGTCTCGTCAGAGCGCATTCAAGATGTCCTCGCAGACAATTCTGTCCAAGGTCACGGCGACCGCAATATCAGACAGTCGCCCCCAACGTTTGCCGCGCCCTCTTCCATCATCTATTCTGACCCGGCGTGATCGTGGATCCGCGTGCAGGCTCCGATGACGATGTCCCTCTTGCCGTCGAGCTTGCACGCTCCAAGCACCGCACTCCCTGTCAGTTTGGCCTAGATCCCTTTCGGGGCGGGCGGATCACATACTACAATCTTACCGAACGTAAACTTATGTGCCATGGTCGCGCCGCGTGACCTTGGGCAGAAGCGTGGCAGCGGGGCGGGGAGCGCCTACTCTCGCCTTGCTGCCGCGTCACGGAGACCAGTTCTCACGTCCCTGACACTGGCCAGCCACCCGGCATGTAAGCGCTGTCTCGCCAAGCGATGTCTGGTCCGGGACATAGTCTCGACTGCGTCCGGAACCCTCACCTTCACCCGACCCCGACCCTCACCCAAAAATCTCACAGAGCGGGCCGTAGAACGTCACTCCGCGATCTTGGCTCCGGGCTACCGGGAACGAGCTCAAGGCCCTCTGGCGGCCCGCTCCGGGGCTCTGAGAGGCATCCGATCTCCGCATGATCCGTGTCGCACATTCTGCCCCCGAAAGTGACCCCGACTCTCAGCCGCACCGAACATGCTTGTCCTGGCCCCCGGTCTCGCACCCCGGGGCCATCAGACGCATCCCGCGACCCTCGTTCGATCCGTCATCCAGCAGATCCGGCGAGTTCGGCCCCCTCTTTTCTTCTCTTCCATGAGTCAGAGAGACTGTATCTACACAGAACCATTTATTCTCTATCCTTCATCTCACTCTCTTCTCTCGGGAGTCTTCTAAAAAGGGGGCGTCCCTCGGAAAGCGCAGCTCAAGCATACGAGATATGGACCCGGAACCGAAAGGATTCACCTCAGACGCCTACATCTGGTGCCGTGGTAACCACACCGCTTTCAGACCCTGATTTGTCCGAGCTGGCGGGAATCCTGAGGAAATGCGGTCCCGGCGATCTCTGGGGTCCCGGATATTGTGTGTGGATGTTTGCCCCCGGTTCACCGCTGAATCCATACCGCGCCCGCCATCATCCGGAGCGCGATCTGGCGGCGATCCTCGCCCGCTTCTTTCGCGGCCTGGTAGACTTGATGATCGCGCGACACAGTTTCGGCAGATAACGCCGTGTGGGTCCGTATGAGGTCGGATGCGGCTTCATAGACCAACTCACCAGCTGCGCGCAGTATCTCAGACGGCTGCGGATCGCCTCCGACGACTCCTCTTCGCCAAAGAGCACATACCAGATCTGAGCGATCTCCCGCGCCGATGGCAGTGCCCTCCAGTGACCGCCCTTCGGGTAGACCACGAGCTTGGCCACCAGACAGGATGAGAGGGTCTTGAACACCACTTCCGGCACGAGCTTGGGACCATACTTCATGAAATGCGGATGCTCATAAGCCCGGCGCGTCAAGCTGTTGATTGAGAAAAGCTCGACATCCATCGGGATGTAATCCTGCAGGTGGAAATGCTTCATGTCATGCTTTTCCGGCGACCTGCGCCCGACGACGATCATCGCCAGCTCCGAACCGCGACGGAGGTCGTAGCGTGGATCTCCCCACTCTTTGTCTAGGTTTGACTTCAAGCGGTTCTTATAAAGTGGATTCAGCGCCCAGTTCTCATGCTTGGCTAGAAACATCCGACGCCGCGCATCAAGAAACGGCGGTGTGTCGATTTTCTCGCCAGCGCGACGTCGGGCAGAGGCGAAGACGTTGGTTGCAGGACGGGGCATGGATTGGGTCCGTGTCTGTGAGACGTGAGAAGTGGAGGTGGAGGTAAGCGGGTCCTGCAGGAGTGAGCCCCCCGCAGGATCCGTGATCGCGCGCAACTCAATTGCCCGATCAGTCGATGAGTGAAGAGAATGGTGCTCCCAATTCAGGGCACGCCAAACTCAGTCGGATTAACAGCGGCTCGAACCGATCGGCCACAGTCCACGTGGATCACCATTGTCGAAAGAACGTCTGAAGCATCAGTCTTCGAAATCCTCCCAGTCGAATACGTTCTCCTCCGCTTGCCGACGCGCTCGCTCAAGGACCTGCTTCATCCGAGCCTCCGAACTGAACGCCGGGTCGAACTCAATCACGCTAGCAATTTTCTTCGCCGTGTCCCGCGACAAGAAGAGCGGCGTCAGAGCCGGCCTGTCCGAAGTCAGGAGACCGATGAGAAACTCGCGGCTGCCATCTGCCGCTTCAATATCATCTCCGAAGACAATGAGCCGCGCTTTCTGAAGCGTTGGGCAGGCTTCTGCAGCGCATCCGAAGTTCGATGCAGCGGAAAGGCGTTTTCCCAATCGCATACGTTCGTAAGAGTCGAAGTCATAACGACCATAGTGCCGACCGAGGTTCAGTTCGAGGCGCGACCCATCGACGGTGCCCTCGAATGCGCGGAGCTCAATCCGGTGCGGCATGGGCCAAGCAACGCCCTGCGTGGTCACGTAACGCCGGGCAAAGGTTTCAAAGATGACATTCGTCATTTGGTCTCTTTCTTGGTTTGCAATGTTGATCCGTTCACTGAGCGGCGATCGCTCAGCGTGATGTCTTCTTCTCCGAGGTGAACCCTCCATCAGGAGGTCAGGTTGCCGATGCCGGATTGGGCTCGGTCGGACTCTTAGCTGGTGTCGGCCTTGGCCATCGCTTCAAGGTTCTTCCGCTCGATCCGTCGAAACTCTTTCGTGTTGCCGCGGACGCGGGTCCAGATGCCCCCGGACGTCGGGCGCCGCCATGTGGGGATGTCCATCGTCGCAAGGATGGAGAGCGCTTCGTCAAAGTCTTCGACAGCGCGCTCCCGCCCCTCTCCGCCGAGGAGGTAGACCCCGTCCTTCTTGAGACCCGGATGGAACATCGAACCGTCCATTGCGATCGGCACGAAGCACACGTCCGTCAGCGGCTCGTTGACCTGCTCGAGGAGCTCGGTGTCGTCTTGGTGCTGCCAGATCGAGGCGAGGAAGCTCTTGGTCTCGAGCCACGCAAGAGCGGCACTGGCCGGCACCTCCTTCCAGTTTCCAGCAAGCCCGTCCTTCTTCTTGCTAAGCTCGTTGCGCACGGTCTGCTCGGCCTTGCCGCTCAAGAGTACCAGATCAGGCCCCGTGATCGGGTCGCCCTGCTCAAGCCGCCAACGCGCGATGGCCTTGCGGGCGATGTCGACCGTCTGGGTGTCTTCAAGCCCCCACCCGTCCACTGGAATGAGGCGCAGGAACTCTGATGCCTGTTCGATCATCTCGGAGATCCGGCCACGGCGCGCCTCAGTATCCGTCGCGACTCCCGCATAGACACCGTAATCCGCATAGGCGTGCAGGTCGTGAAACAGCCCGCCGATCGGCAACTCGCTATAGAGACCGTTCACCTCTTCCTCAAGCGCGCCGCGCCAGCCGTGGTGGTCGACGACCTCGCCAAGACGATGGCGCAACATCGTGTCGAGCCCGTCATCCGTGGCCTCAGGACCGAAGAAGATGCCGCACACATCCGAGATCGCATGCACGCCCTTCACGATGCCCACTTCGAACTGCCCGTCCCCGCCGAAGTCCTCGCGGAACTCGGAGAGGCGGTCTTCGGCTTGGTCTGCCAGTGTGGGGGATTCGGCTTGCATCGATTTCTCCTTTGTTCTGGGAATAGGTATATGTTGTCTACTTAGTCCCCGCAAGCCCTATTTCGAATTATTTTCGTATTTTTCTTCTACTGGCTACCATTTCTGTTCCAGTCGCCGGTTTTTAGGAAAGGCTGCACATTTACCTACCTGAGGGTGTCGTTCCACGGAGATGCACCGTGTCACCGCGCGGTTGCAGGATGTCCTAGATGGCCCATGGCCCTCTAACAGGGGGGTGTCGAGGAGGATCGCCGGAATACCGCGGAACCTTGGATGGCCGATCCTTGGGTGGCCGCGAATAGTCCCTGTGCAGAAGCGCCCTTGCACCGGCGACTTGATCAGGACCCCCAGACGCGTTCATTGAACGGGGGGGGGGGGGGCGACGCGAGGGAGATGCGAATGGAAAAAGACTGCCCGACGAGCCTAGCGTTCCAATACGCGCCGATCGGGATTCTCATGTCGGAGCATCGCGTCATCGTCGACTACAATGACCGCTTTCAGGAGACGTTCGGCTACGGAGACCGTGACCTGCGCGGCCAGTCGCTCGAACTGCTCTATCCTTCTGTGCAGGACTTCGATCATATCGGCGACACGCTGCCCGACAAGATGAAGACCTCAGGACGACATTGGGACGAACGCCTGATGAAGCGGCCGAAGTGGTGACGCGTTTCTGGTGACTTGGAACTGTTGGAATGCCGTATGATGCAGACCCTCAGCACGCGACCGCCTGAAGGGACAGATGGAACATTAATCCATCGAAAACGGCCCATTCAGGACTTTCGCACGTAAACGGGTTCACCGTCCACACTTGCACTGGGGCCGCCACCGCACTTCTACCGCCCCCGGATTGAACATGTTCAGCCTCGCCCTTCTCAGCGATCCCGTGGGTGAACCTATCATGAGAAACGTCTCCATCACGTTTGGAGACGCCTATCTCCTCTGCAACGTGGTAGTCTTCAATGGGGCGTATTTGACCATTGGGCGTAGCTATGATCGACAAACACGTGAAAGAAACCGATCGGCAACACACGATCTATGAGATCCTTTCGGCCGATGCGAAAGATCGAGATCGACTGATCGTCGAATACAAACGGCGCCAACTCGAAGCCTTTGCGCCGACGACCAGGCGGAACTACCTACAAATCCTGAAAATGTTCAGAACCTGGTGTGCGACCCAATCCTTGGACCCAACCCCACCTGTGAGCCCGCTGACGGTGGTCGCCTACATCGATGCGATGGCCGGCATAATCCGACCAACCACGATCGAGACACGACTTTGGGCCATCAGCGAACTGCACCGCTCCAGCTTCTTGCCAACACCGTGCACTCATCCGATCGTCGACCTCGCCTTAAAATCGGTGAAACGGAAGTTCGGCGCTAGCATTAGGCAGGCCCCACCTTTAAGCAAACGTGAAATCCTAGAAGCGATAAGGAAGCTGGGAGATGGTCGATTGGCCATCCGGGATAAGGCCGTTCTGTGGGTGGCGTCGGACAGCTGGTGCCGCGCATCAGAGATCGTTGGCCTGAAGGTTCGTGATGTCATTCCGCAAGGTGATGGTTCGAGCCTGTTGCACATTACGAGATCGAAAACCGACCCGTATGGCGAAGGCGACTACGCCTACCTCTCTCGGAATGGCTCGCAAGCCGTGTTAGCCTGGGTAAAGATGGCCGGCCTAAGACCACACGACCCATTGATTACGAAGTCCCAAGTCCGAGCGACCATCGCACCACTTGATCCGGCGACGATCTCTAGGATCATGAAGCGCTGCACAGGACGCGAGGACGTCTCCGCTCACAGCACCAGGGTTGGTGGAGTTCAAGATGCTCTACAGCTCGGCTGCGACCTCTCCTCTATAATGGTTGCAGGACGATGGACATCTCCGGAAATGCCGGCGCGCTACGGGCGGCGGCTACTTGTGTCAAGGTCAGCTGCCGCAAGAGTGGCGTCGGCACACGAAGCGCATTAGAAATTCTGATTTAACGCGGCTTAGTTCTTCAAGGAGAGCGAACAAAGAAGGTTCACCATAGCATTCTTGGCTCTAGGTTCGAGTCTGCGAATGGCGCGCATGAGACGAACATCTCCGTCATTTTCCGGTTGCTCGAGGACGCGTCGAGGTTCTAGAGCATCCGGGAAAAAGGTCTCGACAGGCACATCTAGCGCTTGCGCTATCATCCACATGCGTGATCCAGACACCCTGTTGGCAGCCATTTCGTATTTTTGAAGCTGCTGAAATCGGATTCCGATTTTGGCGGCCAACTCCGACTGAGTTAGGCCAGCCCTGACACGCTCCTCCCGAACGCGTCGCCCAATGAATACGTCTATAGGATGTGCCATAAGGTGTCATTATACTACCTTTGGGCGAAACGAGGAAGCGCTTTCTAGGGGCATCTCTCCGTATCTTCACTCAGATCGGCCTCAACTCAGGCCGTCCAGATTCGGGGTCAACAAATGCTCTACTCGAGGCGCCTTTTCGCAATCATGTGCCAAATGGACCGCTGCGTTGCACTGGGTTCCCCACGCAGAACGCCCCTTCGATGGCCACTGGCTTCCAATTCCTTCGAGAACAATGGCTGCGCGGCAAAGTCGAGATTTTCTGTAGAAAATACCGCTTCTGACGTCTTCCACCGGTCTCACGGCGCATGGCAAGGCAAAGAGCGCCATTTCCTCCCAACTTGACATTCCGGGCGCAAGACAACCTCCCGCCTATCCAACCTAGTGGCACCAGCCTTCAGTTTCGACCCAAGTACTGCCGGTTTTCGCGAGGCGGATGAGGCCAGTCCTAATCGAACGAAGATTGCGCTGTTATCTGGGCTGTCAGGGCACCTAGGACGCCCCAACAGCCCTCTCACCAACTTGGGCAGTGGGCGAGCGCACCCAAGGTAATTTCACTTTGCATGATGCGCAACTCACTTCATGCCCTTTAGCTCGGCTCGGAGCGCGCGAGTATCCACTATGGCCGAAAGTGCCCACCCAATCGGCTTCGGACTGCGCAGTCACCGATGCAGCCCATTCGTCTAGGGCGGAACGGGTCGTAAAAACGCCGCCAAACGCAGGGGCGCGCTCAGCGGCGTGAGCCGAATGCTCGGGATGAAGCTCTTCGGCTTCAAAGCACAAATAATAGCTCGAACACTAGCCGCTTTCAAGTCTCGAACTCAAGATGCAGCGACATTGCCAAGCCGACCTACGCGCAAGCGGCCAAATGGGACTTAGGATCCCCAATCTTGGCTAGTTCTTCCACTCCCGTCCTTAACAACATTAGCCTGCGGCAGCTTGCTCCTGGGAACAGGGCTTTGATTGGATTGGAAGCCTGATCACGAACGTAGTTCCGGCACCTTGGTTCTTCTTATAGTAGATGGCACCTCCTAAAGCCTCCATTATTCTTCTTGATATGTTCATGCCTAGACCAGTGCCCCCGATCTTGCGAGTTGATGATGAGTCCAGCTGAGTAAAAGGTTCAAAGACCTTAGCCTCATCCGATTCCGACAATCCAATTCCAGAATCCGAAACCATTACAAACACGTCATCTTCGCCTACGACCAGAGATACGGTCACTTCACTATGGGCGGGCGAAAATTTTGCAGCGTTTGAGAGGACATTCGACAAGACCTGACCAAGCCGTTTCTTGTCAACTTTCACGATAGCGTCTTCTTCACCCATTAGCGAGACGAGGCGGATGTCCAGTTTCGCCGCATACGGATCGTTGTCAGCTATGGCATCTTCGACAATTCCTTTGATCCTTGTCTCACTCATTTCAAACTTCATCTCATGGTTTTCCACGCTTTGCAGATCAAGGATTTCGTTGATTAGACTAAGCAGGCGATCGCTGTTTCGTTGCGCAACACTTATCGCGAACTCTACCTGATCAGGAAGGTCGCCAAGTTTCCCAGATCGCACCATGTCGATGGATCCCTTGATCGCCGTAAGTGGCGTTCTAAGTTCATGGCTCATCGTTGAGACAAATTCCGATTTCGCAATATAAGCGACTTGCGCTTTGTCGTGCTCTTCCCTGAGAGCATACAGCTGCGTCAAATGCGAGCGGTAGAGTTGGATATAGACTCGCGCGCAGTCGACAAGGAAGAACAACACAAAGATGCTTGCAAAGAACTGCGCCCAAAGCTCCGATCTAAGATCGGCACCTACTAAAACTATGTCTCGTAGCGGGATGAAGAGAAACGCAGCTCCGTAAATGGTGATGCGGATTAGCAATATTGGAAGCAACTGATGATTGTTCATCGCGGCAAAAATCCCTGCTGCAAACAAAAAAAACATTGACATGAAATGGGTGGTTGGACCTTGAATCGCCGCAATTCCAATAGCATAGGCGGCAATTGTAGACGAACTAACGATTGTGCTGATTGTAATTTGGCGCGCAAACCTCTTGGAAGCTTGTATGCTGGTATCGTTGGAGGCCAATACTCGACGAAAGACAAAGAAATCGAATGTTTCGGTTGCAATTGTGAGCGCCAACAATACCAGAGCCAGTGAAGCGCTATAGTAATAGGCAGCAAGCAGAAGCGCTGCGATGAAAATGACCTGCCTTTGCACCACCAAGTCACGTCCGGTTTGGCAATAGTCGCGGATCTGGCGGGCAAACCAATCTGGACGCACCGCGATAAAGAACTTCTTCTTCCAAGGTGAACTCAATATGATGGTCCCTTTTTCGCAGAACAGACTAGATGCTGGAGGCGCCTATACAACAAGACCCACCGCATGCCATGAATTGAACTTACATCTTGTTTTGATCACCTTAAGGTGGCAGCATTGTGTCTAAAGAGAGAAATAACAACTTTTTGTGCACAGTATGGAAACTACACGCTGGACACAAAGTGAGCAGGTTAAGAACAAGAAATGAACGGCAAGGCCGCTGAGGTATTCCCGACTCTTATGTCGCAGAACGAGTTTTCCGGACGAGGAAAGCGCACAGTCTCGTTCGCGCACATGTCCGGCTATTGGTTTAAACACCAAGGTCGCGAGCCATACCGATCTGAGAATGTGGCTCGGAAAACGAAACAAGGATTCTCCTGCACGACGCTTTCCGTCCGAAACTTGCACGAACATGGTGACCTCTTTTTGCGATACCTAAAAGCTCGGCGCGATGTCTTCATAGTAGAGAAAGGTTGGCATTTGCCCGAAGCAGATGGCATGGAGTTCGACCAGTATGATATTCCGCTCGCTCGATGGATCGTGGTGCATGACAAAGAAGCGATCCTTGCCGGCATCCGACTGCTACCGACGACGTCGCAATGTGGAAGACACAGCTACATGCTAAGGGATGCTCAGCTTGGATTACTTGGGGATATTCCGGACGACATACTCTACGATGAGGCGCCTGTGGCGCATCACATTTGGGAGGCCACACGTTTATTCGTCTCTGAAAAAGTCGATGCGGACCGGAGGCTTTCCGTTCAGAAAGCGCTCATGCAAGAAATGTCAAAGGCCGCACGAGCAGTCGGCGCAACTGAAGTCATCGGCATCGTCCCTGCGGTCTTCCGACGGTGGCTGAGTCGGATTGATCTTGCTGCAACGGCCATTGGACCGACAAAAGTCATTGACGGTGACCGCGTACAGGCTGCCTTAATGATGGTTTCGCAACAGGATGTAGGGGCAGATCCGGGCGAAAAGGATCAAAACATCGCGCATTCAATCAGGGCCGCATGATCATTTCTGCGGATTAATTATCTTAGCCTAGATCCGCGCAACATGTTCTTGCTGAAACGATTGGTTCCATATGGCAATGATCTCAGAAGCTAGGGTCATCGGGTCGAATGGTTTCTTCACAACGGAGACCGCGCCGCAAGCTTTCAACATCGCCTCGTCAGCCTGTGTAACCCGCGCCGTCATGAATATGGCAGGCGTGTTCTCGAACTGGCTCATACCGCGCAAGGCCCTCAATGTTTCAGGTCCGTCGATGTCGGGCATCATGACATCCAAAAGAAAAAGGTCAGGTTCACGCTCTGCAGCTAGGTCGATCGCGCTTTTTCCGCTGTTGCATTGAACCACCGTCAGCCCACCTATCATTTCAAGCGCAAGGCGGGTAACGGACAGGATGTCTTCTTCATCATCTACGTGCAAAATGAGTGGGTTCTCTACGGTCACTGCTCTCTCCGCTCCTATTTCGTCAAAAATCTGCTATTCGAGGTTCTTGAAGGTCACCGTCCATTGACTTGCTGCATACCTGGACGTTCGAATGTCATGCTCCTGCGCCATACCACCATGCAAGACAACGGAGGCAGCATCTGGGAAAAATTTCGTCAATTTCTGAGGAAAAACCCTTCCGTTTCCCGCTACTTCTCGAACGACTGAAGGGCACTTCCCTCCGTTGCCCGCAAATGCGCGGAGAAACCTACACCCAGCCCTCGCACTTTGGACCTTTCTGTTAATTCTCCACCAGATGTATACGAACGGATGGGGTGGTTCTGTCAAGTGCGGATCGCGCCACTTAGAATCATTGATGCAAGTAAGGAAAACCAGCAGTGTCTCGCTCGGCGAGATGAACGCGTAGAGATCACTCTGACATTTCTAACATCTGATACGAATGGCAGACAAAACCCGCCAGCAATTGCTTGCTTCGCGGCGACAGGACGCCATCGCTCGCTTGATCACCTCGTAGGCTTTCTTCACATGCGCGTGCCGCTTCACCGAGGTGGCTGAATCCAAGCGTGCTAGCAGTTCCTGCGACCTTGTGCACCACGAATAGAACCTGCTCTAAATCACGCGGTTCCAGCGAACGTTTCGCAAGAACCGCTTCAACGACCAAAGTACGCTCAGTCAGGAGGCGCAAAAAGTTCTCCCGGACCTTGTGCAGCACCGCGTCAACGTCGAGCGTCCTCATTGCGCCACCTGCCCCATAAACCAGAACTTGTCGAGGTTATGCTCCCGTTCTGTCGCCGCTTTGTCTGCACTGGACTGCGCTCGGATCAAACTGTCTTGAACCCGCTCGCTATTGTTGCTCATCACCCTCACAAAGTCCCCGCAAATCAAGCGTATCTTCCGCCCGGCCGCGAAGATTGCATCAGTGCCCTTCTTCTGCAGCATTAAATTCATTTGATCAGTCAAAGCACTCGTCTTAGGCATGCCCTTGGAGTCGAAGACCACAACAAAAGTCCCATTTCCGGCATAGGCTATCAGGCATTCGTAGTCGCGGAGTGCATCCGAAATCGTTTCCGCGACATCCTCGATCAGCCCCAAAAAATTGTAGCCAGACACCATTTCGTGTATTTCTTGAACACGCCGGACTTGGATACCCAAGCAAACCGCTCCAAAAAGCGATTGCCGAGGCAGCGAAGGTAAGTAGTTCTCAAGAGAGAAATAATCGACAACATTGTCGACATCGAATATCTTGATTGGCTCAAAAAGGCCGATTTCCGACGGCACCTCTGCCAGTAGTTCGGACGTGGATAACGCTGTAAGCTGGTCTGCCCTTAGTCGCGTGGCTTCCAGCCGACGATTGATCTCTGATACTTCGAACGGTTTCGTAAGGTAGTCATTCGCGCCCGCAGCAAACGCGCAATCAATGTATTCCTTTTCGCCACGGCCAGTGAGCATAACAACGGGAGTGGTGCGGAACTCTTCCGTGGCCCGCAACGCTTGGCATAGCTCGATCCCATTCATTCCCGGCATCTCGATGTCCAGCAGGAAACAGTCAACCAATGATCCCGAGTGTTGACCGAGAACCTCAATGGCTTCTTCTGCGCTTGAAGCTGTCAAAAGCTCATGATCACTGGTCGCCCGAATGATCTCATCCAGCAGCTCGAGAATGATTGGATCGTCATCAACTGCCAACAATCTCATGACATTGGCCCTTTCGTTCATGTTTCGTAGACAGGAAACGAAGCAATCAAGGCCGAAATGAGGCGCCCTATCGTCCTAAAGTTGAAAAATGCGGTTTTCGGGCGTGAAATATTATGGAACCAACTCACCAATTTGATCTAGGGCATGGTTTTCCATACCCTCTCGACGTTGTCCCAATGCAAAAATATACTATCTAGTTCATTCAACTGTGCAATTCTAGAACGTGCGTGACGCGGTTTATTGCCCCCATTGCTGATGCGAGCTAAGGATCTTGGTTTCCTCAACTCCGCCAAACTATTGCCCAAGTGTTGAGCAAAAGTACACCTAGGGCAACGTCGCCATGGAGGAAGGATGCGCCAGTCACTCGGAGCTCACCCACGGATTTTCAACGCTTTGCTAGCAAGCGCTGGTGTCGCTTTCTTTCTTATTGTCGTGATCTTGGCGTTGCCGACGAAATCCAAATTGGTGCGACTTGAGCTACAGACACAGGAAAGAGCAGCAGAACACGCAGCAAAGTCCCTCCAGTTGTCTGTTTCCGCTTTGCTCTCTCGTGAATGGCAAAGCCTGGGGAGTTTCGGTGAGCTTGTTAACATGAAAGACATATCGTCAGCCCGTCAGATCGCAGACGCGGCGGAACGTGCGTCCGAAGGCATCTATTGGGCTGGGATTGTCGGACTGGACGGAGTTGTTCTGGCTGGAACTGATGGTGAAAGAGAGGGGGAAGATGTTTCTGGCAGGCAGTGGTTTCTAAGCGGTCTGCACGGAACCAGAATTGGGAATGTTTACTCACCGAAAATGGGTATTACAGATAACCCTGAAGGCAGGCTCTTCAACATGTCTCGTCCCATCGTCAATCAAGATGGCACACCAACTGGTGTGGCGGTCTATTCGATGCGTTTCGATTGGGTTGCGGATTACCTTTTTGAGAGCTCCGAAGCGTTGGACGTCGACTTGACACTGTTTGATCGCGCGGGTGATGAGCTGGTTGAAAGTAACAGGTTTGAACTGCCCCAATTGCCAGAAAAAATATCCAGTCTCGCAGATCTTGGATCAGCGCGCACCAGAACCGGAGGTGCCAACAATACACAGTATGTAGCTGCAATCCTTCCAAGTCTGGTAACTGGTGATCTCCCAGAGTTCGGCTGGAGCATGGTCGTCCGCCTCCCAGCAACACCGTCGGAAAGCATTCTGGGAATCGCATGGAACTCCCTCACGTCCATCGGAATTGGTGCCTTCTTAATCATCGGCGTTGTTGCATACATCTTTGCGAGTCATTTCCTACGCCCACTTGTCGACCTGATCGAAACGGCTGATGCCATAGCAAAAGGTGACTCTGCCTATCCAATCGAGTCGGACACGTCATACGAGGCCGCCGTATTGTCGAGTGCGCTCGCACGTTTGCAGACGAACCTGCAAGCCCTCGCTTTTTCGGCTCGCGGCACGAAAAAGAGGGCCTCCGACTGAACGCATACGTTGTGGCTGAGTGGCCCCACAGTCCACGAAGGCTCCGAGCTTGCCATGTCCACCGCCCACGAACCCGGCGCTGGCAGCCAGCGAAGCCGCACTAAGCGGCTGAACCGCGCGAGTTGTTCGGTCAGGCGGACTTGCGGAGAACGAGGAAGGTCATCATACCCATGGGCGGCAACGGCCGCTTCTCCTCGACCGCCAGATCATCCTCCTGCAAAACAGTCTCGATCTCAAAATCCGAGTGCCAGCCGAGAACATTGGACAGCGGCGCGGCAACTCGTTCGACCACCGCCAACAGGCCATCGTCGCGTTTGAAGTGGTTGGTGATAACGACGCGCCCACCGGGTTTACACACACGCGCGATCTCGGACATGACCTTCTCGGGGTCCGGCACCACCGAAAGCACGTGCATCGCGACCACCGTATCGAAACTTGCATCGGGAAAATCCAGCGTCCGGGCGTCCATCTGGCGCAGGTCCACCACGTGGTTCAGGCCCATGTCCCGCACCTTCGCACGGGCCTTGGCCAGCATCTCGTCACTGAAATCGATGCCGGTCACTTCGAGGTCGGGACGATAGTGCGGCAATGCAAGTCCCGTGCCGACGCCGACCTCAAGGACCCGTCCCGAAAGGCCGTTCACGAACGCCACCGCCCGGCGCCGCCCAGTGTTGGTGATGGCTCCGAATGTCCGATCATAGACCGGCGCCCAACGGGCGTAGGATGTCTTGACGGCCTTGATGTCCAATGCCCCGCTCCCGGTGTGTTTCAGCGTGTCCTGCGATCCAGCAAGGCCCAGATGACCATGCCGATGTAGGCAAGGCAAATCACGACCAACGAAACCCACGGCTCGATCAACAGCGCAGCCGAGAGCACGGCGAACCCCACGAGAAAGAACTTCACATTGTGGCGCGACACCTTGGTCTTCTTGAAGGACCAGGTTGGGATGCGGCTGATCATCAGGAGTCCGATCCCGGTCATGTAGACCGCGATCACGTAGCCGGGCACCAGAGGGACGTCCGCGAACGCGAAGGATACGAACATCGGCAGCATGACAAGGAATGCGCCGGCCGGGGCCGGCACACCGACAAAATACGCGCGGTCGGCAGTCGGCTCCTTGACTTTGTCGCTGACATTGAACCGCGCAAGGCGCATCACGCAGCAGACCGCATAGGCGAGCACGGCAAGCCATGTGACGCTTGGCAGGTCCTGCAAGATCCAGAAGTAAAGAACCAGTGCAGGGGCGACACCGAAGTTCAGGAAATCCGCAAGGGAATCCAACTCGGCCCCAATCGCGCTGTCGCTGCCCAAGAGCCGCGCGATACGACCGTCGAGGCCGTCGAGCACGGCGGCGGCAAGGATAAGAAGCACCGCCGTCGCGTAGTCGCCCCGAAACCCCTCCCGGATCGCCGACAGGCCCGCACAAATCGCGACGATGGTCAGCATGTTTGGAAGAAGCTGGATAAGCGCGAACTCGGTCGGCGCTTTGTTCGGGGTGTCAGGCATGTGCTGTCCCCTACCCTTCATTTGGTTGCGTCAGCTCTGCGATCACGGATTCGCCTGCGATCATCGTCTGTCCCAGCGCAACGATCGGCTCGATTCCTTCTGGCAGGTATACGTCCAGCCTCGACCCGAAACGGATCAGGCCAAACCGTTCGCCGGTGGCTAGGCTATCGCCCTCCTTCACGAAACAGACGATGCGCCGCGCCACCAGTCCGGCGATCTGAACGACGGCAAGATCCCGCCCGTCCGTCATACGGATGCGCAGGCTGCTGCGCTCGTTGTCCACGCTGGCCTTGTCGAGCGAGGCGTTGAAGAACTTACCGGGGCGGTAGGCGATGGCAGCGATCTCACCCGTCACCGGCACCCGGTTCACGTGACAGTTGAACACGCTCATGAACACGCTCACACGCGTTAGCGCAACGTCCGGCATACCAAGCTCGGCGGGCGGGACGGCCGGTTCGATCAGCGAGACGATGCCGTCGGCCGGACTGACCACGACCCCCGGCCGCAGCGGCGTGACCCGCTCCGGGTCGCGGAAGAAGTAATAGCACCAGACGGTCAGCCCGACGCCGATCCAGCCAAGAAACCCCGAGATCAGGAACAGACCCACCGTAACGACCGCGAAGATCGCCACGAACCGCCGACCCTCGGGATGCATCGGCTTGATGAATGTGTCGCGCATGCGCATCGGCGAGGCTCCTCCGGGGCGATACCGGGCAAGTCGATAGAGTTATCGAACGCACCGAATGAATCAAACTAGGAAAGACCGATGGCTTCTATTCACATCATATGGAAGGGCTCGCAAGCACGTCGGTCGTTCAAGCGCTAGCCCGTAGCCAGCCAGACCCAGACCAGCCTGCCATGCCGCGAAAGCTTGCGCAGTCCTCGTGGGCCTCCCTTGCAACAGACAGGGGGCAAATACTTGGGAACTGGAATACCCCGTGTTCCGTGGCAGTCAATTTTGGCGTGTCTTGAGCGGTGGACGCTAGGACGAAATGCGCCAAATGGAGCGACGATCGCAAATGAATTGCCATCGCGCGGATCAATGAGAGAGGTTCATATTCACGTCAGAGGAAGCGTCAGGAAGTTCGAGCATTTGGTGGTCCCGGTTCTTGGTCATGGAGAGGTGCGGCTGTTCGAGTGGTTCCACACGGCGCCGGGGTGGCAGGGTGACCTGACTTGGTCCGACACTCGCGCTGGTCGCTTGCGGCGAGGGCAGCCACTTGCCCTGGACCTTCAGTGGGCACTGCCGCAGGGTATGCGTTAATCGGGGCCGTATATCTGGCGAGTAGAATTACCATCCAACCGCCGAAAACGGACCTCAGCGCCATTGTCGGCGTTTCGCACATCCTTCCAGGGGCGGTCGTCTTCGCTAAGACCGCTATTAACCTTTGCAAACGAAAACTCGAAATTTCCTTGGAGCGGCCCGTAGAACGCCGCTACACGATCTTGGCTAGGAACGCCAGGAACGATCCAAGGCCCTCTGGCGGCCCGCTCCGGGACTCTGAAAGGCATCAATAGCGCCACATGCCCCTGCATTGGATGGCGCCGATGATCGGGAAAGGTTAGACCCGAGCCTGCCCTTCAATGCCACGTCGCTTTCAATGACCATTTCGGTTGCACGAAGTCTTAGTAGGCTGGCAAACAGTTTAGATGGTGATCCCGATAGAAATCACCGCCTGGCGACGGGTTCTTGGATGGCCGACCAACGATCGCTTGAGTAGATTACAATGCTATTTGTATGGTGGATTTCTTGCCGACACTTCAACACATCACTCAAGCCTCAGGTCGGCATGCCGCTTCTCGGACACCCAAGAGAGAATATCATTGAAATCCGCGATGACCGGATGGGCTCTCTGGCGAGCCGTGACACCGTCACGTGTCCGGGACATCCAATATGAAGGCCGGGTAACAGTCCAAGTAGGTCCCCACATGCACACCGCGAACAAAAACTCCGTCTTTCGTTGCCCTGAAAGACCCGGCGTCCGGCACCATGCCGTTCTCATCCGGCGACTTCAAACCAGCAGACTTCCGGGAGGAAAGATACTGCTCCTTCTTGGCATTGGGGACCAATGCTGGCGTCTCATAGCCAAGAACACGATGCAGCGCGTCATCCCAAAACATCCTTGTTGAGTTCTCCTTTCGTAGCGTCACCGCAAGCGTTGCCCGTGCTTCGGCGCTGTATGGTTTCCTGGGTGAAAAGTTTCTGATCTTGCCACTCAGAACATCATTGGAAAAGCCAACCACATCCTCGATCTGCGACGGGTCAATTCTGCTTGGGGCAATATCTGGAAATACCATGATTTCAAAGCGAGGATGGAAATCTTCGTATGCTGAGCTTCCGCCGAATTTAACTGGGCGATATTGTTCCGGGCTGACGCTGGCATTCAAGACTGCAGCCACCAATTCAGGCTCGCTCGGATCTTCTGGATGTTGCGTGGCAATGAATACGCTCGTGCTCGTGCCTTCATCCTTTTGATAGCACACGATCCGCGCGACATCCTTTGCTTCGACAGATGCGCCGGCAATAACCACACCTAACAGAGTGAAAATACCAACCCATATTTTCATGTCACCCCCTCCTTATGAGATCTTGGCGCCCAGAACTATGCCGCGCCTGCGCTTTTGGACAAAGCCTGCCAAACGTTCCCGGAAAGTCTATCAAGGTCCTAGTGCCCTGCATAGATGAAGATATTTGCGTTCAGCCAGCCCACATTTAACTGCTCTTTCCCTGATGCCTAACATATGGGACTGCATGGCAGCATCAGTTGACCAAGCCAGAATGTTGGAAGCCAGGCGGTGTCGGCGGTCCCTTGGAGCATTAGCCCGAAGGAACTCTTATGCTTGGATTGATGGAGCTCATCGCACAAAGGTCACTTCCTCCGAGCGGACAGCAAGCGGAGCGCACCCACGCGAGTTCAGGGCCAAGCCTGAAGACCCAACTTCAGAATGGGCGCGTGATCTTGTCCTTTGACCTGTCATTGGATCATCTCATTGCCAGCGAATCGAAATATGCCTTTCCCCAATCCGTGGCGAGGATGCCACTCACGTCATTTGGCTTGCAAATGTTCGGGTAATTGTCGGGCGCCTGAAGGCAGCTGCCGCCTCCGAGTTTGCGCATCCCTTCTTTAAAGCCGCGCCCCGCAACACCATCGATACCCGAGTCGTAGAGGCCGTCGTCAGAAAGGAGCTTTTGGGCTTCTGAGATGGTTTCTCGGGACAGTCTCTTAACAACTGCATCGTAGTCTCGCTCGCCTGAAACTTCGGTCCAATACGGGTTCCCGAGCAGCAAGAAACGGGCGGCCGCCATATGTTTTAAGTCGAACTCCGGACCCGTCTCGATGCCGAGGGACGCCGCCAATGCCAACGGTCGCTTAACGAATGCGGCCTTCTTCGAAACCAGTAGGCCCGCCCGAACGGCTTGCCTTGCCAAATCCATGTCATTGATACCGTAGCTGTCGCGTGCGGCGAACGGTCCAAAGGCACAGTCGGATGCCAACTGAGCCGCGACCAAGGCGACGTCCTGCGCGGTCAAGCCGTTGTGTTCGCGCCCCTCGGCTTCCGCGAAGTCGGAGACGAAGGTCACCATTTTCGCAACAACCAGCTTTGGATCTTTGAATTGCCCGAAGCGTTCCCTCACCTGTGCGTAATTGAATTGGGTGTCCGGAGATGGGCAGATCGAACTAAGCAAGACTCCAGCGCCAAGGCCATCTTCTTGGAGATGCAAAATCGATGCGCCAACAGATCCTCCTGCGACAGCCAAATCACGATTTCTGTTGCTACTTGCGGCAATCTCATTCTGAAGAGCCAAGAGCTCCGGATCAGTTACCTTGACCTGACTCATGCCGAAATAACCACGCTCTTCGGAATATTTCGCATGATCCTGCAATGCTGGAACGACGCCATCCAATCGCGCGCTTGATAAATTATTCGCTGCACTTTCCGCAAAATACGCCAGTGATCTGTAAAGGCCACCCGGCGGCAGAATACCCAAGTGCGCGAGGGCCGAGGCCGCACGCGGATCTCCTGCATCCCGCATCTCTCTCAATTTGGCCAGAAGGGACTGCAAAGGTTCCGGATAACCCAACATATGCATTTCCAGGGCGGGATTAGCGATATGCTCGTTCACTCCACCTAGGTGCGCCCGAGAGTAATAATAGTCATCTGGGATGGGCAGCGCCACCAATGCGTCGGACATTGCCTGGAGCAAAGACGCAAAAAATTCTTCGTCTTGGCACGAATTTGAGGCAAAACCATTCGCTTCCTTGATCGGAGAGTATGACACTACACCTCGAATGTCATTCTGGAATGCTAGCTCCGAACTTGTATCAATGAACCTTGCCCGCATGTATTCGGTGACGGTGTAGGTCTTCGTTGTCATTAAGGTGCTGTGGTCACATGACGGCTCGGCAGCTGCCAGTTGGGTCGAAAAAGCTATGAGCAGGGCGCCCATCGGGGCAATAAACCGGCGCAAAACACCGGGAAAGAAGCGAAACGACATGGGATGTATTTCCTCTCTTGGAGATTCTTACCATCGGCATCCTCCTTCAACGAACCGCGCCACAGGTCGCAAGAAACGGATGCAGCCATTGAAGGCGGCACGTAAATTCCGAATAATTTATTTATCTTTATATTTCCTCATAGAGCTCGGATCCCATCTGTTAATTTTCTTATTGGCCTCGCGATTATCGAAGAATTTTCTCAGGCGGCGCTCTCCAAGAAAAATCTCCCCCTGATTTGAAAGGAACTTTGCGGCTTTCAGGTTACTCCCCGGACCATAGGAGCGGCCGGCCACATCAAAGGAATGAATGAAGGGATTTCCGACGCAGGAGAACCTCTGAATAGTGTTCATTTTCCACCTCGAAACACGATTCACCCAAATAATCAGCAGGTAGCTTCCGAACGACCGCAATAGAGCACGAGCTTCGCGCGCCCCAAGCCCGTTTCAAACCTATGTTGCGCGGAGCACCGACATCAGATTTCCGGCGTCAGGGCCAACTCAGGCTTCGAGACCGAATGTCGGGCAAGCGTGACAGCCCGGACGAACGTGAGAACATTGTGCACGATACTCGTATCGCTCGAAAGGATACCACAACGGATGCTTGATGGTCTAGGCATAGGGGGTCGGGAGGTTCCAATCGCCGAGTTCAAGCACTGCGGCACCCTTCGACGAAAACCCCGTCCGAGTTTCGTTTTTGCCGTGCTAGAGCGTTCAATCTGATACACTTTCCACCCCGAAAGGGTCGAAGCAAATAATGCTCGAATGAAAAGGAATATCGCCGCGCGTCCTATAGCTGCTGCCAGTCATATTATTTGGATACCAGAACAGAGCGCCCCCGGGGTTATCCTCTCCATTCAAGTCCCAAACAAAGTCGTTCCTTGTTCTTCCACCAAAGACCTTCAGCGTTGCGGCAGCCTCGGTGTTGAGTAGATGTTCAGACAATTCAGTTGGATCTGTGGAGTAATTGTTTTCCGCTGGATCCCTGAACTCTTTCAATTCAAAATGCTGTTCGGCAGGGTATTTCTCTGAAAAATTCGCGTTGCCCGGAACCAGGTATGAGGCGTCAACCTTGTCAGAGGACAATTGGGTAATCACGATGACCAGATCAGGTTTGCGTGTCTCCTTTGCGCCTGGCTTGCTCACTCCGTAGCATACAAGCCGCATCAACTTGCCAGCGTCCGGGTTGGCGTCGGCCTGTGAAATCGCGGACTGGGACCAAGAACAGGTCAAGACGACGAGCAGGATTTTTCGCATCAATCAATCTCCTGCGTAAAACGATACTATGCATGGAGCGCTTGCGTCTACTGGCGGCCGATGCTGCATCGGACCCGTCCCGATGCTTCGCCCTCAAATCTCACCGATCCGCCCTTGAACCCCCTTCTCTTGGTATTGGCCCCCCATCCGGAAATCACATCAAAGCACCCCTGGCCGCCCGCTCCGGGGCTCTGAGGGGCATCTGAGCACTGGACACCCCCTCTCTCGCGCCCTGCCGGGAATCGGGAAAGGCTAGACCCGCGCCGATCGGAGCGGTCTGCTTTGTTGTGATTACACGAAGTCCTAGAAGGCGAGGTTACGCCTTAAAGGGGGCTTCCGATAGAAATCCCCGGCTGACGTCGGATCCTTGGATGGCCGATTGATGATCGATGATTGATGATTGATGATTGATGGCGTTAGGTTCAGTGCCATTGTCCGCAAGACCTCCGTCATCGTTCCTCGGTTACCTGACTCCGACAAGCAAAGCACCGAATTGAACCTGTTCGCACCCCTCGCTTGCTACCCGCGCGAAGCACGCGAACGCCTGCGCTCCGCTGCTAGCGACGCCAAGGCGAACCCAATTTAGCGGAGGAGCGCCAGCCTTTCTCCCCTTAACAGTGGGTGACGGAGTCTTCTGCAGGGAGTGACCCAAGGTGGACTTCGCACCCCAAGCGGTTCAAGCATCTTAGGCCAAATCATACCGGCATTTGCGATGGCAAAAGTTTTCTCCCCACTCCTTGCTTTGTGGCACGACCCACCGCTCAGGAAAACGCAAAACCCAGGCAGAATCTGGCGTTGCCAACTCGAACTACCATCGAGCGCGTTGTCGGCAACCCCCGAAAACATCCTGCCACTCTTTCTTGCTCTACGTTTGTAGCCGATCTTCGCGTTGACGCCGGCCAGGCCGGTCAGCCGGGCAACAAGGTTCAGGCTGATGCTTTCACCTTGCTCCAGAAGTTCAACATATAGCTTGCAGTAATCTTACAACCCCGCTCGGTGATCTGCGCAATTGCGTTCCGCTTGAAATCATCGCTGAACTTGCCGCTCATCAAGGCCGCCTTGCCTCAAAACCAGCACAGAAGGCGTCCACGGTAAACGGCGCCATTCACGCCGTCGCACTGACACATTTCGGTAAGTCAAGTTTGGAGTCCTTGGAAACAATGGCCGCCACTCCCAAAAATCGGCAACCTGCACTCTACAATCCCCTAAAATCGGCACATAATAAGTTTCACAGGTGCCCTTGCTTTACGTTCAGTATCCTATTGCACCGCATTCTTCTGGCGACAAAAAATGGCGCGATTGCCTTAGTCCAGTCGCCTTGACAATTCTTGCCCCAATGATTCCTCATGGAGGGCAAGATAAATCCAGTTGGTGCTGCTAGGTTATCAAGCAACACATCGTTCACAATTGCGAGGCAACTGAATGACCAAGGATAAAGTATTTTCGGCAGGAGCCGCCTCTACTCCTGCGAAAGAAATGCGACGGACAGATGCGTCTGACGACGTGCTCCTTGCACTTGAAGACCCGGCCTGGAAGGAGGACATAGAAGATGCGCACCAGTCCTTCAATATCCCGGCCACGGAGCGGAGGTGGACCGAAAGTTATATTTCAAGAGCAATTCTTTCAGACGCGGGTTTGTCTGTCGCGATGATCGCGTCCATCGCTGGCATATCTCTGCTCTTGTCGAGCAGCTTCGACCTTTCGTTTCTTGATGTTGCACTGGTCGTTACAAGCTTCGCGGCGATGGCACTAGTGGGATGTGACAGGCGTGACACGCATTGAGTGCGACAGAATGGACTTTGGTTAGCGTGACCCGAGCGGTCCCTATTGCAAGTAGCTGCACGATTGGCCTTTGACTCGTTGCACGAGTGTCCAAGGCACGGTGTGGTTTCTACTATAGACTGGATTCGCCTTGGAAATTTGGAGAGCACCAACCGAGAAATCAGGAGGTGTTCTATATCGAAAGGGAAACTACCGGCGCCGGCATTTCGGCGTGAAGAGGGGCGACTGGCGATGACGAACGGGCGCATTAGTCGTGAAATTGTAGAGAATCCCGGGGTTGGTCTTTCAACGTTGACGCGGTGGTTGAGCCAGGATCGTGATGCCGAAATGGCTTTTGAGGAACAGCCCGAACTGTGGAACGAACTAAAGCGACCGCGTCGGGAGGACGAGGTCCTGAAACATGAGCGCGACATCCCAAAAAAATAGGCGAGCTTATTATCCGCCATTGGTCCGAGGACAATGGACGAGCGCCTTCTTCGCGAAAGACCCAAGTCGATGATCTGAGCCTTCATCGAAGCGGAGAAGGCGAGCTTCCAGATTCTTCGAATGTGCCGTGCTCTGGGAAATAGCTAGAGCGGCTACTTCGTCGGACGCGGCCGACCGGCCTGCCAGCGTTGGTGGCAGGTTATGGACTACCTTGGGCATATCCTTACGGCCTCCGCTTTTTCGAACGGCACCTACGAAAACCCGCTGATGCACCGCGATCTCGTGGGCGACAGCCATGGGATTGGTTGGCTCTGCGCGGCCCCGTTGATACGGGAGAATGGCCTCGTGGCGCGACAAAAGCGTCTGTTCAAGCGGACCACGGACAGCGAACACGCTTGGTCCGTCGCACCCACCCTGTTCTCCTAGAGCTTTGAGACCGACCAGCCGGACCGGAAATGGGGCGCCAACATCATCAACATCTGGACGGCGCAGGGCTGGCTCTACCTCGCGATAGTGCTCGACCACTACTCGCGAGGGGTTATCTGATAACAACAAGCGATCGGCTGAAGCGCAGCCTCGCCATCGATGCTCGGAGACACGCCATTTCGAACCGCAATCACTTGCCGGAAATGCTCGATGATTCCGTTCGCGGATCCCAATAGCGCACCGTCGACCACCAGGCCGAGGTCCGAAACATAGCCATTTTGACCCACCTTTGCCGCGGTTCCGAGACGGACTACGTCAGCGAAGAGGGTGATTGGCCCCAATATCGCACCAATCAATACATAAAAAAGACACTGTTTCTGTGTTTTCTATTAGAGAAAGGGAGGCCAAAATGACGATCCACCTTTTTTCGGGATACATCGAAAGCGATCTTACCACCAAAACCGCAATCAATGCAGGCGACCAAATACGCGTGCCTGATGGCGATGTAACGCGGGCTTTTCAGGTTGTTGACGACGATGCAAACCTAGAAGGGGATACAATCTCGCCCTCCACTGCCGACGACCATACGCAGATAGGAAAGATATTCAAAGATGGTCAGCTCGAGTTTGAGGGCAATATTTACGTCGACGCGATTAACGTGGTCGAAGACGCATCTGGAAACAAATACACTCTTTACGAGATTGAGCTCGAAGGCACAGACAGGGACTACTACGCGTTTGCCAGTCCGCCTCCTCCCCCAGATACCGAGCTGACGGTCGTCTCTCACGATGATGCAAATGCAGATCGCATCCCATACGAACTGATTGCAGGGGATGATCAGTATTCCTCGACACGCACAACCGCCGAAACTGTCTCAGGTGGAGCAGGAAGCGATTCTATCACTACCGGATCTGGGTCTGATAGCATCAATACCGGCTCGGGAGCCGACACGATTGATTCAGGGGCTGGTGACGACAAGATCGACGGAGGAACAGGCAGTGATCTGATCCATGGTGGGTCCGGTGACGATTACCTTCTGGGAGGAGATGGTTCAGACGTAATCTACGGTGGGACAGGCGACGATACAATTCTGGGTGGAGCTGGTGACGACCACATTCACACCGGCCCTGGGGCAGATCAAGTGGATGGAGGGCAAGGCAGTGACTACGTATATCTCCATCACGAGGATGACGCACGTAGCAACACCTTGATTGATTCAGGGACAAATGCCACAGAAACGGACAGAATTATACTTGACGGAGGGACAGTCACATACCGCGTGCAAGGTGACTTCTCCGCATCGAGCGGTTTCGAAATCATTGACGGACGGAACGCTCGTGGTGAACAATTGGGAACACGAGACGACCGTGCGGACTTTGATTTCACCGACGTCACACTCATCGGCGTAGATGAAATCATCGGGACGGAAAACACAGACAAGATAATTGGTTCAGTCGGTCACGATACGATTAATGGTTTCAGTGGAAACGACCATCTCGATGGTGGTCGCGGAGATGACATAATTTATGGAGGTGCGGGAAACGATAGACTAACAGGAGGAGAAGGCAACGACGTTCTTACCGGGGGGCTCGGAAACGATGTATTTGAAGTATCCGAGGGAATTGACAGGATCACAGATTTTGGGAACGGAAATTCTGGGACTATTGGAGATGGAATCAGGGAGAACAACGATTTCATAGACCTTTCAAAGCACTATGACAGCCTCGGTGAACTTCGGGGAGACATCGCCGACGATGGATTACTTAACCAGTCCAACGCCTTTGATGATGAGGGGCGCGCTACCGATTATAGCGACAACAAATCTTTCGGCACCTCTAGTCTGAGGATGGAAAACACCGATAGAAACAGTTTCTCTTATGACAACACTGGCATCATATGCTTTTTGAAAGGCACGATGATTTCCACGCCGAAAGGTGAAACACCAGTCGAGAGACTACGGGTAGGTGATTTAGTTTCAACACTCGACAACGGGATGCAGCCAATTGCCTGGATCGGGTCGAGGGAGGTATCAAAGGAAGAAATGGCCGCACAAGATGAACTTCGTCCTGTCTTGATAAGTGAAGGTGTGTTTGGTGCGACGAGAAAACTCTTCGTATCACGACACCACGCATTGTTGATTCACCAGGATTTTCTAGCCAGCGCCGGTCACGTTTCCAAGCACGTTCGAGGCGTAAGAGTTGCACACGGAAAACGAAAAGCTGTTTATTTCCACATCATGCTATCTAAGCATGAAGTAATATTTTCTAATGGAGTTCCCAGCGAAAGCTTTTATCCGGTCATACAAGCAATGCGGATGCTCGAACCAAAGTGCCATGACCAACTCCTGCGTTCATTCCCAGACCTGAAGAAGGTGGAATGCGAAAAGGACATAGAGAAATGGTTCGGGCCTCGATGCCGTCCGATGGCGACCCAAAGGGAAATCCCGGGATTACACGCGGCAACGTCGCACTAAGATCAAGGTTCTTTCTTGCCACACATAGGGGCGCGAACAACAGATCGAAGGCTGGACGAGAGATTTTTCAATTCGCTGGCTCGTTCATACCCTATTGGCGCGCCATGGCCTTGGATCTTGACCCGGGCTCCTCCGTCTTCAAAAGGAGTATTATGCGATTGTCCCGCTTCTCAAGGAACGTCTGAAAAACCTGCCCGTTTCGGCCTGATGTGATAGGGTGTCGGCAACGCGATTAGGAGCGCTGCCGATGCCAAAGCAACTCGCTTTTCCCGGTCTGCGCGATGCGATGAAGAAGAAGGTGACGCGTCGCGAGCAGTTCCTGGCAGAGATGGAAGCGGTGGTTCCTTGGAGCCGATTGTTGGCGCTGATCGAACCGCATTATCCGAAGGCTGGGCCGAAGGGCGGGCGCCCGCCGATGCCGCTGGAAACGATGCTGCGGGTCTATTTCCTCCAGAATTGGTATGCGTTGCGCAATCCAATGGCGGAGGAGACGCTTTATGATAGCGACGCGATGCGCCGGTTAACCGGGATCGAACTGTGCGATGATCGCATCTCCGATGAGACCACCATCCTGAACTTCCGCCATGCTGCTCGATCAGCATGGGCTGACCGAGGCCATCTTCGCCGAGGTCAATGGCCACCTTGCCGGCAAAGGCATCACGCTGCGCTCCAGCACCTTGGTGGATGCGCCGATCATCGACGCGCCATCCTCTACCACGAACCAGGCCGGCAAGCGTGACCCGGAGATGACGAGCACGAAGAAGGGAAACGACTGGTGTTTTGGCATGAAGGCACATGTTGGCGCCGATGCCGACAGCGGCATCACCCACAGCCTGGAAACCTCGACTGCCAAGCTGCATGACAGCCAAGTGTGGGACGAATTACTACACGGCGATGAGGATACCGTTTGGGCCGATAAGGGCTACGTCAATACTGCACGGCGGGCCGCCTTCGAGGGACCCGGCAAGTTCTGGGGCGTGATGCGCAAGGCGCCCGCGGGTGGCCGGTTGCATCCCGTCGACGAGCAGATCAATCGGCTGATCGCCAAGGTTAGGGCCAAGGTCAAGCATCCGTTCCGCGTCATCAAACGCCAGTTCGGCTACACCCGGACCCGCTATCGCGGGCTCGCCAAGAACCGCGCCCAGTTGTTCACGCTGTTCGCGCTCGGCAACCTCTTCCAGGTGCGAAGACGTCTGATGGCCTGAGAACGAGTCTGTCCGAAGCAGGTCGAGACGCCAGGGAACCGAAAGAAAAGAACGGCGAAAACCACGATCAGCCGGCCAAAGCGTCGCTCTACTCGCTCACTCCGCTTACGCGACCTTATCCAAAACGTTGTTCAGACTTTCCTCAATAACTTGATCTCACCTGCTTTTAATTATCCGGCTGCCTCAAGATAATGGTCAGAAGGCGATCGGCAAGTCAGATTAAAACGCCGAAAGAGGCGTTTAAAAGAAATGGGCGAGTGACCGGCGGTGTTCGCCATAATCGCAAATGATCGTGAAGTGGTGCCCGGGGACAGAATCGAACTGCCGACACGAGGATTTTCAATCCACTGCTCTACCCCTGAGCTACCCGGGCACGGGTGAACGTCTTGCGTTCAGGTCGGCGTGTTCTAGTCGCGGTCCGGCGGCGTGTCCAGAGGGTTTGGGGCAAAATTTTCGGGGTTTTTGCGCAGGGCATCCTGCATGTGCTGCCGGCGTCGGTCGGGCGCTCTTCGCACGGTTTCCTCGCCGCGTTTGGCGTCTTCGCACCACGCAGGGTCAAGCACCCTGACGTCCGAGCCAATCGTGGGCCACCACACGACCGCCGCCTGTGTCACCCCGCAAGCTTCCGCACGCATCCGCCCGCGCTCAATGCGGGCGATCCGGGCGGTCCGAGATTTCCCTTTCGATCTCGTCCACGAGTTCCTCCAGATCCTCGGGGTCTTCGGAAGGGATGCGGTACGATCCGTTCAGCCACTTCCCCAGATCGACATCGGCGCAGCGTTTGGAACAGAACGGGCGGTAGGCTGGGTCGGTGTTTTTTGCGCAGATCGGGCAGGACATCAGGTCTCCACGGGGTTGGGTCGAGGTCGGCGCCCAACATGCAGAACGCGGGCGCCCATCGCAAGGTGCCCGACGCCCGATCCTCAGATCGTGACCGGCAGGCGATCCCGTTTGCGTTGCAGCTCGAAGTGCCCAAGCGGCGTCCACCCGGCCAGAACCGTCTCGGTCCCGTCACGTTTAAAGGCCGCGCGCAGAACCTGTTCAAAGGCCGCGCGATCCTTTTTCGGCATCGGGGCGAGGTCGAGGGTGATCTGGCCGCCAAGACCGCGCACCCGCAACAGGCGCGGCAGGTCGCGGGCGAGCGCGATATTGGCCTTTAGCCCGGCGGCAAGCGACGTGTCGCCGCCCGTGTTTACGTCCACGGCGACAAGGGCGCGGGTCGGTTCGATGAACGCATAGGCGCCGCCGGACAGGGGCTGACGGGCGGCGAGCGCCCGGTCGAGCAGATCGTGGATTCCGTGTTCTTCGAACGCGCCGGGCGCCTCGGCGAAAACGTCGGGCTCCGGCCAGTCGCGCCAGGCCGTCAGATGCGCGTCGGGGCCGTCGACCAGCAGTTCGGGTTGTTTGCCCTGCGCATCGCCAAGAACCGCCTCGGCCAACGTGCGCATTTCCGCGATGTCCTCGGCCACCGCGCCGTCATCGGCGCCTTCGGCGCTGGAGCGCACGATCAGGCCATGGGGCGAGCCCTCCATCACCGCGTCGGCGATGTCGAGAAGACGAACGCGCTCATCCTCGTCCCGCACTTGCCGCGACAGGTTGAGTCCGGGCGCATCCGGCGTGACGATGGCATAGCGTGACTTGAACAGAACCTTGGTGGCGACCGGGGGCGCCTTGCCCGCCTCGGCCCAGCCGGAGACCTGCACGAGCAGCGGCGTGCCGGGCGCCAAGCCCTTGGCCTGCCGCAGGAACCCGCGCGCGCCGCCGAGGTCGAGGAACATGCCCCCCTGCCCCTTCATGGGCCGTTCGCAGATGCCACGATAGATCGCACCCGGCGCGGGGCCGGTGTCTTCGGCTGGGTCGATCAGGAAATCTTCGAGCACGCCATCGACCACATGCGCGGCGGCCCTGCGCCCGCCGATCTCGTCCAGCGCGATCACCGATCCCTTCATGCCCAGCCTCCATAGACGGGATAGCCCGCGGCATTGAGAAGCGCGGCGGTTTCAGCGACCGGGAGGCCCATGACACCCGTATAACTGCCCTGAATCCACGGCACGAAAGCGCCGGCCGGGCCTTGGATGGCATAGGCACCCGCCTTGCCCTGCCAGTCGCCCGACGCGAGGTAGGCGTTCACCTCTTCGTTCGATAGCCGCTTCATCTTGACGACCGTGACCACCTCGCGCTCCAGCACGCGCGCGGGCGTGCGCACCGCGACGCAGGTGATGACGGTATGACGACGCCCGGACAAAAGGTGCAGGAATTGCGCCGCCTCCCCCGCATCTTCCGGCTTGCCCATGATGCGGCGGCCCAGCGCGACGGTGGTGTCGGCGCAAAGCGCGATCTCGCCCTTGGCCACGACCATCGCCTCGGCCTTTGCCCGCGTGACGCGGCGGCAGTAGGCGCGCGGTTCCTCGCCCTTCAAGGGCGTTTCGTCGATGTAGGGGGGCCTCACCTCGTCCGCTTTGATGCCCAGCGTGCCGATCAGTTCAGCACGCCGTGGCGATCCGGACCCGAGGATGAGGCGGGGCTTACTTGAAGCGGTAATTGATCCGACCCTTCGTCAGATCATAGGGGGTCATCTCGACCTGAACCTTGTCGCCTGCGAGGACGCGGATGCGGTTCTTGCGCATCTTGCCTGCCGTATGCGCGATGATTTCATGGCCGTTCTCCAGCTCGACCCGAAACGTCGCATTCGGCAGGAGCTCCTTCACGACACCGGGAAATTCGAGCAGTTCTTCCTTGGCCATGTTCACTCCGTATTTGGTCACCCGCCATGTCGCGGGTGCCCTTAAATGGTCCCAAACGCCCAAATTATCAAGAGCGATTCAGCGCATATCCACAACGGATATGCGCGGTAGGGCAACGCTGTCGCCGCCGAACTGTTCCGGCCAATGTGCGCGGCCCTGAACCCCGCCACCTTCGCGGATACGCCTCAGATGCGCAAGATCGAGCGTCGCGCGGGTCCAGCCGGGCTGGTTCATCACGCCCCGTGCGACCACGCCATCATCGGGAAAGCCAAGGTCTGGCGGCGCGTAAACCCCTGCGGTACCTGCGTTTTCGTCAAGAACGACGGACCAGTGCGACACGCCTTGGGTGGGCGATTGCACGGCGAAACACTGCGCCTCGAGCGCACGGGCCTGCGCGCCGATCCGCACCCGGTGGAACCCGGCCGGTGTTTCGGTTTGCGACGGCACCAGAAGCAGATCGAGCCCGGCTTCGGCCATGGCGCGAGTGGCAAAGGGAAATTCGGCGTCATAACAGATCTGGACACCGATCCGGCCCAGAGACGTCTCCATCAACACCGGCGCGGCCCCCGGCCGCATGTCCATCGGGTCGCGTTCCCACGGCGTCATGACCTGCTTGTCATGCGCCTGCCGTTCGCCGTTCGGAGTGAAAAACATCGCGCAGTTGACGTAGCCCTGCGGCTCACGCACCGGACCGGACGGGGCGAGGATGTGGGCACCGTATGTCGCGGCAAGGTGGGCCCAATGATCCCATGCCCGCGGCAGCGCATCCGCCACCGCCGCCATCTGGTCCGAAAGTCCTTCGGCCCGCGTCAGATGGGCAAGCTCCATCGCGCCGTATTCGGGAAAGACGAGCAGATCGGCTTGGGCGTCGGCGACCCAGCCTTCGACCGCATCCTCCCACGCGGACCAGCTTTCTGGCGCGCCTGCGGGATAGGTCGCGGCGGCCACCCTCACCATGCCCCCGCCCTCGCCTGTCCCGGCTCAGAGTTCACGGAGCCAGACCTGAAGCGGCTTCTCATCCACTTCTCCTTTTCCAACATCACGCCACGAAAATCGGGCGAAGGCACCTTCCAGCTTGTCGTATCCCCGCCTTCGCCAGAAACCGTCGAGCGGTCGGTACGCCGCCGGGCGGGCCGGGTGATCGTCCGGTCGCACCACCGCGCAGAAGGCACAGTAACGCGCCCCCAAGGCGCGTGCATGTGCTTCGCGCAGGTCGAAGAACGCGTGCCCGGCCCCCCGCCCCCGATACGCCGGGCGCAGGACCGACTCGGCGCAATAGAACACCTCGTCGATGTCGATGTCGTGACCTTGGAACGCGTCCGCGAATTCCTCGGCATGGTCCGACAGGGGCGACCCCGTCGCGGCACCGACCAGCAGGTCGCCGTCGAAGGCCCCGACGACAATCGCCTCGGCGCTGTCCCGATAGGCTGCGAGGTAGCCCCGTTCATACTCCAGATCGCCGTCGTAGAGGTAAGGCCACTCCCGAAACACCTCGATCCTGAGCCGTGCCACATCGTCGAGCCGCGCGATCAGATCCGGCCCGGTCAGCGGCGCGAACCGCAGGGGCATCAGACCGCGCTCATGAAATCGACGAAGGAGATGATGAAGCGGAGCCGGGTCAGTTTCCCGTTGTCCCATGTCCCGAACACGGCGACCGGAACCTCGGCCACCTGCCCGGTGGCTTCGGGAAGCCCGTGGATGGTTTCGAGATAGGTCAGCCGCGCCACGGCGAGCGTCGAGCTTTCGTTGCCTTCGACGACGTGCTGCCAGCTCAGGAACCTGTAGTCGTAGTGCTTGTCGAAATAGGCGATGACCGCATCGGCCCCGGTCTTGCCGCGCAGCTCCCCCAACGGGCCGATCTGGATCAGCGTGTCGTGGCCGATATATCTCAGCACGTTCTCCCAGTCGCGGTAGTTGACCGCGGTGAACATGATGTCGTCGATGGCGAGGATGTCGTCTTCGGTCATCCCGCGCCCTCCTGCCCTGCGAAATCCGGGTCGGGATCGGCCGTGAACACCCGCATCCAGTCGTCGATCGACAGGATCATCTGGGTGCGAAAGAACAGCCCGTCGCGAAACGTGATGAACGAACCGACCGGCACGATCGTGCTTTGGCCCCGCGCTTCGGGAAAGCCCGCCTTGGTCGTGCGATAGGTCAGTTTCAGGCGCGTCTCGACCGCCGCCTTGTCGCCCATGACGATGGTGCGATAGTCGCGCATGTCGAGGTCGTAGTTCTCGCGGTAATGGGCGAACAGCGCCGCGATGCCATCGGGGCCATAGTGCCACTCGGTCGCGCCGGACCGGATCGCGGAGTCCTTGTGCCCGAGCGCGCGCAGCGTGTCCCAGTCGGCCACGTCGATCGCATGCCAGGCCTTCGCGATAACGTCTCGTGCTGCTTGCGGGTCCATCTCAACCTTCCTGCGGCGGGCCGAACCGCGAAATCATACGATCCCGAATCTGGTCGCGTGCCTGCCGGTAGGCAACCAGTTTTTCGTCCCGCATCGTTCCTAATCCCGTGGGGTCCATGACCGGCCAGTATTCGACGTCGAGGTGGTGGAACCGGGTCAGGTCCAGCACCTTGCGCTGGCTCGCCGGACTGAGCGCGATGATGAGGTCATAGGACGACAGGTCGTCGCCCCACTCCTGCATCTCGTCGAAACTCCGCGACCGGTGGTTCGACAACGGCACCCCGATCTCTTCGCAGACGGCGACGGAAAACCCGTCGACATCCAATTCGCTCTTCACCCCGGCGGACTGCACATAGACGTGGTCGCCGTAGTATTTCTTCATCATCCCCTCGGCCATCGGGGAGCGGACCGCGTTGTGGTCGCAGCAGAAAAGCACGGATTGAGGAAGGCTGGCCGGCACGGTCCCTCAGCCCCAGTGCAGGACGCAGATGAGGGTGAAAAGCCGGCGCGCGGTATCGATGTCGAGTTCGGCCTTGCCCTCCAGCCGTTCCATCAACACCCGCGCACCTTCGTTGTGGATGCCGCGCCGCGCCATGTCGATGGCTTCGATCTGTCCGGGGGGCAGTTTCTTGACCGCATCGAAATAGCTTTCGCAGATCTGGAAGTAATCCTTCACCACCTGCCGGAACGGGCCGAGGGACAGGTGGATCTCACCCGCCTCTTCCCCGCCTTCGGTCGCGACCGACACCACGAGGCGCTTTTCCTTGATCGCGAGGCCGAGTTCATACGGGCCTTCGGGCACCGTCTGCCCCTCGCGCCCCAGCGGGGTGAAGCTGTTGTCTTCCAACAGGTCGAACACCGCGACCTTGCGTTCCTGTTCGATAGCCGGGGTCGGCGCGGCCAACCCGGTGTCGTCGATGTCGATCTTGCTGATGCGGTTCATCCGTCCCATCCCGTCTTTGGGTCAGGGATAGCGGAACCGGGTGGACCGCACAATCGCGATGGGACTGGGAGTCTAGCCTTGGTTCAGCCGGTCGAGCCGCGCCCGCACCGACAGCCCATGTGCCTCGAGGCTTTCCGATTTCGCCAGCGTCTCGGCCGCCGGCCCGATGGCTTTGAGCGCGGCGGGCGTCATTCTGGACAGGGTCGTGCGCTTCATGAAATCGAGCACCGACAGACCGGACGAAAACCGTGCGGAACGTGCGGTCGGCAGAACGTGGTTCGGACCGCCGACATAATCCCCGATGGCCTCGGGCGTGTACTGGCCAAGGAAGATCGCGCCCGCATGGGTGATCTTGTCCGACAGCGCCTCGGGGTCGGCCACGCACAATTCCAGGTGCTCGGGCGCGATCCGGTCGCTCAGTCTCGCCGCCTCGTCCATGTCGCGCACGGTGATGACCGCGCCGAAGTCGCGCCAGCTTGCACCTGCGATGTCGCGGCGTTCGAGCGTTTCGAGCCGCTTGTCAACGGCCTCCGCCACGGCCCGACCGAAACCGGCGTCGTCGGTGATGAGGATCGACTGCGCGCTCTCGTCGTGTTCGGCCTGGCTCATCAGGTCGAGGGCGAGGAAGTCGGGGGCGTTGTCTTTGTCGGCGATCACGAGAATTTCCGACGGCCCCGCGATCATGTCGATGCCCACCTTGCCGAAGACCCGGCGTTTGGCGGCGGCGACGAAGGCGTTGCCCGGCCCGGTGATCTTGTCGACCGGCGCGATCGTCTCGGTCCCGTAAGCCAGCGCGGCAATCGCCTGCGCCCCGCCGATGCGATAGACCTCGTCCACGCCCGCGACCTTGCAGGCCATCATGACCAGCGGATTGATGACCCCGTCCGGCGTCGGCACCGTGACGACGAGCCGCCCAACCCCGGCCACCTTGGCGGGCACGGCGTTCATCAGAACGCTCGACGGATAGGAGGCGAGGCCACCGGGCACGTAAAGACCGGCGGCGGACACGGCGGTCCAGCGCCAGCCCAGCGTGGCGCCCTCCGGGTCGGTCCACTGCGCATCCTCGGGCACCTGCCGCGCGTGGTAGGCGCGGATGCGTTCGGCGGCGGTTTCCAGCGCCTGCCGTTCGGCCTCGGACACCTTGGCGCATTCCGCCTCGATCTCGTCCTCGGAGACACGCATGGTCGTGGCGGTCAGGTCGAGACGGTCGAATTTCGAGGTGAGGTCCAGCACCGCCGCATCGCCGCGCGCGCGCACGTCGGCGATGATGCCTGCCACCGTGTCGTCCACATCCGGGCTATCCTCACGCTTGGCCGAGAGCAGCGCGGTGAAAGCGGTCTCGAAATCCGCGTCGGAGGTGTTCAGGAAAACCGGCATCGGGTCACTCCGGGTGGTCAGGCGTCTTGCGGCTGGGGGCGACGTAGGGACGGGTCACATCCTGAAGTTTCGCGTCGATGGTCTCGACGTCGAGCGCGATGGCCCCGTCACCCGCGAGGGTCAGGACGATGCGCCCGGTGCCGTCTTCACCCGGCTCGAACGAGATGGACAAAAGTGACATTACCGTATCCGGATCGCCCTTTTCGACGCCCTGAGATTGCACTTTCAGAACATCGCCAAAGACAAGCACCGATTGAACCCGCTCGACGGCCCGCCCGCGTTTCGCTGCGGCTTCGGCATCTTCCCAGCGGAACCGGTTGAGGAGCAGCGCGAACTCCCGCGCCCGCACCCGCCACGCCATTTCGTTGGCGGGAAAGACCGCGTCCTGCGTCAACGCCGAGACGATCTGAAGATCGTCCGCGTCCAGCGCCATCAGACGGAGCGGCTTTTCGCCCCCGTCCTCGAACCGTGCGTCTTCGCTCATGCCTTCACCCGCTCTATCTGTGCGCCCACGCCGCGCAGCTTGCGCACCACATGCTCATAGCCGCGGTCGAGGTGATAGACGCGGCTCACCACCGTTTCCCCCTCGGCGGCGAGACCCGCGAGGATCAAGGACACGCTCGCGCGCAGGTCGGTCGCCATCACCGGCGCGCCGCGCAGCTTGTCCACGCCCGTCACGCGGGCGCGGCCCCCGTGCACCTCGATCTCGGCCCCCATGCGCGTCAGCTCCGGCGCGTGCATGAAGCGGTTCTCGAAAATCGTTTCGTTCAACTCGCTGGTGCCGTCTGCCGTGCACAGCATCGCCATGAACTGCGCCTGAAGGTCGGTCGGGAAACCGGGGAACGGTTCGGTCGTCACATCGACCGCTTTGAGCCGCCCGTTCTTGCGGCTGACCTTGAGCCCGCGTTCGGTTTCCTCGACGGCAACCCCTGCTTCGTCCAGCTTCTCGACGAATGCCGCGACGAGGTCCAGCTTACCGCCAAGGCATTCCACCTCGCCACCCGCAATCGCCGGGGCGAGCATATAGGTGCCCAATTCGATCCGGTCCGCGACCACCTGATGCGTGGCGCCGTGCAGGCGATCGACGCCTTGAATTTCGATCCGGCTCGTCCCCTCACCCTCGATCTGCGCCCCCATGGCACGCAGACATTTCACGAGGTCCACGATCTCGGGCTCGCGCGCGGCGTTGGTCAGAACCGTGGTGCCCTTGGCCAGAGTGGCGGCCATGACGATGTTCTCGGTCGCGCCGACGCTGGCGAATTTCAGCGGGATCTCGGCGCCCTTCAGCCCGTTCGGGGCCTTTGCGTAAAGGTAACCGTCACGCAGGTCGATCTCGGCCCCGAGCTTTTCCAGCCCGAAGGTGTGCAGGTCCATTGGACGCGCCCCGATGGCGCAGCCACCGGGCAGCGACACCTCGGCATGACCGAACCGCGCGATGAGCGGCCCGAGCACGAGGTTCGAAGCCCGCATCTTGCGCACGATGTCGTAATCGGCGCGGGTCGAAGTGAGGTCATGCGACGACATCGCCAGCACCTGACCATCCTGAAGCCCGGTCGCCTCGGCCCCCAGCGATTGCAGGAGCGTGGTCATCGTCTTGATGTCCGACAGCCGCGGCGCATTGGTCAGCGTCAGCGGGTCTTCGGACAGAAGTGTCGCGGGCATCAGCGCGAGGCAGGCGTTCTTGGCCCCGGCGATCGGGATTTCACCCGAGAGCGGCCCGCCGCCCGTAACTACGATGCTGTCCATGCCTGTCCTCTATTCGTCCGTGTTTTCATCTGACCCGCCGTCGCGCGCGCGGGCCTGTGCCTTGCGCCGCGCCATGTTCGCCTTGAGCGCGGCCTTGAGGCGATCTTCGCGCTCCTGCGCGGCCTTCTCCTTGGGCGAAAGGTCGGGTTTCCTGCTCATGCCGCCCTCCTTAACGCAGCCGGAAAAAACCGTCCAGATTGCGCTTGCACCAATGGCGAATTGCGTCTAATCACCCGCCACGGTTCGCCGCAGTAGCTCAGTGGTAGAGCGCACCCTTGGTAAGGGTGAGGTCGGGAGTTCAATCCTCCCCTGCGGCACCATCTCTCCGACAGCGTGATTTTCGGGAAACCTTCGGGTGGCCGTATGGACTAGTCTCCGAAGGACAAGCCCAGACCGATACCGCCGATGGATAGCCCGCCGGGGCGGGCGCCGCCCGTCTCGAGCTCCTGCTCGGTGGGCGCGCGCGGCTGTTCGAAGCCCAGCCCGATCCCGATCTGGACCTGCGGTCGCGGCGTGCCCTGTGGTGTGCCCTGCGGCGTCGACTGGCCGGGGGTCGATGAGGTGACGTTCTGGGCAGGCGGGCGCGGCGTGGCCGTGCGCGGCGGGTTCTCGACCTCCATCTCGATACAGGCGGACTGATCCGTCGCGCTCGCCGGGGATGGGTTCGTGCCGAACATCAGGCGATAGACCGCCTCCAGATCGCCGGGATCGACCTCCTGCCCCGACGCCTCGCCCAGCGCGACGATCGCGGCGCGGGTGCGCGGACCCATCAGGCCGTCGGCGACACCGGGGTTCAGCCCACGGGCGGCGAGGCCGACCTGAATGAGTTGCAGAAGTTTGCGGGGATCGACGGCGAATTCGACCCGGATGCAGTTTTCGGACCCCGGCGCCACGTAGCCGGGCAAGCGCACCGGGATCGACAGACCGACCTTTTCGCCCGCACCGATTTCGCCCTCGTGCAGGCAGATGGAATTGGCCCCGGCCGCAGGCGAACAATGCCAGCCGTCGAACAGGGCCCCGTTGGCGCCCGCATCGACACGCCCGGTTTCAGACAGGAACAGGGGCCCGCGATAGGGGCCGTCCGATTGGTTGGTGACACCGAGCGTAAAGGTGCAAGCCCCCCCGGCGCGGCATCCGGCATCCTGCAATTTGTCGAGCAGCACATCGGGCACCATGCCAGCGGTTTCGCTGCCGCCACATTGACGTTCGCATTCGGCCAGTGCCGCGCGCAGACGGGCTTCGTCGGCCTGAAGACGTTCGAGCGCGGCCTTGGCCTCGTTCAGCGCATCTTCGGCCTCCTGCAACGCCATGAACAGGTCATCCGCCTCGAACGACAGGTCCGCCGCACGGTCGAGGTTCGCATCCAGCGCGGCCTGCTGGGCCGAGGCATCCCGCCCGGACCTTTCAAGCCGCGCCTTTTCGACGGCGGCTTGCGTGAACGCCTCTTCCGCCGCGTCGATGGCCGCCTGAACGCGGTCGTCGGCGGCCTTGATCCGGTCGTATTCCGATTGCGCGCGCTCCAGACGTTCTTCTGCCCCGATGCGCGACCCGATCACGTCGTTCAAGGTCGCCACGATCTGTGCACAGGGCTCGCAGTCGGTGCGCGCGAACCGCGGATCGGGTTCAGGCGCAGTCGCGGTTTCCTCCGGGGTCGCGCCCGGATCGCAATTTCGCTCACATTCCGCCAGTTGCCCCTTCAGCGCCGCAACCTGCCGCGCCAGATCGGCGACGCGGTCTTCGGCCTTCTCCAGATCGAAGCCGGCGAATTCCAGATCGGTTTCGAGGATCGAGATTTCGTCGTCGATGAAAAGCTTGTCCGCTTCGTCGCCATCCCCGTCGCGCACGGCTTCTTTCTCGGCGATCTCGTCGCGGATCCCGGCCATGCGATCGCGGATTTCCTGCGCCGCGCGCTCAGCCCCGATATGCGTCCCGACGGCATCGTTGACCATCGAGGCCAGTGTCAGGCACCGTTCGCAGTCGGTGGTGACGAAGGGATTGGGCGCTTCATCCCCCATGGCCGTTTCGTCAGGGTCGTTGCAGGTCCGCTCACATTCCGCCAATTGCGCCTTGAGGTCGGCCTCCTGCTGAACGAGCCGGGCGATCTCGGCCTCGAGCGCGGCGATGTCGGCGTCCATCTGTTCCAGCTTGCCGGGTGTGTCCTCTTCCTCGAACAACAGCGGGAGGAGTTCGTCGCCGAGCGCCTCGCCCTCGTCGAAGAGCGGTTCGTATTCCTCCATGTCGGACGCGTTCAGGCGTGCCTGACGGTTGTCGTGCAGCTTGGCGCGAAGCTCGGCGATCTTGGCCTGACGCTCCTCCGACGCCGCAGCTTCCGCCGCGCGCGCCGCGCGCGCGTCCTCCAGCCGCCGCTCGGCCCCGATGCGCGACCCGACCGCGTCGTTCACCATCGAGGCGAGGACCAAGCACTTTTCGCAATCCGTGTTGACGAAAGGTGTCTCGGGCAAGGCCGTCTCGGTCCCCTCTTCAGGCGGCTGGCACTGTTGCTCACACTCGGCCAGTTGCGCGCGAAGCCCGGGTTCCTGCGCCTCGTACATCGCAATCTGCGCCTTCAGCCCCGCGATCTTCTGGACCAGCGCCTCGATGGCGAAGGCGTTGTCGCGCACCGCATTGCGTGCATCCATGACATCGCCTTCCGCGTCGAGACTGTCGAAGGCAAGATCACGGGCCTGATCCGCATTGGCCGGGTCGATCAGAGCGTCGTTGATCGCGTCGAGCGCCTCACGCGCGTCGCCCACGGCGCTTTCCAGCGTGGCCGTCTGCCCCCTGAGCCGTTCAAGCTCGGCCTCGCCCTCGGCCACCTGCCGCTTGAGCGAGATCTGGCTGCCGATCACGTCGTTGAGCATACTGGCAAGGGTCTGACACGGCGGGCAATCGGTCGCCACGAAGGGCGACTCGTCCAAGGCGATGTCTTCGTCCGGGGGCTGGCACTGCTTTTCGCATTCGGCCAGTTCGGCCTTGAGGTTCGTGATGAGCACATGCAGATCGTCCACGCGCCTTTGCGCCGCATCGACCGCATCACGCGCCGCCTGCGCCGCCTCGTCCTCGCCCCCCTGTTCGGTTTCGAGGTCCGATTTCTCACGGTCGAGTGCGGTCATCGCGTCGTCGGCTGCGCGGAACTCCGCCTCGCGTCCCGGCTTTTCGTAGGTGGTGAGCCAAATCTCGGACAGGCCGTTCAGGGCCTCGTCGATTTCGGCCAGCCGGTCGCGCCGCGCCTTGGCCTGCTCGACCAGATCGGCCTCGGCCTTTTTCGCCGCCGCGAGGTCGCGCTGCGCCCCGATCAGCGAACCGACCGCATCATTGACGCGCGAGGCGAGGACGAGGCAGGGCTCGCAATCGGTGGTGACGAAGGGATCTTGACCCGCAAGGAAAATATCCTCTTCCGGTTCGTCCGGGTCGGCGCAGTTGCGTTCGCAATCGGCCAGACGATTGGACAGGGTCAGGATTTCACCTTCGATCTGGCTATAGCGCGTCTGCATACGGGCAAGCACCTGCCGCTTTCCCCGGATCAGGTCTTCGAGACCCGTGATCTCGTCCTGAAGCGCCCGTTCCCGGTCGATGACCGCATCCAGAGCGACGAGCGCGGCGGCCCGTGCCGCGTCGCCCTCGGCGCCGTGATATTCCATACCGCGTTCGCCAAGTTCACGGCCCGCGGCTTCCAGTTCGGCCTGCTTCGCGGTCAGGGTTTCGCCAAGGCGGGTCAGTTCCGCCGCCGTCGCCTGTATGCGCCCCGCCAGTACGTAGCGGTCCAGAAGCTTGGCGTTGATCTGGTCTACGATGGGCTGACAGGACAGGCAGTCGGTCGCCACATAGGTGAAGGGCCGCGGGATCGGATAGGCCGGGTCGGTCAGGGGCGGTGTCAGGCTGATGCGCGGCTCGCCGTTCTCAGGCTGACACTTGTTGTATTCGCAGATGTCGAGCGCGGCCTGCTGTTCCTCGATCAGCCGCGAAAGCGCCTCGTGCCGGGCCATGAGCACCGCGAGGTCGGCTTCGTACTGCGGTATTTCCTGCTCGGCGGCGAGCACGTCTTGCAGAAGCTGCGTCTGCTCGTTCTCGATATCCCAAAGCTCGGACAACACGCGTGAGACATCCGCATTCGCGTCCAACCCGATCCTGAGCGCCTCGCCCATCTGGCGCTCTTCGGCCCGAAGCTCATCCAGCCGCGCGTCCTTGCGTTCGATCTCGGCGCGGCGGGACTTGATGAGCCAGACCACCGACTGGATATCCCCGGCCACGCTTCGCCGCTCCACCAGCGACTTTATCAGCGCATCCGCAAGCGGCTGACACTCCCAGCACTTCGCGACGAGCGGGTCGATATTGTCCTGCATCGGGTAATTCGGGTCGGTGAACGGGTCGTCCGCCGGGTCGGGCGGCGGCGGCGGGCAGTTCTTTTCGCAGTCCTCCAACGCCTTCTGCGCCGCTTCGAGCAGCGCCGTATGCGCGTGGTAATTCGCGATGGCCTGCAGAAGACCGCGAAACTGGGTCTGGATCGTCTGGGCCAGCCCCGCCATGTCGCCCTGCAACTGGGCCCGCCGCGCCGCGATCTGTCGCAGCATGTCAGCCGTTTCGCGCTGGTCCACTTCGTCGAGGATGAAGTCGATGGGGTCCGAGCCTTCGGGCGGCTCCGCCCCTTTGAACCATTCGGCCATGTTGCGATAGAGCGTGCGCTCCTGCGCATCCAGTGCCGCGAGTTCCCGTGTCACACGCTCCAGCGTGCGCTGGTTGTTGACCATGCTGTCATAGGTGGTCGAGGCGTCGACCGCGAAGCTGCGCCGGTGCGAACGGATCTGGTTCACGCGCTCGGACAGGGGCAGGCATTCGGCACAGGCCGCGACGATGCCCACGAAATTCTCGGGCTGCGGCACCTGGCTCGCGTCGATCAGGGCCGGGTCTTCGGGTGGCGGCGGTGGCGGATCGCGCTCGTCCAGATCAAGTTCGGAAATCTCGCACTGGGTCTCGCACCGGAACATGGCCCGCTCGGCGGCCAATGCCGCGCCCATCGCTTCGACGGTGACGATGCGTTGGGCCTCCAGCGCGTCGAAGGCGGCCTGAAGCTCGGCCCGCACGCCGGGCAGCGCATCCTTGGCATCGTAATAAGGGTCGATGGCTGCGATGGCGCGCCGCGCCGCTTCTTCGGTCGGGACGTAGTCGTCACGCAGATAGGCATCCTCCGCCCGCATTTCGTCCCAGAAGGCATCGGCGTCGGCCAGCGCCTGTTCCAGCCGCTTCACCTCATCCCGTTGCCGGACGAACCGGTCGGCGGCCTGCCGCACCTCTTCGGCCAGCCGGTCGTATTCCGCGCGCTGCGCATCGTATCTATCGACGGCGGCATGGAACGCGGTCTGTTCAGCCCTGCACTTGGGGCAGATGGTCCCGTATTTGTCGATGGTGCGGAACGTATCGGCGCGGATCGGAGCGCCGGCCAGCCCGGCGTCGGTTTGCGCGGTCGCGGGCGGCAAGGCGACGACGAAGAGCCACAACGCGAAGACGACGACCAGTTTCCCGACAGTCCGGATCATGCCTCGCCCCGCGTCCGCTTGGGGCTGCGCCTATGTCCTACGATCATCCCACGATCGACGTCCTTTCGTTACGTCAATCATAACGGCGTCTGCCGATTCGATGGGAGTCTTCACTCACCCGCGGGCCGAGACCGGGCTAAATCTTCGCATTTCGCACAAGGCCGCGATGCTTTTCCCGCTAGGCGTGTCCGCACCCGGTCAATTCGCCAAAACTGTCTAGCAAGATCAATTATGAGTTGTGCGTCCCGCTCACTCGTTTCTAATTTCAGTCATGGGGCGGAATCAGATCATAGACGATTTGCTGAGCGAACTGGGGGGCGTGGCGCCCGCCGGATACTTTCTGGCGCTGCACATTCGGTTCGCCGCCCCCCTCATGATGTTCCAGACCTATAACCCGGCCTGGACCGATCATTACACCCGCAACGCCTATGCCCTGCGCGACCCGATGGTGGCCTGGGGCATCTCGCGCAGCGGCGCGACGCGGTGGAGCGACATCGACCTGCCCGACCCGTTCGGGATCATGGCCGAGGCCGCGAGCTTCGGCCTTGTCTACGGCGTTTGCGTGTCCTGCGGGCCGATGACATCGCGCACCGTCGCAGGCGTCGCGCGGGGCGATCGGGAATTCAACGAAGAAGAGATGTCGGCGGTCACAGGCTGTGTCCTGCGATTGCACCACGAAACCCAACCCCCAGACCACCTGACGAAGGCCGAGAAACAGGCGCTTCTGGTCATTGCCTCCGGGGATCGCTACGCCGCCGGGGCCGCACGGCTCGGCATATCCGAGAGCGCCTTCAAGGCGCGCCTCTCGGCGGCGCGGCGCAAGCTATTCGCCAGAACCACGGCAGAAGCCCTTCAGCGTGCCAAGGATTACCGGCTGATCTGAAGGGCCACATCGCTGCGTCGAGAACGGGGCCTGCCCTGGGCTGGCGGATATCTGCAATCAACACCTGACAAGGAGGCTCCTTATGCAGACCACCACGCTCTCTTTCGCCAACATGCACAACCATGGCGAGTTAATGGCGAACCTTTTTCGCGCTAGACGGCAGTCGTTCATCGTGCAGAACAAGTGGGATCTGCCCGAAGCGATGGGCATGGAATACGACCAGTACGACACCCCGGCGAGCCGCTGGGTCGCCGTCCACCAGCTTGGCCGGATTCTCGCCGGGATCAGGCTGACACCAACGACGGCACGCTGCGGGGTCTACTCCTACATGATCCGCGACGCCCAGCGCGGGCTGCTCGCCTCGATCCCGCAGGATCTGTTGTATGACACCGCTCCGGTGGACGAGCACATCTGGGAAAGCAGCCGTGTCTTCGTGGCGCACGACACGCCGCAGCGCATCCGCCGTCTGGTTCATGCCCATCTCATCACCGAGATGACCAAGACCGCGCGCGACCTCGGCGCGGCGCATGTGCTGGGCCTGATCCCCGCCAACTGGCCCCGGTGGGCCAGACGCTGCGGCCTGTCCATCGACGCGGCGGGGCGGGTGATGGAGATCGACGGGGTCGACAACCAGGTCGTCTCGATCGACCTGACGACCAAGCTGCACTGACCGGCACAGGTCCCGCCTGACACTGGGGGTGTCGCGACGCCAAGGCGTCACGGGGAGCGGGGACCATTTGCCACCACATTCGCACGCGCTGCGGATGCGAAGACCTTCCTGAAAACTCGAAATCAGACCGCCACGACGGACCCACGTTCCATCGGAATGATCCGCCGCGTCCCATTTCGTGCGGCATTAAGTCATATATGACTTACTTACCGCCCGTGCGACGATTCCATACAACTTGAAGACGAGGAGACCAGTATGAAACATCATGCAATTCAGACAGTTGCGGCACTCATTTGTGCATCGGCGCTCAGTGGGTGTCTGGGCACGACCCCCGGCCTGACGCTGGGCGAACTGGTCTATCAGTCCTTCGATGAGGTCGGGCCATTGGCCGATACGGCGACCATGCCCACGACAGGAACCGCGAGTTACGAAGGCGGATCGATCGTGACGGTCGGCAGGCCGGACGACCCCGACCACATGCTCGTAGGCCGCACGACGCTGGACGCCGATTTCGCGGCAGGTTCCCTGACCGGGCAGATCAGCGACATTCAGGGCAAGCGGGACGCATCCGGCTCGGACTGGATGACATTGAACCACCCCGGTGTCGGCAGCCCGGCCCAGTATCAGGCTGTGCTTGACACATTCAGCGACGCGACGGGTGATATCGACATTACGGGAGGGTTCTTTGTCGGCAGCGATCTTGTCGCCGACATCGCGGGCACGGTCACCAGCAGCGGCGACACGATCCGCACCGAAGGGTCGATCACTGGCACGTTCAAAGGCCCGGATGCGGAAGCGGTCCGGCTGCAAGGGGATACCGCACGGGCGTTCGACGCCATGGTGGTAACGCTGAATGGCGCCACCGCATCCGCCACCCTCGACGGCGCCGTGCAGGTGACCGACTGAAAAAAGGCCGCCCGCATCTCAGCGGGCGGCCCTTTTTTTCTTCGCTCAGGCAGGTCGCCGATCAGTTGATCCAGTCGAACGGCCGGGTGAACTCGCCCAGCGTCTTTTCGACGGCCGCGCGACCCACATCGCCCTTGGCCTCGATCTTGGCCACGAGACCGCGTTTCTTGTCCTCGACCACTTCGACGACTTCGGCCTTGTGACCGGCCTCCGAAAGAGCGGCGTTATAAACCCGTATGATCGAGCTTTTTCGCAGATCGGGTTTGAACACCTTGCCCACGGCGGTCTTCGGCAGTTCATCGACGATCTCGATGTATTTCGGGACCGCCGCACGTTCCGTGATCCGCTCCTTGGCATAGGCCATCAACTCGTCCTCGGTCACGCTCGCCCCGGCGACCAGTTCGACGAAGACGCAAGGCAATTCGCCCGCGACGGCATCCGGCTGGCCGATCGCGCCGACGAAGGCGACCGCATCATGGCCCGCCAGAACCTCTTCGATCTCAGCCGGGTCGATGTTGTGGCCGCCCCGGATGATGATGTCCTTGGCGCGCCCCGTGATCCACAGATACCCGTCCTCGTCGATCCGGCCCAGATCGCCCGTGCGCAGGTACTTGTCCCCCGCGACGAGACCCTTGTTCTTGGCCTCTTCGGTATAGGTCTTGCCGACATAGACACCGGGGTTCGACACGCAGATCTCGCCCACCTCGTCCACGCCGCATTCCTTGTTGATCGTGCCGTCCGCGCCGCAGTCGTAGATCTTGACGTCCGTGTAGGGGAACGGGATGCCGACCGACCCGATCTTCTTCACCCCGTCCGTGGGGTTGCAGGAGACAAGGCAGGTCGCTTCGGTCAGACCGTAGCCCTCGACGATCTTGACGTCCGTGGCCTTTTCGAACCGATTGAACAGCTCTCGCGGCAGCGGAGAGGAGCCGGAGAAGGCCACCTTCAATGTCGAGACATCCGCATCCACTTTGCGCTGCATCAGCGCCGAGATCGCGGTGGGCACCGTGATGACGAAGGTCACGCCGTAGCGTTCGATCAGCTTCCAGAAATTGTCGAACACCCCGTCGCCGCGATAGCCCGCAGGGGTCGGGAACACCACATGCGCGCCCGAGGTCATGACGGCCATGAACACCACATGCACCGCGAAGACGTGGAACAGCGGCAGCGGGCAGATCAGAACATCGGTCTCGTCGAACAGAAGGTTCGCGCCGAGCCAGCCGTTATAGATGATGCCGGAGTATTTATGCTGTGCGACCTTGGGCATCCCCGTGGTGCCGCCGGTGTGGAAATAGGCGGCCACCCGGTCGATCTTTTCATCCTCGAAGGTCAGCGTCTTGGGCTGGCTCGCGATGGCCTTGTTGAAGTTCTGCACCTTGGCCGAATGCTTGGGCTGCACCTTGGGCCGGATCAGCGGCACGATCCACTTCTTCGGCGGCGTGAGATAACGGTTGAGATCGATTTCGAGCACGTGCTTCACGTCGGGCGCATCTTCCAGCGCGGTGTGCACCTTCTGGGCCACGTCGGTCTTGGGGAAGCCCTGAAGCGTCACGACCACCTTGGCCCCGGTTTCGCGCAGGATCGACGCGATCTGCTCGGGCTCGAGCAGCGGGTTGATCGGCGCCACGATCCCGTTGATCGCACCGCCCAGCAGCGTCATCACGGTCTCGTTGGAGTTCGGCAGGACATAGGCGACCACGTCCCCCTGCCCCACACCCAGCGAGCGAAACAGGTTCGCGGTCTGCACGCTCTTGTCGTGCAACTCCTGCCAGGTCAGAGTTTCTTTCTTGTCGGTCGGCCCGCTTTCGATCTGGAACGACAGCGCATCGCGCGTGGCGAACTTGCTGACGGTATCCGAAAGCAACTCGTAAAGCGTCGTCGGCACGCGCCGCTCGCTCCACGGCTTCTCGGCCTCGATGTCGTTGCGTGCAGCAAGCGAGCTGAATTCGTAGCGTCCCATGGTTCCTCCCCTGAGAGCCGGATTCCCGGCGATGTTTCCATCAAAAATGGGGGTTTTCCCGGCAGGTCGCAAGATTGACGTGGGGGTCAACCAAAAAGCGCGTCGCAGCGTTACTCCGCCGCGATCCCGTCGGTGAACTGAAGCCGGGCGAGACGCGCGTAAAGCCCACCCTCGGCCACCAGTTCGTCATGGGTGCCCTGGGCCACGATCCGGCCATCCTCGAAGACCACGATGCGGTCGGCCTTTTTCACCGTCGAAAGCCGGTGCGCGATGATGATCGTGGTGCGCCCGTGCGCCATGGTATCGACCGCCGATTGCACCGCCCGCTCGCTCTCCGCGTCAAGCGCACTCGTCGCCTCGTCCAAGAGCAGGATCGGCGCATCGCGCAGAATGGCCCGCGCGATGGCGATGCGCTGCTTCTGCCCGCCTGACAACATGACGCCGCGCTCGCCGACATAGCTGTCGTATCCTTCGGGCAGTTTCGTCAGGAATTCATGCGCCGCCGCGGCCTTGGCCGCCGCCTCGACCTCGGCATCGGTGGCATCGAGCCGACCGAAACGGATGTTCTCACGCGCCGTGTCGGCAAAGATCACCGCGTCCTGCGGGACGAGGGCGACGTGACGCCGGAAATCGTCCCGCGCGAGGTCACGTAAATCCATGCCGTCGATGCTCACCGATCCGGCGTTCGGATCGTAGAACCGCTGGAGAAGCTGGATGATCGTCGATTTGCCCGCCCCTGACGGGCCGACCAGCGCCACCGTTTCACCGGGCTGCACGTCGAGCGTCACGCCATCCAGCGCGATATGTTCGGGCCGGGCCGGATAGCGGAAGGTCACGTCATCGAAACGGATCGCGCCGCGCACCGGCTTGGCCAGCGTTTTCGGCGCCTCGGGGTCGTTCACCGCATCCTCGGCACGCAAAAGCTCCACCAGCCGTTCGGTCGCCCCGGCGGCGCGCTGAAGCTCCGACCAAATCTCGGACAAAGCGCCCACCGCGCCCGCCGTCATGATCGCGTAGATCACGAACTGCACCAATGCGCCGATCGACATTTCGTCGGCCCGCACGTCACGCGCCCCGATCCAGAGCACGCCGACCACACCCGAGAAGATCAGCGTGATGACGATCATCGTCATGAGCGCACGGGTCGTGATCCGCTTTTGGGCCGACCGAAAGCTTTCCTCGGTCACCTCGCGAAACGTCTCGCGCGACGGGTCTTCGTGGGTAAAGGCCTGCACGGTCTGAACCGACAGCAGCGCCTCGGACGCCTTGCCGGAGGATTTCGCGATCCAGTCTTGGTTTTCACGGCTGAGCACCCGCATCCGGCGACCCAGCACGATGATCGGGATCATCACCACCGGCACGATCAGCAGCACGAGGCCGGTCAGCTTGGCCGATGTGAACAAGAGCATGATCGTGCCTCCGATCAGGATGAGCGCATTGCGCAGCGCGACCGAGACCGACGACCCGATGACCGACAGGATCAGCGTGGTGTCGGTGGTGATGCGGCTCAACACCTCGCCCGTCATGATCTTTTCGTAAAACGCCGGGCTCATGCCGATCACGCGGTCGAACACCGCCTCGCGGATATCGGCCACCACCCGTTCGCCCAGCCGGGTGACGAGGAAATAGCGCAGGCCCGTGCCAAGGGCGAGCAGCACCGCGACACCCATCGCGGCAAGGAAATACTTGTCCAGAAGCGCGTCGGCCGAACTCGAAAACCCGTCGATGACCCGTCGCACCGCAAGCGGCATGACGAGCGAAATTCCGGCGGTAAAGACCAGCGCCAGCAATGCGGCGATCAGCAGACCCTTGTAGGGCAGCATGAACGGCCACAGCCCGCGCAGCGCACCGACCTGTTTCGACTTGGCCCTGTCTTCCGAGTTGTCCGCCATGTCGGCTCCCCTTCGTCCCGCAGGTCAGATAAGCCCCTCGCGACTTCCGGGCAACCTGTCTCTTCTTCGTTTCCGGGAAACCTCGGGGGGCCGGACACATTCGCCTGCGAATGGGTTCACGGGGGGCTGGCCCCCCGCCGCCGTGCAATCCGGGGACCGGATTTCACGGCTCCCAAAGCGCGGGCGCAGCCCGCTCCGCTTACTCTTCGCCCGGCAGGATCCGCACGCCGCCCCGGTTGGCCGAGGAGGCGAGCAGCGCATAGGCCTTGAGCGCGGTCGACACCGCGCGGGTCCGGTGCTCGGCCGGCTTCCACGGCAGCGCGCCCTTGGTCTCGCGCCGCGCGGCCAGTTCGTTGTCCGGCACGGCGAGGTTGATGGTGCGGCCCGGAATGTCGATCTCGATCATGTCGCCGGTCTCGACCAGCCCGATCAGACCGCCCTCGGCGGCTTCGGGGCTGACGTGCCCGATGGACAAGCCGCTCGTGCCGCCCGAGAACCGACCGTCGGTGAGCAGTGCGCAGGCTTTGCCCAGACCCTTGGATTTCAGGTAGCTCGTCGGATAGAGCATTTCCTGCATCCCCGGCCCGCCCTGCGGCCCTTCGTAGCGGATCACCACGACCTCGCCCGCGGTCACTTCGCCCTTGAGGATGCCGTTCACGGCGGCGTCCTGGCTTTCGTAAACCCGCGCGGTGCCGGTGAATTTCAGGATCGAGTCGTCCACGCCCGCGGTTTTCACGATACAGCCGTTCTCGGCGATGTTGCCGAACAGGACCGCAAGGCCCCCGTCCTGCGAGAACGCATATTCGACGGTGCGGATCACGCCACCCTCGCGGTCGCGGTCGAGTTCCTTGTAGCGGTTCTCGGTCGAAAACGCCTGCGTCGTGCGCACGCCACCGGGGGCCGCGCGGTAGAACGCCTCGGTGTCCGGGTCGTTGGCGACCATGACGTCCCATTTGGCGATCGCCTCGGCCATGCTCTGCGAATGAACGGTGCGCACGTCGCCGTGGATCAGCCCGCCGCGCAGCATTTCGCCCAGAATGCCCATGATGCCGCCCGCGCGGTGCACGTCTTCCATATGCACGTCGTCCTTGGCAGGCGCGACTTTGCACAGCACCGGCACCTTGCGGGATAGTCGGTCGATGTCGTCCATCGTAAAGTCGACCTTGCCCTCATAGGCGATGGCCAGCAGGTGAAGCACCGTGTTGGTCGAGCCGCCCATCGCGATGTCGAGCGACATGGCATTTTCGAACGCCTCGAAGGTGGCGATTTCGCGGGGCAGATAGCCCTCGTCCTCGACCTCGTAATGCAGCTTGGTGATCTCGACGATCCGGCGTCCGGCTTCGCGGAACAGACGCTCGCGGTCGGCATGGGTGGCCAGCACCGAGCCGTTGCCGGGCAGCGCGAGGCCCAGCGCCTCGGCCAGACAGTTCATCGAGTTCGCGGTGAACATGCCCGAGCACGAGCCGCAGGTCGGACAGGCGTTCTCTTCGAAGGCCTGAACCTGTTCGTCCGTGTATTGGTCATCGGCGGCGGCGACCATGGCGTCGACCAGATCGACCGCCTTTTCCAGATCGCCGACCTTGACCTTGCCGGCCTCCATCGGACCACCGGAGACGAAGATCACCGGGATGTTCAGGCGCATCGCGGCCATCATCATGCCGGGGGTGATCTTGTCGCAATTCGAGATACAGACCATCGCGTCGGCGCAATGCGCGTTCACCATGTATTCGACCGAATCCGCGATGATTTCACGCGACGGCAGCGAATAGAGCATCCCGTCGTGGCCCATCGCGATGCCGTCGTCGACGGCGATGGTGTTGAATTCCTTGGCGACACCGCCTGCCTTTTCGATCTCGCCCGCGACGAGCTGGCCCAGATCCTTGAGGTGGACGTGGCCCGGCACGAACTGCGTGAAGCTGTTCACCACAGCGATGATCGGCTTGCCGAAATCCTCGTCGGTCATGCCGGTGGCACGCCAGAGGCCACGGGCACCGGCCATGTTGCGGCCATGGGTGGAGCGGCGGGAACGGTAAAATGCCATGTCTCTCTCCTTCGCGCGGGACGTGCGTTACCTAAGCCCCAAAGGCCGAATGGGCAATGACAAAGGCGCGTGACCGGCCACGCATTGCACCCCCACGCCCCATGCACGCGTCTGTGCACACACCCGCCTTGCCGCCCCGATTTCTTGCCCTGCGCGCCCAAATCTCGCCGCAGTGCGGAATTATTGCGTTCAATACGTTCAATTTGAATTGAACGATGAACCGGACAGACCTATATGGCCACCCATGAACCGTGACCCGATTGACCATTTCATCGAACAGATGGGTTTCATGACCCAGGAAGACGGCCTGCCGCGCATTGCCGGGCAAGTCCTCGGCTACCTTCTGGTCGAAGGCGAGCCGCGCACGCTGGCCGAGATCACCGCGGCGCTTTCGATTTCTAAAGCCTCGGCCTCGACCAATTGCCGCCAGCTTGCCGACAAGGGCATCCTGACCCGCGTGGCGACGCGTGGGTCGCGCGCCGACAGCTACATGGCCGTGACCAACCCGGCCGAGGACATGCTCGCCGGCATGGCCGCGCGCTTTCGCACCCGCGCCCGCAGCATCGAAGATGCCGCCGCCAGTTTTCCCGACAGCCGTGCCGAAGCCCGCGCACGGGTCACAACCTTCGCACAATTCTTCCGGACCTCCGCCGACTTCCTCGACGAATGGACCGAACGCGCCCAACGCCAGATGGCAGACACGGAGTGAGAGACGTGAATATGCATAACCCCAAGCCCGACTGGGCGATGAACAAGCGCGAGAAAGCGCGCGCCGAGGCCATCGCCAAGGGCGAGAAACCGAAGCGGCGCAAATGGCCGTGGCTGGTTCTTCTGGTTCTCGTCGTGGCCGCTGGCGGCGGATATTACTATGCCGACCAGAACGGCCTGATCCCTGAACCGCCGGAGCAGGCCGCCCCGGTCGAGCCGGAAGCACCCGCCGAACTGATCGTGCGCCTCGCCCCGTTCGAAGTCACCGAAGTGGCACCCGGCGATCTGTCCGAAACCCTGCGCGTGACCGGCTCTCTCACCCCGTCGCGTCAGGTGCATCTGTCGGCCGAAGTATCGGCCCGGCTGCTCGACGTGACCGTGCGCGAAGGCGACTCGGTCAAGGAAGGCGCGCTTCTGGCCCAGTTCGACGTCGTATCGCTGGAAAACCAGCTCGCTCAGGCGCAATCCAATGCCGAAGCGACGCGCGTTCAGTTCGCGCAGGCCCAGAGCGATTTCGAGCGCACCCAGACGCTTGTGGAGCGTGACCTTGCCGCGCCCACGGCGCTCGAGAACGCGCAGTCGGGGCTGGATCAGCTTCGCGCTCAGGTCGCCGCTCAGGAAACCTCGGTCCAGAACGCGCAAACCGCGCTGGAAAAGGCCCGCGTGACCGCGCCCTTCGATGGCGTCATCGCCGAGCGTCAGGTCGATCCGGGCGCGTTCGTCGCCACCGGGTCGCCGCTGTTCACCATCGTCGATCTGACTTCGCTGGAAGTCGAGGCGACCGCGCCCGTGTCGATCTCGAACCAGATCACCGAAGGCCAGATCGTCACCCTGCGCGTCGAAGGCTTCGGGGACCAGACCTTCACCGGCGAAGTCGAGCGTCTGAACCCCATGGCCATCTCCGGCTCGCGGATGCTTCCGGTCTATATCGCGCTTGAAAACACCAACGGCGCCCTGCGCGGCGGCATGTTCGCCACGGGCCGCATCACGCTGGAAGAGAAATCCGGTGCGCTCTGGGTGCCCGTCGAAGCCATCCGCGAGGATGCACAGGGCACATTCGTCCTGACCGCGAACGGCGAGGCGCTGGAACGGCGCGCGGTCGAGGTCGCGCGCGACTGGGACAACGGGGCCAAGGTCGAAATCGCTTCAGGTCTGGAGCCCGGCGATACCGTCGTGTCGGCCCCCCTGCCCGAGCTTCGCGCCGGTCAGAAATTCGCGATCACGGAGTAAGCCCAGATGTTCCTGACCCGCATCAGCGTCGGCCAGCCGGTCTTTGCCACGATGGTGATGATCGCGCTCATGGTCGTGGGCGCGTTCTCCTACTCCCGCCTTCCGGTCGAACAGTTCCCGGACGTGGATTTCCCGGTCGTCGCCGTCGTCACCTCCTACCCCGGCGCGACGCCGGAAGCGGTGGAAAGCGACATCATTGAGCCGATCGAGGACAGCGTCTCGACCCTCGCCGGCATCGACAACATCCAGTCGACCGCTCTCACCGGCTCGTCGCTGGTCATCATTCAGTTCGATCTGGAAGTGGACAGCGCCACCGCCGTGCAGGACGTGCGCGACAGGGTGAGCCAGATCGGACCGCTTCTGCCCGACAATGCCGACGATCCGCGCATCCTGCGGTTCGACCCGTCCGACCTGCCGATCCTGTCGATCGGGGTCAGCTCGGACGAGCTCGACATCGGCACGCTGACGCAGGTGACCGAGGATTACATCGCCAAGCGCATTTCGAACCTGCGCGGTGTCGGTAATGCCGACGTGGTGGGCGGACGCCCGCGCGAAGTGCTGATCGAGATCGACCCGGACCGGCAGACCGCCCTGAACGTGGGCATCGCCGAGGTGTCGAACGCCGTGGCACAGGAAAACCAGGATGTGCCGGCAGGCGCCGTGACCTCCGGCGGACAAAGCCAGTCGGTTCAGGTCGAAGGCCGCATCGAAACCCTGCGCGCCTTCGAGGACATCATCGTGGCCCGGCGCGGCGGTCAGCCGATCCGGCTGGGCGACGTGGCGAACGTGACCACGGGTCTGGCCGAACGCGACAGCCTCGCCATGCTGAACGGGCAGGATGCACTGGCCATCGACGTGCTCAAGACGCAGGGCGCGAACACCGTGGACGTGGCCGAACGTGTGGTCGAAGAAGTGCACAAGATGAACGAGGACCCTCAGTTCGAGGGCATCGAAATCTCGGTGCTGCGCGACAACTCGGAACCCGTGATCGAAAGCTTCCACTCGGTCCAGTCGATGATCGTCGAGGGCGCGATCCTCGCCACGATCATCGTGTTCCTGTTCCTCAATTCGTGGCGCTCGACGGTCATCACCGGCCTGACCCTGCCGATCTCGATCATCGCGACGATGACGGCGATCTACGCGATGGGCTTTACGCTCAACATGATGACACTCATGGCGCTGTCGCTGTCGGTCGGCATCCTGATCGACGACGCCATCGTCGTGCGCGAAAACATCGTGCGACACCTGCATATGGGCAAATCCCACATTCAGGCCGCGCTGGACGGGACCAAGGAAATCGGCCTCGCCGTGCTCGCCACGACGCTTTCCATCGTCTCGGTGTTCCTGCCGGTGGCGTTCATGGAAGGGATCATCGGCCGCTTCTTCTTCCAGTTCGGGATCACCGTGTCGGTGGCCGTCCTGATCTCGCTCTTCGTGTCCTTCACGCTCGACCCGATGATGTCGTCGGTGTGGTACGACCCGGCCGCCGACCCGAACCGCAAACGCGGCATCGTGGGCCGCGCCGTGGGCCAGTTCGACCGCCTGTTCGACTGGATCGGCGAGCAATACGGCAAGCTCCTGAAAAAGGCGCTCAAGTTCCGCAAGACGACGCTGAGCGTGGCCTTCGCCGCCTTCGTCGGCGCCTTCGCCCTGTTCCCCCTGATCGGGGGCGAGTTCATTCCGCCGTCCGACACAGGGGAAATCCAGGTCGACCTCAAGGCGCCGGTGGGCACCTCGCTCGACCGGACGGCCGACAAGATCGCGCAGGTGGACGCTCTCCTGCACGACCGGTTCCCGGAAATCGAAAGCACCTACGCGACGGTGAACTCCGGCACCTCGTCGGGCGACAACAACGCCACGATCATCGGCATCCTCGTGCCCTCGGATCAACGCAGCCGGTCCCCGCAGGATCTGACAAGCCCCGTGCGCGACGCGCTGAAGGCCATCCCCGGCGCCGAATTCTCGGTGGGCGCCTCGGGCGGCATGGGCCCGGTGGAACCACCGATCGAGATCAAGATCTTCGGCCCCGACCTGCGCGTCCTGGAAAAGCTGGCCCGCGAACTGGCCGACGACATGGCCGGGATCGAAGGGCTGGTCGACATCAACACCACGCTCGACGACCCGCAGCCCACCATCGGGATCGAGGTCGACCGGGATGCGGCCTTCGACCTCGGCGTCTCGCTCGCCTCCGTCGGCGACACCCTGTCCTCGATGCTCGAAGGCCAGACGGTGTCGGAATGGACAAGCCCGCGCGGCGAAAGCCTCGACGTGGTGGTGCGCCTGCCCGACAGCGCGCGAAACGACGCGGCCTATCTGGGCGCGCTTCCCATCGCGCAATCGGGCGCGACCGGGTCGTCCGACGTGATCCGGCTCGATCAGGTGGCGACGATCACCCAGTCCGAAGGACCGGGCGAGATCAACCGCGAAGACCGGGAACGCTCGGTCCGTGTCACCGCGAACCTCGAAAGCGGCGTGCGCCCCGGTGACGTGACCGCCGCGGTGCAGGAGGCCGCCGCCGCGCTCGACTACCCGCTGGGCTACAGTCAGGGCACCGGGGGCGAGGTCGAGGACATGCAGGATCTGGGGTTCGCCGCCGCCGCCGCGCTGGCCTTGGCGATCATCTTCATCTACCTCGTGCTCGCCTCGCAGTTCGGCTCGTTCCTGCAACCTCTTGCGATCATGTCGTCCCTGCCGCTGGCCCTGATCGGCGTGCTGGGCGGTCTGCTGGTGTTCGACTCGACGCTGAACGTCATGTCGATCATCGGGTTCATCATGCTGATGGGTCTGGTCACCAAGAACGCGATCCTGCTCGTGGACAACGCCAACCAGCATGTCCGTGACGAGGGGCTGAATCTCTACGATGCGCTGGTCATCGCCGGGCGCACCCGGTTCCGGCCCATCGTGATGACGACGCTCGCGATGATCTTCGGCATGCTGCCGCTGGCGCTCAACATCCACGGCGGCACCGGGCAGAACGCGTCGATGGCCCATGCCGTGATCGGCGGCCTGATCTCGTCCTCGCTGCTGACGCTGGTCGTCGTGCCGGTGATCCTCACCTACACCGACGCCATCGGCCGCTTCGCCTCGCGCTTCACGCCAAAGGCCCCCGACGACGTGCACGCCGCGGCGGAGTAACCACACCCGTCCCCCTTCTCTGTTTCAAAAAACCTCGGAGGGGGACGGATTTGCCCGCAAATCCGGGGGGAGGCTGGCCTCCCCCCACCGCGACGGCCCGCCGCAGGCGGGACGGCGCAAACCCTGTGCGCGGGCTTGCCCGCGCGCCGCTTGGAAACCCTACCCCTGAAAGCGCAACGTGACGATCAGGCCCGGGTCGGCGTCGCCCAGGTCCAGTGCCGCGCCGTGGCTCTCCGCGATCGCCGCGACGAGGGCGAGGCCCAAGCCGTTGCCCGGCGTCGTGCGCGAGCGTTCGAGACGGTAGAGACGGCGCAGGACCTTGTCGCGCTCGGTCTCGGGAATGCCGGGGCCGCTGTCGGCCACGCTCAGGGTGCCGTCCGGCCCGACCCGCACCCGAACCTCGCCGCCGGGCGGCGTGTGACGAAGGGCGTTCTCGATCAGGTTGGCGAGCGCCTGACCGATCAGGTCGGCATCGCCGCGCACCATGACGGGCGTGTCGGGCACGTCCACGGTGAATCGGTCCTCGCGGTCTTCCGCCGAGGGCTCGTAAAGCTCCGCGATCCGCAGCGCCACCGCGCCAAGATCGACGGGACGGAACCGGTCCTTGGCGCTGCCCCCTTCGATCTGCGCGATCTGGAGCAGGGCGCGAAAGACCGACACCGCGCGTTCGGCCTCCTCCCCTGCCGCCTGGGCGAGGTCGCGCGCCTCGCCCTCCGGCAGACGGTCTTCGAGATCCTGAAGCGTGACGCCGATGCGCTGCAAGGGCGTGCGCAGGTCATGGGCGATGTCGGTGGTGACCTGCCTCAGCGCCTCGGTCGCGGCCTCCTGCTTCACGGCCATCCGGTTCACCCGCGCCCCGATGCGCGACAGGTCGTCGCCGTCGCCGGTCTCATGAGACCGGGCCGCGAGGTCGCCGGAGGCGATCCGGTCGAGCACACCTTCGATCCGCTCCACGCGGCGGGCCGAGGCGCGGGCGATCACCGCGCCGATGCCCAGCGCGATCAGAACCGTGGGCAGCGTCGACACCAGCAGCAGCACGAGAAAGGTCTCGCCCAGACGCGCCAGCGGTTCGAGGCTTTTTGCGACGATCAGCACCCCGCCCGACAGCCGCCGCACATCGTCGATATAGCCTTCGTCCGACAGGGGCCGTGTGTCCTCCAGCGCGGTGAAGCCCACATCGACCCCGTTCAGCACGGCGCGCGCATTCCCGGTGCTGCGGCGGTCGTCCCCCAGAAACACGAACACCGTGTCGCGCGGGTCGGTCACCCGGGCGCGCGCCTCGACCAGCGTGCGCAGGGCCGACGGGCTTGCCGAAATCTCGAAACTCGCCATCTCGCGGTCCAGATCGGCGCGCAGGTCCTGAAGTGTGTTGGCGCGCTGGGTCAGCCACGCCACGCCCAGCGAGGCCAGATTGACCAGAGCCACGACCGCCACCAGCAACACCGCCTGACGCACCGGCGTCGAGCGCATGATCCGGGTCGAGCGGCGGGCCCTAGTCGTCAATGCGATACCCCGCGCCACGCACGGTGCGGATAAACTCGTGGTCGAAGGGCTTGTCCACCTTGGCCCGCAGGCGGCTGATATGGGTTTCGACCACGTTGGTGCCGGGGTCGAAATGGATGTCCCACACGTTTTCCAAAAGCATGGTCCGAGTCTGCACCCGCCCCTTGCGCCGCAACAGGTGTTCGAGCAGCGCGAATTCGCGCGGCAGAAGGTCGATGGGCCGCCCGGCCCGGCGCACCTCACGCCGCACGAGATCCATCTCCAGATCGCCCGCCTTCAGCGTCGTTTCCTCGGCCTGCAAGGGCGGGCGGCGGGTCAGCGCGGCGACACGTGCGGAGAGTTCCCCGAAGGCGAAGGGTTTGACGAGGTAATCGTCGCCCCCGGCTTCCAGCCCCGCGATCCGATCCTCGACCCCACCGACCGAGGTCAGGAAGATCGCGGGCGTCGCGACACGGGCCGCGCGCAACGCCTTGACCAGCGACAGGCCGTCGAGTTCCGGCAGCATCCGGTCGACGACAAGCACGTCGTAACTGCCCTGCATCGCCTGCCCGAGCGCCGAGCGCCCATCGGCCAGACGGTCGACGGAATGCCCCTCTTCGGAAAAGCCGCGGGCGATGAAATCTGCTGTGGTCGGGTCGTCTTCTACGACAAGAATTTTCATGGGTCGCTACCGGTTACTCGCCTACAACATAGGCGGTTTCCCCTTGTTTTGCAGGTTTCAACCGGTCGAAACACCCCTTTTCACGCCGCCGTGACGAAGATTACGCAGATGCAATCCTGCCGATGTGGCGCTGCAATTCGCCACGTCCATCTTCGTGTCATCCGAAGGGGGCGACCAAGCCCCTCGCAGTCAAAAGAGGATGCTTCATGCCCAAGAACACCATCATGAACCGCGTGGCCCCCGCATTGGCGGTCAGCGCGCTTCTCGCCGGTGGCGGTGTCGCCGCGATCACCAACACCACCCAACCCGCTTTCGCCGCCGCCCCGGTAGAGGGTGGCTATGTCGATCTGGTCAAACAGGTGGCGCCCGCCGTCGTGACCATCGAAACCTCGCGCAACGCATCGGCCCAGCCCGCACAGGGCGACCCATTCGAAGGCACGCCGTTCGAGGAGTTTTCCAAGCGCTTCGGCATGCCGATGCCCGAGGGCGACCCGCGCGGCGAGATGCCGGACCGCCAGATGCGCGGCGCGGGCACCGGGTTCATCGTGTCCGAGGACGGTCAGATCGTGACCAACGCCCACGTCGTGCGTGGCGCGGATGAGGTCAAGGTGACGCTCGAGGACGGGCGCGAGATGACCGCCGAGGTGGTCGGCGTCGATGCCGCCACGGACATCGCCGTTCTCAAGGTCGATGCGACCGGCCTGCCCGCGCTTGAATTCGGCACCTCGGCCGATCTTCAGGTCGGTGAGAACGTGATCGCGATGGGCAATCCGTTCGGCCTTGGCAACACCGTGACCACGGGTATCGTCTCGGCCATCGGTCGCGACCTGCGCGCGGGTCCGTTCGACAACTTCATCCAGACTGACGCCGCGATCAACCGGGGCAACTCGGGCGGTCCGCTTCTGAACCCCGACGGTCAGGTGATCGGGATGAACACCGCGATCATCTCGCCCACCGGCGGTTCGATCGGCCTCGGCTTCGCCGTGCCTGCGGACATGGTGAAAGAGATCGTGGCGGACCTGTCGGACGACGGCGAAGTCAGCCGCGGCTGGCTGGGCGTTCAGATCGCGCCGGTCAGCGAAGACGTGGTCGCCGCGCTCGGTCTGGAAGAGGCGAACGGCACGATGGTGCAAAGCGTCATGTCGGGCACGCCTGCCGAAGAGGCCGGGCTGCAAGCGGGCGATATCGTTACCGAGGTGAACGGCAAGGCCATCGACGGCCCCCGCGACCTGACCCGTGCCATCGCCGGTGACATGCCGGGGTCGGATGTCGAACTGAAGGTGCTGCGCAAAGGCAAGGAACAGACGTTCAACGTGACCCTTGGCGAACGGAGCGAAGACGAGCCGGCTTGATCTCCCTGGCACTTCGCTTCTGAGGAGGCCGTCGGGACTGTCCCCTCCCGGCGGCCTTTTCGTATCTACTCGGCGGCCGAGGCTTGACGGCTGCGGTCGCAGGACACCCCGTTGGCGGGGTTCAGGTCGAGAAGCTCGATCAGGCCGCAGTTGTCCTTGACCAGATCGGCCAGCGTCACCTCATCCAGTTCGGAATAGAACGCGTCGAGCGCCTTCTTGATATAGGTGTTGAGGCGGCAGGTCTCGATCAGCGGGCAGTTGTTGTTGGCGGCGTCGAAGCACTCGGTGAACGGCACCTCCGCCTCGAAATCGCGAAACAGCGCACCGATCGAAATGGCTTCGGGCTTGCGGGCCAGCATGAGGCCGCCACCGCGCCCACGCCGGGTTTCGACATATCCGAATTGCTGAAGCTTGTGGATCACTTGGCTCAGGTGATTGCCCGAAGCATTGGTCGCCTCGGCGATCTCAGACGAGCGAACGGTCTGATCCGTGTTCACACCGCAGAACATGAGGACCCGTGCGGCAAGGTTCGTTCTCAGTGTCAGACGCATTCTGCTCTCCCCTAGCGTTTTCGTAATGTAACCACCCGGTTCACACGGCGATTTGACATAGATCAGATAAATGTTTTTCGTCTAGCGGGGAGGAACGCCGCGAAATGTACCAATTCGATACTCGGGCCTGTGCGCTTGGCGAGGGGTTGCTGTGGCACCCGCTGTCCAAACAATTGTACTGGTTCGATATTTTGGGCCGGAAGCTGCTAACGCGGGGCCCGGACGGCCTGCGCGAGTGGTCGTTCGACGAGGCGGTCTCGGCGGCGGGCTGGGTGTCGTGAAATCTGCTATTTGTAGCGTCCGAGACACAGCTTTTCACGTTCGATGTCGAGACGGCGGTGGCGAACACCGTCGTCCAACTGGATGCCGATAACCCCGCGACCCGCTCGAACGACGGGCGCGCCGATCCGCACGGCGGGTTCTGGATCGGCACGATGGGCAAGAAATTCGAGCCGGGCGTGGCCGCGATCTTCCGCTATTATCGTGGCGAGTTGCGCAGGATCGTCGACGGGGTGACCGTATCCAATTCCATCTGCTTCGCGCCGGACGGTCGCACGGCCTACTACACCGACACGCCCACCCGGCAGATCATGGCGCTGCCGCTGGACGCCGACGGCTGGCCCACAGGCACGGCACGCGTGCATATCGATCTGAGCTGCGAACGCCCCCTGCCCGACGGCTCCATCGTGGACAGTGAAGGTGCGATCTGGAACGCCCAGTGGAACATGGGCCGCGTGGCCCGGTATCTGCCGGACGGGCGGTTCGACTATGCCGTCGAGGTTCCGGCGCGGCGCGCGACCTGTCCGGCTCTGGGCGGGCCGGATCTGAAAACCCTGTTCGTCGGAACGGCGCGGATGGGTCTGGACGACCCGTCACCCGATGACGGCGTGGTCTTCGCGCAGGAGGCCGAGGTGCCGGGACTGCCGGAATACCGCGTGGTCCTGTAGGTCAGAACGCGCCGCGCAGGGTCTTGAGCCCGCCGACCAGCGTGCCGACATCCGTGCCGACGGCGAGGAATTCGACACCCATGTCGGCATAGCTCTGCGCGAGCGCCCGGTCCGAGGTCAGGATGCCCGCCGCCTTGCCCGCCGCCCGGATACGGGTGAGCACGTCGACCACAACCGCTTGAACCTCGGGCGCGCCGGGATTGCCGATGAAGCCCATGTCGGCGGCCAGATCGGCGGGGCCGACGAACACGCCATCGACGCCTTCGACCGCGAGGATATCGTCCAGCGCCGCGACGCCTGCCCGGTTCTCGACCTGAAGCAGCAGGCAGACCTCGTCATTCGCGGTGTGCAGGTAATCAGGGATCGCGTTATAGGCGGACGCGCGCGCCAGGGCCGCCCCGATGCCGCGCACGCCGTGCGGCGGGTAGAGCATCGAGCGCACCGCCTCGAGCGCCTGCGTGCCGCTTTCGATCATCGGAATGAGGATGGTCTGCGCGCCGACGTCGAGGAGTTGTTTGATGAAAGCGCGGTCGTCGTCGCGGGCGCGCACCACGGCGGAGGTCGTCGTGCCGACCGCGCGCAGCTGATCGCGGATCGACAAAAGGTCGTTCGGGCCGTGTTCGCCATCGATCACCAGCCAATCGAACCCCGCTTGTGCACAGAGTTCCGCAACCGACGCATCGCCCATCGAGACCCAGAGGCCGATCTGCGTTTCGCCGGACTTGAGCCGCGCCTTGAAGTGGTTGGTCGGTGCGGGCATCGGCCCCTCCCCTAGTCGAAGTTGATCGCCACGGACCCGAACGCGCCGAAGTCGGCGGCGATGCGGGTGCCGGATGGACATTCGATAGGCGCGATGAACGAGCCGGACAAGACCACCTGCCCCGTCTCGATCCGCTGCCCGTATTGCCCCATGCGCCGCGCGAGCCAGACGATGCCCGTCACCGGGTCGTTCAGAACGGCGGCGCCAAGGCCGGTCGCGACCACTTCGTCGTTCTTGGACAGGATCGCGCCGGTCCAGCGCAGGTCGAAGGCTTCGGGCGGGTTCCGCTCCGCCCCGGTCACGATGCCCGCGTTGGCCGCGTTGTCGGACACGGTGTCGGTGATGATCCGGGGCGTCCCCGTGTCGGGATCGGCGCGCAGGATGCGGGTGTCGAGGATTTCGAGCGAGGGGGTGACGTAATCCGTCGCCGCGATCACGTCGTCGCGGCTGACCTCACCCGACAGGGGCGCTTTCATCACGAATGCGATCTCTGCCTCGATCCGCGGCTGGATGAACCGGCCTGCCGGCACCGTCCCGCCGTTCGGAAAGATCATGTCGTCGTAAAGCACGCCACTGTCCGGCGTGTCGATCTTCAGCGCCTCCTGCATGACTTTGGAGGTCAGGCCGATTTTCCACCCGACGATCCGCCGCCCCGCCGCCAGTTTCCGCGCCATCTGGGCCGACTGGATGCGGTAGGCGTCGTCAAGCGTTATGTCGGGGTGGCGGAGCGACAGGAGGCCGATCTGACTGCGGCTCTCTTCGGCGGCCAAAAGGTCGGCAGCCGCCTGTTCGACTTGGGCGTCCGTCAGGGTCATTCGTCGGCCACGGTGTTGGTCAGGGTGCCGATGCCGTTCACCTCGACCTCGACCACGTCGCCGGGGACAAGGTATTTCGGCGGATCGAACCGGGCGCCCGCGCCGGTCGGCGTGCCGGTGATGATGACGTCGCCGGGCATGAGCGTGGTGAATGTCGAGATATAGGCGATCTCTTCACGGATGGGGAACATCATGTTGGCCAGCATGTCGTCCTGCCGCACCTCGCCGTTCACGCGCGTCACGATGTGGGCATCGTCCAGTTGCGCCGGATCGGTGAAGGGGACGAGCCACGGGCCGATGGCGCCAGAATTGTCCCAGTTCTTGCCTTGCGTGACGTTGAATTTCGCATGGCGCACCCAGTCGCGAATGGTCCCCTCGTTCGCGATGGTGAGCGCGGCGATGTGGTCATAGGCGTCCCCTGCCGCGATCCGGCGACCGCCCTTACCGATGACAATGGCCACCTCGCCCTCGTAGTCGAGCGTGTGGTTTTCCGGCGGGCGGATCAGCGGCTGGCCGTGGCCCGTGAAGCTGCGGGGAAAGCGCGGGAACAGCGACATATGCTTGGGCTGAGCCGAACCGTCTTTGTATTCGGCATTGCGGTCGGGGAAGTTCACGCCGACGCAGAGGATTTTCTCAGGCCGCGCGATGGGGATCAGGAACTCGACCTCATCCGCCGCATGGGTCGGCGTGCGTCCTTCGGCCAACGCGATCACCTTTTCCAGAGCGCCGTCCACGACGACCGCCTGAAGATCCGCGTAGCCCGCCACATCGGTCAGGTCGATGAGGCCCTCGTCGGTGACGACGCCGTAGCGGGTGGTGCCATCGGCCCGGAAGGCCGCGATGCGATTGCTCATGATGCCCTCCTCACGGTGCGATGATCGGCGATGCGCCGAGGTTCGACTCGCTGACGTCGAGCCCTTCGAAGACCGAGCCATGTTCGAACCACGACTTCGGCGCAGGCGCGCCCCAGAGCGTTTGACGCTGCGGGTCTTTCAGATCCCACCGGATCGCTTCGAGGTCCGGGTCCACGGTCTGATAGTCGGAGCAGTAAATCTCGATCCGGTGCCCGTCGGGGTCGAGAATGTACAGGAAGAACGCGTTGGAAATGCCGTGGCGCCCCGGTCCGCGTTCGATATTCGATACATAGCCGGTGGTGGACATCAGATCGAGCAGGTCGATGATGTTGAGAGGTGTCGGCACCCAGAACGCCGTGTGGTGCAGGCGCGGGCCGGTCCCGTTGGTGAAGGCGATGTCATGGACCCCGCCCTTGCGGTGGGTCCAAGCCGCCCAAAGCCGCTTGCTTTCCTCATCCTCGGTGTATTCGGTCACGCGAAAGCCGATCTCGTTGTAAAACCCCACCGCCTCGTCCACGTTCGGCACGAAGCAGTTGAAGTGGTCGATGCGCAGCGGCTTCACACCCTTGTAGAGCGCGTATTTCTGGTGGATCGGCTCCAACCGCTCCATCTTGAAATAGAATTCGATGGGCATACCGAGGTGATCGTGCGTCGCGAGCGTGCGACCCTGATAGGGGCGCTCGACCCAGTCGACCCCGTGACCCTGCGCCTTGAACCAGTCGTGCGCCTTGTCCAATTCGCCCTCGTCGAAGACCTTGAACGACAGCGCCTTGACGTGCGGCTCGGTGGATTTGTGAAGCACCATGCAGTGATGCCCCCGCTCCTCCATCGCGCGCAGATAGACGGTGCTCTCGTCCTCGTCCGTGATCTGAAGGCCCAGCGTATCGACGTAGAACGCCTTGGACGCCACCAGATCGCGCACGCCGAAATCGACATGGGACAGCCGGATGATGTTGAACGGCGGATAAAGGTTCGGGGCGGGAATGGGCATCTGGGCTCCTTACTGCACCGGGAAGATGACGTTGACCTGGCCAGTGCCAGAGGATGGGAAATAGTCGGTGACGACCTCGCATTCGCCCGTGTAGGCATCCCAGCCGAGGGCACCGTAAAGCATGGCGGTGTCGTACATCGAGCCCTCGCCCGAGCAATGCAGGGAATAGTCGCCGAGCATCTTGAGGAAGGTCGCGTGATCGCCGCGCTTCCACATCTCGAGCACCATGAGATCGACCTGCCGATTGAACTCGGAACTGATCGTGAAGGTGCCGTTGTTCGGGGCATAATCCTTGTTCGACCAGATCTTGTGGCTGAGACTGCCGGAGGCGACGAGCAACACCTTGTCGTCCGAGGCGTCGACCGCCTTGCGGATCGCCTGCCCCAGCACACGGCTCTCGTCATGGTCGTGGACCGTGCAGAAGGCGGCGATGGAAACCACCTTCATCTCATGTTCGCGGCTCATGAACGACAGCGGGACGAGCGAGCCGTATTCGAGGTCGAGACTGTCGAGATGATGGGCGAGCGTGTAGACGCCCATCTCGCACGCGGCCTCGGCAATCGCATCGCCAAGCGCCGGGTTGCCCGCGTGGCTATAGGGCATGTCGCGGATGAATTGCGGAAACTCGGACGAGGTCAGAAGCCCCTCGAACCTGTCGTTGGCATTGATATGAAACCCCGCGTTCACCAGCCAGTGCGTGTCGCAGATCACGACGGTTTCCGCGCCCAACGCTTTGGCCCTGCGCGCGATTTCATAGTGGCCTTCGATCGCGGCCTGCCGCTTGCCCTTGATAGGCCCGTCCTGCTCCGACATCTGCATCGTCGGAACGTGGGTCATCTTGGCCGCCAGAACGATTTCACCCATGACGCATCTCTCCTCCGGTCATGCGAAATGGCGCCTCACCCGCCGAGTTTCGGGATTTTATGGTCCGCGCGCGGGAACGATACGTTCACCGTCTCCATGTAGAAGTCAAAGGACCAATCGCCGCCGTCCCGCCCGATGCCGGAGGCTTTGGTGCCGCCGAAGGGCGATGGCAGGTGACGGATGTTTTCCGAATTCACCCACATCATACCCGCGTCGAGCGCATCGGTCATGCGCATCGCCCGGTCGAGGTCGCGGGTCCACAGATAGGCCGCGAGGCCGTATTGCACGCCGTTCGCGATTTCGAGCGCATCCGCGTCGTCTTTGAACGGAATGGCCGTCAGGACCGGGCCGAAAATCTCTTTCTGCGCGATGGCCATGTCGTTCGTGGCATGGGTAAACAGCGTTGGCGCGATGTAGCACCCCTGCTCGCCCACCTTGGCGCCGCCCACGGCGATGGTCGCGCCCTCTTCCCGCGCCTTGGCGAAGTAGGACATGACCTTTTCTTCGTGCTCCGGGTGGATCACCGGGCCGACCACGGTGTCGGGGTCGAGGGGGTGGCCCACCTTGATGCGCCCCGCGGCCTCGGCCACGCGGCGCGTCACCTCGTCATAGATCGTGTCCTGCACCAGAAGCCGCGAGGACGAGGTGCAGCGTTCGCCGTTGAGCGAGTAGATCATGAAGACCGCCGCATCCACGGCGCGGTCGATATCGGCATCGTCGAAGATGATGACCGGGTTCTTTCCGCCCAGCTCGAAATGCACGCGCTTCAGCGTCGCCGCGCCCTGCGCCATGATCATCGACCCGGTGCGGCTTTCACCGACGAAAGCGATGGCCTTGATGTCGGGGTGCTCGGTCAGGCGCTTGCCCGCATCCTCACCGAACCCGTTCACCACGTTCAACACGCCCTTCGGCAACCCCGCCTCTTCGGCGATCTCGACCAGAAGTTTGGCGGTCATCGGCGAGAACTCGGCGGGCTTGTGGACGACCGTGCATCCGGCGGCGAGCGCCGGGGCGATCTTCCACGTCGACAGCATGAACGGCGTGTTCCACGGGGTGATGACACCGACCGGGCCAATGGCGCGGCGCGAGGTCACGTTCATCTGGGTCGGATTGCGCAGCGCCTGCCCGTCTTCGGCGGTCGGGGCCTGATCGGCGAAGAACCGGAAGTTGGCGGCGCCGCGAATGGCGGCTTTGGACATGAACCTGAGCGCCTGCCCGGTGTCCATACATTCGGTGAAAGCGATTTCCTCGGCCCGCGCCTCGATGGCTTCGGCCACCTTGATGAGGATCTTGCGCCGCTCGGCCCCAGGCGTCTTCGACCATGCCGGGAACGCCGCTTTGGCCGCCGCGACCGCGTTGTCGATGTCGGCGGCGCCGCCACGGGCGACCGGGGCAAGCTCGCTCAGATCGACAGGCGAGATCGTGGTGAAGGTCTCACCGGACATGGCGGGGACGTTCTGCCCGTCGATATGGTTCATCACGCCGTCCTTGCGGAACCGCGCCATGAACCCCTGTGCCTTGGCGATGTTGTCGTCGAGAACGCTCATGTCGGCTCCTATCAGGTCTTGGAGAGACGGCCGTGGATCGGCGTGTCTTTCCATGTGAGGACGGGGTCGATGACCCGGATTTCGAGGGATAGGGCGAAGTGCGGCTGACCGAGGGGGACGGCGAACGCGGCCTGCGCGGTGGCGAACACGGTATCGCCCGCCGCCTTGAGCACTTCGGTCTCGCGCCCGTGGCCGACGTTCATCGTCAGCGCGCAGAAGTGGTTGTCGGAATGCCCGTCCGCCACGATGGCGTGATCGGCGCGGTAGGCGCGCACGCGGATGCCAGCGGTTGGGAACGGGTCGAGCGACAGGAGCGTGTCATGCAGCGACGCCAGAACGGCGGGCATGTCGACGATGTCTTCCAGACCCGGCGAATACTCGACGATCAGGTGCGGCATGGGTGCGATTCTCCTCTCTTGCGCATTTATTTAACACGTTAACTTTATAGGCGCAAGGGATCGTCTTTTACAGGCAGAAACTCTCGCCTAATGTGTGTCGGACCGGATTAGGAGCCCTGTGGATGTCAGAAGACGTCGAACGCCAGACGTTCAGCCCGACGCGGAAGTCGCTGCCCATCATGCTCTTGCGCGCACGGGAAGCGGTGATGTTCCGTATCAGGCCGATGTTGCGGCAGATCGGTGTGACGGAGCAGCAATGGCGCGTACTTCGCGTGCTGGAGGAGTCGGGCGAGCTCGACGTCTCGACCCTGGCCGAACGCGCCGCGATCCTCGGCCCGTCCCTGACGCGCATCCTCAAGACCCTTCGCGAAGTCGGTTACATCGACGTGCGCCGCGACCGGGACGACCGGCGGCGGAGCCTCGCCTCGCTCACCCCGGCAGGTGCGACGCTGATCGCATCGGCGGCCGACGACAGTGCGGCGGTGTTCGCGGCGATCCACGCGGAATTCGGAACGGAACGCACGCAGGCGCTCTTGCGCGAACTCGACGCCCTGACCGAAGTGCTTGGCGAATCCGGCCCGGACACGGCCGACTGAGTCTCTCCGCGCGCCGATTCCTGCACCCGAATTCCGATAGCGTTAACCATAAGCTTGGATTTTGCGCACGGATTCCCCCCACCAACGCCCAATTTCTAAGCGCCGACTCGCCATTTCTTGCCGACCCAAAGCGGTTTTGGAGAAATAGCTTAATAGACCCTATACAAATTGCCGCAGCGCAGTAAATTGACGACGTGGGCTGCCAAAATCCCAAAAATTGATTGATTGCGGCGGATTGAGCACTGGGGGTAACCATGTCAGCGGATCCGAACGTCGGGTTTCGTTTTGAGCCTTTTCATGAGTCGAGACCTGCGCAATTAAAGCGCGAAGGGTTTCGCGGTGGATCGCCCGTATTCTGGGCGGCAAAACGGATTTTCGACATTTTGTTTAGTCTTGTTCTGTTGAGCATCGGCGCGGTTGTCGCGCTTCTGTTGCTCATCGTTAATCCTTTCCTGAACCCGGGCCCCCTGTTCTTCCGGCAGGAGCGTATGGGCCAGGACTGCAAGCCGTTTAAAGTGTTGAAATTCAGGACGATGACCAAGGCGGCCGCCCCGACGCGCAGCGCCAAGGACCCTCTGGAAGTCAACCGGATCACGAAGCTCGGCAAGATCCTCCGCAAGACCCGGACCGACGAGCTTCCGCAGGCCCTGAACGTGCTGATGGGCGAAATGAGCGTCATCGGGCCGCGCCCGGACACCTTCGACCATGCCTGCGAATTCGCGGCTGAAATCCCGCGCTATTCCGAACGTCACTCGGTGCGTCCGGGGATCAGCGGTCTGGCTCAGGTCACGCTGGGATACGCGGTCGGCATCGACGCCACGCGGGCCAAGACGTTGCGCGACCTGAACTACATCCGCAACGCGGGCTTCGGGATGGAATTGCGGATCATCGCCATGACCTTCCGCACCATCTTCGGTCGCCACGGCATGTAAGGTCCGAACCGGACCTAAAGCCCAAAAATTACGCAGTTTTTCCGTGGTCGGGTCGCCTATTTTCAAGGCGCTCCGGCCGTTCGGAACGCCCCTGTGTTTCCCAAGGTTCAGACCACCCGACATGCGCTGCCTAGCCCCTCTGGGCGCCAAGGCGCGGCTCGGGTTCGCCAAGGTGAAATCCCTGCACATAACGCACCCCGACCGATTGCAGCGCCACCAGTTGTTCGTGCCGCTCGACGCCTTCGATCACCAGAACGGTGCCGGTTTCGTCGCAGTAGGTCTGAAGCGTGCGGAACAGCGCGATCGCTTCGGGGTCCGTGTCGACCCGCGTCGAGAGCTGCGCGTCCATCTTGAGCACGTCGGGCTTCAGGTCGAGGATATGGCGCAGCGAGGTATAGCCGGCCCCCGCATCGTCGATGGCGAGGCTGAGGCCCGCTGCCCGCATCCGTGCAACGACACCGGCAAGCGCGCGGTAGTCCCTGACAGGCTCATACTCGGTCAGTTCGACGGTCAGGCCCGGTTCGACTTGGGTCAGGAACCTGTCGAATTCGGCGGAGTGCAAGGTCGTCTCGGACAGGTTGACGGCGATCCCGGCATTGTCGCCCCAACCCTCATCCGCATCGATGATGGCGCGCGCGAAAGCAAGCTCCAGCGCCGGCCCCATGCCGACGGAATGCGCGGCGGCAAGCAGTTGCGGCACGCTCGTGTCGTCGGTGGTGTCGAGCCGTGTCAGGCCCTCGCGGTAGATCACGTCTCCGGTCGCGACATCGATGATCGGCTGGAACACGGGGTAGAACCGCCGCTCGCGAATGACCTCGTGCAGCAAGCCGCGAACGCGTTGCGCGGCGACGGCGTGGTCATGCAACAGGTCGAGGCTGACCGCCATCGCGGCGGCTGCCGTTGTGATGGCGGCCATGTCCACGGGTGCCGAAACGATCCCCCCGAGCGCGCCGAAGAGGCTGCCGTTGGAGGCATGAAGCGCCACACCCACCACCGGGTCTAAGGTGTCGCGCCCCGCATCCGCCTCCGAGATCTGGCCCGCGAAGGCCGCCGGGTCGCGGAGTGCTGCCGCCAGAACCACCGGGCAATCGCGCAGCGCACGCACCTCTCCGACCCTGTGGTCCGTGGGGAACCCCGGAGCCGCCGACATCGCCTCGATCCGCCGTTCGCCACCCGCCACGCGGGCCACGAAAACCAAGTCGAAGCCAAGCCTGCGCCGCACACGGTCGAGATGCAGGTCGATCTGGGCGCGGACCCCTTCAGCAACCTGCGCGTTTCGCATGTGGCTCAGGATCAATTCGCGCCTCCCTTGTGTGCCAGAAAGCATATTCAACTCCCGGTAGGGCGCAAGGCAAATTTCTACCTTAAGTTGTTATTCCGAAATCTTGCGACGCCCCTAACAAGGCGATCGCCCGCCGCAGGCGGTTCCGCCCCTTTCCATTCCCGCACCGCTGCGCGACTGTCGCCGGATGACGACTCGCCTGCGCAAGAACTTCTGGACCCTGCCGCTCGACAGCCTCACCCCGACAGAGTGGGAGGCGCTGTGCGATGGCTGCGGCAAGTGCTGCCTGAACAAGCTGGAAGACGACGAGACGGGCGAGGTCGTGTTCACCAGCGTGGCCTGTCGCCTTTTGGACAACGACACCTGCCGCTGCGCGCAATACGACATCCGGTTGCAGTTCGTGCCCGAATGCATCGTGCTGCGGCCCGACAACATGGACAAGGTCGGCTACTTCATGCCCCGCACCTGCGCTTATCGCCTGCGGCACGAAGGCAAGCCCCTGCCCGACTGGCACCCGCTGCTGACCGGCACCCCGGACAGCACGCACGAGGCCGGTCAATCGGTGCGCGGCTGGACCGTGCCCGAATTCGAAGTCCCGGAAGAGGACTGGGAAGACTACGTGATCGAAGAGGAGCTGTGATGTTTTTCGCGTCCGACAACGGTGGCCCTGTGCATCCGAGCGTGATCGAGGCCCTGACGGAAGCCAACGAAGGTTATACCGGCGGATATGGTGCCGACGACGTGACCGCGCGGGCCGTCGCGGCCGTGCGGGAGGTGTTCGAAGCCCCCGAGGCCGCCGTCTATTTCGTCGCGACGGGGACGGCGGCCAACGCGCTTGCGCTGGCCACCTATGCGCAGCCGTTCCACACCGTTTTCTGCACGGATACCGCCCATATCCATGAGGACGAATGCAACGCGCCGGAATTCTACACGGGCGGGGCCAAGCTGACGCTGGTGCCGACGACCGACGGGCGCATGACGGCGGAGGATCTGCGCCGGGTGATCGCGGGCGAGGAAACGCGCGGCGTTCACGGGCCGCAGCGCGGGCCTGTGTCGATCACCCAGATCACCGAACGCGGAACGATCTATGCCCTCGACGATCTGCGCGACCTTTGCGCCGTGGCGAAGGAATACGACCTCCCCGTGCATCTGGACGGGGCCCGTTTCGCCAATGCGCTGGTCGAGCTGGGATGCAGCCCGGCGGAGATGACGTGGAAGGCGGGCGTCGATGTCGTCAGCTTCGGCGGCACCAAGAACGGGCTGATGGGGGCCGAGGCCGTGGTCTTTTTCGACCCCGAGAAGGCCTGGGAATTCGAGCTTCGGCGCAAGCGGGGCGGGCACCTGTTTTCCAAGCAACGCTATCTCGCGGCTCAGTTCCTGCCCTATCTCGAAGGTGGGCGCTGGCTTGAGCTTGCACGGGGCGCCAACGCATCGCGCCAGCGGTTGCAGGACGCGATGGAGGGGATGAACGACATCACCTTCGCCTATGCGCCGTCGGGCAACATGATGTTTCCGACGATGCGGGTGGCGGACCATCGGCGGCTCTTCGATGCGGGCGCCTATTACTATATGTGGGACGGCGACCTCGAAGGGGCGGCGGCGGACGACAGGCTGACCGCGCGGCTCGTCTGCGACTGGTCGATGAGCGATGCGGCGCTCGACAAGTTCCTGACCGTTCTGCGCGGCTAGATTTTCAGAAAGGCCGCGATCTCGCCCGCCACGTTTTCGGGGTGCGTGAGTGGCGCCATGTGACCGGCGCCCGCGATAATGACCCGCTGCGTCTGCGGGATACGGACGCAGAGCGCTTCGTGCACCGCGCGCACACCGACGGGCGGGTTCGCGCTTTCCAGAAGCAGAACGGGCTGTTTGATCTTCTCCAGCCGCCCCGGATCGAGCATCCCTGCGGTGTCGTCGAAGGTGGCGGGGCTTTCCTCGACCACGATGTCGATGCGCGAGGCAAGGCGCTTCTGCCGATCGTCGGACAGTCTTGTGAACGGAAGATCCGGGTTGGTCGCGTCGTGAAAAATCTGCGCCGCCTGCATCCGGTCGCCCTTGGCGATCAGGCCGCGCAGGGTGTCGATCATCCCCTTCGCCGCGTCATACTCCGGCGTGCCCCGGATCGCGGCGAAGAACACCGGTTCGATCATGACGAGGCTGCGCACATGCTCGGGCCATTCCATCGCGAGCCGCAACGCGACCGTCGCGCCGTAGCTGTGGCCGATGACATCGGCCCGCTTGTCGATCAGTTTTCCGGCGATATTGGTGACGAGGGTATGAAGCGCCGCCCCATCCTCGCCCCCCAGCCACGGAGCCGAGCGGCCATGCCCGGGCCGGTCGAACGCGGTCATCTGAAGCTTGTCCAGAAGCGCGGCCTCGACCCCGGTCCAGGCCCCGGAATGGGCGAGCGAGCAATGGATGAACAGCGCGCGCCGCACCCCGGACCCGACGCGCACGACGTGGGTCGGATGCCCCGCGACGGTGGTGAGCGGTGGCCCACCCTCCATCACAGGTCTCCTTTGAGGAACAGGTCCAGATCCTCCAATCGGTCCTGTCCCCAGAATTTCTCGGTGTCGTCCACGATGAAGAACGGCGCGCCGAAGACCCCGGCATTGATCGCGTCCTCGAGGTTGCGGCCATAGACCTCGGCCCCGGTGAAAAGCCCGGTGTCGGCAATCGACGGGTCGAAGCCCGCGCCGGCAAGGCAGGCCTTGATGACGTCGTCTTCGGCGATGTTCTTTTCTTCGGCCCAGCAGGCGGCGAGGATGCCCTGCACCAGCGACAGGATGTCGCCGCCCCCGGCCTTCGCCGCCGCGATGATCGCGTAGGAACTTGGCGCGGCATTGGTCGGGAAATGCGCGGGCTGGACGTGGATCGGAAGACCCGCCTTCTTGCCTTGCCGTTCCAGATCGACGAGGCGGTAGGCCTGCCGAGACGGGTGCCGTTCGGCCAGCGGCTTGCCGCCCGTGCGCGGAAACATCCCGACGATATCGAAGGGTTTGACGTTCACCTCGGCCCCGTGCGCTTCGCAAATCGCGCGAAATCGCGGGCCGGCGAGGTAGGTGTAGGGTGAAATCGTGCTGAAATAGTAGTCTATTTTCGGCATATCGCCCCCTCGCCCGTGCCGCCTGTGGCCATGACCCTAGCCCGGTGTTAAGCGAAGTCAACGCGAGCGGTCGCGATTCTGTTACATGGACAGCCGGGGATACCTCCATGCCAGCACTCACCGAACCCAAGCTCATTTCGGGCAATGCCAACCTGAAACTGGCCGAGGCGGTCGCGCGGCGGATGTCGATCCATCGCGGATCGGCCGTCAAGCTGGTCGATGCCCGCGTCGAACGGTTCAACGACGCCGAAGTTTTCGTCGAGGTGCACGAGAACGTGCGCGGCGAGGATATGTTCATCATCCAGTCGACCTCGCGCCCTGCGAACGACAACCTGATGGAACTGCTCATCATCTCGGACACGCTGCGCCGCTCGTCGGCGGGCCGGATCACGGCCGTTATTCCGTATTTCGGCTATGCCCGTCAGGATCGCCGCACCAAGGCGCGCACGCCGATCAGCGCCAAGCTGGTCGCCAACATGATCACGCAGGCCGGGATCGAGCGGGTTCTGACCATGGACCTGCACGCGACGCAGATTCAGGGGTTCTTCGACATTCCGGTGGACAACCTTTACGCCAGCCCGGTCTTCGCGCTGGATGTGCGCCACCACTTCAAGGACTGCCTCGACGACGTCATGGTGATCTCGCCCGACGTGGGCGGCGTGGCCCGTGCCCGTGAACTCGCCAAGCGTATCGAAGCGCCGCTGGCCATCGTGGACAAGCGCCGCGAGAAGGCGGGTGAAGTGGCCGAGATGAACGTGATCGGCGACGTGACCGGCAAACGCTGCATCATCGTCGACGACATCTGCGACACCGCCGGAACGCTGTGCAAGGCCGCCGACGTGCTGATGGACAGCGGCGCGGCCGAGGTGCACGCCTATATCACCCACGGCGTCATGTCCGGCCCGGCGGTCGAACGGGTGACGGCGTCGAAGCTGAAAAGCCTCGTTCTGACCGACTCGATCGCCGCGACGCCGGAAGTGTCCGCCGCGCCGAACATCCGTATCGTGCCGCTGGCCCCGATCTTCGCGCAGGCCATCCTGAACATCTGGGGCGGCACGTCGGTCTCGTCGCTGTTCGAGCACGAGACGCTCCAGCCGCTCTACGAAACGCTCTACAGCTAACGGGCTTCTCGGAGACGACCTAGGGCACGTCCCAGTCGTCTTCGTCACCGACCTCGCCGAAGGCGATCCAGTCGGCGCGGATGCGGGCGACCTTGGTGTCGCCCCACGTATGAAACACGATCTCGAAATTCTCTGGCGTCACGTTGTCCGACGAAATGTCGATGCGGGAGTTGGTCTCGGCGTCGATGTCCCACATCGACATCCCGACCATCACCGCAGGCGCGGTCACGAATTTTTCCGAGAACGGGATGAGCATCCGGATCTCGCGATCCCCCTCGCCCGTCCACATGGCGCCATCGGTCACGAAGTCCGAGAACAACACCTTCGATCCGCTGTCGATGCCCATACGATGGGTTCTGATACGCCACATGTGCGAAACCTGCTTCTTTTTTCGCCCGCCCGGGCGCAGGGTGCCCCGAAAAGCGCAAATCGTTCAAGCCCCTGAGGCGGTTTCCGTGCGCAGGCGTATCCGGTTCACAACGGGGAAGATGAGAAGCATCAGGAAGCCCGCGAACAGGAAGGGGGCACCCGGCATGTGGAACGGCGTGTCGGGGCCGGTGTAGTGGCGAAAGAGCGGGGTCATCAGAAGCGGCGCGAAGATCGCGGCGAGCGAGCCGAGCGAGGCGATGACACCTTGCAGCACGCCCTGCCGATCCTCGTCCGTCGCATTCGCCATGATCGCGGTCATGGTCGGCGGGGCCATGTCGGACAGGCAGGCGATGGGAAGGATCACCGCGACCAGCCAAGGCGCGGTCGTGAAACCGAAGGCGAAGGCGGCGACGGTGCCGGTCAACAGCGCGAAGGTGAGGACGCCGTGCTCGCTCATCCGTTTCAGGAGCGCGGGCAGGACCAGACCCTGCGTGAGCGCGACCCCGACCCCATAAGCCGCAAGCGTGCCGCCGATCATGGTCGCGGACCAGCCGAACGCCTCGCGCCCCCAGAAAGCCCAAAGGGTCGGATACACCATGTTGGCGAATTCGAAGACGAACATGCAGGTGAGCGGCAGCGCGAGCGCGGGCATTCGGAACGCATCGCGGATCGCACCGAACGGGTTGAGGTCGCTGGCGCGGAAGGCCCGGCGTTTGGCGGGGGCGAGGCTTTCAGGCAGGACGGCGAGGCCGAAGGCGACATTCGCAGCCGACAGCGCGGCGGCGACCCAGAACGGCGCGGTCACGTCGATACCGGCGAGCAGACCGCCGAGTGCGGGGCCAAGGACGAAGCCGATGCCGAAGGTCGCGCCGATCAGCCCGAAATTCGCGGCCCGCTTTTCAGGCGTCGAGATGTCGGCGAGATAGGCGGTCGCCGTGATGTAGGTCGCACCAGCGACACCGGCGAGGAGCCGGCCCGCGAGCAGCAGCCAAAAGCTCGTCGCGAGCGCCATGATGACATAGTCGACGGCCAGCGTGGCGAGGGCGACGAGCAGCACTGGCTTGCGACCGACGGCATCGGACAATCCCCCCACGGCGGGCGCGCACAGGAACTGCGTCGCCGCATAGGCCGCCATCAGGATACCGCCCAGCACGGCGCCGTTCGACGCGCCTCCGGCGCCCACGCGGTCCATCAGGTCCGGCATGAGCGGAAAGATCAGCCCCACCCCGATCGCGTCGATCAGGATGGTGGCGAGGATGAACCAGAGGGCGCGGTCGTTCGACATGGCTTTTGCTAGGGCCATGCCCGTGCCGGATCAACAATTTTGGGGCGTGCCGCCGCGACTGTGCCGCTCAGGACAACCCAAGGTCGATGCCCTGATCCTGCGCGAAGGACCGGCAATAGGCGGCCCAGTCATGGAACTCCTGCGAAAAGACGACGCGGGCGCCCTTGGCGATCCATTCGTCGCGGGTCGAGGAATACGTCGCCTCGACCGACTTTTCCGCGTCACTGCGCCCTTCGCGCATCGCCTGAGCGCGCGCGGAACCGAGGTATCTGGACGCCGCCACCGCAAGCGATTCCTGCTTGTCGACACTGGTCATCAGGCGGGTCAGCGCGTCGTAAAGCCCCGCGCATTGGGCCATCGAGGTCGAATAGGGTTGCGCCTGAACCGGCAGGGGAATCGCGAAAAGTGCGAAGAACGTGAAGGCCTTGACCGTCATGGCGAGTCTCCGAAACCATTTAACACGCCAGATCCTGCCATCCGAAACGGGCCATTTCGTGACCCGCGCACGACCCCGATCGGCAAATTTTTGGTGCGCTTCGCAGGTCGTGCTACTATCGCGCCATGACACCGCGACCTTTCCTGCGCCGCATGGCCCTGACGGCCGGGCTGGCCCTTGCCGCCGCCCCGGCGGCGGCTTGCAAATTGGCGCTGGTCCTCGCGCTCGATGTGTCGGCCTCGGTCGATGCGCGGGAATACGACTTGCAGCAGGAAGGTCTGGCGCGGGCCCTCACCGATCCCGAGGTCGTGGGCGCGGTCGAGGCACAGGGCGGCATCTGGCTGTCGATTTTCGAGTGGAGCGGTGCACGCCATCAGTATGAACAACTCCCGTGGACATTCGTCGCGGGTGGCGCGGCGCTTGCCGCCGTCGCGGGGGAGCTGCGGGCCACGCCACGGCAGGTGGCGGAATTCCCGACGTCGCTCGGCTATGCGCTGGGACATGCGCTGAACCTGTTGAAGGCCGCGCCGGAGACCTGCGATCGCCAGGTCATCGACGTATCCGGCGACGGTGTGAACAACGACGGCTTCCCCCCGGCCAGCGCCTATGTCGCCCACGATATGTCATTGGTCACGGTGAACGGTCTGGTCATCACCGACGGCGATCCGACCGTGGTCCGATACTATCTGCAATCGGTAATCCAAGGCCCCGGCGCCTTCGTGCAACCGACGAACAGCTATAACGACTACGAAGAGGCGATGCGCCGGAAGCTGCTGCGCGAATTGGGGGCGTTCAGCTACGTTGGCCTCCCCACGGGTCCGCAGGGCGGGTAGCGCAAACGTCATTTCCTGCATTCGTTTTCTTGCATATAACTCTTTCAACCAGTCTTGGGAGAGATCACCATGTTCCGAATGTCCACTGCCCTAGCCCTAGCCCTTTGCCTGTCCACGCCCGCGCTGGCCCAGCAGGGGCATATGGGCGGCATGTCCCACATGCACGGTGCCGACGGGACCGGGCATGACGAAGTGAACATGCCGGGCCTTTTCGGCGAAAACGCGACGCCCGAGGAAAGCGCCGAGCTTGCGGTCATGTTTCGGAACTTCCAGACGATCACGCGGGAGGTTGAGAACCTGCCGAACGGCATCCGCAGCGTCACGCGGTCGTCAGACCCCGAAGTGATGGAAGTGCTGGTCAGCCATGTGGTCGGGATGATCGGCCGGGTCGATGCCAAGGACGATCCGCGCATCATCATCCAGAGCCCGACGCTCGACATCTTCTTCGAACGGGCCGAGGCGCTGGAAACCGAGATCGAGGTGACCGACGCGGGGATCGTCGTCGTGCAGACCTCGGACGATCCCGAACTGGTGGCCGCGCTCCACACCCATGCCGCCGAAGTCTCGGACATGGCCGAGCGGGGCATGATGGCGGTGCATGAGCGGATGATGGGACAGCCGCACTAACCGGGCGACGGTTGCGCAAAGAAAAGGCCCCGCATCCGCAGATGCAGGGCCTTTACTGTCCCCCGGTCGTTCGGGTTCTTCTTATGCTTTGCTTTGCAGGCCCAGCTCGGACGCGACGAGGGCGATGTCGCCCACCTGCTTGGACAGCTGGTCCAGCATCTCGGGCGTCGCGTTGTCGCGCGCGGCGACGGCGGTAGCGACGAAGTCGTCGATGATGTCCTGCGTCACTTCGCCTGCAGGCATGGCACGCTCGGCCAGAACCGTGGTGCCGTCCGGCGTAACCTCGGCGAAGCCGCCGGTCACGACGTATTTCTCTTCACCACCAGCGCCCTGCACCGTGACGATGCCCGGACGCAGGGTCGCGATGGTCGGCGCGTGTTGCGCCATCGCCGTGAAGTCGCCATCGGCGCCGGGGATTTGCACGGCACTGGCCTCGGTCGAGGTCAGGCGGCGTTCCGGCGACACCAGGTCGAATTGCATCATGTCAGCCATGTATGTCTCCTGATAGGAGCCGCCCCCCGGCGTGGGCCGGGGGAGGACTGATTACGCAGCGTCCGCGGCCATCTTCTCGGCTTTGGCGATCACCTCGTCGATGCCGCCGACCATGTAGAAGGCGCCTTCGGGCAGGTGATCGTATTCGCCGTCCACAACCGCGCGGAACGATTTGATCGTGTCCTCGAGCGGAACCTGAACGCCGTCCGAGCCGGTGAACACTTTCGCAACGTCGAACGGCTGCGAGAGGAAACGCTGGATCTTACGGGCGCGGGCCACGGTGAGTTTGTCTTCTTCCGACAGTTCGTCCATGCCGAGAATGGCGATGATGTCCTGCAGCGATTTGTAGCGCTGGAGGATACCCTGAACGTCACGGGCGACCTTGTAGTGCTCGTCACCGATCACCAGCGGGTCCATGAGACGCGAGGTGGAGTCGAGCGGGTCCACGGCGGGATAGATGCCGAGTTCCGAGATCGCGCGGTTAAGCACGGTCGTCGCGTCGAGGTGGGCGAAGGTCGTGGCCGGTGCCGGGTCGGTAAGGTCGTCCGCGGGCACGTACACGGCCTGGATCGAGGTGATCGAACCGTTCTTGGTCGAGGTGATGCGTTCCTGCATCGCGCCCATGTCGGTGGCCAGCGTCGGCTGGTAGCCCACGGCGGACGGGATACGACCCAGAAGCGCAGACATTTCCGAACCCGCCTGCGTGAAGCGGAAGATGTTGTCGACGAAGAACAGAACGTCGGTCCCGGTCGCGTCGCGGAACTGCTCGGCCAGCGTCAGGCCGGTCAGCGCGATACGGGCACGGGCACCCGGCGGCTCGTTCATCTGGCCGTAGACCAGAGCGATCTTCGAGTCCGGCAGGTTGTCCGGGGTCAGAACGCCGGATTCGATCATCTCGTGGTAGAGGTCGTTCCCTTCACGGGTCCGCTCACCCACACCGGCGAACACGGACAGACCCGAGTGCACCTTGGCGATGTTGTTGATGAGTTCCTGAATGAGAACGGTCTTGCCCACGCCGGCGCCGCCGAAGAGGCCGATCTTGCCGCCCTTCGAGTAAGGGGCCAGCAGGTCGATGACCTTGATGCCGGTGACGAGGATTTCGGCCTCGGTCGCCTGCTCGTCGAAGTCGGGCGCGTCCGCGTGGATCGGGCGGTATTCGTCGGCTTCGATCGGGCCCTTTTCGTCCACCGGGTCGCCGGTGACGTTCAGGATGCGGCCCAGCGTGGCGGTGCCCACCGGAACCGAGATCGGCTTGCCGGTGTCGGCCACTTCGTGACCGCGCACGAGACCTTCGGTGGCGTCCATCGCGATGGTGCGCACGGTGTTCTCACCAAGGTGCTGCGCCACTTCGAGGACGAGACGGTTGCCGTTGTTATCAGTTTCAAGCGCGTTAAGGATCGCCGGAAGGTGATCCTCGAACTGCACGTCGACGACGGCGCCGATGACCTGGGTCACTTTGCCTTTTGCGTTTGCCATCTTGTGTTTCTCCGGTTCCCTTAGAGCGCCTCGGCGCCCGAAATGATTTCAATCAGCTCGTTGGTGATGACGGCCTGACGCGAGCGGTTGTACTCGATCGTCAGCTTGTCGATCATCTCGCCCGCGTTGCGCGTGGCGTTGTCCATCGCCGACATGCGTGCGCCCTGTTCGGACGCGCCATTCTCGAGCAGCGCCGAGAAGATCGCCGTTGCCACGCCCTTGGGCAGCAGCGTAGCGAGCACCTCTTCCTCGGACGGCTCGTAATCGTAGACGTAGCCGGTCTCGTCGCTCTCCGACGGGGTGTCGAACTTGGCCGGGATCACCTGAACGGCGGTCGGAATCTGCGACACCACGTTTTCGAAACGGTTGTAGAAGATCGTCGCGACGTCGAAGTCACCCGCATCGAAACGTGCGAGCAGATCGTTCGCGATCTCCTGCGCGTTCGCGTAGCCGATGTTCTTGACCTCGGACAGATCGACGTGACCGATCAGCAGATCGCCGTAATCACGCTTGAGCTGTTCGCGGCCTTTCTTGCCGACCGTCAGGATCTTGACCGTCTTGCCTTCGCCCTTCAGCGTTTCCGCCTTTTGCTTGGCCAGTTTCACGATCGACGAGTTGAAGCCGCCGCACAGACCGCGCTCGGCGGTCATGACGACGAGAAGCTGCACCTGATCGGATCCCGTGCCCCGCAGAAGGATCGGCGCGGCGTCGGACCCTGCCGACGCCTTGGCGAGCCCGCCCAGAACGGCGTTGAACCGTTCCGTGTACGGGCGCGACGCCTCGGCCGCTTCCTGGGCGCGGCGGAGCTTGGCCGCCGCGACCATCTGCATGGCCTTGGTGATCTTCCGCGTCGACTTGACGGTGTCGATCCGGTTTTTCAGGTCCTTAAGACTTGGCATGACTGCCTCCTCAGGAAGTTAACCGGGATCAGGCCGTGAAGCCCGCTGCGAATTCTTCGATGGCGGCTTTGATCTTGTCCGCCAGATCGTCTTTCACCTTGCGGTCGTTCTCGGTGATGTCCTTGAGCAGGTCAGCATGTTTCGAACGCAGGTGGTTCAGAAGACCGCTTTCGAACTTCGCCACGGCCGAGACCGGCAGCTTGTCGAGGAAGCCGTTGGTGCCGGCGTAGATCACGCAGACGATTTCGGCGTTGGTCAGCGGCGAGTACTGCGGCTGCTTCATCAGCTCGGTCAGACGGGCACCACGGGCCAGCAGCTGCTGGGTGGCGGCGTCGAGGTCGGAGCCGAACTGGGCGAAAGCGGCCATCTCGCGGTACTGGGCGAGCGACAGTTTCACCGGACCCGCGACCGACGACATGGCTTTGGTCTGAGCCGACGAACCCACGCGCGACACCGACAGACCGGTGTTCACGGCCGGGCGGATGCCCTGATAGAACAGTTCGGTTTCAAGGAAGATCTGGCCGTCGGTGATCGAGATCACGTTGGTCGGAATAAACGCCGACACGTCGCCGCCTTGCGTTTCGATGATCGGCAGAGCCGTCAGCGAACCGGCACCGAAGTCCTCGTTCAGCTTCGCCGAACGCTCCAGCAGGCGGGAGTGAAGGTAGAACACGTCACCCGGATAGGCTTCACGCCCCGGCGGACGACGCAGAAGCAGCGACATCTGACGGTAGGCGACGGCCTGTTTCGACAGATCGTCGTAGATCATCAGCGCGTGACGGCCATTGTCGCGGAAGTATTCGCCCATCGCGGTCGCGGTGTAGGGGGCGAGGTACTGCATCGGCGCGGGGTCCGACGCGGTCGCGGCGACGATGATCGAGTATTCGATGGCGCCGGTCTCTTCCAGTTTCTTGACGAGCTGGGCGACGGTCGAACGCTTCTGACCGACGGCGACGTAGACGCAGTAGAGCTTCTTCGACTCGTCGTCGCCAGCGGCGTCGTTGTACGACTTCTGGTTCAGGATGGTGTCGAGCGCCACGGCGGTCTTGCCGGTTTGACGGTCGCCGATGATAAGTTCACGCTGGCCACGGCCAATCGGGATCATCGCGTCCACCGACTTGAGGCCGGTCGCCATCGGCTCGTGCACCGACTTACGCGGGATGATGCCCGGGGCTTTCACGTCGGCCACGGCACGCTCTTTCGCTTCGATCGGGCCTTTGCCGTCGATCGGGTTGCCGAGACCGTCGACCACGCGGCCGAGCAGCGCGTCACCGACCGGCACGTCCACGATCGAGTTCGTGCGCTTGACGGTGTCGCCTTCTTTAATGTCACGGTCCGAACCGAAGATCACGACACCGACGTTGTCGGCTTCGAGGTTCAGCGCCATGCCCCGGATACCACCGGGGAATTCGACCATTTCACCGGCCTGCACGTTGTCGAGGCCATAGACACGGGCGATACCGTCACCGACGGAGAGCACGTGACCGACTTCGGCCACCTCGGCCTCCTGGCCAAAGTTCTTGATCTGGTCCTTGAGGATCGCAGAAATCTCGGAAGCTTGGATACCCATTCTCTTATCCGACCTCTTTCATGGAATTCTGGAGTGCGTTCAGGCGCGAAGCGATCGAGCTATCGATCATCTTGGACCCGACTTTCACGATAAGGCCGCCGATGAGGCTTTCATCCACGGCCATGTTGATTTTCACGTCCTTGCCGACCGACGCCTTGAGCGCCTTGGCAAGTTTGTCCTGCTGGGCTTTGGTGAGCGCCTTGGCGGCGGTCACGTCGGCCACGACTTCGCCTTTGTCTTCCGAGATCATCTCGCGAAGCTTGGCGATGAGTTGCGGCAGGATGAACAGGCGGCGTTTCTGCGCCATGACGGCGAGCACGCCGGTCATCTGCTTGGAAAGCCCCATCTTGTCGGCAAGCGCCTTGATCGCGGCGGCCTGAGCGTCGCGGCCATAGACCGGCGAGTGGATCAGGCGCGCGAAGTCGGCGCTGTCGGCGAGGGCGGCGTCGAGCTGGTCGAGGTCGCCTTCCACCGCCTTGAGGGAGTTCTCTTCCTTGGCCAGTTCAAAAACGGCCGTCGCGTAACGCTGGGCAATCCCAGAAGTGATCGAAGCTGGTTCGGACACGTCCACCCTTCCGATGTCTTTAGCCCCATCCTTTGGCTGCGAGCGCAGTCAGGGGCGGCCTCTCGATGCCGCATTTTTGCGAGCGATCTGAAATTCAGCGGGGGTCTAGCAGAGCAATCCCAAGCCCGCAATACGCATGACGGGGTTTTGCGCCAACATATAGAAAGTAGGCGTGGGTGCGTGCGAAATAGGGCGTCCGGCTTGTGATTGTCAGGCCTTCGGACCGGATGTTCACGGACAGGGACCGAATCCCTTGGCCGTCCGGCCAGCTTGCCGCCCCGGCTCGGGCGCGCCAAGCCCCTCCAGCACGCTGAGTGGGCGCTTTACCGCCTCCGGCAGCCCCGGCCGGTGCTGCGCCTTCACCTGTTTCGAGGCCTCGACCAGCAGAACGCCCCCCGCCATGCGCGGGGCCCCTGCCCCGACCTTTTCCCACATCGGCCCGGTCTTGAGCCAGAAACGGCGATGGGTGGGCGGCTGGTAGAGTGCGGCAGAATGCCGCTCGATCGCGAACCCGTGGTCGCGAAGCTGTTGTTCGAGCTGCCCGGTCGAATAGGGGCGACCATAGCCGAAGGGCGTGTTGTCCGACCGCGACCACAGCCCGGCGCGGTTCGGCACGATGAACAGCGCGCGCCCACCGGGGCCGAGGACGCGGTAGGCCTCGTCCAAGAGCGTGGGCGCGTTTGTCGAGGTCTCGAGCCCATGAAGCATGATGAGCTTGTCGGCCACGCCGGTGTCGATGGGCCAAAGCACCTCTTCGCACAGAACCGACACGTTGGGCATTCCGGCAGGCCATGCCATGACCCCCTGCGGCGCGGGCATCAGCGCGATCACGCGGCGGGCATCGGCCAGAAACGGGCGCAACAGCGGTGCGGCGAAGCCATAACCAAGCACGGTCTGCCCCTTGGCGGAACCGGACCAGAGCCGGCAAACCTCGTCACGGATGTTCTTCTGCGCCACGCGGCCAAGGGCCGAACGGTAGTAGAATGCGCGAAGATCCTGTGCGTCCAGATGCATATGGCGCAGGTTAGACGATCCTCGCCCCGTGAACAGGGGGCAAATCCCCTCTTGAGCCAGCGCCCCCCGGCCCCCATATTCATCTCGACATGACGCTCGAACTCATCACCATCCCCTGCCGCTCCGACAACTACGCCTTCCTCGTCCATGACGCGGCGACGGGCGAGACGGCGCTGTTCGACGCGCCCGAAACCGCGCCGATCAAGGCCGAACTCGACGCGCGGGGCTGGACGCTGACCGATCTGTTCATCACGCACCATCACGGCGACCACATCGAAGGCGTGGACGATCTGCGCGCGGCCTACGGCTGCCGGGTGGTCGGCGGCAAACACGATGCGGGGCGCTTGCCCGCGCTCGACAAGGCGGTCGAACCCGGCGACGCGCTGAGTTTCGCAGGTCACGAGGTTCAGGTGTTCGCCGCCGACGGTCACACCATCGGCCACATCGCGTTCTACATGCCCGACGCGAAAGCCGCCTTCACCGGCGACAGCCTGATGGCGCTTGGCTGCGGCCGGTTGTTCGAGGGCACGCCGGAGCAGATGTGGGGCACCCTGTCGCGGCTGATGGCGTTGCCAGACGACACGCTGATCTGTTCGGGCCACGAATACACGGCGGCCAACGCCCGCTTCGCGCTGTCGGTCGAACCGCAGAATGCCGACCTGATCCACCGCGCCGAACAGACGACGAAACTGCGCGAGAACGGCGAATTCACCGTTCCGTCGCTGCTGTCGCTCGAAAAAGCGACCAATCCGTTCCTTCGCGCCGGGCTGCCGGAGATGAAGAAGGCCGTGGATATGGAACATGACGGCGATGCCGAGGTTTTCGCCGCAATTCGCCGGGCCAAGGATAATTTCTAGGCCTTCGTGCAACGATCACCCGGCTGTGAGCGTTTTCCTGCCAGAAAACACTTGAAGAACCGCTGGGAAAACCGATCCTTAATACTATGAGGCCACGGTCGAATGGACGGGCCACACTCCGTCCAGCGACCCCGGAAACGAGGAGTGAACCACTTGCCATCCTTTTCCAACACGCTTGAACAGGCCATCCATGCCGCACTCGCTCATGCCAATGAACGACAGCATGAGCTGGCCACGCTGGAACACCTGCTCCTGGCACTCATCGACGAGCCCGACGCGGCCCGTGTGATGAAGGCCTGTAGCGTGGATCTGGAAGACCTTCGGGGGACGCTGCTGAAATACATCGACGAGGAATTGTCGGCCTTCGAGACGAACATCGAAGGGTCGGAAGCCGTTCCGACCGCCGCATTCCAGCGCGTGATCCAGCGGGCCGCGATCCACGTCCAGTCCTCGGGACGGACCGAAGTGACCGGGGCCAATGTGCTGGTCGCGATCTTCGCGGAACGCGAAAGCAACGCGGCCTATTTCCTGCAAGAGCAGGACATGACGCGCTACGACGCGGTGAACTACATCGCTCATGGTGTGGCCAAAGACCCGTCCTATGGCGAAACCCGCCCAGTTTCCGGCACCCCGGATTTCGAGGAAGCGACCAACGAGGCCCCGGAAGAAGAGGCCAAGGATTCCGCGCTCGGGAAGTACTGTGTCGATCTGAACGCCAAGGCGCGCAAGGGCGACATCGACCCGCTGATCGGTCGCGATCAAGAGGTCGAGCGTTGCATTCAGGTGCTCTGCCGCCGCCGCAAGAACAACCCGCTTCTGGTGGGCGATCCCGGCGTGGGCAAGACCGCCATCGCCGAAGGCCTCGCCAAGAAGATCGAAGCGGGCGAAACGCCGGAAGTGCTTTCGGAAACCACCATCTTCTCGCTCGACATGGGCGCGCTGCTTGCGGGCACGCGTTATCGCGGCGACTTCGAAGAGCGTCTGAAGGCGGTCGTGTCGGAGCTTGAAAACCACCCGGACGCGGTGCTGTTCATCGACGAAATCCACACCGTGATCGGTGCCGGGGCCACTTCGGGCGGGGCGATGGACGCCTCGAACCTGCTGAAGCCCGCGCTTCAGGGCGGCAAACTGCGCTGCATGGGCTCGACGACCTACAAGGAATTCCGCCAGCACTTCGAAAAGGACCGCGCGCTGTCGCGCCGGTTCCAGAAGATCGACGTGAACGAGCCGACGGTCGACGACACCGTGAAAATCCTCAAGGGCCTCAAGCCCTACTTCGAGGAGCATCACGCGATCAAATACACAAACGACGCGATCAAGACCGCCGTCGAGCTTTCGGACCGTTACATCAACGACCGCAAGCTGCCCGACAAGGCCATCGACGTGATCGACGAGGCGGGCGCGGCCCAGCACCTCGTCGCCGCCTCGAAACGGCGCAAGTCCATCGGCACGAAAGAGATCGAGGCGATCATCGCCAAGATCGCCCGCATCCCCCCGAAGTCCGTCTCGAAGGACGATCAGGAGGTTCTGCGCGATCTGGAAGGCTCGCTCAAGCGCGTGGTCTTCGGTCAGGACGATGCGATCACGGCGCTGTCGTCCGCGATCAAACTGTCCCGCGCCGGTCTGCGCGACCCCGAAAAGCCCATCGGCAACTACCTGTTCGCCGGGCCCACGGGCGTCGGCAAAACCGAGGTGGCGCGCCAGCTTGCCAGCCAGCTTGGCGTAGAACTCCTGCGCTTCGATATGTCGGAGTATATGGAGAAGCACGCTGTCAGCCGCCTGATCGGCGCACCTCCGGGCTATGTCGGCTTCGATCAGGGCGGGCTTCTGACCGATGGCGTGGATCAGCACCCGCATTGCGTGCTGCTGCTCGACGAAATGGAAAAGGCGCACCCGGACGTCTACAACATCCTGCTTCAGGTGATGGACCACGGGCAGCTGACCGACCACAACGGTCGCACGGTGAACTTCCGCAACGTGGTGCTCATCATGACGTCGAATGCGGGCGCCACCGAACAGGCGAAAGAGGCGATCGGTTTCGGTCGTGCGCGGCGCGAGGGCGAGGATACGGCGGCCATCGAACGCACGTTCACGCCGGAATTCCGCAACCGTCTGGACGCCGTCATCAGCTTCGCGCCCCTCAGCAAGGACGTCATCACGCAGGTGGTCGAAAAGTTCGTGCTGCAACTCGAAGCGCAACTGATGGATCGCAACGTGTCCATCGAACTGACCCCGGCGGCGGCGGAATGGCTGGCCGACAAGGGGTATGACGACAAGATGGGCGCCCGCCCGCTGGGCCGCGTCATTCAGGAGCACATCAAGAAGCCGCTCGCGGAGGAACTGCTCTTCGGCAAGCTCGCCAAGGGCGGACTGGTGCAGGTCGGCGTCAAGGACGGCGAGATCGACCTTCGCATCGAAGAGCCGGGGTCGCCGCGCATCACTTCGCGCAAGAAGCCTCCGCTTCTGACGGCGGACTGAGCCCCTGAACCACAACGGATCGGGCCGGCCTTTTGGTCGGCCCTTTTCTTTGGCCTCAAGCCAAATGACTCGCCGGCATGCCGATGGTACCCTCTCCCAAGATGAGAGGGAGGCTTGCATGGCACCGATCGACTTCTGGTATTCCATCGGATCGACCTACAGCTACCTGACGGTGATGCGTCTTGCCGATGTCGCGAAACGCACCGGGGCCACGTTCAACTGGCGCCCGTTCAACGTGCGCCATGTCATGACCTTGCAGAACAACATCCCGTTCAAGGACAAGCCGGTGAAGACCGCTTATATGTGGCGCGACATCGCGCGCCGCGCCGACCGCTTCGGCCTGTCACCCCGCCTGCCCGCGCCCTATCCCCTGCCCGGCCTCGTGCTCGCCAATCAGGTGGCGACGCTGGGCGTGGAGGAAGGATGGTGCGAAACCTATACGCGCGAGGCCTATCGCCTCTGGTTCGAAATGGACGAACCCGCAGGACAGGAACCGAACCTCACGCTCGCCATCACCCACGCCGGGGCCGACCCCGCGCGGGTTCTGAGCGAGGCGCGCGGGCCACGGATCGACGACAGGCTGCAACGAGAGACCGAGACCGCCATGCGGCTGGGCATTTTCGGCTCGCCCACCTTCGCCGTGGGGGATGAAATCTTCTGGGGTGACGACCGGCTCGACGACGCGATCGACTGGGCGCGGCGAACCGCTTGAACACACCGGCAGGTCGCGTAATCTCGCATCATGCACGCCCTGAAGTTGAGCATTTCCGCCGTCCTGATCGCCACGCCCGCCCTTGCCCGCGACCCGATCCTGAACCTGCCCATCGACTGCACCTTGGGCGAGGACTGTTTCATCCTGCAATACACCGATGCCGATCCCGGTCCGGGTGCGGCTGATTACACCTGCGGTCCCATGGCCTATGACGGGCATCGCGGCACCGATTTCGCGCTCTACACCTTCGACGCGATGGAGGCGGGCGTGGATGTCCTAGCCCCCGCCCCCGGCGTTGTGCGCGGCGTGCGCGACGGAATGCCCGACACCGGGTTCGACGACACGCCGCCGGAGATCCTCGAGGGCAAGGATTGCGGCAATGGTGTCTTGATCGACCACGGCGGCGGCTGGGAGACCCAGATGTGCCACATGAAGCAGGGGTCGGTCGCGGTGACGAACGGCCAGCGCGTCGGTATGGGAACCGTGCTGGGTCAGGTCGGTTACTCCGGCCGGACGCAATACCCGCACGTTCACGTCAGCATCCGTCAGGACGGGCGCGTCGTGGACCCGTTCAACACCGACGAGATCACGGCTTGCGGCGAGGATGACGGCGACGAGGACGATCTCTGGGCCGAGAGCCCGGCCTATACCGGCGGCGGCCTGATCTCGGTCGGGGTCGGAACCGAGGTGCCGGAGTACGAGGACGTGAAACGCGGGGGCGTGGGCGGCAAGCAGTTTTCGGCGGAGGCCCCCGCGCTGGTGGCCTGGGGCTTCGCCTACGGCGGGCAGCAGGCCGACGTCATGGAAATCGCGATCATGCGGCCTGACGGCAGCGAACTGGTCCGGTCCCGCGCCCTGATCGACAAGAAACAGGTGCTTTACTTCCGGGCCGCCGGGAAACGGCTGCCGGAGGCTGGCTGGCCGGACGGGGTATACGCGGTCGAGGTGACGCTGGAACGCGGCGGCGAGGTGCTCGACCGGATCGAGACCGAAGTCTGGGTCGGTCGCTAGCCCCTATTTCTCGGTCAGTTTCAACTCGATGCGCCGGTTCGCCGCCAGCGCCTCGTCACTGTCGCCCTCGGCAATGGGCTGCCATTCGCCAAAGCCCGCCGCGACAAGCCGGTCAGGCGGGAAGCCGAGCTGATCCTGCATGTAGCGCACGACCGACAAGGCGCGGGCCTGACTGAGTTCCCAGTTGTCGGCATATTCCGCGTTGCCCCGGAACGGCTGGCTGTCGGTATGGCCGTCGACGCGCAGGATCCAGTTGATCTCGGGCGGGATTTCCGACGCGACATCGCGCAGCGTGCCGGCGACCCGCGCGATCTGCTGACGCCCGGCGGCGGACAGGTCGGCCCCGCCCACCGGGAAGAGCACTTCCGAGGAGAATACGAACCGGTCGCCCTCGATCCGGATACCATCCCGGTCGCCCAGAACCTGACGCAGACGGCCGAAGAATTCCGAGCGATAGTTTTCCAGATCGGCGGCTTCGGCGCGCAGACGTTCGGCCTCGGCCCGTTCCAGTTCGGCCCGCGCGCGTTCCTCTTCGGCCAAAGCCGCCTGACTGGCAGCCAGCGCCCGCTGTTCGGCGGCAACCTGCGCGAGCGCAGAATTGAGCCGCGATCCCAACGCCTCGACCTGCACCTGCGCCTCTTCCTCGCGCGCCTCGGCCTCGTCCAGCACGTTTTCTAGGTTGCCCAACTGCTCACGCAAAGCAGCCATCTGTTCGTTAAGCAGCGCGACACGGCGTTGCGCCTCGGCGCTCGCGGCCTCTTCGGTTTCCAGCGCGGATTGCGCCGTGGCCAGCAGGGCAGCCTGACGGTCGGCTTCGCTGAGGGCCTGATCGCGCGCGGCCTCGAGATCGTCCTGCGAGGCGCGGGCGGCGGCCAGCAGGGTCAGCGTTTCCTCGGCCTTGCGGCGCTGTTCTTCCAGCGCAAGGGTCATCGCGGTGATCTCGTCATCCGCATTCGCCAGACGCTCTCGCAGGGCCTGAAGGGCGGCGGCATCGGCCAGACGGGCGGCTTCCTCGTCCGACAGCTCCTCGCGTGCCTGTTGCGCGGCAGCTTGCGCTGCGTCGAGGTCGGCCTGCTGGCTTTCGATGGTGGATTGCGCCTCGTCCAGCGCGGCGGTGCGCTCGTCAATGGTCGCCTGTGCCGTGGCAAGCGCCGCATCGGTTTCCGCCGCCGACGCCCTGAGATCGGCCAACAACGCTTCGACCGCTTCGCGACGCGCGGCGGCGAGGCGGGCCGCTTCGGCCTCGGCATCGACCTCGTCCCGCGCCTGTGCGAGGGCGATCTGCAAAGCCTCTTTCTCGGAGATCAGGCGCGACTGGGCGTCTTCCAGTTCGTCGATGCTGGCGCGCAGTTGAACCGCCTGCGACTGCGCCTCGTCCAGTTCGCCTTCGGTCTCGGCAAGATCGGCCTGCGCCGTATCGCGTTCGAGGATGATGGCATCGCGTTGCGACAACAGGCTCGCCACCTGTTCCTCGAAGCTGGCGATCTGGCTCTGGTATCCGGCGATGCGTTCCGCCTGTGCCTCGGTCTCTTCCGTCAATTCCGAGATCATCGCCTGCTGCGCCGCGCTCTGCGTGCGCATGTCGCCCAGCGTGGCGGTCAGGCTTCCCACCTCTTCGCCCAGTTGCGCGGTCCGCTGACGCTCCAGCCCCAGCGCGTCGGCCAGCCCCGCGACCTGCATCGACAATTCGTCCAGTTCCGTCGCCTGCCCGGAAATCTGCTCGCGCAGCACGTATTGCACGACCATGAAGATCGTCAGCACGAACATGAGCACCAGCAAAAGCGCTGTCATCGCATCGACGAACCCCGGCCAGATGGTGCCTGAGACGTTGCGGACAGAGCGTCGGGCGAGGGCCATTTACTGCCCCCCTAACGCGCGGATCGCCTTGGTGAGAGCGTTGATGTCGGAGCGCAGTTCGGCCATCGTCTCCTGCCGTCCGGCCGACATCTCTTCGAGGATGCGCAGAAGCTGCACGTCGATGGAGCGCAGGCGCATCCGGGCCTCGGCATCCTCGGTTTCGGCGGCTTGCGTGGGCGAAGCCATGCTCTGCGTTTCGATCGCGTCCACCATCCGGGCCTGACCATCGGCGATGCTTTCGAAATAGGGCACGAGATCGGGCTGTTCGCCCATGTTGCGGGCAAGCCGATCGACCCCGTCGACCAGTTGCCACAGCCGCGCATCCGTGGTGGCGCGCCCGTCCTCGGCGGTGGCGACGGCTTGGCGCAAGGCTTCGATCTGCTCGGCCATATAGGTGAGGTATGCGGCCATCCCCGCCTCGCCCTGCCCGTCGTCGCCGGGGCTGAACCCGACCTTGGTGATCGACGACATCCATTCCTCGAGCTCGCGGTAAAAGCGGTTCTGACCATGGCTCGCGAAGAGTTCCAGCAGGCCGACGACCAGCGAACCGGCAAGCCCCAGAAGCGAGGACGAGAACGCGGTGCCCATGCCGCCAAGCTGCGCCTCGAGCCCGGTCATGAGCCGGTCGAACACCTCGACCCCGGCTTCGCCATCGGCGGGGGCGAGCGAACGGATGGTTTCGACGACCGCGGGAACCGTGGTGGCGAGGCCGAAGAACGTCCCCAACAGGCCGAGGAAGATCAAGAGGTTGGTGATGTAGCGCGTGATGTCGCGTTCTTCGTCGATCCGGGTCGCGACACTGTCGAGGATCGAGCGCGCCGACGAGGCGCCGATCTGCATCCGGTCGCGCCGCGTGCGCAGCAGGGCCGCCAGCGGCGCGAGCAGCCGGGGCGCCCCCTTGCCGTCCTGCTCGCCCGACGCGAAGCGTTTGATCCAGCCGACCGAATTGGCGATCTGAACCACCTGCCAGAAACAGGCGACGAGACCGATCACGAACACCAGCCCGATGAAGGCGTTCAGGTAAAGGTTCGCCAGAAAGACCGGCAGCACCTGCGGCAGGGCGAAAAACACGCCGACGCCGACGAGGCCCAGAACGATGAGCATCGTCAGGATCTGACGCAACGGGCGGGTAAACTTCGGCTCGGCCCCGTGATCCGGCTGGTCCATGCGGACAAGCTCCTTCCGGATGTGTTGTTTTGCGGAAAGGTTAGTCTTTGCTGGGCGTCATGCCAAGGAACGAATGGGGGGTCAGGCCGTGATCCGGCGCACTTCGCGGGCGAGCCACGTCAGGTCCGGGTCTTCGATCCCCACTTCGGTCAGATGGCCTGCGGTGTTGTACAGGTATTCCGTGTTCGGCCCCCTGCCCCCGACCGCCTGCGCGATGATCCGGGCCTGTTCGTCGAGGTCGAGATGGCAATACTGAACGTGCTCCGGGTCGATGATGTAGGCGACCGCCTGAACCCGCCGCCCGTCGGCAAGGTCGAGCGGCAGGACACGCTCGAGATAGGCCGACGAGATCAACTCGCGCTCGCGCAGGTAGGCCATGGTGGGTTCGTGGTGGTCGGGATCGACACGGTAGGCGACGCCTCGGCAGCTTGCCCCCTCTTGCGCGTCGAGCGCCAGCACCAGCCCCGGGTTCTCATCCGTGCCGCGATGGTGGATCGAGCGCATACAGAACGACCGGTGGTAGCCCGACAGCGTCGCAAGCACCTGCTCCACATGCACAAACCCCTGATTCCACAACAGCGATCCGTAGCCGAAGACCCACAGGTCGTCCTCCATCCCGCTTCCCCTTGTCACATGCGCTGGCTAGAAGGGGGGACGGTATCAGAGAGGTCGTCATGCGCAAGGCACCCCAGATCATCATCAGCCTGATCGTGCTCGTCTTCGTGGGATGGGGCGGTTACTGGGTCATTGGCTCGCGCGCCACGGAACGCGTGTTGGCAAGCTGGTTCGAGGATCGCCGGACCGAGGGGTGGACGGCCGATTATGCCTCGCTCGACACCGCCGGGTTTCCCAGCCGCTTCGACACGACGATCACCGACCTGAACCTTGCCGATCCCGAGACGGGCATCGCGTGGTCGGCACCGATTTTCCAATCGCTGTCGCTGAGCTATGCCCCGACCCGCGTGATCGCGGTTTTCCCCGGCGAGCAGGTGTTCGCGACGCGCGACGACCGCATCAGCATCACCGCCGAGACGTTCCGCGCCTCGGCCAGCCTGACCCCCTCGGTCGAACTGCCGATCACCGAAAGCGTTCTGGAACTGGCTGCGGCGGATATCGTGTCAGCCCAGCGCGGGACGACGGAAATCGACGCGGCGCAGCTTTCGATGCGGGAAACGCCGGGGCGGCAGGGCCATGTCTACGATGTCGATGTCACCGCCTCGGGCATCCGCCTGGACCCGTCGCTGATCGCGTCGGCCCGCGATTCCGGCGCGGTGTCGGACACGATCGAATGGGCGCATCTGCGTGCGACCATCCGGTTCGACAACGCATGGGACCGCTTCGCCATCGAACGCGCCCGCCCCCAACCGCGCGAGATCGAACTGACGCGGGTCACCGTGGATTGGGGCGCGCTGACGCTGGACGCCACCGGGGTTCTGGTCGTCGGGGCCAATGGCGTGGCGGATGGCGAGGTGGACGTGAAGGCCGAGAACTGGCGCGACATGGTCACCATTGCCCAGTCGGCAGGGGCGATCCCGGACATGCTGGTGGGCGCGTTGACCCGCGCGGGCGAAATGCTGGCGCGAATGTCGGGCGACCCGGAAACGCTGGATGCCACCTTCAAGTTCGAGAACGGTCGCGCGTTTCTGGGGCCGATCCCCATCGGCGCGGCCCCGGTGATCCGACTCCCCTGATCGGGCGTCAGATCGGACCCGGACGGCGTTCTTCGGACAAAAGCACATTCGCCTCGACCTCGCCCACGCCCGGCAGTGTCATGATGCGGCGGCGCAGGATACGCTCGAAATCCGACAGGTCGCGGGCCACGATCCGCAAGCGGTAGTCGTATAGCCCAAGGACGTGATGGACGAGTTGTACTTCGGGGATCGCGGCCACCGCACGCTCGAAATCCTCAAGGCTCACGCGGCCTTTCGCGGCGAGTTTCACGCCGAGAAAGACCGTCACGCCGAAACCCAGCGCCTCGTGGTCGATCTCGACGCGGCGCCCGGCCAGTATGCCTGCGTCGGAGAGCCGCTTGACCCGCCGCCACGCCGCAGGTTGCGACAGCCCGAACCGCCGCCCCAACTCGCCCGCCGACAAGGTGGCGTCGGCGCTGAGCGCACGCAGAAAGGCGCGGTCGGTGTCGTCGATCTCGGTCATAGCGGCAATGCCCCGCGTTCGGCGATCGAGGCCACCTGCATCAGCGCCTCGATTTCCGCGATGTGTGGGAGCGACAGGATGCGGTCCCGGTAAATCTGCTGATAATGCCCCATGTCACGCGCGATGACGTGCAGGCGCACGTCGACCTTGCCGAGGAAGGTCTGGATCTCGGTCACCTCCGGCACCTCCCGCGCGGCCGCCAGAAATTCGTCGAAGGCGCGCGGATTTGTCTTGTCGATGGTGAAGCGGAGCGAGACCTGCACGTCATAGCCAAGCGCCGACCAGTCGATCACGGCGAACTGCCCACGGATGACACCCTCGCGCGTCATCTTGTCGATCCGCCGGGATGCGGTCGCGGGGGTGACGCCGGCAAGATCGGCCAACGCACCCGAACTCAGCTCGGGATCGGCCAGCAGGCGGCGCAGCAGGCGGCGGTCCGTATCGTCGATACGCATGAATTCCTCACTAAGCGCAGATTTCGCGCATGACCCCATCGCATTCCAAGCAAATCAGGTCAACTTGTATGGCGGTCCAAAGGCGGAAACTGAGGGCCGCTCCATGCTAGCCGCGCGCCCGAAAACCTGTTAACGTTCTGGTTAGTTGAGCAGAAGCGGCGCAGACCGCGAACATTGCAGGCAGAGCATGGCAGAGCAGACGATTTACGTCTATGCGACGGCGGACGTGTCCATCACGCACGCCGATGGAAGTCCGACCCGGAATTCAGACCTTCTGAATTCCGCGCAACACGGCAATTCTTTCAGTTGGGAAAACCCGAACGATCTGGCGTTCACGTTCTCGGGCAGCCCGGTCGCGGTGACGTTCGAGGATTCCGACGGTATCATCGAAGACAATCCCTATTCCGGCAACACCGTGACGGACCAGTTGCTGACCCAGCCCGTCACCATCGGGGGCACGACCTTTACCCCTTCGGCGACCGATGTGCGCTGGCAGGGCGCGACCTTTGTCGAGAACGAGTTTCAGGTCTCGCTTTTTGACGATCAGGGCAACGCCTACAACATGATCGGCGTGTCGATCACCGTTGGCTACACCACCACCGTGGTCGGCGTGGCGTTCGTGGGAAGCCCGCCGCCCGCCGGAACGACGCTTTCGTATGTGCGGGGCGAGTCGACGTTCGACGCATCGGGCGGGGTCGATCCGGTCGAAATTCTGGACATCGCCGTGCCGTGCTTTCTGGCAGGCACCCGGATCGACGTCGCCTCGGGCACGAAGCCGGTGGAACGGCTGCGCCCGGGTGATCTCGTCCATACGCTCGACCACGGGCTTCAACCCTTGCGTTGGGTCGGGCACAGCACCGTGCCGGGCGACGGGCCGCTTGCACCCGTCCGGCTGAAGGCCGGGGCGTTGGGCAATCGGCGCGCGCTTTGCGTGTCACCGAACCACCGCATCCTGGTCCGCGCCGCCATGGCGGAGTTCTACTACGGCCATACCGACGTGCTGGTGCCCGCAAAGTCGCTGGTCGACGACCGCTCCATCGTTCTGGCGCCGACCCGCACGGCGCATTACGTTCACCTGCTGTTTGCCCGGCATGAAATGGTGTTCTCGGAAGGGCTGGCCAGCGAGAGCCTGTTCACCGGAACCATGGCGCTGGAGGCCCTTGGCGACGAGGCGCGCGCGGAGCTTCGCGGGCTGGTCAGCGAGACGGAACTGGCCAGAATGCGCCTCAACCGCCCCGCCCTGTCGGTCTCGGAGGCACGGGCGCTGCTGCATCTGGCGCGCAACGGCCAATCGGCGAGTCGGACACAGAGCGCCGCGGCCTGAGGCGCGGACCCGACGCATTGATCTTTCACATCACCGCTGAAATACGAATGATTTATCGACACTTGGCTTCAAATATCGCGATTTCGCACGAACAAACACGCATCTGCTTCTAGTATGCCCGCCGAACGATAACTGAAGGAGCATGCCATGAGCCTGCGCGTTTACTACGATCGCGACTGCGACGTGAACATCATCAAAGACAAGAAGGTCGCGATCCTCGGCTACGGCTCGCAAGGTCACGCCCACGCGCTGAACCTGCGTGACAGCGGCGCCAAGAACGTGGTCGTCGCCCTGCGCGAAGGCTCGCCGTCCGCCAAGAAAGCCGAAGGCGAAGGGCTCAAGGTCATGGGCATCGCCGAAGCCGCCGCCTGGTGCGACGTCATCATGTTCACCATGCCCGACGAACTTCAGGCCGAGACCTACAAGAAATACGTCCACGACAACCTGAAAGAAGGCGCTGCCATCGCCTTTGCGCACGGTCTGAACGTGCACTTCGGCCTGATCGAGCCGAAGCCGGGCGTCGACGTCATCATGATGGCCCCCAAGGGTCCGGGCCACACCGTGCGCGGTGAATACGTCAAGGGCGGCGGCGTGCCCTGCCTTGTCGCGGTCCATCAGGACGCGACCGGCAAGGCGCTGGAAATCGGCCTGTCCTATTGCTCGGCCATCGGTGGCGGCCGCTCGGGCATCATCGAGACCAACTTCCGTGAAGAGTGCGAAACCGACCTCTTCGGTGAACAGGCCGTGCTTTGCGGCGGTCTCGTCGAGCTGATCCGCATGGGCTTCGAAACCCTGACCGAAGCCGGTTACGCGCCCGAGATGGCCTATTTCGAGTGTCTGCACGAAGTGAAGCTGATCGTGGACCTGATCTACGAAGGCGGCATCGCCAACATGAACTACTCGATCTCGAACACCGCCGAATACGGCGAATACGTCTCCGGCCCGCGCGTTCTGCCCTACGAGCAGACCAAGAAGGCGATGAAAGAGATCCTGACCGACATTCAGACCGGCAAGTTCGTGCGTGACTTCATGCAGGAAAACGCCGTCGGCCAGCCGTTCTTCAAAGGCACCCGCCGTCTGAACGACGAGCACCAGATCGAAGAAACCGGCGCCAAGTTGCGCGGCATGATGCCGTGGATTTCGGCCGGCAAGATGGTCGACAAAGAGAAGAACTGATCCGGCGGCAACGGCGAATTTCGCCGTATTGCCAATGCGATGGATTGATTGACCCCGGCCCTGCGCCGGGGTCTTTTCGTCTTTCGGAGGACCGCATGACGACACCGCGCATCACACCGGCCAGCTGGGCCATGTTCACCACGCTTGCGGTCGTCTGGGGATCGACCTTCCTGATCGTCGAGATCGCGCTTCGGGGCGTCGGCCCCGGCTGGGTCTCGGCCGCGCGCGTTGTCTTCGCCGCGATCCTGATGCTCGCGGTCTGGGCCGCAAACGGTTTTCGCCTGTTCGAAAGCAAACCGACGCGCGGTGACTGGGGCCTGCTGATCTTCGTCTGCCTGTTGTCCGCGACCTTTCCGTTCCTGCTTCTGCCATGGGGCCAGCAATACGTCACATCGGCCTTCGCGGGCGTCACCATGGCGTCGATGATCTTCATCGTGCTGCCGATGGCGCATTTCATGGTCCCCGGCGAGCGGATGCGGCTGCGCTCGACCATCGGGTTCCTGATCGGGTTCGCCGGGGTCGTCATCCTGATCGGGGGTGAGACACTGACCGCGCAAAGCGACCCCATGGCGCTCTGGGGCGGTCTTGCGGTGTTCGGAACGGCGGTGTGTTACGGCGTCGGCTCGATCTATATGCGGCGTCTGCCGCCGATCGACCCGCTGGGCCTGTCGGCGATGATCATGATCGTCGGTGCGGTGGGCACGGTGCCGGTCGCCTTCGCCTTGGACGGCCCGCCGCCGATGCCGGACCGGACCACCTTCATCGCGCTGGCGGTGCTGGGTCTGATCCCGACGGCGGCGGCGAACTTTCTGCGCACGGTGCTGATCCGGTCGGCTGGCCCGACGTTCCTCAGCCTCGTGAACTACATCGTCCCGCTCGTCTCGGTCGCGCTTGGGGCGGCGCTGTTGAACGAGGCGCTGCCGCCGACCATGCTGCTTGCCCTCGTCGCGATCCTCAGCGGCATGGCGATCAGCCAGTGGGAGGGGTTGGTGCGCGTGGCCCAGCGCCTGCGGGCCTAGGCGGTCGCGCGTTCGACTTCGGCCACGATCCGGTCTACGACCTGCGTGAGGAACGTCTCATCCTCGCATTCGGCCATGACGCGGATCAGGGGCTCGGTTCCCGATTTGCGGATCAGCAGGCGGCCTTTGCCGGTCAGATCCTGCTCGCTCGCCGCGATCACTTTGCGAACATTTTCATCGTCAAGCGGCGTCTGACCTGCCTGATACCGTACGTTTTTCAACAATTGCGGCACGGTGTCGAAGACCTGCGTGAGGTCCGAGGCGCGCTGCCCCGTCTCGACCATAGCGGCGAGAAACTGAAGCCCGGCCAGCAGTCCGTCGCCCGTCGTCGCGTAGTCGGTCATCACGATATGACCCGACTGCTCGCCGCCCAGATTGAAGCCGCCTTCGCGCATCCGCTCGACCACGTAACGGTCGCCGACCTTGGTGCGCTCGAGCCGCAGGCCCTTGCCGCCAAGATACCGCTCAAGTCCGAGGTTCGACATCACCGTCGCGACCAGCGCCCCGCCCCGCAGCGCACCTTTTTCCGCAAATCGCCCCGCCATCAGCGCCATGATCTGATCGCCGTCGGCCACGCGCCCGGTTTCGTCGATGATCATCACGCGATCCGCATCCCCGTCGAGGCAGATGCCCACGTCCGCGCCATGATCCAGCACGGCCTTCACGGCGGTGCGGGTGTCGGTCGAGCCGCATTCGAGGTTGATGTTGGTGCCGGTCGGCTTCACCCCGACCTCGATCACCTCGGCCCCAAGCTCCCACAACGCCTCGGGCGCGGCGCGGTAGGCGGCCCCGTTGGCGCAGTCGATCACCACCTTCAGCCCGTCCAGACGGTGATCCGACGGGAAAGTGGTCTTGATGAATTCGACGTAGCGATGCCGCCCTTCGTCGATCCGCCGGGCGCGACCGATGTTTTCGGGATGCGCCAGTTCCACCCCTTCATCGACCATCCGTTCGATATCGGCCTCGGCCTCGTCCGACAGTTTGAAGCCGTCCGGGCCGAAGAACTTGATCCCGTTATCGGTGAAATGGTTGTGGCTGGCCGAGATCATGATGCCAAGATCGGCGCGCATGGAATGGGTCAGGTGCCCCACGGCGGGAGTCGGCACCGGGCCGAGGAGGAGCACGTTCATCCCCGTCGAGGTCAGGCCCGCGGTCAGCGCGTTTTCCAGCATGTATCCCGACAGGCGCGTGTCCTTCCCGATCACGACCCGGTGGTCGTTCTTGCCGTCCGAGCGAAAGAACCGCCCCGCCGCAGCGCCGAGTTTCAGCGCCATTTCGGCGGTCATGGGGTGGCTGTTGGCCAGCCCCCGCACCCCGTCGGTGCCGAAGAGTTTTTCCGCCATGCTCAGACCTCTCCATCCAGCGCGGCCATGAGGGCCAGCGCCTGTGTCGTTTCCCGCGTGTCATGCACCCGGATGATATGCATCCCCTGCGCCGCACCGTGAAGCGCGATGGCAAGCGAGCCGCCCAGCCGATCCTTCGCCTCGGGCGCATGGCCGATGGTGCCGATGAACCGCTTGCGCGACACGCCCAGCAGCACCGGCAGGCCGAAGTCGTGCAGAAGCGTCAGGTGGCGCAGAAGTTCGAGGTTGTGCTCGAGCGTCTTGCCAAAGCCGATGCCGGGATCGGTGATGATCCGGTCACGCTTCACACCCCGGTCCACCGCAAAGCCGATACGCCGTTCGAGGTGATCCATCACCTCGCCCACGACATCCTCGTAGCTCGGGTTGTCCTGCATCGTGTCGGGCAGGCCCTTGGCATGCATGAGGCAGACCGGAACGTCGCGTTCGGCGGTCAGATCGGCGAGTTCGGGATCGAACTCGAAGGCCGACACGTCGTTGACGATGTTCGCGCCTGCGTCCAGCGCGGCCTCGGCCACCCGCGCCTTGCGCGTGTCGATCGAGATGGGCGTGGTCACCCCCGCCGCGCGCAGGGCTTCGATCACCGGGGCCGTCCGGCCGATCTCTTCGTCCACCGCCACCTCTTCCGCGCCGGGGCGCGTGGATTCGCCGCCGATGTCGATGATGTCGGCTTCGCCCGCCATCGCGATCCCGCGTTTGACCGCCGCGTCGAATCCGGCATGGTCGCCGCCGTCCGAGAAGCTGTCGGGGGTGACGTTCAGAATGCCCATGACGCGGGGCCGGTCGAGGGTCAGGCCGCAAAGATCAGGGCGCAGCGCCGACAGCCGGGCACGAACGTCGGCATCGTCAGGCCCCAGAACCTCATCGAACCAAGCCCCCCGAAGCCCGGCGAGGGGAAGCGCGGTGTCGGGGCGCGAACCCCGGCGCGCGATGGGCTCCGAACGACTCAAGGCGCCTCACCGATGCCGAGCGCGCGGGCGGGAATGTCGGTCTCGGGCAAAGCGCCCCCGACCGAAAGGATTTCCTGGGCCTGCATCTGATGTGCGAACCACGCGGTCAGGGCCAGCGGGTCGGTCACGTCTGCGTCGTGTCCATCGACTGCATCCAGCACGATCTTGGACGGCGCCCAGACGCAGATCTGGCCGTGTTTCATCGCCCAGTCGAGTTCGGTGCGCGTGCCCACGACGACACAGCGGCGGTCGCGCGCGGCAAGGAGCCACGCATTGATTTCGAGCGACAGAAGGTCGATCCGCCGTTGCGGCAGGTCGCGATTGGCAACCGGCACGGGCTGGTCCGCATAGCCCACGGTCAGGATCGCCGGGGCCTTCCACGCCTCGAGCGTGTCGAGCAGGCCGATCAGTTCGGGGGCGGCGATGGCCGCGTTGGACAGGTGAACCACCACGGGATGCGGCATCTCGGCGCCGGACATGGCGACCGGCGCGCTTTGCCCGCGTGTCCTGACGATCTCGACCCCAAGGGCGCCGGGGCCACGGTCGAGCTTCTCGATCCTCACGAAGGTGCGTTGTGCCTGTGGCGCGGCAAGGATGCGGTCCGCCACGCGTTCGGCCAGCGTTTCTAGCAGGTTCAGGCGTTCGGCGGCCAGTTCGAAAGCGATGGATTCCGTGATCGTGTCGTAGGACAGGATCTTGTCCACATCGTCCGCCACCGGCCCTTCGGGGGCCGCGACCTCGACCACGATGTTGAAGCGCAGGCGTTGGGTCGTGCCGCGCTCCTGCTGAAACGCACCGATTTCGGCCTCGACCACGTGATCGCGCAGGGAAATCCGATCCGGCGGCGCGGCCGGTTGACCGTGCGCTTCGGAGCGGGCCTCGGGGTGCTCGAAGGCAAGACGGGTTTCAGAACTCATGCACGTCTCCTTGGCGGCGGAAAATGCCCCAAGGGGGTCCGAATGGAAAGCCGAAACTCAGCGGTAGAACCGATGCGTCCCGATGTTCGCCGTGATGGCGAATTCCTGCGCCCAGTAGGGGTCGACGTAGGTCGCATGATAAAAGGTCGCGCCATTGGTCAGAATGCGCGGCCCGTCCTTCATCATCGCCGCCGCATAATGCCCGGCCCGATCCCACGCCCGCTGATCGGTCACCGTGTCGGGCAGGCCGTCACAGGTATAGGAGAACTGGCACCGATAGCGTTCGCCGGTGCCCTGATTGACCACGCCGCAGATTGTATCCGGCCAGCGATCATTGTCGACACGATTCAGGATGACTTCGGCCACGGCCACCTGACCCTGAAAGGACTCGCCGCGGGCCTCGAAGTAGATCGCCTCGGTCAGGCAATACCACTCGGGGTCTTCCTCCTCCGGCGCGCCGCCTTTGGACGAAAAGATCACATCGAGTTGCTTGAGCGCCTTGGGCCGATCCTTGGGGCGGATCGACCGGGAGGGCGCGAGCAGAGAGTGGTCGGCAGGCTCGCCGGGTTCCAACGCGACCCGCGACAGGCCCCCGGTGCGTTCGGTTTGCATAAGCGGCGAAAGCGATTGCATGTCCATCCCGGCGTTGGCCGAAGACGCAGCACAGAACACCGCGAAGGCGGCGCAGATGATAGTCCTCATGTGTCAGTCCCAGGTTGTCCCTGCCGAATCGGCGGGTTGTCAAATCCGGGACGCCGTAAAAAAGAAGCGGTCGCGAGTCCACTTTGAGGGAAAGATCAGGCCGGAAGCGTCATATCTCCGCCGATCGGGCACCGCGCGGATCGGCTTTTTCGCCTAGCGGTAGAATTTGTGCACGCCGATCTGCGCCGTGTGCGCAAGCCGCCGGGCCCATCCGGGCGACACGCGGATGGTGTGGTAATAGGTGGCGCCGTTGGTCAACGTGCGCGGCGCGCCGTCCATCATCACCCGCGCGACCTTGCCGACCCGGTCCCACGCGGCGCGGTTGGTGATCGTTTCAGGATAGCCGTCACAGGTGAACGAGAACTGACAGGCGTGCTTGCGCCCGGTTCCCTGCGAGATGACCCCACACAGGTCGTTGGGAAAGGCCGCGCTGTCGACACGATTGAGGATGACCTCGGCCACGGCGAAAAGCCCTTTGTGCGTTTCGCCGCGCGCTTCGAAATAGAGCGCCTCGGTGAAGCAGCGCCATTGTTCGCCGCCGGTCGCGACGGGCTGTTTGGAAAGCCAGACCTCATCGGGCTGCGCGGCGGGTGCGGCGGGCTTGCGGCGGGGAAACAGCGACCGCTGCGGCGCAAGGCGCGTGATTTCCTCGATGCGGGAGGGCGAGAGGGTTTCGAAACTCGCACGTTCCTGACCGACCAGAGCGTTCAGGGCTTCGGCCGGGTTGAACACGGCCTCGGCCCGCGCGGTCGGTGCACAGGCCAGTGCGGCGCACATGGCGAAGATCAGATTGCGTAACATCAGACGTCCCCCTTCCCCCATTCGGCGGAGTTTGTTTCCGCTCATTATCGGGGGTGGTCATACGCCAAATTCCGCCGTCGGTCCAGTTTTTGGAAAAATTCGCTTCGTCACGCAACATATTGGCATTGCGCGGGATTTATCCACAAGGTGTGGACAAGTTCGGGATTGCCAAGTGAAATCAGCGGGTCACGCGCGCACGCCCCACCCCTCGGTCGAGGATGGCGAGATGCGCGGCAGCCAGGCGCGCGACGGGCACCCGGAAGGGCGAGCACGAGACGTAATCGAACCCCGCCTTGCGGCAGAACGCGATGGATTCCGGGTTGCCGCCATGTTCGCCGCAGATCGCGAGCGTCACATCGGGGTTGGCCGACCGGCCACGCTCGGCCCCCATCTGAAGAAGCTCCCCCACCCCTTCCACGTCGAGCATGTGGAACGGGTCTTCGGGATAGACCTGTTGCTGCACGTAGCGGCCCATGAACCGGCCCGCATCGTCGCGCGACAGGCCATAGGTCATCTGTGTCAGGTCGTTGGTGCCGAAGGACAGGAACGCGGCATGCTGGGCAATCTCGCTCGCCCTGAGGGCGGCGCGCGGCGTTTCCACCATGACGCCGAGACGATAGGTGAAATCCACCCCCCGCTCGATACGCACGGCGGCGGCCACGGCATCGACGCGGGCCTTGACCAGTTCCACTTCGCGCTTGGCCGAGACCAGCGGGATCATGATTTCCGGCACCACGGGTGCGCCGCCTTCGTCGGTGGCCTCGATCGTGGCCTCGAAGATCGCGCGGGCCTGCATGTCGTAGATTTCCGGCACGGTGATGCCAAGGCGCACGCCCCGCATCCCGAGCATCGGGTTGAATTCGCTCAACGCCTCGACCCGTCGTGTGACGTCGGAGACCGGAATGTCCAACGCATCGGCCAGTTCGCGCATGCCTTCGCGGCCCTGCGGTAGAAACTCGTGCAGCGGCGGGTCGAACAGCCGGATGGTGACCGGAAGGCCGGACATGATCTTGAACAACTCGCGGAAATCGGCGCGCTGCATCGGCTCGATCCGTTCCAGCGCGGTGCGCCGATCCTCGGCCGTGTCGGCAAAGATCATTTCGCGCATGGCGAGAAGGCGGTCGTGGTCGAAGAACATATGTTCGGTCCGGGCGAGCCCTATCCCCTCGGCCTCGAACATCCGCGCCTTGGCGGCATCCGCCGGCGTGTCGGCATTGGCGCGCACGCCGATGTCGCGCGCGTTGTCGGCCCAGGCGAGAAGGGTCTGGAACGCGTCACCCAGTTCGGGTTCGAGCATCCGGGCGGTGCCGATAAGCGCCTCGCCCGCCGAGCCGTCGATGGTGATGATGTCGCCTTCGCGGATCACCCGGCCATCGGCGGCAACGATCTCACGCTTCTTGGCATCGAGCTTCATGTTCGATGCGCCCACGACGCAAGGTAGGCCGAGACCACGGGCGATCACGGCCGCGTGCGAGGTAATGCCGCCCCGTTCGGTCAGCACGGCTTCGGCAGCGTGCATCCCGCGAATGTCCTCCGGCGTGGTTTCGCGCCGGACGAGGATGCATGGCTCGTCCTGCGCGGCGCTGGCCTGCGCCGCACGCGACGAGAACACCACCTTGCCGGTGGCGGCACCGGGACTGGCCGCGATGCCGGAGGCAAAGGCGTCACGCGGGCCGTCCGGATCGACTTGGCTGTGCAGAAGCTCGGTCAGCGAACGCGGGGGCACGCGCATCACCGCCTCGTTCTCTGAGATGATCGCGTCCTGTGCGAGTTGCACGGCGATGTGCAGGTTGGCGCGCGACGTGCGCTGCACGCGGACCGCATCGAGGATATAAAGACGCTCGTTCTCCAGCGTGAATTCGATCTGCATTTCTTCGCGCAAGCGGTTGCGGCACAGGTCGCCGTATCGCTTGAGGTCTTCGAACACCTGCGGCAGCTCGTCCTCGATCGACCGCCCCCGGTCGTCGCGGGCCAGATACATGATCGCCCGCGCATCCGGGTCGCCCAGCGCGTCGCGCCCCTGGCTTTGGCACAGATAGCGCCCGCGCAACTGCCGCTCGCCAGTCTGGCCGTTGACGAACTGGATCACGCCGGAGCCGGACATATTGCGCCCGAACCCGATGGCCATGGCCTGCACGACCAGACCGAGCCCCGCATCCGCCGGCGCGCCGCGCGCCTCACGCAACAGGCGGGCCGTCGTCCCCTCCCACGCCCGCGCCATCGAGCGCAGGACGTTGGAAAGCTGTGTCGCCGTGTCCTGCGGAAACGGTTCGTCGGTTTCTTCTTCGTAGATCGCCTGCGCGCGCTTGATCGCGGCAGGGTCCATCGGGGCCTTGATCTCGAACTCGTCGGGGTCGAGGCGGGCGACGTGGATGGCGTAGGAACGGATGAAGCGCAGATAAAGCGCGGTCGCCGCAACCTCTCCATGCGTGCCGATCAGCCGCTCGTAGGTCGCGTCGTTCATCCCGATATTCAGGATCGCGGACGGTCCGCCCCAATCCGGGTCTTCCGACGAGGGGCGCACGGACAGAAGCGGTGCGTCGCCGAACGAGGCGAGCATCATGCCGATGTCGGGCAGCGTGCCCTGCGATATGTCGTGGACGGTGGCGAAATCCAGCGCGACGGTCGTCGGCACCGGCATTTCAAGACGGATCAAGCGTTGCAGGCATTTGGCACGGCCGCCATGCCGGTTCACGTCGATCGAAGCGGTCGGCGTGATTTCGACAAAGCCCTTGTTGAGCACCATATTCTGCACTGCAGCATCTCCTGATGGCTCCAACATAGTCCTAGCACGTCCACTTACAATATCGTCCTAATGACCTACGGGTTTTTACGTACCATCGATCCGCGTCAAATCTGCAACACTCATGCATATATCGCGAATTCGTGCCAGCAAATTCAAACGGTTGCGCCGAACGATCTGGTTTTCCGTGTTGATCTGAACGGCTTCGAAAAATGCATCGATCGGGGCGCGCAGGTCCGCCATGACCGACATCGCACCTGCGAAATCCTCGGCCTCCATCGCCGTCTTGAGCGGTCCGGCGGCTGAGTCGAGCGCGGCGAACAGCGCCTTTTCCTCGGCCGCTTCCGCGAATTTCACATCGGCCCCGAACGAATACTCCACCCCGTCCTTTTCCTCGGCCTGCGTGAGGATGTTGTTAGCACGTTTGAAGCCCTGTGTCAGGTTCGCCCCATCCTCGGTCGCAAGGAAGGCGGCGAGCGCGCGGGCGCGTTTGACCAGCAGCGTCAGGTCATCGTTGCCCGGCATATTCAGGCAGGCATCGATCACATCGTGGCGGATACCTTCGTCGCGCAGGTGGACCTTGAGCCGGTCGTGGAAGAAGGCCAGAAGGTCGTCGGACAGGTCCGGCACGGCCGTCTTGAGCCCGGCCAGAGCTTCGGCCCCGTCGCGATCCTTGAACGCATCCAGAACGGTTTCCAGCGCGGCGGCGAATACGCCGTGGTCGGCGATCTCGTCGATCATCATAGCGACGCCATCGTTCGGCAGGGCCGCTTCCCGCGCGCCCTTGAGGCGCAGAAGCTGCATGTCGAACACGGGGTCCAGATTCAGGCGCAGGTCGTTCGCCAGCACAAGCCGGATCACACCAAGGGCCGCGCGCCGCAGCGCATAGGGGTCTTTCGACCCGGTGGGCTTTTCGTCGATGGCCCAGAAGCCCGTGAGCGTGTCCAGCTTGTCGGCCAGCGCCACAGCGACCGAAACCGGGGCGGTCGGCACGTCGTCGGACGGGCCGAGGGGCGAGTAGTGGTCGCGGCAGGCATCGGCCACGGCATCGGACAGACCCGCACGTTTCGCGTAATACCGCCCCATGATCCCCTGCAATTCGGGGAATTCGTAGACCATTTCCGATGCGAGGTCGGCTTTCGCCACCTTGGCCGCCAGCACCGCCTCGTCCGGTTCCGCGCCCACCATCGGCGCGATCCGCCGGGCCAATGCGGCGATCCGTTCGATCCGCTCGGACTGGCTGCCCAGCTCGCGGTGGAAGGTCACATTGGTCAGACTTTCGGACATCGAGGTCATGCCGTGTTGCGCCACCGTGCGCAGGTCGTTTTCCCAAAAGAACTTGGCGTCCGACAGACGCGCGGCCAGCACCTTTTGGTTGCCCGCAAGGATCGTCGCGCCGTCATCGGCGGTCTCGCGGTTGGCGACGGTCACGAATTTCTCGATCCGGCCCGTCTTGGGATTCTTCACCGAAAAGAATTTCTGGTGCTCCTTCATCGAGGTCTGGAGCACCTCGGGGGGCAGGTCGATGAAGTCGGCGCCGATGTCTCCCATGAGGACCACGGGCCATTCGACCAGCCCGGCCACCTCGGACAAAAGCCCCTTGTCCTCGACCAGCTCGAACCCCGCCGCGAACGCGGCCTGTTCGGCGTCATGCCAGATCGTCTCGGCCCGCTCGGCCGGGTCGAGCACAACGCAGGCCTTTTTCAGCTTGGCCTGATAGTCGTCGAAGGACGACACCTTGAACGACCCCGGCGCCATGAAGCGGTGGCCCTGCGTGGTGTCGCCCGCCACGATCCCGTCGATGTCGAGCGGCACGACCTCGGCCCCGCCCTCGTCCGACAGGATGCACAGGATCGAATGCAGCGGACGCACCCATTTCAGGCTGCCCGCCCCCCAGCGCATCGACTTGGGCCACGGGAAGTTGCGGATGGTCTTTTCCAGCACCTCGGCGACGATGTCGGCTGCCGGGCGGCCCTTTTTTGCGATCACGGCGTACCAGGCCTGCCCCTTCTTCTCGTCGCGCGCTTCAAGCTGATCCTTGGTCAGCCCGGTCGAACGCAGGAACCCCTCCAGTGCTTTTTCGGGCGCGTCGGTGCGCGGGCCTTTGCGCTCTTCCCGCGTGTCGGGCGACATGGCGGGCAGATCGGTGAGCGTCAGGCACAGACGGCGCGGCGTGGCAAAAGCCGCCGCCCCGCCATAGGTCAGACCCGCCTCGACCAGACCGTCGGTTACGAGTTTCTTGAGATCCTCGGCAGCGCGGCCTTGCATCCGTGCTGGGATTTCCTCGGAAAAGAGTTCGATCAGGAGATCGGCCATATCGGTCTTCCACGGTCTGTTGGCGCCATCAGGCGGGGTCCGGGCCGTGTTACCGAAGGGGGGATGGGACGTCCAGAGGCAGCGGGCCCCGGGACGTCCGCTTGGGTCAGCTTACCCGCGCGATGGCGCGTTCGAACGTGGTGTCGAAGCGGCCTGCGAGCGTCTTGGTGTCCGGGCTCGCGCAGCGCGGCACGATCCGGTAGCGGGCCTCGGCAAAGCAGTAGATCGCGAAGCCGACAAGGCCGATGGCCAGCGCGCCCAGCAGGATGCGCCCGAAAGGCTGCGCCCGCACGGCTTCGAACGCCTGACCCAGCCCGCCGGCCTGCGACGGGTCCGCCGTCCAGCCCGCGCCGATCAAGAAAAAGCCGATGATCGCGATGACGACGCCGTGCGCAACAAGACCGAACTTGATCGCCGGGTCCAATGCCTGCGAGCGCGGCGACTGGCGCATGTGGCGTTTGTATTTCTCCTTGAACCCCTTGTAGCCGTAGTAGATCCCGGTCCCGACCGTGGCCGCGCCGATCGCGATGAGCACCCATTTGCCCCACGGCTCCTGTTGCAGCACCCATGAGGCGAGGGTTTTCACGCTGTCGCTTTCCCCGCCGCTCGACCCGATGGCCTGACGGGCCGCCGACACGGCGAGGCCCGCGTGGATCGCGCCGGTGATGCATAGACCCGCACGCGCGATCAGGCCCTTGGCCCCGGTCCCGTGAAGTTCGAGATCCCACCACGCGGCGACGAAGCGCCAGATGGCATAGCCCAGCAGACCCGCCGCCACGACCCAGAGGAGCGGCACGCCCCACGGCTGGTCGCGAAGGCTCGCGAGGGCGGAGGAGGTGCCTTCGGCTTCGCCGCCCGTCCAGGCTGCGAGGAAGGTGAGGACACCGAGGATGACATAGGTGACGCCGCGCGCGGCGTAACCGAACCGCATCAGCGGCACGACCCAGCCGGGCGGTTGGTCGAGATCGAGGGTGGTGGACATGGGGCAGCTCCGATTGAGGATGCTACCCCAATCCCCTGCCCCGGCGTTAAGTTCCGATCACTGGATCGGCTCGCTGCCCTCGTCGTTGAATTTCTCGTTGAGCTGATGCCACGCGAAGGCGCGACCGTCGGGGTAGACCGCGATCACGCGATCCACGCCGTCGTGGATGTTCTTTTCGCTGAGAAACGCCACCGCCTGACCGTCCTCCAGATCGGTGCCGATTTCCTGCGCGTCGAAGCAATCGAACCAGCCGGGCGCGTTGAGCGGCGTCGGCTCGGGATAGGCCACGTATGTCTCCTGCATCGTCGGGCTGGACATGCCGGCGGTGAAACAGGCGCGGAACCGGATCGGGCTGGACGAGCCGTCGATGGCCTCGATGTCATCCGCGATGATCGGCTCGGCCAGACCGGTCGAGATGTTGACCATCGTGAAGCTCACCTCTTCCGCGTTCACCCGGTCGTAATAGGCGTAGACCTGCGTGTAGTAGAGGACGATCCCGAAGATGAGTGTGACCACGACGATGAACCCCGCAACAAGTTTTCCGCTCACGCCGCGCTCTCCGCGCTGAACCCGCCCGCCTCGGTCTGCACGAAGGCGTCGGCACAGAGTTTGGCGAGCGCGCGGACGCGGCCGATATAGGCCTGACGTTCGGTGACCGAGATCACGCCGCGCGCGTCGAGCAGGTTGAAGATGTGGGAGGCCTTGATGCACTGGTCATAGGCCGGGTGCGCCATGACGATGCGCTTGCCGGTCTTGGGGTCTTCGGCTTCGTGCGACAGGATCGACTGGCACTCGCGTTCCGCATCCTCGAAATGGCGCAGCAGCTTTTCGGTATCCGCCGCGTCGAAGTTGTGGCGGGAGTATTCCTCTTCCGTCTGCCGGAACACATCGCCATAGCTCAGGGGGATGGGCGACTGCGGGTCGTTGAACGGCATCTCCATAACGTGATCGATGCCGAGCACGTACATGGCGAGGCGTTCGAGGCCATAGGTCAGTTCGCCCGAGACCGGGCGGCAGTCGTGCCCGCCGACCTGCTGGAAATAGGTGAACTGGCTGACTTCCATGCCGTCGCACCAGACCTCCCACCCAAGACCCCAGGCGCCCAGCGTCGGGCTTTCCCAGTCGTCCTCGACGAAGCGGATGTCATGAAGCGCCATGTCGATCCCGATGGCTTCGAGCGAGCCGAGGTAAAGCGCCTGCAAATCCGGCGGCGACGGTTTGATAAGCACCTGATATTGATAGTAATGCTGAAGCCGGTTCGGGTTCTCGCCATAGCGCCCGTCGGTCGGGCGGCGCGATGGCTGGACATAGGCCGCAGCCCAAGCGTTCGACCCCAGCGCGCGCAGCGTCGTGGCCGGGTGAAACGTGCCCGCGCCGACCTCCATGTCGTAAGGTTGCAGGATCGCGCAGCCCTTGGACGCCCAATAGGTCTGAAGCCGCAGGATGATTTCCTGAAAGCTCTTCGGTTTCGTGAATTCGGCCATTTCGTCACCTCGCGCGATGTCCGCGTCTCAATAGGACTGCCACAGGTCAGGGTCAATCGACCGGGCCGATATTGACCTCGCCGGATGGGTCATGTGTTACTGATCCGAATGAAATTTGCAGGGGCCCCGAAGGGGCAAAGAGGACATATGAAGCGGCTCACCGGGGCGATCACACTATTTGCGGGACTCATGGGAAGCACGTCTGCTTTCGCTCAGGATACCTTCTGGGTTCAGGTCGAGGCGAACACGACCCTCACCGAAGCGCAGAATGCCACGCGGCTTTATGATGCGGAGCTCGACGATGTGGTGGGTTTCCGCCTCGGTGCCTCCGGTTGGTATGCCACCGCGCTCGGCCCCTATTCCGAGACCGAGGCTGCCGCCGTGCTCGTCGATCTGATCCGCAGCGGCGCGGTGCCGGGTGATGCCTATGTGTCGGACGGCGCGGCCTTCGGTCAGCAGTTCTGGCCCGTCGGCGCGAACAGCCGGACCGAGGCGGACGAAACGCCCGCGGTCACGGAAACGCAGGCAGAAGCGCCGGTGATCGTGGCCGAGCCGGAGCCGGAACCCGAGCCGATTATCCCCGAAGAAACCCCGCAGGAAGCGCGCCAGTCGGAAGCCCAGCTTGACCGCGAAGCGCGCGAGGCGCTTCAGATCGCCCTTCAGTTCGAGGGCTTCTACACTTCCGGCATCGACGGCGCCTTCGGCCCCGGCACGCGCGGCGCGATGGCGGCTTGGCAGGACGCCAAGGGATACGAGGCGACCGGCATTCTGACGACCCGACAGCGCGACGAACTGATCGGCGACTACAACGCCGTGTTCGACAGCCTCGCGCTCGCCTCGGTCATGGATCAGGACGCGGGCATCGAACTTATCATGCCGACGGCCATGGTCGACTTCGACCGTTACGAGGCCCCCTTCGCCCATTATGAGGGCGATCAGGGCGTGCGCGTCGTGCTGATTTCGCAGTCCGGCGGACAGTCGACGCTTTACGGGCTTTACGACATCCTCCAATCGCTCGAAGTCGTGCCGACGCAGGGCGAACGCTCGCGCGGCGAGAACAGCTTCGAGATCACCGGATCAAACCGCGACATCGTCAGCTACACCTATGCCGAGGTCGTGGACGGGGCGGTCAAGGGTTACATGCTGATCTGGCCCACCGGCGACGAAAAGCGCCGCAACATCGCGCTGTCGGCGATGAAGGATGGGTTCGCGTCCACCGGGCCGACCGTACTCGACGACAACGCCGGGCTGGACGAGGCCATGCAGAGCGTGGACCTTGTGTCCGGTCTGGAAATCCGCCGGGCCGACCGGGCGCGCACCGGGTTCTACGTGGCGGGCGACGGCACCGTGCTGACCACCACCGAAGCGGTCGCCGGATGTTCCCAGATCACGCTGGACGAAAGCTACCCGGCCAGCGTCGTCGCGACGGACGAGGCGCTCGGCGCGGCCATCGTGAAGCCGGAACAGGCGCTTGCCCCGCTTGCGGTCGCGTCGCTGTCCTCGGGCGAGCCGCGCATCAAGTCGGACCTTGCGGTCGCGGGCTATTCGTTCGGCGGGCGGCTGTCCTCGGCCACGCTCACCTTCGGCCAGTTGGCGGACATCAAGGGGCTGGACGGCGAAGACAATGTCTATCGGCTCGACCTCGAAGCGCAGGATGGCGATGCGGGCGGTCCGATCGTGGACAATGCCGGCATGGTGCTGGGTATGCTGAAATCCGACAGCGACGGGAGCCGCCAGTTCCCCGACGAAGTGTCCTTCGCCACCAAGGCCCCGGCGCTGGCCGCGTTCCTCGAGGCGAACGGCGTGGTCACGGAACCTGTGATCCCGGCGTCGTCCCTGTCGCCCCACGCGCTTGCGGTGAAGGCCGCCGATATGTCGGTGCTGGTCAGCTGCTGGGAGTGAGGCGCGCCGCCGTTTGAACAGGAAAACGCGCCCTCCGGGGCGCGTTTTTCGTATCAGAGCGCCGAAAGCGCGGTGTCGAGGGCCTGCCAGAGCGGGTCCACGGGTTCGATCCCGACCGACAGGCGCACGAACCCCGGCGCCACGTCATCCCCCCAGCGCGCGCGCCGTTCGGCCGTCGAATGGGTGCCCCCGAACGACGTGGTCGGCGCGAGCATCGCACAGCCGTTGATAAAGGCTTCCGCCGCCGCCTCGTCCTTGAGCGTCAGACCGATCAGAAACCCGAACCGCGTCATCTGTTTCGCCGCGACGGCATGGGCCGGATCGCCTGCAAGGCCCGGAAACCGCACCTGCCCGACCGCCGGATGATCCGCCAGCCGTTCGGCGATCACCTGAGCGTTCACGCACATCCTGTCGAACCGGACCTCCAGAGTCTCCAGCGACCGATGCAGGAGCCACACCTCGAACGGGCCGGGGATCGCGCCCGACAGCTTGCGCCACTGCGTCACCTCGTCGAGCAGCGTCGCATCGCGGGTCGCCACATGCCCCATGAGCACATCGGAATGCCCGCCGGGCGCCTTGGTGTCGGAGGCGACGACCACGTCGGCGCCAAGGTCCAGCGGGCGCTGTCCGAACGGGGTCATGGTCGTGTTGTCGACCACGCTCACCCCGCCCGCCGCACGAATGGCCGCGCAGGCCCCGGCAAGGTCGATCACGTCCAGACCGGGGTTGGAGGGGGTTTCGAGGAACACGAGGGCGAAGCCGTCATAACCGCCTCCGGAAAAGGCGACGGTCGGACGTTCGACGACCTCGACCCCCAGCTTGACAAGGTAACGGTCGGCCAGAAGCCGCGTCGTGTAATAGCCGTCGGACGGCACCAATATCCGGTCGCCCGCCTTCAAGACCGCGAACAGCGCCGCCGAGATCGCCGCCATGCCCGAGGGGAACACGCGGACCGGCGCGTCTTCGATCAATGCCAATGCCTCTTCCACCGCGTCCCAGACCGGGTTGTCCATCCGGCCATAGCCCGCCACCCCCGGCTCGGGGTTTCCAGGCAGGTTGAACATGGACGCCATCGTGAGCGGCAGGGCGAGCGGATCGCCCTTGGCCAGCCCTTCGGCACGCAGGTGTTGCAGGCGCGCGGCGCGCTTTTCGTCGGACATCAGCCCCTCCAGAACCGCATGGTGAACAGAACGTAGACCGACAGAAGCTCAAGCCGACCGACCAGCATCGCTGCGGTCAGGAGCCACTTGGCCGTGTCGTTCAACGTCGCGAAATTGCCGGACGGCCCGATGGTATCGCCCAGACCCGGCCCGATGTTCGCGATCGCCGTCGCGGCCCCGGAGAGCGAAGTCACCATGTCCAGCCCGGTCATGCTGAGAAGCACGGCGAGAATGCCGAGCGAGACGACGAACATGACGAAGAACGCCATGACCGACGACAGCACCGCCTCGGAGATCGGCCGCCCCTCGAACCGGGGGGTGAACACGCCGTGGGGCGCGAGGATCTGCATGATCCGGGCGCGGATCGCCGCGATCAGGATCTGGTAGCGGAAGATCTTGACCGAACAGGCGGTCGACCCCGCGCAGCCCCCGATCAGGCCCAGAAAGAAAAAAGCGACGATTGGGAACGTGCCCCAGAGCTGGTAGTCGACGCTGGCATAGCCGGTGCCGGACATGATCGAAGTCACGTTGAACACGCCCTCGCGAAAGCCATGTTCGAAATGGTCGCCATTGGCCACGAGGCGGTAGATCGTCATGACCAGCGTGATGACAAGGATCGTGCCCAGATAAGCGCGGATCTGGCTGTCGCGAAACAGCGGCTGGGCCGTGCCCGCGACAAGCTGGATGTAGCGCACGAACGGCAGCGAGGCGAGGATCATGAAGACGGCCGCGACGTATTCCGGCGCGCCCTGATAGACGCCGAAACTGGCGTCATGGGTCGAGAACCCTCCGGTCGACATGGTGGTGAAGGCGTGGTTGATCGCGTCGAAGGGCGTCATGCCGACGAGCAGATAGGCGAGCACGTTCAGGATCGTCAGGGCAAGGTAGATCCACGTGATCCGCCCCGCGATTTCGGCGGCACGCGGCAGCACCTTGCCCATCGTGTCGAAGGCCTCCGAGCGGAAGATCTGCATCCCGCCCACGCGCAGTTCCGGCAGGAACACCATCGCGACGACGATGATCCCGATACCGCCGAACCATTGCAGCATCGAGCGCCAGACGAGCAGTCCCTCGGGCATCGCGTCGAGCCCCGAAAACACCGTCGATCCGGTGGTGGTGAGGCCCGACATCGCCTCGAATATCGCGTCGACCGGGCGCGCCTGAATCTCGCCGAAGATGAAGGGGAGCGCGCCGAACAGCGGGAGCGCCACCCAGATCAGCGTGGTCAGCAGGAAGGTCTGTTGAACGGACAGCCCCCCGCCCACACCGTTCGCCGTCGCGATGGACATAGCCGCGCCGAACGTCACCGTGATGATCGCGGATTGCAGGAACACCGTCCAATCCGGGCGACCGAAGAACAGATCGACCATCATCGGCAGCAGCATCGTCACCCCGAGCACGGCGACGACCAAACCAATGACGTAGACCACGGGGCGCAGATCGAACATATGAAAGCACTGGCCTTGCCCGCGAGGACTGTCAAGCGAGAGCGAACGCCCGTGCGCGGGATGCTTGACAAGTTGTCGCACCCCCTGCGACGCTCATCTCGGACAGGGGAGGAACGTGTCGCGTCCGGGCTGGGGGACGAGGCAATGGAGGCCTGTCATGTCCAACATCCGCTATCTGCCCTACGCGCTTCTCGTCCTCGCCATCCCGGCGGGTATCGCGCTGGCCTTCGCCATGCCGTTCTGGGGCGGCGTCATCGCCGCGCTCGGCGCGGTGGGGGCGGCGGTCGGCACCTACGACCTTGTCCAGCGCAAGCGCGCGGTGCTCAAGAACTATCCGGTCTTGGCACGCATCCGGTTCCTGCTGGAATCGATCCGGCCCGAAATCCGGCAGTATTTTCTGGAAAGCGATCACGAAGAGGTGCCGTTTTCGCGCGAGCAGCGCGCGCTCGTCTATCGCCGGTCCAAGGGGCTCGAAGGGCTGCGCCCGTTCGGATCGCTTCGCGACCAGCATCAGGTCGGGCACGAGTGGATCAACCATTCGCTCATGGCGCGGCATCTCACCGACCACGACTTTCGCGTGACCTTCGGCGGGGGGCAGTGCGACAAACCCTATTCGGCGAGCGTGCTGAATATTTCCGGCATGTCGTTCGGGGCGCTGTCGCCCAATGCGGTCGAGGCGCTGAACATCGGCGCCAAACGCGGGACTTTCGCCCAGACCACCGGCGAAGGCTCGATCAGCCGGTTCCATACCAAACATGGCGGCGACCTCGTCTGGCAGATCGGGTCGGGGTATTTCGGATGCCGGGACGGAGCTGGGCGTTTCTCGCCCGATGCCTTCGCGGCCCGTGCGACCGCCGATCAGGTGAAGATGATCGAAATCAAGCTGTCGCAGGGGGCCAAGCCGGGCCACGGAGGCATCCTTCCCGGCGCCAAGGTCACCGCCGACATCGCCGAGGCGCGCGGCATTCCCATCGGGGTCGATTGCCTGAGCCCGCCCGCGCACTCGGCCTTTTCCACCCCGGTCGAGATGATGGGTTTCATCGCGAAGCTGCGCGACCTGTCCGGCGGCAAGCCCGTGGGCATCAAGATGTGCGTCGGCCACCCGTGGGAGGTATTCGCGATCTGCAAGGCGATGGTCGAAACCGGCGAGCACCCGGATTTCATCACCATCGACGGATCGGAAGGCGGGACCGGAGCCGCACCCGCCGAGTTCGCCGATCACATCGGCGCGCCGCTGCGCGAGGGGTTGATGCTGGTGCAGAACGTGCTCGTCGGCCTCGGCCTGCGCGACAAGATCCGGCTGGTCTGTTCCGCCAAGCTCATCTCGGCCTTCGACATGGCGCGGGTCTTCGCCCTTGGGGCCGACACCTGCAACATGGGGCGCGGCTATATGTTCTCATTGGGCTGCATTCAGGCCCAGACCTGCCACACCGGGAAATGCCCCACGGGTGTCACGTCGCAGGATCCGGGCCGCTACCGGGCGCTGGACGTGAACGACAAGGCCGCGCGGGTCTATCAGTTCCACGAAAACACGCTGAAGGCGCTGGCCGAGACGATCGGGGCCTCGGGCCTGACGCATCCCAAAGACCTGAAGCCCGACCACCTGATGATCCGCATCAACGCGCGCGAAGTGCGCTCGGCACGCTCGCAATACGACTGGGTCGAGCCGGGGGAATTGCTGGATCACAACGTGACCCACCCGGCCTTCGCGAAATTCTGGGACATGGCCCGCGCCGACAGTTTCGCCGCCGCCATCTGAGGTCAGCGCGGCTTCACGTCTATAACCACGATCCCGGTCTTTTGCTCGGTGGCGACATGGGCGTAGGCCGCCGAAATGTCGTCTAGGTCATAGTGACTGTCGATGACCGCGCGATACCGCCCGTCCGCCAGCATGTCGCCCAGAAACCCGATGACCTCGCGCGGGTCGCGCGGCATCCCGATCACCACGCGGCGCGAGCGTGTGATGGCGGACCAGAGCGACAGCCAGACGGTCTGCCCCCAAGGGCCGAGGTCCGAGGCGTAATATGCGCCATGGGGTTTCAACAGCTTGCGACAGGCCGGATAGGTCGTCTTGCCCACGGCGTCGAAGACAAGGTCGTAGCGTTCGGGCCGGGCCGTGAAATCCTCGGTCATGTAGTTCACGACCAGATCGGCCCCCAGCACGGCCGCGAGGTCCGTGTGGCGCGTGCCGACCACCGCCGTCACACGCGCACCGCGCGCCTTGGCGAGTTGGACCGCTGCCGTGCCGATGGCCCCTGACGCGCCGTAGATCATCACGTTCTGCCCGGGGGCGAGCCCGAAGGCTTCGAGATTGCTGTGCGCGTACCACGCGCCCTCGCCCACCACCGCCTCGTGAAACGCGAGCTTGTCGGGGATGTGGCCAATCGCGCCGTCCTCGGGCACGGCCACCCATTCGGCGTGGCATCCATAACGCGATGGCGCGAGGCCGAAGACGCGGTCGCCGATGGCGAACCGGCTGGTGCCGGGGCCGACCTCGACGACGACGCCGGCGAAGTCAATGCCCAGCACCGGGTGTTTCGGGCCGGTCAGCCCGGTGACGAGGCGCGCGAACCACGGGTGGCCACGAAGGGTTTCGCGGTCGGTCCGCGTCACGGTGGTGGCATGAATTTCCACCAGAACCTCGCCCGCCCCCGCGACAGGGCGTGGCATGTCCCGGATTTCCACCACGTCCGGCGGTCCGTATTTCGGCGCGAATGCTGCTTTCATGTCCCGGTTCCCCCGGGACAGACCTTAGCCTTGATGGATCAGGGTTGAGAAGAGGCGCGGGTCGAGCGATTGGGCGCGGAACGTCTCGCCCTCGGTCAGGATCGACACGGCATCGTGGCTGTGCAGGCTTTCCTGATGGCTCGCGACCACGCGGAAATCCCCGATCCGGTCGTCAGCCTTGAGCTGTTCGGTGAAAAGCCGCGCGGCGTCCTCCACGAAGATCGGGTTGGCGGCGTTCAGTTCTGCGAACGCCTGTTCGTCTTCGCGTTTCACCATCACCTGCGTTTCGGTCGGCACGGCGGCGCGGCACAGCTCGATCAGGTCTTCGAACCACAGGCAGCACTGGCCCGGCGCGACCTCGACCGACACCCGCGCGACCGACCGCTGCGAATGCGGCGTGGCAAGCTGGCCGCGGGTCTGGCGCGCGTGCTCGCTCAGTTCCAGCGAGCAGGGGCAGGTCGACGAATAGACATAGTCGAGGTGCATGAAGTGGCGGCGCACGCCCTTGGTTTCGACCAGTTCAAGCGCGATGTTGTAATACTGATAGCCTTCCAGCCCCGACCGCAGGCTTTTCACCTTCATCGGGAAGGAAAACGACATTTCGATCCGCGCGTCGAGGCTTTCCAGATCGGTCTTGTAATCGTCCAGAGCGGCTTCGATCACCTCGAACGAGAACGTCTTTTCAGCATGAGCATAGAACGAGCGCATGATGCGGCTCATATTGATGCCCTTCTTCTCGGCCTCAAGGCTCACCGTGCCGGTGACCGAGGTTTCGAGCTGAAGATCGCCATTGTCGCGGGTGCGGTAGCGCAGCGGCAGGCGGAAGTTCGAAATCCCGACATGCTGAATGTCCTGCCGTTCGCCTTGGATGAGCGAGGCGGGACCGTTCTGAAGATCGGGGAGCGTCGCCTTGTAATCCGCATCCGCCTCGAAGTCTGGATCGTAGGTGCGCGACAGCGCCGGATAGTTCGACACCTCGCCACCGGGCAGAAGCCGCGAAATCGCGGGGTCCAGTGCGGCCACCTCTTCCGGTGTCGCGCCGCGCGCCCAGTCGCGCAACGTCTCCAGCGCAGCCTTGGCATCGTCGAGTTCCGGCGCGGCAAGCACCTTGGACGGAATATGGTTCATGGCAGGCCCTCCCGGACTGTCCGCGGCCCCATATGTGGGGTCCGCTTCAGGGATTTACCAGTTTACGTCTGCCGTGTCGCGTCAGATCACCGACAGGGCTTGTTCGATATCCGACAGGATGTCCTTGGGGTCTTCCAGCCCGCAGGAAAACCGGATCAGCCCGTCGGTGATGCCCAGCGCATCCTTCTGGTCCTGCGGCAGCCGCTGGTGCGTCGTCGTCGCCGGGTGCGTGGCGATCGACTTGGCATCCGCGAAGTTGTTGGAAATAATGATGAATTCCAAGGCGTTCTGGAACCTGAACGCCCCGTCCTTGCCCCCTTTCACCTCGAACGCCAGCACCGTGCCGCCCGACGGCGCCTGAGCCTTGGCGATCTCGTATTGCGGGTGCGACGGGTGCAACGGATAGCTCATCCGGCTGATTTTCGGATGGTCGGCCAGCGCGTTCGCGATGAACAAAGCCGTGTCGGACTGTGCGCGCACGCGCAGGTCGATGGTTTCGAGCGCCTTGAGGTGCGTCCACGCCGCGAACGGATTGATGGCCCCCCCGGTGTGCTTCATGTAGGTTTCGATCGGGCCACGGATCAGTTCTTTCGTGCCGCAGATCGCACCGCCGAGCATCCGGCCCTGCCCGTCCACGTGCTTGGTCGTGGAATAGACGATCAGGTCCGCGCCCAGATCCGCCGCATAGGAAAAGACCGGCGTAATCATCGCGTTGTCCACGATGACGAGCGCGTCGTTCCTGTGCGCCACGTCGATCACGTGTTTCAGGTCGATGACCTCCAACGTCGGGTTCGAGATCGACTCAAGGAACACCAGCCGCGTGTCGGGGCGGATCGCCGCCTCCCACGCCGCGTTGTCGGTGCCGTCGACCAGCGTGATTTCCACCCCGAACCGCCCCAGCACCTCTTCGATCACATAAAGACACGATCCGAACAGGGCGCGGCTCGACACCACATGGTCGCCCGCCTTGGTCAGTGCCATCAGCGCGCCGTTCACCGCCGCCATGCCCGAGGTGCAGGCGAAGGCATCCTCGGTCCCTTCCATCTGGGCGAGGCGGTCTTCGAACATGCGGTTGGTCGGGTTGCCGTAGCGGGCATAGATGAATTCGTCATCGCCTGCCTCCACGAACCGCGCCTCGGCGGCTTCGGCGGAGGGATAGGAAAAGGCCTGCGTCATGAACATGGCCTCGGACAACTCGCCATACTGGCTGCGCCGGATGCCGCCGTGCACGGCGCGGGTGCGTTTCGAATACTTGTCCATGTCGCCTCTCCAACAAAAAACGCCCAACCGGAAAGCCGGGGGCGTTCATCGTCCCAGACCTCTTTAGCGGAGTGATTAACGTGGCCCGCAATCCGGAAGACAAATCGCCACGGCAATCGCGATAGCCCCAGACCCGCGTCAGGTCAAGGTGGCCGATGTTTTACAGCACCGTTACGCGCGGGTCATGGGGCCTTTACGCAGGTGCAGCATTCTGGGGCGGAATGAGGCAACCGGGCATGGGTCCATGGTGCAGGTCATCGTCAACGCCGGGCAGAACGGGCTGGAGTACGACCGCGCCGCGCTGTCCCGGGCGCTGGCCGATCTGCCACCGAACGCCCCGATCGTGATCCTGATCCACGGCTACAAATACGCCCCCGGCACCGAGGGGCATTGCCCGCATCGGACGATCCTCGCCGAACGGGCCCCGCGCAGAAACTGGAAGGTCATCTCGTGGCCCCGGCATCTGGGCATCGGAGGCCGGGCCGAAGGGCTGGTCATCGCGTTCGGCTGGAACGCCATCGGGTCGATCTGGCAGGCCTATCGCAACGCGGGCGACGCGGGGCGCGCGCTCGCAGGGCTGATCGCCACGCTCGACCGCCCCGTTCACATGCTCGGCCATTCGCTTGGCGCCCGCGTCGCGCTGTCGGCCACCGCCCATGCCCCGGCCGGTCGGATCGGGCGGCTGGTGCTGATCGCGGGGGCCGAGCTGCGGTCGCGCGCGAGGGCCGCGATGGCTTCGCCCGCAGGGCGGCTGGCGGATGTGCTGAACGTCACGAGCGGCGAGAACGCGGTCTTCGACCTGATGCTGGAGGCCGTCATGGGTTTTCGCGGTCGCGCTCTGGGTGCGGGGCTTCCCGGCCTCGCAGGCTGGACCGACCTGCCCGTGGACACCCCTGCGACGCGCGCACGGCTCGCCCGTTTTGGCTACCGCATCGGCGCGCCCTCACGAAAAATCTGCCATTGGAGCCTTTACCTGCGCCCCGGCCTGTTCCCACTCTACGCCGCCGTGATCCGCGGCGACCTGCCGTTTGCGTGGCTTGGCGAACCGACCCACTCCCGCGCCCACCTCTTGCCCTTCGCTTGGAATACGTCATCCTGACCCCCGACAAGGAGGCTCACATGACACAACCCATCGAACTCCACTACTGGCCCACCCCGAACGGCTGGAAGATCACCATCGCGCTCGAAGAAATGGGCCTGCCCTACGACGTGCACTACGTGAACATCGGCAAGGGCGAGCAGTTCGAGCCGGACTTTTTGAAGATCGCGCCCAACAACCGGATGCCCGCCATCGTGGACCCGGACGGGCCGGACGGCGCGCCCGTTTCGATTTTCGAAAGCGGCGCGATCCTGCAATACCTCGCCCGCAAGACCGGGCAGTTCTGCGGCCCGACCGAGCGCGACCGCATCGCCGTGGACCAGTGGCTCATGTGGCAGATGGGCGGCCTTGGCCCGATGGCGGGACAAGCGCACCATTTCCTGACCTACGCCCCTGCGATGGACCCGCCCAACGACCTGCCCTACGCCAAGGATCGCTACCGGGCCGAAACCGGGCGGCTCTATGGCGTGATGGACCGGCGGCTGGCCGAAGCCGAATATCTGGGCGGCGACTTCTACTCCATCGCCGACATGGCCTGTTATGGCTGGGCGTCTCTGTGGGAGCGTCAGGAACAGACGCTGGACGACAAACCCAACCTCGCCCGCTGGCTGGACACGGTGGGCGCGCGTGAGGCGGTGAAGGCCGGCATGGCCGTGGGTGCCGAGAAACGGTCGAAACTGCAAGACGACAAGGACGCGCAGAAGGTGTTGTTCAAGCGGTGACGCCGCCGAGACGCGTCATCCTGCACATCGGCCTGCCCAAGACCGGCTCGTCGTCGATACAGGCGTCGCTGTCGGGCGTGGACACGGGCGAGGTGCGGGTGGTGCGGTTCGGTGAGACCCTGTTTCACAACCTGCCGCTCGCGACGCTTCTGTCCGACGATCCAGCCCGGATGCGCCAGCACCTGAACCGGGGGCATTCGCCGACGCAGGTCGAGGCACGGCGCGCCCGCTGGGATGCGGCGTTCGACACGGAACTCGCACGACGCACGCCCACGCTGGTTCTGTCCGCCGAGGTCATATCGAACGCGCTGCCCGACAAACTCCACGCGCTCGCGGACCGGATCGAGGCGTCGGGGCGCAGGCTGGAGGTCTTTGCCTATGTGCGTGAACCCATCGGGCTTTGCGGATCGGCGCTGCAACAACGGCTGAAGCTCTTCGACCGCCTGCCCCGCGACTTCGACCCGTTCCAGTATCGAAAACGGCTGGAGCCATGGCTCGACCGCCTTCCGCGCGAGCGGATCACCTTGCGGGACTTTCGACCCGAGGCGCTGGCGGGTGGCTCTCCCGTGCAGGACTTCGCCGCGCATTGCCGCATCGCGCCCGATGCTTTCAAAGAAAAACGGCGGAACGAAAGCCTCAATGCCGAGGTGACACGGCTTTTGTGGATCTTCAACGATGCCATGCCCGTCTCGACCGGCCGTCCGCGCCTTGCCGAGGCGCGCAAAGGGTTCCTGCGCCTGTTGAAACAGAACATCGACGGCCCGCGTTTCGCGACGCCCGTGGCCTGCATCGACCCGAACAGGCTGGACGCGGAACTCGACTGGCTCGCGACCAACACGGGTATCGACTACCGCGCCGGCGTTGCGCCGTTCCGGCCCGACATGACCGCCGCGCCCCTCGACCCAATCATGCGAGAGCTTGCCCCTGAAACGGTTGTGCGATTGGACGGATTGGTCGCCAAGGCCGGTCTGACCCTGCCCCAAGGGGCAGGTCCGGGCCGCAAACTGGCCGCGCTTTACCTCGCCCAACTGGCGCCGGAGCCGCATGAGCGCGCACGCACGGAGCGCAGCTTCGCTGCACGCATCAAGGCGCTTTTGCGCTCGAAAGAAACGTCTGGCGGTTAGCCCGCTTCAGCGCCCTGTCAGGCGTCCGCCTTATCCTCTTCCGTGCCGTATTTCTGGAACACGCCGGACTGGGTCATGAAGAAGACGAAGATCGCGAGCGGCAGGCCGAAGGTCTTGAAGTTGACCCACATATCGGTCGACATCGTGCGCCACACCACCTCGTTCAACACCGCAAGCAACGCGAAGAACATGGCGAGGCGCTTGGTGATGATCATCCAGCCCTCGTCGCTCATCGGGACCGTGTGATCCATTATCATCTTGATGTAGCTCTGGCCGCGCAGGATGCCGAACATCAGGATGAGAAAGAAGAAGACATACAGGATCGTCGGCTTCATCTTGATGAACCGCTCGTCGTTGAGCCAGATCGAGATACCGCCCATCACCGCGACCAGCACCACGGTCGCGATCTGGATGGCCGAGATCTTGCCGGTCACGCGCCACAGCAGGAATGTGCAGATCGCCTGCAACGGGATGAACCCGGCGGTGACCGCAAGAAAGCCCTGATATTCGCGCCCGCCCACGGTGAAGCTCATGTCGCGGACGAGCATGTAGCCCACGAAGAAAGCGATGATCGGCCCGTATTCGAGCGCGGCCCTGAGCCAGGGGTTCACCTTTTTCTCAGCCGTGTCCTGGGTGTTGGTGTCGGTCATGTCGGCCATGGTTGGTTCGCGCCCTTGTGCCTCGGATGGATCACCGCCTATTTAACCCCCCATTTCGACGATTACAGCCCCCAGTGCGATCAAACCCATGAGTGTGACCCGTCGCGGCCCCGTGCTCTCTTTCAAGACCAGCCAGCCGATCAGGGCCGCGAAAACGGTCGATGTTTCGCGCAGCACCGCCGCCTCGCCCACTTCGTCGAGCCGAGTGGCGAGCATGATGGACCCGAACGAGAAATAGGCGACCACCCCGCCGGTCAGCCCCCGCAGCGCGAGAGGGCCGGGCGCGGGGCGGTCGGACATGCGCGCATAGCGGATCGCGGCGACGACGGCGAAGGTGATGCCGTCGAGCATGAAGAACCACGCCAGAAACGTGAACGGATCGGGGGTGGCGCGGATGCCATAGGCGTCGACGGTCGTGTAGAGCGCCACGAACAACCCGGTGACCACCGCCATGGCCAGCGCGGGCTTGAGCTTGTCGCGCCCCACCTGCCAGTGCTTCAGGTTGTATAGCGCGAGGCCGTAGATCGCCGAGACGAGCAGCGCGACGCCCAGCCACTGTATTGCTGTGAAATGCTCGCCGAACAGGATACCCGCCCCGATCACGGTGAACAGCGGGCCGGTGCCACGCACGACCGGATAGACCACGGTGTAGCTTCCCAGCGTATAGGTCACGCCCTGCGCGATCTTGTAGAGGATGTGGATCACCATGATCAGCGCGAAAAGCGGGATCAGCGAGGGATCGGGCCACGGCACGACGAAAAGCGCGAACGGCGCGGCCATCAGGCCGTAGGAGGCATCTATCGCCCCACGCGACAGCCACGGATCATGCCGCCCCTTCTGGAGCGCACCGAAAAGGGCGTGAAGCAGGGCCGCGAGTATCGCGAGCGCGAGGGCCGCCGTATGTCCGGCCTCGGTGCCTTCGAGACCGCGAATCCATTCGCTCATCCGCGCTGATTACAGCGACATTCCCCGAGGTGCACGAGGGATTCCGCGGCCCCTGCCCTGACGCTCGCTGTCGGCCAGACGCGCGGCCATCGCCGCATCCATGGGAATGGTCAGCCGCCCTATCGGCATGGGGCGCGCCGCCTTGTCTTCGGCCCGGTTCACGCGGCGGCGGTTGATGAAGGGCGCGATATCCAGCGACTCGCGCCAGGCATCCTGTATCTCGACCGTATCGGAAAGTTCGTGGGCGGCGTCCGCCAGCATCCGCCAGGTCAGCCGGCGCATGTATTCGTCGGTGCGAAACGCCCCGATCAGCCCCGCCTCTGCCACGCGCACGGTATCGCCAGCCCGGATCAGCGCGGCCGCGCCCACCACCTCCCAGTTCGCAAACAGGACGGCCCGCGCCAGCACGTCGGCCATGACCGAATACCCGGCCTGCCCGTCTTCGGGATAGGGATCGGAAATCGCAAGCCGCCGCGCCTCGGCGACGAAGGACATCGCGGTGCGGGTTCCTTTCAGAAGGAGCGTGGGTTCTGTTGCTCTGCGTCGGGCCATGCCCTGAAATCTGCTCGTTGTGGTCAGGAAAACCTGACTTGTGATGATGACAATATCGCACATAGCCGTCGAATTTGAAAACAATTGGGCAGAAGTCCCGGTTTTTTTGCGTCGCCGGGAAAAGCGGTTAACAAGGGAAATCCCGCGCCGATCCCCGCCGCCGACGCCCGCCTGGTCCTATGGTCACGCCGGGAAACGCGCGGCTATTCCGCCCTTCGGATTCAAAAGATTTACGCAAGATAAACATTCAGCGTGATCGGGCGCCCATGTATACTGGAAGTATTATTGTCACGGCGTGCCGGTTCGACCGTCCGCCCCGTCATTTGCGTCAGGAGCCGAACGATACACAAACTCAGGCTGCTCAAATCCGCCAAGGTCATCCATATCCTCGTCTCGGCCCCCTATTCCAATCGTGACATGCTCGACCCTTGGAAACGCATTCTGAACGGCGAAGAGCCGGACATGGAAGTCGGCCTTCCCGCCATCATCGACGGTGGAAACCTGCGGTTCGTGAAGGCCGGCACCAGCGATGCCGCGCGGGTCGCGATGGAGCGGCGCAGCTATGAGAACGTTCCGAAAGAGGGGCTTGTCGCCGTGGTGGTGCCGAACCTCGCCATGCTGATGCTGCACCGTCTGTTCGTCATCTATTCACAGCTCAACGGGCTGAAGGACGAGCGTGAGTTTTATGGCACTGTGAACCGGGACAAGGCGGTCGACTGGCTCGCCCGCAAAATGAAGCTCGACCCGGACACCACGCGGGCCCTGCGGCAGGAGGTGCATGACCTCGCGGCCGAGGACGCGTAAGGGTCAGAACCCGGTCAGCGCCTTGGCGAAATCGTCGGGGTCGAAGGGTGCCAGATCGTCGATCTGCTCACCCACGCCGATCGCATGGATCGGCAGGCCGAACTTGTCGGCCAGCGCGACCAGCACGCCGCCCTTCGCCGTTCCGTCGAGCTTGGTCATGACCAGCCCGGAGACATCGGCGAGTTTCTGGAAGGTCTGCACCTGGCTCAGGGCGTTCTGCCCGGTGGTGGCATCCAGCACGAGAAGCGTGTCGTGCGGCGCGCTGTCGTCGATCTTCTTGATGACGCGGACGATCTTGGCCAGTTCCGCCATCAGGTCTTCGCGGTTCTGGAGCCGCCCCGCCGTATCGATCATCAACAGATCCGCACCATCGGCCCGCGCCTTGATCAGCGCATCGAAGGCGAGCGAGGCGGGATCGGACCCTTCGGGCGCGGTCAGCACCGGCACGCCCGCGCGTTCGCCCCAGACCTGAAGCTGCTCGACGGCGGCGGCGCGGAACGTGTCGCCCGCCGCGATCACCACCGACTTGCCAGCCGCGCGGAACTGCGAGGCGAGTTTGCCGATGGTCGTGGTCTTGCCCGCGCCGTTGACGCCGACGACCAGCACGACCTGCGGGCGGTTCGGATAAAGCGGCAGCGGCTTGGCCACAGGCTCCATCACCCGCGCGATCTCCTTGGCGAGGATTTCCTTGATCTCTTCAACGGAAACCTTCCGGCCCAGTCGCCCCTCGGCGATGTTGGCCGATACGCGCAAGGCCGTGTCCACACCCATGTCCGAAGCGATCATGAGTTCCTCGAGGCTTTCAAGCATGTCGTCGTCCAGCACCCGGCGCACCACGGTCGTCTTGGCCGCGCCGCGCCCCATGAGGCGTCCGAAGAACCCCGGCTTTTCGCCCCGCGCCTCGTCCGTGTCCGGGCTCTGCGTGGGAATTTCCATCGGCGTGAGGTCCGGCTTCGGGTCCGCCGGTTGCGGCGTCTCCAGCGGCGTCGGGTTCGGCGTCACGTCGGGCGTTTGCGGAATCTCGGACGGCCCCGGCGGCGGTGTGGTCGGCGCGTCGGGCACAGGGTCGCTGTCCGGGGTGGGAATCTCGGTGGGCGGCGTATCCGGCGTCGGCTCGGTCGGCGGGGTCACCGGATCGGGCTGGGGCACGTTTTCCGGTTCCGGGGTCGACTCGGGCGCAGGCTCCGGTTCCGCATCCGGCCCCGGCCCGGGCGCCGGTGTCGGACCGGGGGGCGGCGTCGGTTCGGGCTGGGCCGAAACGGCCTCTTCCTCGACCCCGCCATCCTCGACGATCGCCTCAAGCCCCTGTTCCAGCTTGGACGAGGATTTGGTCAACCGGTCCTTGAGTTTAGAAAAAAACGACATGACGCCTCCGCAGTTCGTTTTCACCTAATCGCGATTTCGCCGATATGGAAGCCTCAGGCCGACAGGATCATCGCCTGTCCCGCGATGTAGGCGATCCAGATCGCCCAACCGATCCGGCCCGTCAGCGGATTGTCCTCGTCCAGCCGGAAGAGTTGGAACGCCAGCAGCGTGTCGGAGGCGATGAAGAACGCGGCCCCCAGAAAGGCGGTCCCCATCGGCATGGTCAGCGCGGCAAGGCCCATGAGCGTGATGAGCACGACATAGGCGCGCACCGGCCACCTGAGTTCCATCGTGTAGGGGATGAGCCACACCTCGGCCGCCAGCGCGTAGGCCACGAGGAAGACCGCCATCGGCGTGTTCAGCACGAAGGCCTCCCACAGCGGCGACTGCGACAGCACCAGAAAGTGAAACACGTAAAGCAGGTGCGCCAATGCGAAGGCGGCGAGACCGAACAGGAACGTCTGACGCCCGGTCCGCGACAGCGCCATGTCGCCCAGCGCCGACAGGAACAGCCCCGCGACGAGAAAGGCGGTGTTCCCGGCCTGCCACGCCGCATAGGCGAAGAATATGAGCGGCAGAGCCTTGACCACGGTGCGTGGCCAGTTCGGCTCGTCCTCGGTCATCGGCAGATAGACCAGTGCCGCGAGGATGCCGGTCCAGACGAGCAGAGGTGCGATCATGACGTCTCCTTCCCCCGCGCGGCAGAATGGCGAGAGGCCGCCACAGGTCAAGGTTTCATTTGCCGCAGTCCCAACAGGCTCTTTCCGCAGCGCGGCACGGGCGGTATCATTTGGGCATGAACCATCCGGTCCGTGCCTATGCCCTCGCCACCCTGACCCCGGTCGTGTTGATCGCGGTCGGCGCGGTCGCGGGCGGGGCATGGGTCTGGGCCGCTTTCCTTTACATGACGCTTTTCACCTTCGGCATGGATCAGTTGATCCGGGCGATGGACCCGCCCGCCGACCCGACCCGCGAATTGCCCGCCGCCGACGGGCTGTCGGCATTGCTCGCCATGCTGCATTTCGTGCTGCTGGCACTGGTCATCCGGGCGCTGGCGATCGGCGGGTTTCATCCGGCGACCTGGTTCGCGCTGTTCGCAGCCGCGGGGCTGTTCTTCGGGCAGGTGTCCAATTCGAACGCGCATGAGTTGATCCACCGGACCCGGCGCCCGCTCTTCGAGCTTGGGAAATGGGTCTATATCTCGCTTTTGTTCGGGCACCACACCTCGGCGCATACCAAGGTGCATCATCGGTATGCCGCGTCACGGCAAGACCCGAACTCGGCGCGCGAGAATGAGGGGTTCTATGCGTTTTCGCGTCGTGCGTGGCTCGGAAGCTTCGTCGAAGGGTATCGCGCGGAAAAGGCCGACCTCGCCCGACGGGGCACGGGCGGGATCAACCCCTATGTCACCTATTGCGCCGGGGCCTTGGCCTTCGTCGCGGCCTCGGCGATCGTCTGGGGCTGGGCCGGGCTGGGCGCGCATCTCCTCCTGTCGTGGTATGCGACCACCCAGCTTCTTCTGTCCGATTACGTCCAGCACTACGGGTTGACGCGCGCCACACGGGACAATGGCAAGCTGGAGCCAGTCGGCCCGCAGCACAGCTGGAACGCCGGCCACTGGTTCTCGCGCCACCTGATGCTGAACGCGCCGCGCCACTCCGACCACCACGCGCACCCGTCGCGGCCCTACCCGGCGCTGGCCGCCCACGACGATGCGCCCACCCTGCCGTCGACGTTGCCCGCGATGGCCGCGCTCGCGCTGTTTCCGAAACTCTGGCGTCGGGTGATGAACCCGGTGCTCGCCCGATACAAAGGACGCCCCGCATGATCCGCGCCGCCCTGCTCGCCTTCTGCCTGCCGCTGACAGCCGTCGCCGCGGAAAGCGAACGCCTCACCCCGCAGCAGTTCGAGGAATACGTGACCGGCAAGACGCTGATGTACGGCTTCGACGGGCAGAACTACGGCGGAGAGGATTACCTGCCGGGTCGAACCGTGCGCTGGTCCTTTCTCGACGGGCGCTGCAAGTCCGGGCACTGGTATCCCGACGACGGCAAAATCTGCTTCATCTACGAGGACAACCCCGAGCCGCAGTGCTGGTCGTTCTTCCTGCGTGGCTCGACACTGGTCGCCCGGTTCGAGAACAACCCGGAATACGAAGAGCTTTACGAAACCGGGGAAAGCGAAGAACCGCTTCTCTGCCTCGGCCCCGAAGTGGGCGTCTGACCTCAGGCCTCGGCGATCACCTGCGCGGCGGCGGACAAGGCGCCGTCGCCATGCGGGATGGAAAGCGCCTTGAGCCCGGATTCGATCACGCCCAGCGCGCCCAGCATCATGTGGGCATTGATGTGACCCATGTGCCCGAGCCGGAAGAACCCGTCGCCGTTCGGATCGCCCGGCGCCGACATGCCAAGCCCGATGCCCAGCGTCACGCCGCCGTTGTCCTGCACCCAACGGCGCAGGCGGCTGCCGTCATGGGCGCCAAGGCTCAACGCCGTCACCGCGTGGGAGCGCATGGCGGGGTCGGCCACGTTGATCTCCATCGGTCCGCCTAGTCCCCAAGCCTCGAACGCGGCCCAAGCCGTGCGGGCGAGCACGGCGTGGCGTTTCCAGACCGCTTCGATCCCGCCCTCGTCCGCGATCAGGTCGAGGGCTGCCCGCAGGCCCAGCAGGTGATGCGTGGGCGCTGTGCCCCCGAAGAACTGGTAGAACCGCTCCGGCTCGATCCGCGGAGCCCAGTCCCAGTAATAGCTGACATTCGGGTTCTGCGCCGCCCGCGCCTTGTCGTTCAGAAACACGAAACCCAGACCGGGGGGCGTCATCAGCCCTTTCTGGCTGGCGGCCACCGTCACATCGACGCCCCACGCGTCCATCTCGTAGACGTCGCAGGCGAGCGAGGCGATGCAATCGACCATGAGAAGCGCGGGATGCTCGGCTGCGTCGATCGCTTCGCGCAGCAGGGGGATATCGTTGCGCACGCCGGTGGCGGTGTCGGTCTGCACCGTCAGCACGGCCTTGATCTTGTGTTCGGTATCGGCGCGAAGCGCGGCCTCGACCCGCTCCGGGACGACGGCGGATTTCTTGCCGAAGTCGATGAGTTGCGTTTTGACGCCCAGCCTCTCGCAGACCGTGCCCCAGATGCCCGCGAACCGCCCGGTGTCGAGCACCAGCGCCATGTCGCCGGGGGCGAGAAGGTTCATCGCGGCCGCTTCCCATGCGCCATGCCCGTTGGCGATGTAGATCGCGACATGGCCTTGGGTCCGCGCGACCGCCTTCAGGTCCGGCACCATGTCGGCCACCATATCGACCAAGGCGCCCTCGTAGATATTGGGGGCAGAAGTGTGCATCGCGTTCAGCACCCGCTCGGGGGACACCGAGGGGCCGGGGATGGCAAGGTAATCGCGGCCGAATGACAGGTTCATGGCAGGCTCCGGTTTTCCGAGGCCAAATCGGTAGCCCCGGCATCGGGCAAGGTCAATCGGTCCGGTAGCCGCGGGCGAGTTTGGCCGGATCGGCCCCTGCGAGGAAGCGCGCCTGACGGATCAGGTTTCGACTTCCTTGGGCCAGCCACCGGCCCCGATAGCGCGTCCAACTCGTTTCGACCCACGCATCCAGCGGGCGCGGGCGTGGCAGTGCGCGCACGAGCGCCATGTCCTCCATCAGCGGGACATCGGGATAGCCGCCCGCCGCCATGTAGTTGGCCCGGGACACGAGCAATCCCTGATCCCCGAACGAAAGACCGAACAGGGCGGACCGCAGGTTGGCCCAACCGGCGGTCAGGCGTGGGGCGAGGCCCCGTGCGGCGAAGCGCAGGCGGAAATATCCCGGCCCGCCGCGCAGCATGCCGCGCTCGACCGCTTCGACCCAGCCCGGCCCCGGAACGCTGTCGGCGTGCAGCACCAGCATCCAGTCGCCGCCCGCCTTGGCGCAACCGCGTTCGAGTTGCCCGCCGCGCCCCGCATCGCCTGTGATCCAGATCGCCCCGACCTCCTCGGCGATCGCGCGCGTCGCATCCTGCGACCCGCCATCGGTCACGATCAACTCGCGCACGAGACCCGCCTCGACCCCCTCCATGAGCGCGATCAGGACGGCGGGCAGCGTGGCTTCCGCGTTCAAGGTCGGGATCACGATGGATAGTCGCGCGCGCATCGGGGCCTTTCGCCTGACGGTGGAGCGCCTATATTAACCGCAACACCGACAGGGGAAAGCGATGACCGGGGAAACCCATGAAAACCGGAAGATTTTCAGGATCACCGGCGCCGACCGCGTGAAATTTCTGGACAATCTCGTCACCAACAACGTCAAACCCGGCGGCATTGCCTATGCCGCGCTTCAGACGCCGCAGGGCAAGTATATCGCCGATTTCTTCATGGTCGATGTGGGCGACGCGCTGCTCATCGACGTGGACAGCGACCTTGCCCAGACGCTGGGCCAGCGGCTGACGATGTACAAGCTGCGCGCCGATGTGCAGATCGAGCCGACCGAGCTATTCGCGCTGCGCGGGCGCAAGGATATGCCCGAGGGTGCCTTCCCCGACCCGCGCCACGCGGCGCTTGGCTGGCGGCTTTATTCCGACACGCCCGGCGACGCCCCCACAACGGACTGGGAGGCGCTGCGGGTCGAGTTGAACGTGCCCGCCTCTGGCGCGGAGCTGACGCCGGACACCTTCATTCTGGAAGCCGGTTTCGACCGGCTGAACGGCGTGGATTTCAAGAAAGGGTGCTTCGTCGGGCAGGAAGTCACCGCGCGTATGAAACACAAGACGGAACTGCGCAAAGGGTTCGTGACCGTGGCGGTCGACGGCGAGGCCGAACCGGGGACCGAGATCACGACCGACGACGGGAAACCGGCGGGTGTGCTCCACACCCGTGCGGGCGACCGGGCCATCGCGTATCTGCGGTTCGACCGGGCCGAGCGGCCGATGGCCGCCGGTGACGCGACCGTCACATGGACGCGCTAGACCACGCGGTCCTCGACCTGACCGGCGACCGCATTGCGGCCCGCCGACCCCTTCATGGCGGCGATCTGTCGGCGGTCACCCTCGTCACGCTACAAGGCGGCGGACGCGTCGTCGCCAAGTCCGGCCCGCTGGTGGATCGCGAGGCGCGGATGCTCACCGCGATGGCCGAAACCGGCGCGCCCGTGCCCGATGTGGTCGGGGTCGCGCGAAACATTCTGTTGATCGAAGCACTGGACGAAGGCGCACCCCAGCCGACCGCCTGGGCGAAGGCGGGTGAGGCGCTTGCTCAGATGCATGGCGCGACCGGCGCGAACTATGGCTGGAATGAGGACTACGCCTTCGGCAACGTCGAAATTTCGAATTCCGAAACGACGGACTGGCCCGATTTCTGGGCCTCGCGCCGCCTGCTTGCCCATGCGCCCTATCTGCCCGGCGGGGTCGCGCCGCGATTGGCAAATCTGGCCGAACGTCTTCCGCATCTTCTGCCGGCCGCGCCGCGCCCTGCCCTGCTGCATGGCGACCTGTGGACCGGCAACCTGCTTTTCGGACCCGAGGGCGGCGTCCATTTTATCGACCCGGCGTGCTATTACGGCGACCGCGAGGTCGACCTTGCCATGCTTCACCTGTTCGGAAGCCCCGGTCGCGGGTTCGACGAGGCCTATGGACCGCTCGAACCGGGATGGGAAACGCGGCGCACGGTCTACACGCTCTGGCCGGCTCTCGTGCACCTCAGACTGTTCGGCGCCAGTTATCGCGGCATGGTCGACAGGCTGCTGAAAGAACTGGGCGTCTGAACGCAAAACGGCCCCGGAGGGTGCCGGGGCCGCTCAATTCCGTGCATTCCGTCGCGTCAGGCGCGCTCGGAATATTCCATGGTTTCAGTGTTCACGATGATCGCTTCACCCTGACCGACGAAGGGCGGCACGGTGATGCGCACGCCATTGTCGAGCAGCGCGGGCTTGAAGCTGTTGGCGGCGGTCTGACCTTTGACGACCGGCTCGGTCTCTTCGATGGTGCAGGTCACTTTCTGCGGCAGGGTCGCGTTCAGCGCCTCGGTATCGTGGAACTCGACCACGATGGTCATGCCGTCCTGAAGGAACGGGCGACGGTCGCCGAGGATCTCGGCCGGAAGCTCGACCTGATCGAAGGTCTCGGTGTCCATGAAGGTCAGCATCCCGTCGGATTCATACAGGAATTGCATGTCTTTCTGCTCAAGACGCACGCGCTCGACCTTGTCGGCAGAGCGGAACCGTTCGTTAAGCTTTGACCCGTTACGAAGGTTGCGAAGTTCGACCTGAGCGAAGGCGCCGCCCTTGCCGGGCTTCACATGATCGACTTTCACGGCGGCCCAAAGACCGTCGTTGTGCTCCAGCACGTTACCGGGACGAATTTCGTTTCCGTTGATTTTGGGCATGTGGCGAAACCGTGGCAAAAGGTTGACGAAGATTTGGCGGCACCTATATCCGGGGGACTGGCTGCCTGCAAGCCGACTAGAATTAGTGTGTCCTCATGGCAAGGTATGCGCTATACGCATGGCAGCCATGCGCTGAGGTCCATATCGAATCGGATACAAAACCGCATATTGGCCAGCACGCCAGCAAGTGCAAGACAAGAACAACAAAAGGACTGGGAATGCTCGACAACGTCGACGGTACTGCCTTCAATCATGAACAAGGGAACCGGGCACGCAAACTGTTTGCGGCGGTGGTTCTTGCCGCGCTCGATGACGCGATCGCGGATGACAAGAAATACGGCAATGGTCCTGAGCAGATCGCCCGCTGGGCCCGCTCGCGCGATGGGCGCGAAGTGTTGTCCTGCGCCGGCATCGACCCGAACGAACGCGTCGTCTCGGGACTGATGGAATTCGTGGGCAAAGGTGTGCGCACCTCGGTCGCCCTCTCGCGTGAAGAGAGTGAGCGTCGCCACGCTGCGGAAGCTGCCGAAGCCGCCTGATCCGAACGATCATCGGCTACGAGAAAAGCGCGTCCCTGGGGGGGCGCGCTTTTCTGTTTGTCACACGGCGTTCGCGCGGGGCCGGTCCGCCAAGAGCCATCCGAACAGTGCCACCGCGATCAGGCTGCCCGTGCATTGGGCCACCACGAAACCCGGCAGATCGACCGGGCGGATGCCCGCGAAGGTATCGGTCAGACTGCGCGCAATCGCGACGGCGGGGTTGGCGAAAGATGTCGACGCCGTGAACCAGTAGCCCGCGGATATGTAAAGTCCGACCAGCGCGGGGACGGCATCGGGCCGGGCCCTGAGCCCGCCGAGGATCGCCATGAGAAGCCCGAAGGTCGCCACGACCTCGGCCAGCCATTGCGGCGGGCCTGCGCGCACCTGTGTCGCCACCTGCACGAGGTGCAGCTCGAACATCGCATGGGCCAGAACCGTCCCGACGATCCCGCCCGCGATCTGGACCGCGACATAGGCCCCGGCAAGTTTCGGGTCGATCCCGCCGCGCACCAGAAAGGCCAACGTTACCGCCGGGTTGAAATGCGCGCCGGACACCGGGCCGAGGACGGTGATGAGCACGACGAGGATCGCGCCGGTTGCCAGCGTGTTCCCGATCAGCGCGACCGCATCATCCGGGCTCAACGCGTCGGCCATGATCCCCGAGCCGACCACGGTCGCGACCAGAAGCGCGGTTCCCAGCGCCTCGGCCACAAGCTTGCGTGGCACGTCGGGCGTCACGTGGCGCGCTCCTCGGCCCCCATGCCTCCGATATCGTCGAGTTCACGCTTGAGCGACAGGCTGTCCAGTGCTTCGAGCGGCAGGGCGGTGAAGGCCAGAATGCGATTGCGCAGCATCCGGTATGCGTCGGAGAAGGCCAGCCGCTTTTCGGCTTCGTTGCCCTGTGCCCCGACCGGGTCCGGGACCCCCCAATGCGCGCTCATCGGCTGGCCGGGCCACACCGGGCAGGTGGCCCCCGCCGCCTTGTCGCAGACGGTGAACACGAAATCCATTTCCGGCGCCTCGGCCAGCCCGAACTCGTCCCAGCTTTTCGAGCGCAGGCCGGACACGTCGTGGCCCAGCGTCTTGAGCAGGTCGATGGTGTAGGGATGGGGGCCGGATTTCGGCTCGGCCCCGGCGGAAAAGGCGCGGAACTTGTCACCCGCCTCGGCGTTCAGGATCGTCTCGGCGATCAGCGAGCGCGCCGAATTGCCGTGGCACAAAAACAGCACGTTCTTCTTGTCGGTCATGGCATAGCCCTCCATTCGACCCAGCTCGCTCGGTCGGCCCGGCGCACATAGCTCCGGCTGCCCCCCGCAGCACTCATCCAGCAGGAACCCGGCGAGCCCCTGAACCGCCACGAGGTCGGCGGCATAGCGCACCCCCCGCCCCTCGCGGCGCGACACCAAAAGCCCAGCATCGCGCAATTGGGCGAGGTTGGTCGACATGGTGTTCTGCTTGGCCCCCATCGCTTCGGCGATCTCACCGGCAAGCAGGCCTTGTGGACCTGCCGCGACGATAAGGCGGAACGCGTCGAGGCGAAGCGGCTGCGACAGGGCGGCAAAGGCGGTTGTGGCGCGGGCTGTATCCATATTTCTGGATTTCCCGATATTTTGATTCCTGTCAAGCGATTCTACATGCTTCCCCTTGCGCCGAGGACGCGCTAACCGGGGGTATGGCAAAGGCGATCATGATCCAGGGCGCGGGCTCGAACGTGGGCAAGTCGATGCTCGTCGCGAGTCTGGCACGCGCTGCGGTCCGGCGCGGCATATCGGTCGCGCCGTTCAAGCCGCAGAATATGTCGAACAACGCCGCCGTCACCGTCGACGGGGGGGAGATCGGGCGGGCGCAGGCCTTGCAGGCAAGGGCCGCGCGCCGCGATCCGGTGGTCGACATGAACCCCGTGCTCCTCAAGCCCGAAACCGACACGGGGGCGCAGGTGATCGTGCAGGGACAGCGTCTTGCCACCGTCAAGGCGCGTGATTATGGGCGGATGAAGGGCGACCTGATGCCCCGCGTGCTGGACAGCTTTCAGCGTCTGCGGGCCGATGTGGATCTTGTGCTGGTCGAAGGGGCGGGCAGCCCGGCGGAGGTGAACCTGCGGGCGGGCGACATCGCCAACATGGGCTTTGCCGAAGCCGCCGACGTGCCCGTCGTGCTGGCGGGCGACATCGACCGGGGCGGCGTGATCGCGCAACTGGTCGGCACCCATGCCGTCCTGCCCGCGTCCGACCGCGACCGGATCGTCGCGTTCCTCATCAATAAGTTCCGGGGTGACCCGACGCTGTTCGACGATGGGCTGGTCGAGATCACGCGGCACACGGGATGGCCGTCGCTGGGCGTGGTGCCGTGGTTCGCCGAGGCGTGGCGTCTGCCTGCCGAGGATATCATGGACCTCGCCTCCCCCCGCCCCGGCGGAACCTTCAAGGTCGTGGTGCCGCGCCTGAACCGCATCGCGAATTTCGACGATCTTGACCCGTTGGCGGCCGAACCGGGCGTCACGGTCGAGATCATAGCGGCGGGAACACCCCTGCCCGGCGACGCCGACCTCGTCCTGATCCCCGGCTCGAAATCCACGATCGCGGACCTTGCCCATTTCCGGGCGCAGGGTTGGGACATCGACCTTGCCGCCCACATCCGGCGCGGTGGTCACGTTCTGGGCCTCTGCGGCGGGTATCAGATGCTTGGGCGGCGGATCGTGGACGCAGACGGGATCGAAGGTCCGCCGGGGGAGGTCGAGGGGCTGGGGCACCTCGACGTGGTCACGACACTGGAGCCGGAAAAACGCCTTGCGCTCACCGAGGCGGTCGACCGCGAAAGCGGGATCGGTCTGACGGGCTACGAAATCCATCTGGGCAAGACCGAGGGGCCCGACACGTCGCGCGGCTGGCTGATCGTGTCAGGAAACGCCGAGGGCGCCGCCGATGCGACGGGCCGGGTTCGCGGGTCATACCTGCATGGAATGTTCGATTCAGACGCGTTCCGCCGGGTTTTTCTGGCGAGACTCGGGGCGCCGACATCGGAAATGTCCTACGGCGCAGCGGTAGACGCGACGTTGGATGCGCTGGCCGATCACCTCGAAACGCATCTCGACGTCAGCGCCCTCTTCGCGCTGGCGCGTTGATCCCTACCTCGAAAGGATGACGTCGTTCAGTCGAAATCCTTGAGCGCAATAGCGCGTGCGATTTCACGGCGGACCATGCGGCGCAGATTGCGCGTGATGCGCTCGCCCATCGTGCCTTGCAGTTCCTCGCGAACCAGCCGTCCGACGATTTCGCGCAGCATGTCCTCGTCGATCACCATGTCGTCGGCGGTGTTTTCGCCGATCTCATAGTCGCCCATGACCTGCTCTGGTTCCGCCGCATAGGGCGCATCGTAATCGTCTTCGTCCTCGTCGATATCGGGCACCGCATAGGCCGTGGGCGTGTCATCGACATCCTCCCACTCCTGCACGTCGATCTCGGCGGCCTCGGCAACGCCCATCGGGTCGGGGTCCGGCAGATCGACCTCCGGCTCCTCGTCCACGGGCTCTGCGTGGTCCGGTTCGTCGAAACGCGGTCCTGCGGCGGCCCCGGCGTGGCGGAAGATCACGGTCGCCGGAGCGTCCTGCTCTTCCGAGCCATCGGGTTCCCAATCCTGCGTCGTGCTGTCGGTCACCACGGATTCCAGTTCCGCGATCCGGTCTTCGAGCGACGAGACGAGTTCGTCCTCATCGTTCAATTCGACGAACCCGGCCTCGGGCACATCGTCCTCGACCGGCTGGCTTTCATCGGACGACAAAGCCACCTCCGGCTCGTCCCAGTCCTCATCCGTGTCCTGGTCCACCGGCTCGGGTGCGGCGGACACGGCACGCTGAACGAGCGATTCGACCGAAGCCATCGGTTTTTCCACAGGCTGCGATGTGTCGGCCTCGGCCGTTTCGTTCCCTTGCGCATCGGCCATATCCGCCGGGTCCGCCTTGTCCGTCGCGACGGGATCGGCCACCGTATCGACGCGGAAAGCCGGTGTAAGCACGAGTTTTCCGACCGGCTCACGACGACGTTCCTCACGCCGCGGCGCACCGCTTTCCGACACGAGCCGGCGCACTGCGGACAGCACGTCTTCGATTTCAGCGTTGGTTACCGGTTCCGACATGGATTCGTTCTGCCTCGATCAGCCTCGGCCCCAAGAATACCCACCCGACGCCCTTCGGGCAATCCGCTGGACGGCATTAACCCATGCTTCAGTTAGGAAACCCTTAAAAACTCAGCGTTTTCCCAGAGCTTCCAGAATGTGCTCGAGTTTTTCGCCCTGCGGGCTGACCACGCGCAACGGCGCGTCCTGCACGGCGTTGTAGTAAGCCGACGGGTCATACGTAGCGATCCCCAGCCGCAGATGCTCGGCAGTCAGAAGGCCCATGGCAGCAAGCAGGTTGTAGATCGCGGCGTATTGGTCGGAGCGGGCCTGAATCTGGCTCGCAAGCGCGTCGAGCAATTCCTGCTCGGCGTTCAGCACGTCGAGCGTCGTGCGCGCACCCAGCGTCGCCTCTTCCCGCGCGCCCCGCAGGGCCACCCGGCTCGCCCGGATCTGACGGTCGGTGGCCTGAAGGCTCGCACTCGCGATCGACAGTTGCGCCCAGGCGTTGCCGACCGTCTGTTCGATGCCCTGCACGGTCACGAGCAATGCGGCCCGCGATGCTTCGGACTGTGCCAGCGCCTGCCGATAGAGGGCGGACAGGCGACCCCCGGAATAGATCGGGCCGGACAGCGTGAGGCCGCCGGAGACACCCGCCGAATTGCGGTTCGACGTCGTCGTTCCGACAGGTGCCGGGGCATAGGTCGTCGTCGTGCTGACGCCGGTCTGCGCCGTCACGTTCGCGGTAAGCGTCGGCATCGTGCTGAGTTTGGACAGTTCCACCGACATGTCCGAAATGCTCACCGCCCGCTGCGAGGCGAGGATATCAGGATGACGCCCGCGCGCCTGCGCCTTGGCAGCCTCAACCGTCGACGGGATGCTAGGCGGTGCCGGCGGGGGCGACAGACGACCGGGGTAATGCCCCGTCGCGGCCTTGTAAGCCTCACGCGCGACCATCAGGTTGCCTTGTGCCGAGGCTTCCGCCGCCCGCGCGGCCGCAAGGCGGGCTTCGGCCAGCGAAACGTCGGTCTGGGTGATCTCGCCCACTTCGAACCGGTCCCGCGCGGCGCGCAACTCCTGCGTAATGAGACGCACCGAATTGGCCTGAAGCGCCACGGATTCGTTGGCGGACAGCACGTTGAGATACGCGGTCACGGCGTTCAGCAGCACGTTCTGCTCGACCCCGACCAGCGCCTCGCGCGCCATCATGACGTTTTCGCGCGCGATCTCGATCCGCTTGTCGGTCGCGCCGAAATCGAACAGCAGAAGCTGCGCCGACAGGGCCAGCGTGCCGCTCCACGTCTCGGACGGGAGGCCGGTGGGCGACGTGCGGCGCAGATCGGGATCGCTATACCCGAGGTTGGTCTGGGCGGAATAGGAGATGACAGGGCGCAACGCGGACACGGCGACCGCGACGTTTTCGTCCTCGGCACGCAGAAGCGCGCGCTGCTGTGTCAGCAGGCCCGAGGTCTTGTAGGCCGAGACCATCGCATCCGACAGCGTTTCGGCCCCGGCGGCCAGCGGCGACAAGGCAACCGTCATGGCCGCGAGCGACCCCGCCACCCGTTGCTTCAGCGTCAGCTTCTGTGTCATCCGGTGCCCGTCCCTGTTCTGGTCATCGCGTCAGAGCGCGAAATCCTTGGTTTTGGTGAACCCCGGCAGGACCTGCGCGGAGGCGTTGAAGGCGAACCGCCAGTTCACGGCTCCGTCAATCTTGTACCCCACCTTCACGATTCCAAGGTTGCCCTCGGTAAAAAGTGCGGCGATGCGACCATTTTCACGCAGTTGATCGGTCAACGTCGCGGGAAGCGTTTCCACCGCACCTTCGATCAGAATGACGTCGTAGGGACCGTGTTTGGCCGCGCCATCGACCAAAGGCGCCTTAATGACGGCGACATTGTCGACACCGTCCGAGGCCAGACGGCCCTCTGCCTCGCCCGCCAGCCCGTCGTCCTCTTCGACAGCCACGACGAAATCGGCAAGCCGCGCCAGAACCGCGGCACCGTAGCCCAGCCCGGCCCCGACCGTCAGGACGAGCTCGGTGGGTTGGATCGACAGGGCATCGAGGATTTTCGCGAAACTGCGCGGCTCGAGCATCACACGCCCGGGCGCCAGTTCGATCTGGGTTTCGGTATAGGCCGCCTCGCGCTGGTCGTCCGGCACGAAGTCCTCGCGGGGGACGGTCAGCATGGCGTCGATGATCGGATATTTGGTGACGTCGGAGGGGCGGACTTGCGTATCCACCATCATCGTCCGGCGGGTCTGAAAATCGCTCATGGGATCCCGTCCTGTGTGGCGCTTCGGCTTGGCCAAGGTCTTGCCACAGAACCCCGGGGGCCGCAACGGTGCGCGACCCTTCGGCAGCCCGCGCGCTCCCCTCCCGTTACCCCCTTGCACCACGCCGCCCCTTGGGCTATCTCCCCCGCACCCTTCGGCGAGTTGGCGGAGTGGTGACGCAGCGGATTGCAAATCCGTGTACACCGGTTCGATTCCGGTACTCGCCTCCAATACCTCCCCACGAACTGCCCGGTCCCCCGCCCCTGACCGCCTCGAATGGCCAGTTCTCACAATCCCCGCAAGCGAAGCGCGACGCATGATCGTTTGCGCCCTACCCCCAGAAGCGGCGCTTGCTGCGATCCCCTCACCCGCCGATGATCGCGAAAGGCGCCCAATACGCGGGGTGGCGTTCGAAATCTGTTTGCGCGCCGTCCAACATGTCGAGCACGGTTTCGCGCAGGGCTTCGGCGTTGGAAAGGTCGGGCTTGGCTGCGATCCGGGTGGCGATGCCGGATCCGACGCGGGCGGAGGCGTCGCTGAAGACGGACCAGTGGGTCACCATCAACGCGCGGGCACCGGCGTGGAAGAAACTGCCGGCGAGGCCCGACAGGCCCTCCTGCCCCGGGTTTTCGCCCGCGGCCGTGTTGCAGGCCGACAGGATCACGAGACGCGCGTTCAAGTCGAGCGTCGCGATTTCCGCGGATGTGAGGAGGCCGTCGTCCGTCACGCCGGGCGCATCGGGCGGGGTCAGGAGGAGGCCGGGCGCAATCGCTCCGGCCTCACCGGAGATCAGGCCGTGGGTCGCGAAGGCGACCACGCCATAACGCGCAAGCGCGCCTTCCCGGTCGAGGCGTTTCAACGTCGTCTCGGTGGCGGCAGGTCCGAGGATCAGGTCGCCCCCGCCGAAAGCATCCTGCATCGCCTCAAGCTCGCAGCGCGTGTCCGGCAGGCGGGCATACGCGCGCAGGGCTTGCGGGTCCGCAAGGCGCAGACCGCCTGTGTCGAACCCCAGAACCGTCCCATTCGATGATTGTCCGCCGCGCAGTAGCCCCAAGCCGACTTCGGCGCAGTCAATGTCCGCGTCCGCGCCGACGATGGGGTCACCGATACCCAGAAAGCCCTCGGTCTGATCCTCATGCGGCGCCCGAAGCGTCGAAAGGGCGGGGATCGACGGCAGGACCGAGATCGCGTGCTCGCGAACAAGCCATGGCGCGGAGGCGAGGTCATGCGGCCCCGGCGCCCAGACCAGCGCGGAGAAGGGCAGGTTCAGAAGGTCGCCGGGCGGCGCGATGATAAGGTGATCGGCCCCGTTCAGAACGTCTTGGACGCCGCCGAAGAGATCGGCGTAAAGGCCGTAGGCGACGTTCCAATCGAAGACGGGGGTCGCCGGCTCTGCATTTTCGTCCAGCGACAGCATGGCGCCGCGCACCGTGGCGCTGCCGGTCGTAACGCCACATGCGCCGTCGCTGACGGCCATTTCACACCTGAAGGCGGCGACTCGCGCGACAAGGCTGCCGCGCCCCGCTTCGGCGATGGGGGCGATCCGCACCTCGTCCCGCGCGATCGCGATCACCTTGTTCGAGCTTTGGCCGAGCCCCGGCACCGCGTCGGGTTTCAGGCCCGGAAGCAGGAAGGTGACGAGGACTTCGCCGGGTGTCAGCAAAGCCTGAATGTCAGCGACCGTCAGCGGCGTGATCGGGGCCTGCCCGGTGAGGGCCAGCCCGGCATCGGCCAGCGCGGCCTCGGTCCGCGATAGCGCGTCCGACAGCGCGGCCTGCCGTTCGAGATGCGGGGCCGGGTCTTCACCTTGCGCATAGGCGGTCGTCAGGGCCGAGCGGGAGCGGGTCAGGGCCTCGACCACGTCCTGCCGCGCCCGGATCGCAACGGCCTGCGCCGGGTCTTCGATCATCATGCGTGCGTTCATCTGGTCCACGGCTTCGGCGGCGCGGTTGACCTGCGTCCATTGAACGGCCGCCAATGCCGCGTCGATGTCATCAGGGGGCGGGTCATCTCGATCGAGCAGAAGCCAGGCGTAGATGTCGAAGGTCCAGCGGTTCGCCCGGAGTTCGTCGCGGTTCTCCGGCGCGCGGTAGGCGGCGACGGTGCGGGCCGCGAAGGTCCGGGCCGCGTCACGATTCCCCCGCATGACGGCATCGACCGCCTGCCGGAAGGCGATTTCGGCAGCCAGCGGTGCGGTCGGCGGCAGCGCCTGTGCCGCGATGACCTGAGCCTCGGCCAGAAGGTCGAGCGCGATGTCGGAACGCCCCAGAACCATCAATTGATCGGCGGCGTTGTGAAGTTTCTGCGCCCGATCTGCATGGACATCGGGATAGCCGCGGCGCACCAGGTCGACCCAGTGCAGGGTCGCCGCGACGCCATCCTGCCCGGTCGCGGCGGCGAGATAGGCGTCGATCTCGGCGATCTCGACCTGTTGCCGCAGGTCTTGCGCGTCGCCAAGACCCGCCGCGCGGGCCTCACCCAGCAGCGCGTCCGCCTCCCCCCGCAGCGCCGTCGCCGCCTCGATGTCTCCGGTTTCGAGCGCCAGTTTGGCCCGGTTGGTGGCCAGCACCGAACGGTCGAAGGGCGCGAACGGCGCCATCCCGGCGGCAAGGTCGGCGTTGTAGGACACCTCGGCCTGTTCATAGAGCGCGCGCGATTGGTCATAGGCCCCGATCTGCCATGCGTTGTTGGCAAGGTCTTCCAGCAACAAGGTCCGCTCGCCCATCGCGGCACGTCCGCCTTCGGGATAAGCCAAAGCCTCCTGCAAGGTCGCCGCCGCACGGGCGTAAAGGCCAAGGCGGCTTTCCGCATCCGCCCGTTCCCGAAGCGCGACACCGATGCGGGGATCGTTCGCGGAATAGACGATCCGCGCCAGCGCGACCGCGAGTTCGGCATAGCCAAGCTGAACCGCGCTGCGTTCCGCATGTTCACCGCGTCGCGTGCGCTCAAGAATATTTACCGCGATCTCGGTCAGGCTTTCGCGCTCGTCCTCGGTCATCGTGCCGACGCCTGCCCAGAGCGTCAGGGCATCCGCCGCTTCGCCGAAATTCTCGGCCTCGTAGTGCATGTAGAACTTGGTCCAGAGGGCGCTGTGGGCGAACTCCTCGGCCAGTCGGGGTTGTGCGGTTTCGACGAGCAGGATGCGCGTGTCGATCAGCGCGGCGACCGCCGCGATGTCGCCCTCGGCTTCCAGCGCCAACTGCCGGTCGTAAAACGCGTCGATGCCATGCGCGCTGGTCCAGCCCCCGGTCACCGCCACCATTTCGCGGTAGTAGCCGAGCATCTCGACATACCGTTCGAGGTCGAAGGCAAGATCGCCGGCCGCGCTGGCCGCGAAACCATGCGCGGGCGTGTCACGTGTGGTCTGCATCATCCGGCGCAGCATCTCGGTCGCGGGTCCGGCGCCGTCGCTCCGGCCCAGCACTTGTGCGCGTTGAAGAAAAGCGGTGCCCAGCACCCCCGGGTCGTCGATCTCATGCCCCTCGCCGAAAGCCACGGCCCGCACGCTCAGGTCATCGGCCCTTGGGGCGTCAGCCTGCCCCATGACCAGAAAGGTCAGGTTGTTGAGCGCGAGAAGATAGGCCGTCGGATTGGCCTCGGCCACATCCGGTGGCGCCGCCACGGCGTCCTCGGTCAGAGACAGGGCCGTTTCGACATCGCCCGCGCCATAGGCCGCGATGGCCTGCGCGTTCAGGGCGTCGAGGTCCTGAGCCGCCGCGGGAAGCGCGAGAAGAACCGCAAGCGCGACGGCCAGTGCCGACCTAGCCTTCGACATGCCCCGCGATCCAATCGAAGTAGTTCGACAGGCGGGTGTAGACGGCATAGAGGTTCGGATGGGCGCACCGATGTTCGGCATCCAGCGCCTCGCGCCCCCAGCTGACGATGCCGACCTGCACCCATGTTCCATCGGTCGCCTGCATCATCAGCGGGCCGCCACTGTCGCCGCTGCATGAACTGCGTGCGCCGGATGGAATGCCCGCGCAGATCATGTTCTGCGACAAGGCCGGCCCGATGTTGCTGGCGAGGATCTGGAACGCCTGTTCCAGCGCATCCATCGGGATGTTGTTGATGTCGCCGAGGTCGAGCAGCACGCCGCCCACCTGCTTCCGGGCCTCCTCGGCCATACCGGTATCGCAGGTCGCGTTCGGAACCACGTTGATGTCGGTCTCCATCAGGACCGGGGGAAAGGTGCCGTCGTCGAGCATCCCCCAACCCACGACCATCGCGGGCGCGTTCGGGATCACGGCCCCCTGCGGGATGAGCGGAATCGTATCCGTTCCCGCCCCGCCATAGATCGGCTGTGCAAGCCGGATGAGCGCGATGTCGTTGTCCAGCGTCCAGGGATCGTAGTCCTCGTGCACGACGAATTCGGCGGCGAGGTTCACGTTGCCGTCGTAGATCGAGTTCGAGGCCGAGCGGACCACGAGCGAGTCCGGCGGTTTCACCTGACCGTCCTCGTCCACGAGGCAATGCGCCGCCGTTAGGATCCAGTCCTGCGTGATGATCGTGCCGCCGCAGAGTTCGGACAGGAAGAAGTCGCCGCCGGTTTCGTCGAGCGTGGCGGTGTCGTGCAGCGACACGGCGGCGGGCCATTCGCCCTCGTCCGCCGGGCGCCCGCCGACGATGCGCGTATCGCCGGGTTCGCCCGCTTCGGCCCGCCGGGCGAGGATGTAGTCGCGCAAACTGTCGACACTCCGGGCGCGCTCGCCCCCGTCAAGGCCCTGCGACAGGGCCGGGGCACCAAGCGTCGCAGCGCCGAGTGCAAGGATCAGAAGTCGTTTCAAGGGTCCGTCCTCCTAAAGGGTCAATTCGATTCCAGTTCCAGAAAAGCCACCGGTTTGGGCACGACCGTCCAGCGCCAGCTTTCGACCCAGACGTCTGCCACGCCTGCGGCCGACATGGCGCCACGGGTGACGCGGCCCGACGACAGGCCCGACAGAAAGTCGTTCACCGCCGTCACCTGCGGCCCGCCACGCGTCGCGGCATCGGCAGCCCCGCAGTTTTCGATCAGGCCTTCGAGGTTCAGGGGTTCCGCATTCGCCATCGCTTCGGACACGATGACGAACATGCGCTCTTCCCCGGCGCCGTAGCCGCCCGGACAGTCCGAGCACAGGAACATCCCCTCGCCCACCCTTTGCGCCGCCGTCGCATCCTCGATCCGGGCATAGCGGGCGTTGATGCAATAGTGTGAATCGATGTGGATGCGGTTCACGTCCCGCGCCCCGCCGACGACACCACGCGCCGAGACCGTCAGCCCGTCGCATTGTTTGAGTTCGGAGTGAGGCGCGAGCGGCAACGGCGTGGCATTGGCGCGCCCGATTGCAGCCCGGCATTCGGCCTGGGGTGAAACACCGGCATCCGCCGGTTGCAGGTCGGCGGCGTTGACCGCGAGCACCTCGGTCTTCACATCGACCGGGCTCGGGTTCAGGATCGAGGCCGCCCCGGCAAGCGATCCGAACAGCCGTGCGGCGGTTTCGGCCTTGGCGATGCGGGTGACGATCGGGCCGAGCGGCCCGTCGTCCGGTGCCCAGCGCAGGCCGATTGGAAAGCCGCCGACCGTGGCGCGCGGACCGAACCACAGCGCCGTGCCGTCCCACACCGTCTCGACCTCATAGGCTTCGCTGGACAGGCTGAGGGCAAAGGCCGGATCGCCCATCGCAGCACTCAGGGCCACGACCGCAGGGTGGTCGGGTGCAAGCGGCTCGCCCGAAGCCAGATCGACCGGCGGCGCGAAGCCGACACGAAGGTCTACGGGGCGCGCCAGAATCTCGGCGAAGCGGGCGGTTTCCGGCAATTCCCCGGCAAGGTCGCACAACTCCGCCTCCATCGGCACGCAATCCGGTGCGACGGGTCGAAGGAGTGCGTCGGTCGCCCCCACGGCTTCAAGCTGGGCGAGGCCCGTGAAATCGCCGGACGAGGCATTGGCCGCGTCGACCAATCCGACGAGCGTGCCATCCGTCATCCCGTGCACCAGCCCGGCCCCGATCAACTCGCCATCGACGGGAAAGCGCCGCACCCCGATCGTGGTCGCATCGCCGAACACGGTCGCGTCGATCAGATCGCCCTCCCATAGCGGGGTTTGCAGGCGGGCCGCGCCCGGCACGCTCTGGTCGTTCATGTCGGACAGAACCGCCTGAAACAGCTGGCGGAAGGTGTAGGTCGCCTCGCCCACCAGATGCGCGGCAAGGCGTGAGGTGAAGACGCCGAACCAGTCCTCCCCCCGATCTTCGCCGCCCATGTCGACTTCGCGCGCAGGCTCGGAGCTTTGCGCGGCATAGAACGCGATGATCCCACCGGGCAGGTCGGCGCTGCCCGCGTCATCACGATCCTCGCGCCGGGCGCCGCGTTCGGTCGAGGCGCCGAGCGAGGCGGGATCGACAAATCGGGTGGCGACGTTCGAGCCGACACCCCGCAGGCCGGTGCCCGAATTGCAGCTATCCATGACAAGCCAGACATTCGCGCCGGTGGCGCGGATCGCATCGACGGCGGCCCCGATCTCGTCATCCAGAATGGCGTTCGCGATCAGTCCCGTGCCCTCGGCAGCCCGGCCCGCATCGGCAGGCAGAAACACCTCGTCCAGCCCATCGGTTTCGTCGCCGTCCCGGTCGGTCTGCCGCGTGCCGTGGCCGCTGAGATGGATGAAGACGAAATCGCCCGCGCCGACGGTCGCGGCCTTTTCTGCCAATGCCGACAGGATCGCGGTCCGGGTCGGTCGCGTCCCGCCCTCCAGATGATCGGCGAGGAGCGTGATGTCGGTGACACCGCGCCCGGTCAGCGCATCCGCCAGAAGCCGCACGTCGTTCGGCGGCCCCTTCAGATCTCTGATCCCGGATTCGATGGTGTAGTCGGCAACCCCCACCAGAATGGCGGATACCTCGGCACGGCTTGACCTCGGCCACAGGGCCGCGATCAGGATCGCAATGACGAGCGCGACGGTTTTCACGGGTCTTCCCCCACCGAAAGAAACTTTGGCGCAATTGTGATTCGAGAAATTATCGAACCGAGCCTACGCCCATTTCGCCCATTTCCCAAACGACCCAATTCGACGGCTTTACAGAAACGGACCAGCCGATAGCATGTCCCGACGTTCGGCAACCGGGATTCATCATGTCGTTTCTGCGCTTTTCGTTTCTGATCGTCGCGATCCTGATGACCAGCGCACCGCGACCGGCAAACGCCCAGACCGACGGTGCGTTTGCGCGGCTGCAACTCGAACTCGCCGACCTTTCGACGCTGCCGGTCGACGAGGCACTCGCCCGCGTGGATGCGGCGCTTGCCGGGGCGGGTCTGGCCGATCCGCGCATCACCTTCGACCTCGGGATGGCCAAGGCCGAACTGCTCGTCGAAGCCGGACGGATCGAAGAAGCCGCGCGGTTCTATGCCCAGCTCGGCGCCCTTGCCGCCCGCGAACGTCAGGTACTGGAGGAAGACCCCGTCGCGCTTTACGACACCGCAGCGACGTTGTTCGTGCAGGCGGGCAATCCCGCCGCCGCGCTTGAGATGGTTCAAGGCATCCTTGACGAACAGCGCGATTCCGGGCGGTCGGGCGATATCCTGTCCGCCACCTTCGCGCGTCTGGCCGATCTGGCCCGGCTGGCGGGCGACGAGGCAGCCGCCGAAAGCTATGCGGCCTCCGCAGACTTCGCCGCCACCGCCCCGGCCTCTGGCTTCGGGTCCACCCGTGGCGAAGGTGACGGCGGCTTTCACGAGGTCGAGGTCTTCTATGCGACGGACCGCGCGCGGGGGGATGAAAGCCAGCCGTCGACCTTCTATTCCGGCATGCGGGGGGACGCGCTGGAACTCGGCATCGCTATGGTGAGCATTCCGCCGGACCATACCCCCGCGCTCGTCGAAGCGCCGAGCATCTGGCGGTTGGAGTTCGGGCCGAACCCGGCGAAGCATGTGGTGCTTCACAGCGTCGTGCCGGTCGAACCCGGCGACTTCTACGACACGATGCGCACGCGGCTTGAGGATCGGGCCGCCGACGACCTGTTCGTTTTCGTGCACGGCTTCAACGTGCCGTTCGCCAGGGCCGCCCGCCGCACCGCGCAGATGGCCCATGACATGAACTTTCCGGGTGTCCCCGTGCTTTACTCATGGCCCTCGCGCGGCAGCGCCTTCGCCTATGCCGCGGACGAGGCGTCGGTCCGGGTGTCGGCCCGGCGGTTGACCCACTTCCTCGACGACCTCGTCGCCCGGTCCGGCGCAGGCACGATCCACATCGTAGCGCACAGCATGGGCAACCGGGCGCTGACCGATGCGCTGGAGTTGATGGCGTTGCGCAACGACATCGAAACGGGCGACGATCCGGTCTTTTCTCAGGTGGTCTTCGCCGCACCCGACGTGGATGCCGGGCTGTTTTCGGGCATGTTGCCGACGATCCGCCCGGTGGCCGAACGGTTGACGCTCTATGCCTCGGACCGGGACTTCGCCCTCGCCACGTCCCGCCGTCTGCATGGCAGCGCACCGCGTGCGGGTCAGGCCGGAGACCTGTTGCTGGCCGACCCGAACCTCGACAGCGTGGATATGTCGGACCTTGGCGACGACATGCTGGCCCATACCTATTTCGCAAGCGACAGTTCCGCGCTGGCCGATCTGGTCACGCTGTTCTGGCGCAACGCGGACCCGTCGCAACGCTGCGGGCTGGCCCCGCGTGCCGCACAGGCCGGGACGCTCACGCTTTGGCATTATCAGGCGGGCGCCTGCGACGACACCACGCTGGTCGAGATAATGACGCATCTGCAAAAGGCCCGTGTCACCAGTCTGGACGCCGCCGAGAAGATCCTGACCCAGACCGTGCGCGACCCGCTCCTGCTCGACAGCCTGACCCCCGTGCTGGAACGCCTGATGGCGCACTAGGCGGCGCGGTGTCAGGCCAGCGTGGCCCGGCGCACCAGAATGGTTCGGCGCACGAAGGCCGCGACGAAGAAAGCGGTGAGGATCAGGATGATCGTGGGCGCGGGTGCACTGTCGAGAAAGAAACTCGCGTAGGTGCCGCCCAGCGTTGAGATCAGGCAGACGACCACGGCCACCCAGAGCATCGCGCCCAACCGGCGCACCAGCAGGAACGCCGTCGCCCCCGGCGCGATCAGCAGACCCACGGCAAGGATCAGCCCGGTAGCCGACAGGGTCGCGACGATGGTCAGCGACAGGATCGTGAGCAGCCCGTAATGGAGCAGCCCCACCGGCAGACCCGAAGCCTGCGCTTGTGCCGGATCGAAGGCATGAAGCATGAGGTCACGCCATTTCACCAGCAGTGCCACGACCACGACCGCCGCGATCCCTCCTGCCGTCCAGAGATCCTCGGCACCGACGCCCAGCATGTTGCCGAACAGGATGTGGTCGAGGTGGACGTTGGTGTTGAGCGAGACATAGATCACCAGCCCCAGCCCGAACATGCCGGAAAAGACGACACCCATCACGGTATCCTGTTTCACCCGGCTGTTCTCGGACAGATACCCGGTCGCAGCTGCCGTCACCATGCCGGCCGCGAAGGCGCCGAGGATCAGGGGCAGGCCCAGCACATAGGCGAGCACGATCCCCGGCAGGACCGCATGGCTGATCGCATCGCCCATCAGCGCCCAGCCCTTGAGCACGAGGAAGCAGGACAGAAGCGCGGTCGGCACCGCGACGATCGCGGAAATCAGAAACGCGTTCTGCATGAACGGGAACTGAAACGGCATGAGAAGCACGTCCATCAGGCCGCCTCCCCGTCCAGTGCCGCACGCGCCTTGCGTCTGGCCGCGAGAAGCCCATGTTTCGGTGCGAAGAGGAAGGTGACGAGGAAGATCACGGTTTGCAGCACGACGATGATGCCGCCCGTCGCGCCGTCGAGGAAGTAACTCGCATAGGCACCGACGAAACTCGTCACCGCGCCGATGGCCACCGAGGTCAGGATGAGCCGCGGGAAGCGGTCGCAGAGCAGATAGGCGGTCGCCCCCGGCGTCACCACCATCGCGATGACAAGAAACGCGCCGACCGTCTGCATCGCGGCCACCACGCTGGCCGAGAGGAGCATGAAGAACACGGCCTTCAGCAGACCGGGGCGCAGCCCGATCGACCGCGCGTGGCTTTCATCGAAGAACACCACCATCAGGTCTTTCCACTTGGCGATCAGAACGGCGAGCGAGACGAAGCCGATGATGGCCAGTTGCAGCGTGTCATCCGGCGAGATGGCGAGGATGTTGCCCATGGTAATGGTCTGAAGCGACACCGCCATCGGGTTCACCGAAGCCATGAACAGCCCCAGCCCGAAGAACGAGGTGAAGATGATCCCGATGATGACATCGACCTTCAGCCCGGAACGATCCGACAGAAACAGCATCGCCGCCGCCGCCAGCCCGCCCGACAGGAACGCCCCCAGCGCGAACGGCAGGCCGAGCAGATAGGCCCCCGCAACTCCCGGCACGACCGAATGCGACAGCGCGTCGCCGATCAGGGACCAGCCCTTGAGCATCAGGTAGGACGACAGAAACGCACAGACCGCACCGACGAGCGCCGAGACCCACATCGCGTTGGTCATGTAGCCGTAGGTGAAAGGCTCGAAGAGCACGCTCATTCCTTGCGCTCCGTCACCCTTGTCTCGTCGCCGTATTGGACGAAGGGGCGTTCGTCGTCGGTCAGGATCGAGATATGGCGCGCGTCCTCGTCGTCATGCAGGTCGGTGCCGCCCAGCGTGAAGTGGCGAAGCACGCCGCCGAACGCGGCTTCGAGGTTCGCGCGCGTGAAGGTCGTCTCGGTCAGGCCGTGGTTCAGGACCGTGCCCTTGACCAGAACCGTGCGATCACAGAACTCCGGCACGGTGCCGAGGTTGTGGGTCGAGACCAGCATCACCCGGCCCTCGTCGCGCAACTCCCGCAACAGGGCGATGATCTGTTCCTCGGTTTTCACATCCACGCCCGTGAATGGCTCGTCGAGCAGGATCACCTGCCCGTCCTGCGCAAGCGCGCGGGCCAGGAAGACGCGCTTTTTCTGCCCGCCGGACAGTTCCCCGATCTGGCGGTGGCGAAAGTCGCCCATGTTCACCCGGTCGAGCGCGGCGGCGACGGCGGCGTGGTCGGCTTTCGACGGGCGGCGCAGAAACCCCATGTGGCCATAGCGACCCATCATCACCACATCCTCGACCAGCACGGGAAAGGACCAATCGACCTCTTCCGACTGGGGCACATAAGCCACGAGGTTGCGCTTCAGGGCCTCGCGGACGGACATGCCCAGAAGCTCGATCTCGCCGCCCGCGACCGGCACGAACCCCATGATCGCCTTGAAAAGCGTGGACTTGCCCGCACCGTTCACACCGACGAGCGCCGTCACCGTGCCGCGCGGGATCGCGAAACTCGCATGGCGCAACGCGGTGTGACCGTTGCGGTAGGTCACGGTGACGTCACGCGCGGTTATGCCGGCGGTCTGCGCTTCCACGTTCATCACTCCCGCTGCCTTGTCTGCCTGCATGAATACGCGCCTCAGCCCCCGTTGGATGCAAGGCCTTTGACGACCGTCTCGGCGGTGACGCGCAGAAGATCGAGGTAGGTCGGCACCGGGCCGTCCGGCTCGGACAGGCTGTCGACATACAGCACGCCGCCATAGGCTGCGCCGGTTTCGCGCGCGACCTGTTCGGCGGGCGACGTGTTCACCGTGCTTTCGCAGAAGACCACCGGAATGTCGTTGTCACGCACCCCGTCGATCACCTTGCGCACCTGCTGGGGCGTTCCGTTCTGGTCGGCGTTCATCGGCCAGAGATACAGCTCGCGCAGACCGAAATCGCGGGCGAGGTAGCTGAACGCCCCTTCGCAGGTGACGAGCCAGCGTTGGTCTTCGGCAATCTCGGCGACCGTTTCGCGCAGCGGTTCGAGAATGGCGCGGAGTTCGTCCTTGTAGGCGGCCGCATTGGCCTCATATGTCGCGGCGTTGTCCGGGTCATGTTGCGCAAAGGCGGCGGCGATGTTGTCGATATAGACGATCGCATTGTCGAGCCCCATCCAGGCATGGGGGTTCGGCTTGCCCTCATATGCGCCCTCCGCAATCGGGATCGGCTCGATCCCATCCGTCAGCGTCACCGATGGGACGTCGCCCAGATTGCGCAGGAACTGCTCGAACCAGAGCTCCAGATTCATCCCGTTCCACAGGATCAGATCGGCGTCCTGCGCGCCGACAAGGTCGCGGGGGGTCGGCTCATACCCGTGAATCTCGGCGCCGGGTTTGGTGACAGACACCACCTCGGCCGCCTCCCCCGCCACGTTCTCGGCCATGTCAGCCAGCACGGTGAAGGTGGTCACCACCTTCATCCGGTGTTCGTCAGCCGTGGCGACCGAGCCCATCAGGGCGCTTGCCGCGACACCAGCCACGAAAGCGATTATCCGCGTTCTCATCCTCTATCCTTTCCGTCGCTGCCCTGTGCGCGGCCAGCGCGCCACCAGTTGCGAATGAATTGCAACTAGGGATACAGATTCTCAAGCGTCTTGCAAGTGCAAATCATTTGCAACAAGGTGACCCGAGATCATTTTGCCATGGGCGGCCCCGCCCCAGACGTATATGACCGAGACATGACCGGTTCGCAGGACGACACACTCCTAGAACGCTCGCGAAGAAGCGGCCTCAGGATCACCGGGCAACGCCGTGTGATTCTGGAAGTGCTCGAAGGCGCCACCGACCACCCGGATGTTGAAGAACTACACCGCCGCGTCAGCGCGATCGAGCCGGGCGTGAACATCGCCACCGTTTATCGCACCATGAACACGCTGGCCGAGCGTGGTCTGATCGAACGCCATACGTTCGAGGACGGACGCACCCGGTTCGAACCCGCGCCCACCGACCACCACGACCATTTCATAGACGTGGACACCGGCGACGTGATCGAGTTCGTGTCGGACGAGATCGAGCGGTTGCAGGAAGACATTGCGCGCCAGCACGGGTTCGAGATCGTGAGCCACAAGCTTGAACTCTACGTCCGGCGGATCAAGGACTAGCCGCTAGCGGGCAGGCATCCCCCGCCCCCGCACCTGCCTTTTCTGGGCGGCGATGCGGAACGGGGCATTGGGCGCGCCGAAGCCGGTGTAACCCGGATCGCGTTGCAGGATCTCGAAGAACAATCCGCCTGCGAAAGCCTTGGAATAGCACTGGAAGAACGCGCCTTTTTCGTCGTGATCGTAAAGGACATTCAACTCTTGCATCCGCGCCAGAAGGTCCGGCGCGATATCGAAGCGGGCCGCGAGGTCGTCATAATAGTTCTGCGGCATCGGCAACGGCTCGAACCCCCGCGCCGTCATGTCGGTGAGCGTCGAAAAGATGTCGTCGGTCGCGAGCGCCACGTGCTGAACCGAGGCACCGAAGGTTTCGGATAGGAAGCGCCCCGCAAGCGTGCGGTGACTGTCGGCCCCGTTGAGCGTGATCTTGAGCGCCCCGTCCGGGCTTTCGACCACCTGACTGCGCACCAGCCCGTCCGGGTCGAACACATCGACCATGGCCGATTTCCGCATGTCGAAGACCGAGGTATAGAACAGCGTCCACGACAGCATGTCCTCGTAACTCATGGTCTGCGCGATGTGGTCGATGCCCGTGATCCCCGCGCCCGCCGGTGTCTCGCTCTGCCCGAATTCGACCTGCCAGACGTGTTCGAGCCCGGTGCCTTCGTCGATGAAATGCAGCACCGAACCGGACAGGCCGCGAATGGCCGGAATGTCCATCTCGCCCGGCCCGATGGGCTGGGAAAACGGCGCGATCCCAAGCGCCCCGGCCCGGTCGACGACGGCTTGGGCATCCTCCACGCGCAACCCGATATCGCAGACGGTCGTGCCGCGCGCGTTGAACGCGGTCGCGGCGTGTCCCTCGGTCTCCTTGTTCAGCACGATCCGCACGCCGCCTTGGCTCCACAAGCTGACCGCCTTGTTGCGGTGGGTGCCGGAGGGCGCGAAACCCAATGTCGCCAGAAGCGCTTCGAGCTTGTCGGCCTCGTCCCCGCGCGTCGCGAATTCGATGAAGCTCACCCCGTGGCTGGGCACCCGGGCTGGAATGCGCGGCAGGTCGATGTCCAGCGCCGGCTCGGCCCGGCGCACGTCATCCATCAACGCGACGAGCGAGCGGTATCCGTCCTGCGCCACCTGCCGCGTGGAGCTTCCCCGGAACTGATCGTTGAAAATCTCCAGACTGATCGGCCCGTCATATCCGGCCGCCATGACCGCCTGCATGAAGGCCTTGACAGGCAGATCGCCTTCGCCCGGCATGTTGCGGAAGTGGCGCGACCAATAAAGCAGGTCCATGTCGATCTTCGGCGCATCGGCCAGTTGGATGAAGAAGATCTTGTCGCCGGGAATGCGCCGGATCGTCTCGGGGTCGATGCCGCGCCCGAGCGTGTGGAAACTGTCGAGGATCAGGCCGATGTTGGGATGATCCGCCCGGCGCACGATTTCCCATGCGTCGCGATGGTCGCTGACATGCTTGCCCCAAGCCAGCGCCTCATACCCGACCCGCATCCCGCGCGCCCCCGCCCGTTCGCCCAACTCGGCGAAATCGTCCGCCGCCCGGTCGATCCCACCGAGCGCCTTGGGATGGCAGGAGGAGCAATAGAGCACCAGATCGGTGCCAAGCTCGCCCATCAGGTCGAACTTGCGCTCGGCCCTGTCGAAGGCTTTGGAACGGTAGGGTTCCGGCAACCCTTCGAAGTCGCGGAACGGCTGAAACAGCGTGATCTCAAGCCCGTGGTCGCGCACCATCCGGCCCACGTCGCGGGGCGAACCGTCGAAGGCGATGAAATCCTGCTCGAAGATTTCGATCCCGTCGTAGCCCGCCGCCGCGATGGCCTCCAGCTTGTCCGTCAGTGAGCCAGAGATCGAGACGGTCGCGATGGAGGTTTTCATGGCTTACCCTTGGTATCCCAGAAGCCGCGGCAGGAAGAGCACGAAGTCCGGCACGAAGGTGATGACCATCAGCGCCACGAGCAGCGCGATGATGAACGGCCAGACATCACGTATGATCCGCCCCACCGGCTGCTGCGTGATGTTCGCGGTGATGAACAGCAACAATCCGTAAGGGGGCGTAATCAGCCCGATCATCGCGTTCACCACGACGATCACGCCGAAATGGACAAGGTCGATGCCCATGGCCCGCACGGACGGGATCAGGATCGGGACGATGATCAGCAGGATCGCGCCCCCTTCCAGCACCATGCCCAAGGCGAGGAACAGCAGGTTGATGACGATCAGGAACCAAAAGCGGCTGAGTTCGTACTGGCCGAGGAATTCGCTGATCGACACGGGAAGGTTTTCGCGCGTGATGACGTAGTTGAACGTGATCGCACCGGCGACCAACACCCCGACGCTCGCGGTCGACCGGGCCGACCCCAGAAGCGCCTGATAGAAGTCTTTGAACGACACCGAGCGGTAGAACAGCGCCGAGACGAGCAGCGCATAGAACGCGGCCACGGCGGCGGCTTCGGTCGGGGTCATGATGCCGCCGTAGATGCCGCCCAGAAGGATCACGGGCAGCATCAGGGCCGGAAGCGCCTTCCACGTAATGCCGGGCAGGTCGCGCATCGGCACCACTTCGTCCACCGGGAAATCGTGGCGGCGGGCCATGATGTAGTTCATCACGCCCATCATCAGGGCCATGAGTAGACCGGGCAGCATCCCGGCGGCGAACAGGAAGCCGACCGATTGGTCCGACACGATGGCATAGAGCACCATCGGGATCGACGGCGGGATGATCGGGCCGACGGTCGCGGTGGCGGCGGTGATCGCGGCGGCGTAGCTTTTCGAGTATTTCCCGTCGCGCGTCATCAAGTTGATGATGATCTTGCCCATGCCGACCGCATCCGCGACGGCGGACCCGGACATGCCGGAGAAGATCAGCGACGAGACCACGTTGACGTGCCCCAGCCCGCCGCGGAACCGGCCCACCAGCGCCTGCGCGAACCTGAGCAGACGGTCGGCCAGCGACCCGATGTTCATGATGTCGGCGGCGAGGATAAAGAGCGGGATCGCCAGCAGCGTGTAGTTGTTGAAGAGGCCCTGAAGCAGCGTTTCGGACGCGATCGACGGATCGAAGCCCTTGAAGATCAGGTAGACGAAGCTGCCCGCGATCATGGCAAGTCCGACCGACGCCCCCATGAGCGTCAACGCCACGATCAGGATCAGCGCGAGCGTGAAGGGATCAATCATAGTCGTGCGTCTCCGCGCTCGTTTCGGTGTCGAAGGTCGGCCCGGTGCCGCGAATGCCCGCCCACGCGGTCATCAGGCCGCGCACGGCGACCGAAATCGCGAAGGGAATGTAGATGATGAAGACCCAGAAGAACGGCACGCGGATATAGGCCGTGCGCTCGCGCATCATGAAGTCGATGTAATCCCACGACGCGGGCAGCGTGTAGAGAAAGATCGCGGCGATGGTCAGACCCACCACCACGTCCATGCCCCGGCGGATGCCGCGCGGCATGACGGAATAGACGATGTCGAGCCGGATGATATCGGTTTCGCGGACCACGAAGGCGAAACCGAAGAGGATGCCCCAGAGCCACGCGATCGTCACCCATTCCACGGTCCAGCCCACCGGAAGGCTCAGGAAGTACCGGAATACGATCTGAAGGATGAAGGTGACGAACATGGAAAACAGGAGCAGCGCGAGAATGTTCTCGGCCCGCCTGCCCAGCCAGTTCCAGATGGTCTTCGCCTGTTCCATATGCCCCTCCGGCTCGTGAAGGCAGGCGAGGTTTCCCCCGCCTGCCCGTATCGCGTTTGGTGTGCTTACTGACCGACGGCCTGAATGGCCTCGACCAGCCCTTCGGGCCAATCGGCCGAGTACTTGCTGTCGGCATAGACGCCCAGCACGTGCTCCTGGAAGGCGGCGTTGTCGGGGGCGTAGACGGTCACGCCGGCGGCTTCGATCTCGGCGCGCTTGCTTTCTTCAAGCTCCAGCGTCGAGGCGTCGAGCGCGGCTTCGAAGTTGTCGGCGCATTCCTGCACCTTCGCCTGCTGCTCTTCGTTCATCGAATTCCACTTGTCGAGCGAGATGGTGAACTCGTTCGCCGCGATCAGGTGGGACGTGGTGCCGATGTAGTTGATGACCTCGTGGAACTTCATCGACGCGGTCGCCGGGAAGCCGTTGTCCTGACCGTCGATCGCACCGGACTGAAGCGCGGTGTAAACCTCGGTGAAGGCGACGGGGACCGGGGTCGCGCCCATGGCCTGACCGACGAACTGCCAGCCTTCGCCGCCCGGCATCCGCAGCTTCATGCCTTCGAGATCGGCGGGCGTCATGTATTCCTTGTCGCCTTTGTAACCCAGATGACGGGCGCCGATGTAGGGATAGGCGAGGATCTTGACCCCGGCCTTCTCTTCGATCTCGGCTTCAAGATCGGCCAGAACGTCGCTGTCGTAGACGGCGCGCATGTGCTCGTAGTCACGGAACAGGAACGGGGTGCCCAGAACGCTGGTCGAGGGGACCTGGTTGTAGAAGTCGAAGATGGCGAGGTTGCCCATGTCGAGGTTGCCGCGCTGCATCGCGGTCAGCTCGGTGCCCTGCTGGAACAGGGTCGCGCCGTGGTAGGGCTGGAAGTTGAAGCCGTCGCCAAGGCAATCGCCGAACTCGGCCTTCAGGATGGCCGAGCGCGGATCGGTTTCCGGCACGGTATCCGAATAGGTGAGTTCGACAACGTCCTGCGCGGACGCAGCACCGGCCGCACAGATGGCCAGAGCCGAGATGGTGGTAGTGAAACGCATTGGTAATCCTCCCTTTCGCGTTCAGTTTGGGTCGGTGAAGGCCTCGAACGTGGCCCGCATCCGGTTGGGATCGGGGACCAGCCCCGAAAACAGTTCAAAGGCGCGCACGGCCTGAAACACGGCCATGCCGGAGCCGTCGAGCACCCGGCACCCCCGCGCGCGCGCCGTGGCCAGAAGCTCGGTCTCACGCGGGAAATAAACGATATCGGCGACCCAGTGGCGCGGCTCGATCAGATCGGCCGGGATCGCCATGCCGGGCAGTTTCGCCATGCCCATCGGGGTGGCGTTCACGATGCCGTCGGACCCGGCCGCCGCAGCGGCGAGGTCGGTGATCGCGCGGCCCTCGACCGCATCCGCAAGTGCGGCGGCGGCCTCGGTGTTCGCGTCGTAGATGAACAGGGTTTCGACACCCACATCGCGCAGGGCATGGGCCACCGCGCCGCCGGCACCGCCCGCGCCCAGAAGCAGAACCGCCTCTTTCGGCGCATCCGGCAGACCCCGGCGCAGGCTTTCGGCAAAGCCCCAGAAATCGGTGTTGTGACCGCGGCGCTTGCCGTCCCGGAACACGACGGTGTTCACGGCCCCCACCTTGGTCGCGGCGGGTGACAGCTCGTCAAGCAGCGCCATCACTTCGCGCTTATAGGGAAAGGTCACGTTCAAACCGGCGAATCCGTCCGCCTCGGCGCGGTCGATCAAGGCGCTCAGGTCGGGCGCGCTTTCCATCGCGTCCGGGTCGATCAGGTCGTAAGCGTAGTCGAGGCCCAGCGCCTTGCCTTCAGCGACGTGCATGGCCGGTGTGCGCGATAGCTGGATACCGCGACCGATCAGACCGACCTGCACCTTGCGTGCAGTCGCATCCGGCGCGTCTTGCGCTGTCTCGGCCGAGCCAAGCTTCATTCCAGTCATCCTCCCTCGCCCGGCGAACGAGTCGTCCGGGCATGGCGCCAAAATGGAATCGCGGTTTAAATCTGTCAATCACTTTTAACTTGGGGTTTAATTATTGACGTGCTAACCCTGTCTGAAACGGGGAGGAGAAAATTGGCCAAGTCATTGGAAAAAAATACGAAACCAAAGTCTGGCTGGAAGCAGGACCCGGAGCGGGTCAAGCGTGACATCATCGAAGCGGCGATGGCCGAGTTCGCGCAGAACGGCCTTTCCGGCGCCAAGATCGACGATATCTCGGCCCGCACGAGCACCTCGAAGCGGATGATCTACTACTACTTCGAGGACAAAGAGACGCTTTACATGCGCGCCCTCGAAGCAGCCTATTCCAAGGTCCGACAGGGCGAGGAAAAGTTGGATCTGGACGTTCTGCCCCCAGTCGAGGCGCTTGAACGGCTCGTGTCGTTCACCTTCGACCATCACCGCAAGAACACCGATTTCATCCGTATGGTGATGATCGAGAACGTCCACCACGCGGATTACCTGAACGCCTCGACCGTGATCCGCGGGCTGAACAAGAAAGCCATCGCGCGACTGGAAACGCTCATCGCCCGTGGCGAAGCGTCCGGCGATTTCCGCGAAGGACTCGATGCGACCGAACTGCACTGGCAGATCTCGGCGCTCTCCGTTTTCAACGTGTCGAACAAGCCGACGTTTTCATCGCTGTTCGGCAAATCTCTCTACACCCGCGAAGGACAGGACAGGCTGCGCGAGCGTGCCGTGTCGATGGTTCTTGGCGACGTTCTGAAAAGGTGAAACATGCTCAATCCCCAAATCGACGCCTTCATGGCGAAATGGACGTCCGAATGGGCCTCGCTCAAGCCCGGCGCGACCCTGCCCGAACGCAAGGCGCATTTCGAAGGCGTGGCCGCGAACATGGCGTTGCCCAAGCCCGAGGACGTGGATGATGCGACCGAGCATCATATCGAAAGCGCGGCGGGCCCGGTGCGCGTGCGCGTCTATCGCCACACCTCTGGCGGCACGCAGGATTGTTTGATCTACGCCCATGGCGGCGGGTTCGTACAGGGCTCGCCCGAAACCCATGCCGACATCACCTCGCGGATCGCGTCGTGGAACAAGCAGACGGTCGTATCGGTGGATTACTACCTTCTGCCCGACCACCCGTTTCCCACCGCGTTCCTCCAGATGTGCGACGTGGCGCGGTGGTGCCGTGCGAACGCCGACCTGCTGGGGATCGACCCGGACCGCATCGCCGTCGGCGGCGATAGCGCGGGCGGCAATCTGGCCGCGGCCACGGCGCTCGCCATGAAGGACGAGTTTCCGTTCATCGCCCAACTCCTGATCTATCCCGTCACCGAGTTCGACCTCGAACGCCCGTCGATGATCGCCAACGCCAACGCGCCGCTGCTACAGACCAAGGGGATGGCGGCGAACAACCGGATGTTCGTGGGTGGCGAAGAGAACGAGCACATGCTGCGCGACGATCCGCGTTGCGCGCCCTACGTGGCCGACGATCACTCAGGCGCGGCCCCCGCCTTCGTCGCTGTGGCCGAGAACGACCCGCTTTACGACAGTGGCGTGATCTACGCCGAAAAGCTCAAGGACGCCGGGGTTCCCGTCGTGCTCGACAAGGGCGACGGGTTGATTCACGGCTACCTGCGGTCGATGGAATATTGCGACGACGCGCAGGCCAAGCTGCGCAAGATGACCGAATGGCTCGCCGCCCGATGAAACCCGCCACGCCCGGTCTCGACCTCGCCTTCACCATCGAGGCCGAGATCGACGCGCCGCTTTCGGCAGGAACCTCGCCCGATGGCGAGCGGCTCCACATCCCGATCACCGGCGGCCGGGTCGTTGGCCCCCGCCTCACCGGGCGCGTCCTGCCGGGCGGGTCGGATTGGCCGGTGATCGCGCCGGACGGCACCAGCCGGATCGAGGCGCGGTATACGATCGAAGCCGAGGACGGAACGCCGATCTACGTGGTGAACAAGGGGCTGCGCGTTTCATCCGACGACGTGCGTACACGGCTTCGGTCGGGCGAGACCGTCGAGCCGTCTGAGTTCTACATGCGCGCCGCCCCGGTGTTCGACGCACCATCCGGCCCGCACCGCTGGCTGACCGAACGGCTTTTCATCTGCTCTCTCGCCCCGATGGGCCGCACAATCCGGATCGACGTCTACATCGTCACCTGAGCGTGCCGATCCTTTCGGGCTTGGCCCCATAGGCCGAAAGCGCGGTCAGATCGGTTGGGCCATCATGCCCATCGTCTGACCGTTCAGCGCCCCCACATCGACGGGCGGCACCTTGCCCATCTGGGCGTCGCCGATCAGGATCGATGTCTTGGCGACATGGGCCACGCGCGGCATACGGCGCGCGCGGAAGGCCGCGAACACCTCGTCCGGGGTGTCGTGCTTGCCCAGTTCGTCGGCCAGAACCAAAGCATCCTCGATCGCCATGCCCGCGCCTTGCGCCAGATGCGGCGTCGCCGCGTGAACGGCATCGCCAATCAGGACGACGCGGCCCTTGTGCCAATCGTCCTCCAGCAAGATGACCTCGAGCGGGCGGGCCACCACCTCGGCATCCTCGGTGATCTGGTCGAGGTATGCGGCGATCTGGGGCGGCGCCATGCTGCGCAAGGCCCGGTCGCGCATCGCGGCGGCAGAGCCTTCGACGGGAAGTTTGAACCCCTCAGGCTCCTCCGACAGAAGAAACATATACATCAGGTCTTCGTTCAGCGGCGTCAGCCCGGCGTTGCAGGGACCGGCGAAGACGTGGATGCCCTCGACCTCGGGCGGGCGGCGCAGGTTGTACCGCCAGACCCATTGCCCCGTGTAGCGCGGCTGCGGCGCGTCCGGCAGGATCATGCGGCGGGTGGACGAGAACACGCCGTCGGCCCCGACGACGATGTCGTATCGCGCCGTGCCGCCGTCGGAAAAGGTCACGTCGACCCGGTCGCCGTCATCCGCCATCGCGGTCACCGTGATCCCAAGGCGCACGGTCGCACCGACCTCGGCCACCTTGTCGGCCAGCACCTTTTGCAGGTCGCGGCGCAGGATTCCGGCGTTCGAGGGATAGTCGGGCCCCGCCAGACGCGGCGCGTCGAACTCGGCTTCCTTGTGCCCCTGCGGCCCGACGAACAGGGTCGTCCTGTCGAACCCCCAGGCGCGCGAGAGGTAGTCGTCGAGCACCTGAAGCTGGTGCATCGCGCGGATCGAATTCATCTGCTGGATGATCCCGACGCCATAGACCGTCCATTCCGGGTCGCGTTCGATGATCTCGACCTCGATGCCTTTCTGCCGCAGCGCGATTCCGGTGCACAGCCCGCCGATCCCGCCGCCAACGACGAGTGCCTTGTCTACCTTCATGACCCGTTTCCTCCCTGTTCGGGGTGAACCCTAGGCAGGGTTGAGGTATTTGGAAAATTGACAGGTTTAATTCAATGCATCCATCGCATCAATGCCGTCGAGGGTCGCGGCCGAAGCCAGCGCCAGATCGCGCAGCCATGACAGGCCGGGGTCGCCATCGCGCAGCATGTGCCACTGGATCATCTGGCGCAGCGGCGGCGCTTCGACCGGCAGCGGGTAGGACACGAGGTCGGCCTCGTTCTTCATCAGGGCCGCGAGCCGTCCGTGGACCGTCGCGATCCGATTGGTTCCGGTGATGAGGTAAGGCAGCGAGGCGAACGAAAAGGTCGTCGCCTCGACCCGTCGCGTGAGCCCGCCCCCCGCAATCAGACGCCCATCGACGGTCTGGGCCTGTTGCGGCGGCACCATCACCACATGCCCCGCGGCCTCATAGGCGCGGCTGTCCATCGGGCCGGTGCCGTATTTTCCCTTGGCCCATGCGACCACGACATAACGATCCTCATACAGAAGCGTCGAGGGATGGTCGGGCGACACGAAAGGCTCTGGCGCGATCAACAGATCGACCTCACCCCGTTCGATCTGGTTGTAGGGCGCTATTTCCTGCGCCCGAAGGTTGAACCGCACGGTCGCATTCTGGTCATCGGCGAGCCGGAACATGGTCGGCATCAGCACTCTCAGGCTGTAGTCCGACAACAGCAGGTTGAAGGTGCGGTCCGATTGGTCCGGCTCGAACTGCGGACCCCGGTCGATCGCGGCCTCTACGCGCACGAGAACGTCGCGGATCGCGGGCCGCAAGGCTTCGGCGCGCGGGGTCAGCTCCATCCGGCGACCCACCTGAACCAGCAGCGGATCGTCGAAATAGGTGCGAAGCCGTGTCAGCGCGTTCGACATCGCGGATTGCGACATGAACATCCGCCCCGCCGCTTCGGTGACCGAGCGGTGCTCCAGCATGTGATCCAGCGCCACCAGCAGGTTGAGATCGAGCTTCTTGAACCGCATGCAGAACCCTCTTCGGTGCATTTTCAGAATCAATGGATAACATAAAAAATATCCATTTTCCGAATGATTGGAAGTCCCATACGGTCCCCGAAGCTGCAAGGAGGACACCGACATGCGCATCATCGGGCCGGACGAACTGGTCTTTGGCGTCGACAACCGTGACGCCTGCGAAGCCTTTCTGACGGACTTCGGACTGACCGCGACCGGAGACGGTCGGTTCGAGGCGCTCGACAAGACGGCGATCCGCCTGTGCGCCACCGACGACCCCGACCTGCCTGCCCCCCTGCCCACCAATTCCTGGCTACGCCAGACGATCTGGGGGGTCGAGGATCAGGCCACGCTCGACGCGATCGAGACCGAGCTGTCGAAGGACCGCGACGTCGCAAAGGCCGCCGATGGCACGCTGTCCTGCAAGGACGACGCAGGGTTTCAGATCGCCTTTCGCATCACGCGCCGCGTCACGCTGGACATGCCCGCCGAGATGATAAACGCCCCCGGCGCCAAACCCGGGCGCGCCCCGAACCATGTCGGCGCCGACGAAGCGGCCACGGCCGCCCCCCGCACCCTGAGCCATATCGTCTACTTCGTTCCCGACATGGACAGGATGGCGAATTTCTACATCGACCGGCTGGGCTTCGTCATCACCGACAAGTTCACGAACACCGGGCCGTTCCTGCGCCCGCAGGCGAACCTCGATCACCATGTGCTGTTCATGATCCAGACGCCCGAATACATGCAGGGCATCGAACACCTCGCCTTCCATATGTCCGGGCCGACCGACCTGATGCTGGCCGGGTCGCGCATGATCAAGAAGGGCTACGAGTCCTTCTGGGGACCGGGGCGCCACAAATTCGGCTCCAACTGGTTCTGGTATTTCAGCTCACCGCTGCGCGTGAACATCGAATACGATGCGGACATGGACCTGCACGATGGCGACTGGGTCATGCGTGAAACGCCGATGAGTGCGGAGGCCTCGCAGATGTTTTTGTTCGAGAACGTCGAAAAGTGGTCGCCGGGTGGCCCCCCGCCGGGCAAGTCGTAAGCGCGAAGGCCCGTCGCGCGCAGCGTGAGAGGGCCGGTCGAACAGGTGTCCGGCACCGGTATGCGGCCCCCCTCGGGAACCGCTCCGCGTCAGGGACGGGACATGGGAGGAGAGGACATGCAGGACATCTTGGACACCCCGCGCGCGGCGGACCGCTGGATGCGGAACACCACGGGCGGGATCGCCGTCGTCGCCATCGCCGGCATCCTGCTGGGTGCGGGCGTCGTCGTCGCCGACGTGCTGGGCAAATGGTTGTTCGGCCATTCGGTCTTCGCGTTGAACGAAGTGATGTCGCTGGTCTTCGCCGTCGCCGTCGCCGCGACCTTTCCGGCGGGCGCCGCGAACCGGGTGAACCTCAAGATCGACCTGCTCGCCCCGCTGACCGGCGCGCGGATGACGGCATGGCTGAGCGTCGTCGGGTCCGTCGTGCTGCTGGCCTTTTTCGTCATGCTGGCGTGGAGCATCTGGGGCCTAGGTCTGCGCTATCACACGCAGGCCCGCGCCACCGCGCTGCTCGAAGTGCCGCTCGCCCCCGCCTACTTCGTCATTTCGCTTTCGATGTGGGCGTCGTCCGCCGTGCAACTGCTTCACGTCGTCAACGACACGCGGGCCGCCGTGGCGACACCCAAGGACGCGGGATCGAGTGGGATCGTCGTGGTGCTCGCCGCCCTGTTCGCGGGGATCTGTCTGGGCATCCTCTACTGGATGGTGACCGACATGGATGGCGTCACGAACTTCATGTACGCCAGTCCGGGCCTTGCCGTACTCGCCGCCTTCGCGCTGTTGTGGCTGGGGGTGTTTCTTCAGATCCCTCTCGCCTCGGTCACCGCCGTGATCGGCGTCGTGGGCGCGCTGGCGGTGCTTGGCCCCAACGCGGCGGTGAACACCTTCGGCGGCGATTCCGCCGATTTCCTGCGCAACGATCAGGTGGCGACCCTGCCCCTCTTTCTCATCATGGGGGCCTTCTCGGTCGCCGCCGGGGTGTCGCACGACCTGTTTCGACTGGGGAACGCGATCCTCGGCCCGCTCAGAGGCGGCCTTGCCTATGCCACCATCGCGGCCTGTGCCGGGTTCGGTGCCGTGTCCGGCAATTCGGTCGTGACTTCGGCCACCTTCGGGCGCATGGCGCTTCCGGAAATGCAGAAGCTGAAATACGCGCCCACGCTTGCCACCGCGACGGTCGCCGCAGGCGGCACGCTCGGCGCGCTGGTGCCGCCGTCGGGCGTCATCATCCTGTTCGCCCTTCTGACCGAGGAAAGCATCGGCGCGCTGTTCGTCGCGGCGATGATCCCCGCGGCGCTGGCCATCGTGCTTTATTTCTGCGCGGTCTTCGCGACCGTCACGTTCTCGAAGGATACGGTGCCCGCCGCCGCCCGCGTGCCATTCTCTGAAATCCGCGCGGCCTTTGTCGGTGCCGGCCCGGTGGTCGGCATGTTCGCCATCGTGATCGGCGGGCTTTATTCGGGCCTGTTCACCGTGACGGAAAGCGCCGCTGTCGGAGCGGTCTGCGCCTTTGCGCTCGCGATCCTGCGCGGACGGCTGAACCGGACCACCCTTCTGCGCGTGTTTTCGGAGACGACGACGACCGTCGCCATGATCTATGCGCTGATCTTCGGCGGTCTGATGTTCGCCTTCTTCGTCAATCTCAGCCAGGCGCCCGACCTCGTTGCCGCCTGGGTCTCGGGGATCGACGCAAAGCCGGTGATCGTTCTCGCGATCCTCGTGCTGATCTATCTTGCGCTCGGTTCGGTGATGGACAGCTTCGGCGTGATGATTATCACCCTTCCGGTGGTGACGCCGATCATCCTGCACCTCGGATACGACATGCTGTTCTGGGGCGTGCTCATGCTTGTGGTGGTCGAAATCGGGATGATTACGCCGCCGTTCGGGATGAACCTGTTCATCATCAAGAACATCGACCCCAGGATCAGCCTGACCACGGTGATGAAAGGGGTTTTTCCCTTCATCATCGCGGATATCGTCAAGATCATCCTCATCATCGCTTTCCCGGCCCTGTCGCTCTGGCTGCCTTCGACGATGAATTAGGGCTGGGTGTTCAGTGTGGGTTCTGGGCTGCGGCGGGCCGGAGAACGCGGCCTCCAGAATTCTAGGATACCAGGATACTAGGATACTAGGATTCTGGAGCAGGACTTTGGCGGTAAGCCGCTGAAATAAAACCGCAAACACCCACGCCCCGATCACGCCAAAACAGCAAAAACGCCAGCCGGGGCACCCCCGACCGGCCCTTCGCCTTCAATGTCGTTCAGGCGTATTACGACCCGCTGTCGATCTGTTCCTGCGCCTCGGTCACGGCGGCTTTCCATTCGTTGACCAGCTCTTCGCCGCCCGGCACGCGCTCGGCGAAGCCCTTGACGATGACCGGGAACAGGTTGGTCTTGATCGCCTCGAACTCGGCATCGGGAAGCGTATTGAACGTGTGATCGCCCTGCGCCTGCACGAATCCCTTCGAATCCGCTTCCCACTGATCCACGATCTTGCCCATCTCGCGCGTCACGTCGCAGCCGGAATGCGCGTCGAGCACGGCTTTCGCCTCGTCCGACAACGCGTCGTATTTCGACTGGAGCATGAACACCATCCCGATCGCCCCGCCCAGCGGCGCGTCGAGGTGGTCTGTCGTCACCTCGTTCAGCTTGAAGCCCGGAAATGCCGTGTAGCTCATGAAAGTGCCGTCCGCGTTGCCACGCTGAAGCGCCTGATACTGCTCCGGCAGGATGATCGACAGCGGCGTGCCGCCATTGGCCGACACGATGGCCGCCGCCACGGGCGAACCTGTCGCGATCTTCTTGCCCGCCAGATCCTTGAACGAGGTCGCGGGCGAGCCGTTCAGGTGCACCTTGGTCTGCGGAAACGGCACGAAGAACAGCGGGTGGTAATCGGCCAGCTCGTCACCGATCGTGCCCGCTTCGTAAAGTTCGCAGAACCCCATCGCGATGGCTTCCGCCGAGCCGTCGATGAACGGCGTGGTGGCGACCAGCGAACGTGGGAAGCGACCCGGATCGAAGGCGAGCATGCCCCAGGCCATCTGCACCACGTCGTCCATGACCCGGTCGACGTAGTTGTTCGGGCTGACCAGCGCCGGGCCATGTCGCGGATCGACCTGAACGGCGTCGCCCCCGTCGGCATTCACCGCAGCCGCCCAAGGCTCCATGATCAGTTTGTTGATCGGGTGCATCGGTACGTTGCCGGTCCCGAAGACCAGCGTTTCGGCAAAGCTCGCAAGCGGCGTCAGCGCCGTGGCGGCGGCAAGCGCGCCGGCCAGAAGTCGTTTTCCCATGGTATCCTCCCTATGGATATCAAACCCGGAGATGTCGCGGGCTTACGCGAGTGTAGGCACCGCCCGATGGGTTTGAAAATTGAATTGGATGAATGACATCAATTGATCCGCTGAATGCACCGGGTGATCTCGCGACCCTCAATACCGTCCCAGATCTTCGCTCAAATGCACGGGGCCGTCGAAGACCGCCTTGATCCGCGCAAGGTATTCCGGCGCGCGCGCCGGCGTCATCATCCCCGGCGAAAAATGCACGGCGACCAGCTCTTTCGCGCCCGCGCGGCGGGCCATGTCGCCCAATTGTTCGGGGCTCAGGTGGTGGTCGGCGAGGTGCGCGCCGATCATCCGGATTCGCGCCTCGGGCATCTGGGGGTTCGCCTCGCGCACGCGCGTCATCGTCAGGTCCACATCCATGAGTTCGCCCACCAGCAGGTCGACGCCCTGCGCGAGTCCTTCCACCGCCTTGCACGGCCCGGTGTCACCGGTGAACACGACCGAGCGGTCCGGCGTGTCGAACCGAAGCGACAGCGACAGATACCACCCGCTGCCATGGTCCGCCTCACCGCGATAATGCGTGTTCTCACAGCAGGTCAGCGTCACCTCCCCGATCTCGACGGTGTCGCCCGGATTGATCTCCCGCACCTCGACGAAATCGCGCGCATGGGGGAGCGTCTGGCCCGGCACGCCAAATCCGATCTCGTTGGGCACGTCGCAGGCATCGGTCAGCCCGGCCACGATCCTTGCGGTTCCGGTCGGGCCGAAGATGCGGAGCGGCTGGTTGCGCTGCGTCATCATGTTCAGACCGAGCAAAGCGAACAGGCTGCCGATGTGATCGAAATGGTGATGCGACAACACGACGGTGTGGATGTCGCGAAACGGCACCTCGGCCCGCGTCAACTGGCCCAGCGCACCCTCGCCGCAGTCAATGAGGATCGCCTGATCCCCGACCTTCAACAGGTGCGCAGGCTGCGACCGGCCGGGTTGCAGGATCGGCCCGCCGGCGGTCCCCAAGGTGACGAATGTGGTCGAGTGATCCAAAGCGTGCCTCCGTCTGCGCGTCGTCGCGCGACGGTATCAGGGGGTGACGCATTCGGAAAATTCCGATGACCAATCGCACGCATTCATCGCGCGAATGCCTTAGCCAGGATGTCGCGTGGCCGCCTAGACTTCAGCCGTCGGAGGGGCCGGTCACCCGGCCCCCTGCTCGCGGTGCATCCGCGCCTGAAACCGGGCCAGAGCATTTGACAGCTGCTCGGCCTCATAGGTGCGGGTCGCTTCCGACGGGAAAATCGATTCACCATTCGCAATCTGCGCGGCCTCCCGCGCGAGATTTGCCAGAGGTTGCAGGTAGCGATAGGCGAACACGATGGCCAGAACACCGATTGCGGCGAACAGCCCGGCCAGCGTCCAGATCAGCGAGGACATTGCCGAGCCCATGGCGGTCGCGCCCGTCGTTACCGGAACCTGAACCACCAGCGACCATCCGAACGGCGGCATGCTGCCCTCGATCACGTTGGGAAACACCCCGGACACGGTCGGTGCGTCGTCATGGGACGAGACGATGACTTCAAACTCGGTGCCCAGTTCGGCCCGCGACCGGATCAACGCGGACGGCCCCGCTTTGGACCAGTCGCCATAGGCGAACAGCGGCTCTGAATTGGTGTCGAGCACCATCACGTCCACTTCCAGACGCGCGGCTGCGCTCTGAACCACCCGGTCGAGCCAGGCACCCTGAAGCTGGTAGACAGCCAGACCGATCGCCTGTCCGTAAGCGTCCCGAACCGGCCGGGACAGGAAAATCCGGCTGCCTTCGCCGGAGGAGGCCGTCTGCACGGTGTCACCGCGGAGCCCCTGATTGAACCACGGCGCGGTCGAAACGTCCGCACCCTGATTCTTGCCCAGCGTCGAGGCCATGACGGTGCCGTCCAGCCCCACGACAGCGGCCCATGTGATGCCCTCCGATGCCATGGCCGCCGCGTCCGTAAGCACGCGCATTCCGTCATGGTCATCGAGATCGACATAGGCGCTGAAACCGACGAGACTGTCCCATTCCCTCTCTACAAGGGCCGAGACCGCGAGCTGGATGGATTGCGCCGAATGTCGTGCCACATCGCCCTGCGCACGGATCGCCACATCCTCGACCTTCCGCTGGAACGGCAAGATGAAGACGACGATGGCGAGAAGAAATGCGATCCCGGCGCTTGCGAACAGGGTGCTTATGATGCGGGGATGGTTCGAATCGTGATCGGTGTGGGACATGGTCGTTACTCGCAGGAATATTAACCATGATCTGCCAGATACCTTTGGCAGGAATAAGGCAAGACTTGGACTCTCGCCTCGCGGGTGTCGCGTATCTGACGGTCGGTTCCCGGCTCAGGCCCCTCTTGCCCGGAGCCACCCTTGCCCGTGAAACTGACCCGCCGAAGGCTCATCGCCACGCTGACCGGCTGTGCGTTGCCCATGGCCTTCCTCACGCCCGTTCGCGCCGATGAACGCGCCGCCTGGGACTTGTGGAAGTCCCGGTTTCTGGCCGGGAACGGGCGGGTGATCGACCACCTTCAGAACGGGGTGAGCCATTCCGAGGGTCAGGGCTATGGGCTGCTGCTCGCACAGGCCTTCGGGGATCGCGAGGCGTTCGACGCCATCGAAGGCTGGACCCGCGAACACCTGCTGATCCGCGACGATGCCCTGATGGCGTGGCGCTGGTCGCCCGCGGGAAATCGTGATGACGCACTGGCAGGGAACGACTGGCATACCGCGACCGACGGCGACCTGTTTCGCGCATGGGCGCTGATGCGGGCCGAGGTGTTTTCAGGCTGGGGAGACAGACGCGGCACGGTCGAAGCCATCGCCAACGCCCTTGCCGCGCTTTGCCTCGAACCTGACCCGCGCGCGCCGGACGAGCCGATCCTGACCCCCGGTGCGGAGGCCATGAGCGAACCCGACCGCGTCCTGTTCAACCCGTCTTACATCATGCCGCGCGCCTTGCGGGAACTGGGCCTCTACACGGAACGCGAAGCCCTGATCCGTGCCGCCGATCACGGCGAGACGATCCTTGCCGAACTCGCCGCAACGGGGCTCGTCCCGGATTGGGTTCTGGTCACGCGGGATGGGTTCAGACCTGCCGAGGGCTTCGGCGCGAACCACGGCTACGACGCGATACGGGTGGCCCTTTATCTTCACTGGTCCGGCAATGCGGCACACCCCGCGCGGACCCAAAAGCAAGAGATATGGACGGACGAGGCGCGCGTGCCGGTCGTGTTGACGCCGCAAGGCGAGGTTCTCGAACGCAGCACCTATCCGGGCTACCGCGCCGTCGCGGACCTGATCCGATGCGGCCCGAACGACCCCGTCGAAGATGCGGGCGAGCCCTACTACCCCGCCACGCTCGGCCTTATGTCCAGCGTCGCACGCCGCGAGAGCGGCCTTTGTTGAGCGCATGTGTTTCCATACTTTCGACAATGTCTTGATGTGTTAAGGTTAATGGAAAAAACAACTTCACAGCTCGGAAGCTGTGGGCGCTTGCAGGAGGCACATCGTGCGGTATCTTCGCCTCGTCATCGGGTCCATCGTCATCATCGGGGCGCTCTACGTCCTCGTGGCTGAACACGTCACCGGTGCCAGTTCCAACGCCTTCGTCAACGCACCGATCGTCACGGTGCGCGCACCCGTCGCCGGGGACATCGAAATGCCGTCGCGGACCGTCGGGATGCAGGTCTCGACCGACACGGTCTTGTTCAGCATCAGCGACGTCCGCGCCGATGGTGTCCGGCTGGACGACCTCATCCTCGAACACGATCTGGCGCTGTCCCATGTCGAACGCCTCAAGGCGGAAAAGGCCGTGCTGGAAGATCACAGCGTCTGGCTTGCCGAAATGCGTGACGCCTATGCGGCGGCCAGGACGCGCGAGCTCGCGTTCCAGACCGAAGACCCGGTCGCCCCGCTTCCCGATCTGACCGACCCCGAAAAGCTCGAGGATCTGGATCTGGAAAACACCGCCCGCAACGCGAGCAATGTGGACGGCAACGCCGGGGGAGATTCGGCACAAGCCTCCGATGCGTTCTCGTCGCTCAAGGCGCTTCAACTCGACACCGCCCGCACGGATCTGTTTCTCGACGACACGGCGGGAGCGGCCTGGAATTACGCCTATTGGTCCGGCACGGCGCGCCAGCAACTCGCACGGATCGAGGCGGAACTGGCGGAGGCTCAGGCCATCGCGACCTCCATCGACGACCGCATCGCCCGCGAGCGTGTGCGCATGATCCGGCTGACGGGCGGCGACATCGCCTCGCCGGTCGACGGGATCATCTGGGAACGAATGGTGGGTGACGGGATCAACGTGCAGCGCGGCGACACGATTATGAAGGTCGCCGACTGTTCGGCGGCGGTGGTGTCGCTCAGCGTGTCCGAGATCGTCTACAACCGCCTGCGCACGGGCGACCCGGCCATTTTCCGGTTCTCCGGCGCGGATATGGCGCTGGAGGGCACGATCTCGCGGCTCGCCGGTGCCGGGGCCGCGACCGTCTACGACGACATGGCCGTGAAACCCAGCAAGGAACATCTGGAACGCTACGACGTGACGCTCATCGTGCCCGATCTGCGCGGTGCCGACATGTCGGGCGGCTGCGCCATCGGGCGGACCGGCCGCGTGTTCTTTCAGGACCGGCCCCTGGACCCGCTGCGCCGGCTGCTGAACTAGGCCGGTCGATGATCTATCCCAGCGAACTCGGGTCGAGCTTCAACCAACTGGCCCTCATTCTGGGGATCGCGGTGGTGATCCCCTTCGTCTTCGACAAATCGAAGACCAGCCATCGGGTCGTGATGCTTTCGATCGCGATGGTTCTTGCCCTGCGCTACATCTATTGGCGGGCGACCGAAACCGTTGCGCCTTTTGGCTTCACGCTCGACTGGGCGGCAAGCTGGGCGCTCCTGTTGCTGGAACTGCTCGCCCTGATCGGGTCCCTCAGCGCCTTCGTTATCATGATGCGCGTCAAGTCCCGCTCCGACGAGGCGACGGAAAACGCGAACTGGTGGGCGCCACGCCCGGACCCGTCCGTCGTGCTCCTGATCGCGACCTATAACGAGGAACTCGACGTCCTCGAACGGTCGATCATCGGGGCCAAGGCGCTCAAGCACCCGAACAAGGAAGTGATCGTGCTGGACGACGGGCGCCGCGACTGGCTGCGCGACTATTGCGCCAGCGCCGAGGTCGGATACCTGCGCCGACCCGACAACAAGGATTCCAAGGCCGGCAACATCAACCATGCCCTCGCGCGACTCGCCGAATGGGACACGCCCCCTGATTTCGTCGCCGTGCTGGATGCCGATTTCGTGCCGCACCGCGGGTTCCTGCGCCGCTCGCTCGCCCTGTTCCACGACCCCGATGTCGGCCTCGTCCAGACACCCCAGCACTTTTTCAACGCCGACCCGATCCAGCACAACCTCGGCGTCAGCCGGTCCTACCCGGACGAGCAGCGGTTCTTCTTCGACCACATGCAGCCCTCGCGCGACGCATGGGGGATCGCCTTTTGCTGCGGCACCTCGTCCGTGATCCGCTTCCCGGCCTTGCAGGACATCGGAGGCTTCCCGACCGAGAGCATCACCGAGGATTTCATGCTGACCCTCGCGCTTCAGAACGGCGGGTGGAAAACGGTCTATCTCAACGAGGCGCTGACAGAAGGGCTCGCCCCCGAAGGTCTGAAGGAATACGTCACCCAGCGCGCCCGCTGGTGTCTGGGCCTCATGCAGATCGCGCGCGGGTCGCTCGGCCCCTTCGCCACGAACAACCTGCGCCTTCGCGATCGCTGGAGCGTCCTCGACTCGGTGTTCTACTGGCTCACGACATTCACCTTCCGCCTCGCCGCGCTCGTGTTTCCCCTGCTCTATTGGTACGGAAACATCACCGTCGTGAATGCCCAGCTTGCTGATGTGGTGTCCTATTTCGGGGCGTATTACCTGTGGATTCTGTTGACCCTGAACCTTCTGTCGCGCGGGCATGTCGTGCCGGTTCTGAACGACGTGAGCCAGTTGATCGGCGCCTATCCCATCGCGCGCTCGGCCATCACGGGTCTCATCAAGCCCTACGGCCATCCGTTCAGCGTCACGGCCAAGGGCGGGGATCGCAGCAAGATCGTCGTCCAGTGGCGCATGATGGTGCCCTTCGCCCTGTTGCTCGCCATCACCTTGGGCGGTCTCGTGCTGGGCGTGCTGTTCGACAGGTTCGCCTTTTTCGATGCGGGCGACGGCAAATGGGTCATCCTGTTCTGGACGCTCTACAACCTTGTCGTCCTCTCCGTGACGCTGGTCGCCTGCGTGGAACTGCCGCGCCGCGAACGCCATGTCGCCGATGCGCCGGAACAGGTCCGCGTCTCGTTCGGGGGCGAACAGATGGACCTCTGGATGACGAACCTGACGCTCGACCATGCCCGACTGCGGGGGCGCCAGTTCGAGATCGGCACGCGCGGCACGATCGAACTGGAAAACGTCGGGGCGGTCGCCACATACGTCAGCGCCAAGTCGCGCGACGGCGTGCGCCTGCAACTTCTGCCCGACGACACCCAGCGCGCCGCACTCCTCCTGCGCTTCTACACCGAGGACAACACGCCGGGGATCTCCAATGTCAGGATGAGCGCCATGCTGCGCGATGTCGCCCGGCGCTTTACCTTCAGTTCGAACACGAAAGGACGGGGTTGATGAACCGCGCCCCTCTCCGCGCGTTCCTTCGCGTATCCCTGATGTCGGCGTTCGCCCTGTTGCCCTCTGCCGCTTTGTCGGATGGCCTGTTCGCGCAACTCGACGCGTCGCGGACCACGACGACGGGTGTCCTGTCCGTCGAGCGCGGAAATCTGTCCTATGCGACGAGCCTCAGCGGCTACACGGGTGGGGCGGATCTGAACGCTTCGCTCACCTACAAATTCGTCCTTGGCGATGCGGCCCCCGTCACGTTCCGGATCGGTCCCGCCTTTCAATACGAAGGACTCGCGACCCCGAAATTCGGCGTCCGCGTCATCGCCGAACACTACCGCCCCACAACGTTCGGACACGTCTTTCTTTTGGGTGAGTTCACATCCATCGACACAGGATACTTCGGCTTGCTGACCGTGGGGTTCAACGAGCCCGACATCGATTTCGAGTTCACGGTTCAGGGCGACGACGACGGGTATTTCGACCAATCCATCGCGGCCACCTACGGCTTACCCAACAACGCGACCCGGCTGCGCCTCGGCTACCGGTTTCAATCACGCGAGGTGTTCGCCGGGGTCTCGCTCAACACGTTCTAGCGCGGCGGAGTGAACGCGGGCGGCGACGACGACCACTTCGGGCGGCCTGCATTCGCGGGGCCACTGCGAGGGACCGGACGTCACGCGATAACTCGCATGGTACAGAAGGCCTGATGCGGGTGCCGAACCGGCCTGCCGATTGGCAGGGGACGCACGTCTTTCGAGAATCTGCGGAAAGCGTGGCTGGGGTGGTAGGATTCGAACCTACGATACACGGTACCAAAAACCGCTGCCTTACCACTTGGCTACACCCCAACGGTGCGCGTGTTCCTACTCAAACGGCTGGTGGGCTGCAAGCCAAAAAATCCGGGCTGTCGGTTCATTCCTTGGTTGCGTCCTGACGAAGCAGATCCTGCCGCTCGGTATCGCGCTCGGCGTCAACGATATCCTCGAGTTCGTGTTCCGTCGTGGCCTCGACGTTCATCACGTCATGGCTGACTTCGGCGACATTCGGCTTGGCTGGCGCGGGTGCCGCTTCCTGTGTGCCGGCCTCGTTCATCAGCAGGCGATAGGTCGGTTCCGGCATCTCGATTCCCGCCTCCTCGAAGGCGATCAGAACCTGACGGATCGCCTCGGACCGCGCCGCGAGAAGCCCGGTTTCGCGCTGATCGATCCAGCCTGTCACCTTCATGCCCACGTCCGATCCGCCGAGTTCGGTCGTCCAGGACGAGACCGACGGCGTGGTCAGAACGAAGGGCAAACCCTTCACCGTCTCTTCGGCCAGCAGCTTGGCCGCCGCCAGATCGGTGCCGTAGCCCACCCCGATGTCGAAATCGAAGCGGCGTTCCGGGTTACGGGTGTAGTTGATGACCGTCGACTTGAAGACCGTCGCGTTCGGGATGCGGATGTGGTTGCCGTCGAACGACAGGATGATCGTCGCGCGGGAGGTCAGTCGGATCACCTTGCCCTCATGCCCGTCGATCTTCACCGCATCGTTCGGCGCGAAGGGCTGGCGCACGGACAGGAGCACCGAGGCGATGAAGTTCTCGACCGTGTCACGGACCGCGAAACCGATGGCCAGACCGATGATACCCGCCGCGCCGAGGATCGTGGACAGGAGCGCGGTGGCCCCCAGAATGTCCAGCGCCACCACGATCGCGGCGATGATCGCGGCGATCCGTATGACGGCGCGCAAGATGTCGGCGATGAAGGCATTCGGGGCGATCCGGTCCCACGGCTGTTTGCGCCGCGCGATGAAGAACCCGATCCAGACCACGATCCCGAAGGCGAAGAGCGCGATCCCGACGAGCGGCAGGAACGCGATGCCCTGCCAGAACCTCAGCTGAAAACGTTCGACCATCGGCATCAGCCGCCGCCTGACGTCGGTCGAGATCGTCACCTCGTTCTCGATCGCAACGACCCCTTCGACCCGACCGATAAGTCCGACGAGCGCCTCGGACTGGGCGAGGTCGAGCGTCGTGCCGCGGAGCGTGACGATGCCGGATTTGACGGTCACGGTGACGTCCTCGTACCCGTCGAGTTCGTGCAGGATGTCCCGGATGCGCGTGGCCATGGCCGCGTCGGCCTGACCCTGTTCGGCGTTCGTGCCGTTGCCCGAGGTGATGGTGCCCTCTTGTGCGAGCACGGGCGTGCCGAGGCACAGGATAAGCGCCAGTAGTCTTAGAAATATCATGTCCGTCCCCGGGAATTTTTTCCCAGAGTATCCGGCGGCATCGACTTTTGGGAACCCCCGAAACCGGGGCTTTGCCCGCACCCGGACATGAAAACGGGCGCCCGGTTGCGCCCGTTCCGAACTCGGCGTGCCCGTCAGGTCAGCTCGTGACCTGCTCGCGCAGGATTGCCGCGGTGATCGAGATCATCAGGTAGATGCCCGCAAAGACGAGGAAGGCAAGCAGCGTGTTCTCGAACGCACGCGGATAGGTCGCGCGGTCCGGGGCCACGGGATGCACGCCCATTTCGAGATAGCGCGTCTGTTTGTTCGCCTCGATCCGGGCGGTTTCAAGCTGTTGCAGCGCCTGCTGCATCAGCGCGGTCCGCGTCTGAAGGTTCGTTTGCGCGATGGTCAACTGACCGGACACCGAGGCAAGGCTGTCGCCGCCCTGCTGACCGTCTTCCGTCAGCCGCGCCCGCAGGTCGGCGACGAGTTGTTCCAGCCGCGCGATATCGCCCCGAACGCCCTCGACCCGTGCCTGGTTGGGGCGCGGGTTGTCCAGAAGCTGCTGAAGCTGAAGCCGCTTCTGCTGCAACTGCGTCTCGAAGGTGTTCACCTGCCCCATGATCGAGGTCGCGTCCGAGGTGGCATCGAAAATGCCCATACTTTCCTGAAGTCGCAGAACCTCAGCCTGCGCGTCGAGCATCGCCTGTTCGGCCTCTTCATAGCTTTCGCGCGCGCCCGCCATCTGGTCGTCGCGCAGACGGCTTGTCAGGTTGTCGACCCGTTGTTCGGCGTAGCGGATCAGCGCCTCGGACATCTGGCGCGAGAACGCCGGATCAGCCGCGATCACTTCCATCTTCACGATGCCCTCGGTCGGATCGAAGCCGATCTTCACGTTGCGCGTATAGGTCTTGTAGGCTTCCTCGTTTGAGGCATCCGCGTCGAGCCGCTGGATCGGGTCGATCTCGGGATTCGAGAAATGAGCCTTGAACCCCAATTCCTCGTCCAGCCGCAGCATGGCGTCGCGCGACGACAGGTAACTCTGGACCGTGATCGAATCCTGCGACGTCGCCAGACCGGAGCCTGCGAACAGGCTCGACATCGCCGTGCCGCCGCTTTCGGCCTTCTGGATCACGAATTCCGACTTGGTGGCATACATGGGCGTCGCCACGACATAGAAATACCAGCCCGCGATGAGCGTCGGCAGAAGCACCAGCGCGGCCAGTCGCGTGGCCAGTAGCAGGAGTTTCTTGCGTCGCCGCCGAACGATCTGGTTCTGCATTTCCTGAATGGATTTCGCACGATCGGCGGCATCCATCACCTGCGTCGAAGGCAATTGCTGCTGCTGCGGCTGGATTGTCTGCGGAAGCTGCACCCGCGCCCCGCCCTCGGGCGGCTGCGGCTTGGCCCCGCCCTCTTCCGACGAGACGAGTTGCAGCATGTTCGCGGTCTGGAACGGGTCGATCCCGGCTTTGCGCAACAGGCGCACGGCGTCATAGTCCGACGTCGCCGGAAGCCCGTGTTTCTGGGCGACGCGGCGCGCCATGCGCAGTTGCCGGCCCGTCAGGCCCTCTTGCTTGATGCGTCCGATTTCGACCTCGGGCGGTTCGCGCCGCGATGGTGTCGGCGCGGCCTGCCCACCCCGGTCGGCTGCGGCGGACCCCGGGAAGGGTGCGCCGCCGAAGCCATCCTCCTGCGGTGACAGCGCGGCCTCTTCCATCGCGTTCAACTGGCGCGGTTGGCGCGGCTGCGGCTGTCCGCCCTGCGGCGGACGCTGACCCTGCGGCGTGGCCGGGCGCTGCGGTTGCTGGCCGGCGGGGCGAAGCGTCTGCGCCTGCGCGCGCGGCGGTTGCGGTGCGCCCTGCGCGTTCGGCTGCGTTTCGGGGGACGCCTCACGCGGGGCGTCCGATCCGGGGCGGCGGATGCGGAATTTCTTAGCCTTGGGTGGAGTAGTCATACAGTTGCTTCGCCTCTTCCAAGGTATCGAACATAAAAAGCTGCCCATTGTGCAGCACCGCTGCCGAGCGGCAGAATTTCTCAAGTGTCTGCGCCTGATGGCTCACCACCACGACGGTCGAATTTTCCAGTCGTTGCCTGAGCACATCCCCCGCCTTGCGGTTGAACTCGGCATCCGTCGTCTGCGGCATCCCTTCGTCGATCAGGTAGATGTCGAACTCGAGCGCCAGAAGCAGCGAAAACGTGAACCGGGCCTTCATGCCCGACGAATAAGTGCCGAGCGGGAAGTCGTAATATTCCTCAAGCCCGCAGAGCCAGCGCGTGAAGGCCTCGATATAGTCGGGGTCCAGCCCGTAGAGCCGCGCGATGTAGCGCGCGTTCTCCTTGGCCGACAGCTTGGGCACAACGCCGCCCATGAACCCGAGCGGGAACGACACCCGGCTGGTGCGGCGCACTTCGCCCTCGTCCGGCTTCTCCAGCCCCGCCATCATCTGAATGATCGTCGTCTTACCGGTGCCGTTGGGTGCGAGAATCCCCAGCGAGTTGCCAAGCTCCACCCGGAACGACGCATGGTCGAGGATGACCTTGCGCTGTTTTCCGGTCCAGAAGGACTTGGATACATTGTCGAATTCGATCATTCGAACCCCGGTGACTGCTGCTGCCCCAGGGCCCGGTGTAGTCCGGGCCGCGTTAAGGATACGCTATATTAGGCCAATCTGGCGTCATTATGTCGGATCAAACGCCTTCAATACAACGCTTTGTCTCGGAATTGGGCCGGAAAACGGCACAATACCCGGTGATCTTTGGTCCGGATCGTACACGACGCGCCCGATTCAGGTCCGGCGTTTCTGGACCCGCAACAATTTACCCAGTGCAATGGCAAGGATCGCGGCCCCCAGACTGAAGAAGGCGCCGATCTTGGCCGCGTCCTGCACCGGCCCGGGGTCGAAGGCGGCTGCCGCGAAGAACAGCGCCACCGTGAACCCCATCGCGGCGACGATACCGACGATGAAAAGATCGGCCACGCGCATCCCTTCGGGCAAGCCGAGCCGCAAGAGCCGCGCCGCGACAAGCCCGAACAGGAAGATGCCGACGGGCTTGCCGATGACCAGCCCGCCCAGAACCAGCCATGTCGGCTCGGCCAAGGCCGCGAACGCCACCCCGGCGTTCACCAGCCCAAACAGGAACAGGATCAACTCGACCGGGATCTGTAGCGCATGTTCGATCTGGTTCAGGATGTCGTGCAGATGCGTCTCGGCCTCGGCGAAGATACCGAAGGCCCGGTCGGCATGGGGAATGGCCGGAATGACGGGCAGCAGCCCGAGCGCGGGGTGAAGACCCGACTGCGTGAAGGCGAGCAGACTGACGATCCCGGCAATGGCGTAGGGATACCATTTGAGGTGCAGGCGCACCCATGTCGACCGCGCCCGCGTCTGGTCGCCCCGATCCATCCGACGCGGGATGAGGTTGAAGGCGAGATAGACGAAGACCGAAGCGAACAGCGACACGGCAAGCCATTCCGGCGCGAAATTGCCCGGCGGGTAGAACAGGGCGAGGATGACGAGCCCGCCCGCATCGTCGGCGATGGCGAGAAGCAGCAGGAACCTGAGCGCCGGGTGCCCCGCCCCGAACACGACCCGCCCGACGACATAGGAAAACGCGATGTCCGAAGCGGTCGGAACCGCCCAGCCGCGGGCCACCGCGTCATAGATGTCGGACCCCATGAGCGTGGCCAACGAGAGAAAGACGACGATCGGTCCAAGCATCCCGCCAAGGGTCGCGATCAAGGGCGTGGCGGCCTTGCGCCCCCGCAGGGCGCCGCGTTTCAGGATCAGCGCCTCCCACACCTCCTTGCCCGCGAAAGCGAAGAAAAACGCCATGAGCAAATCGTTCACCAGCCCCTGTACGGTCAGCACGCTCTCGACATCGCCGGTTTCGAACCGACCCGCTTCGGGCCCGAAAGCCGCGTCCCATGCATGCAGGTCGAGACCGATCCAGCCGTTGAACCACAGCGGATAGTGAATGAAATGGCGGTAACTTTCGGTGTCGAGGTTCGCCCAGACGAGCGCGATCAACGCGCCGCCGACGAGCAGGACCGAGTAATTGGCGATGAAGTTCCAGACCCGATACATGCGCGTGACGTCTCCACAGGGTTTCAGCCCGTGTAGCGAAACGTCAGGTCAGGCTCAATGCCGCCCGGTGTCGCCTCAGAACCCCGCGATCAGCGCGACGTCGCTTTGCCGGTGGATCTGCCCCATCTCGGCGGCCCGGTCGCTGTCGGTCAACGGGCGGGCCGGGCTGCCGTTTCCGGCGACCATCATATCGACCAGTTCGGGCATGATCGCGCGGATTTCCTCCAGCGCCTCCTGCCCGACCGCTTCCCGCGCACCGGTCCCCAGAAACAGGCTCTCCATCGGTGCGCCATCGGCCATGATGACCTCGTGATCGTCGAACAGCAGGTGAACGTAGATGACCCCGCCCACATCCTCGGCCACCTCGAAACCGGGCAGGCCCAGAAGCGATTTCACCGCGACCAGCACCTCGGTCGTCCCGAACATCCGCATGGCAAGGCGCGAGCGCACCAGAACCCGGTGTTGCGGCGAAAGCAGCACGTCGCGCTCCGGCAAGCCGTGGCCCAGCGCGCCCTTCTTGACGCGGATCGGGCGGATCGCCGGATTGGCGCGCAGTTCAAGCGGCCCCAAACGGCGCATCGCGACCCAGCGGATCGGCTGCGGGCCGTGGTCGACCGTGTTCACGAGATCGCCGGGCTTCAGGCGCACGACCTTGCGCAGTCCGTCAGGCGTTTCGATCCGCGTGTCCGAGCCGAAACAGACGTAACCCTGATCGGCCAGCTTCTTGACCGCCGCGCGGTAATGTTCGCCCGTGATCGTCTCGATTTCGATGGTCTGGATCGGCTTCTCGACGAAGGCTTCGGAGAACTCGGACCCGTCCGCGAACGGTGTCAGGAACACGCGGCCCGCATCGTCCTGCAACACGATCATCCACGTCGTATCGGTCTTACGATCCGTATAGGTCAGCTTCACCGAGATGTGGAGCGAAGCCAGCATGTCGGCGCTGCGTCCACCCCAGGTCAGGGTGTCCGCGCGATCCTCGCCGCAATCGGTCAGGATCAACGTGTTTTCGCGGGAATGCGCCGGGTGCTGGGCATCGCCAAGCCGAAACCCCACGAGCCGACCGGCGGTCTTTGCAACCGTGTCGCCCTCTGCGAGGTCCAGATCGGCATAGGTGCCGATGTAATAGGCGCTCAGCCTGCTGGTTGCCATTTTGCCCTCAAATCCTGGGGGTAAACCGATCCCAAAGACTCGTACGAATTCCGACCCCGTCGGGACGGCACGCACTATGGATAACCTGCCCTTAGGGACCGAATTGGGGCACGACGGTGGACAATTCGTGAAAAGTTCTGTGTGTGTCCGGCGTATTGTTGACGCGGCTCGTCACGCTTAACCTCCTGTTATGCAAGGCACCGACCCCCTCGCGGATCAGATCAGGAAATGCCGCATTTGCGCCGCCGCATTTCGCGCGACGGCGACCGGGCATGAGCCGCGCCCCGTGGCGTGGTTCGACCCGTCCGCGCGCCTGCGCGTGATCGGACAGGCGCCGGGACTGCGGGTTCACGAAAGCGGGATTCCGTTCAATGACCCGTCCGGCGACCGGCTGCGCGACTGGATGGGCGTGGACCGCGACACCTTCTATGACCGCGCACGCATCGCGATCACGCCGATGGCGTTCTGCTTTCCCGGCTACGACGCGCGTGGGTCGGACCTTCCCCCACCTCGGGTCTGCGCCGAAACATGGCACGACGCGGTCGACGCCACGCTCGCACCGACCCTGACGCTGCTTGTCGGGGCCTATGCCCAGCGCCGCTATCTTGGCACGCGCGCCAGCCTGACCGACACGGTGCGCGGCTGGCGCGACCATCTGCCGGGCATACTGCCCTTGCCTCATCCGTCGTGGCGCAATACCGGGTGGCTCAGGAAAAACCCGTGGTTCGAGGCCGATCTTCTTCCGGTCCTCAGAACCCGTGTGGCGGAGGCGTTGAACCCATGACCGAAGAGACACCGCTCGATATCGCGCATGCGGCGATGCAGGCCGACCTCGATGACGATGCCGCCCGGCTCGGGTTTTACGAGCGTCTGGCGGATGACGAACTGTTCCTGCTGCTCAAGGAAGAATCGCGGGGCGACTCTGTGAACCCTGAGATTTTCGAACTGGAAGCGGCCGAGGGCGAGCCGCCCGACCGCTACGTGCTGGTGTTCGACCGGGAGGATCGGCTGTCCACGTTCTCGGAAGGACCGGCGCCCTATGCCGCCCTGCCCGGTCGCGTCGTCGCGGCGATGATCGCGGGGTCTGGCATCGGTCTGGGCGTCAACCTCGGCGCCGCCCCATCCTCCATCCTGATCCCTGCTGCCGCCGTCGACTGGCTCGCCCAGACGCTTGGCCCCGCACCGGAAGAGGTGGAAAGCCAGGTCCGCGCGCTCGAACCGCCCACGGGTCTGACCGACCGGCTCATCACCGGGCTACAGGGCAAGCTTGCGGCGGCGGGCCGGTTCTGCGACCACGCGACGCTCGCCCGCGCGTTGTATGACGATGACAGCCAGGGGCTGGTTCTCGCGTTCATCGACGCCGACCCGGATGCTCACGAACCGCTGGCCCGCGCCGCGCAGGAGGCGATGACGTTTTCCGGGGCCGATCAGCGGCTGGACGTGGCTTTCTTCGATGCAACCGATCCGGTCGCGGAACGGCTGGCCCGCGTCGGCCTGCGCTTCGAAATGCCGGAACCCGAAGCGCCCGAACCCGTGGAGCGCAAAGCTCCGGGGTCCGACCCGTCGAAGCCCCCGATCCTGAAATAGAAGCTCGGGATCGAAAAAAGCCAAGCCACGGCATTCAAAGCGACGGAGTATGCCTGACGAATGCGGGTTTCGTGAAACGCGGGCTATTGCGCGGCGTAGAGCATGACCCAGACCACGCGCCCGCTCAGAAGCGCGACGCCGACGCCGTAATCCTGCGCGGCGCGGCGCAGGATGTTCTCGCGGTGGCCCTGCGACATCATCCAGTCCGACATGAGTTCGGACCCGGACGACTGGCCCTGCGCGATATTCTCGGAGGTCATGCGCGCGGGATACCCGGTCGCAGCGATCCTGTCGCTCGGGCTCGAGTTGCCGCCGCCCTGATGCGAAAACGTGCCGTTCGTGGACATCCAGCAGGCGTGGCGCTGGGCCGCGCGGTCCAGCCGCGCATCCCGTCTCAGGGTCGCGCGCCCGTTCGCGGATCGCACGGAATTCATCTGCGATCCGGCGTCGGCCATAAGGCTCGCCGCATTGGGGGGAAGGTTACAGGCAGAAGCGACCGTTGCCGAAAGACTGATCGCCACGGCCGCAACCAGGGCCGTGACGTAAGGCATCACTCTTTCGCCGCGGGCTTTTTTGCAGCCCCCGCTTCCATCGCTTCGATGCGGGCCTTCAGGGCTTCGTTCTCCTCGCGGGCCTTCTGCGCCATCGCGCGCACCGCGTCGAATTCTTCGCGAGTCACGAAATCGCGGTCGGCGAGCCAGCGGTCCATCCAGCTTTTCATCGCCGTCTCGGCTTCGGTCCGCGCCCCCTGCGCCACGCCCATTGCATTGGTCATGAGCTGAGACAGGTCGTCCAGCACCTTGTTTCGCGTCTGCATTTCGATCTCCTGTTGCCCGGCCCTCATGAATGAACGCCCTTGGGCCGGTGCTTGTTCACTATATGGGCAAGATGGCCGCGATTCTCAACAGAGCGTGACAGGTTGACACTGCCGCGCGACCGGCGCACCAAACGGCCATGTGGGCTGCAATCCAATTTCCGAACCTGTCGCCAGAGGCGTTCGCATTCGATCTGTTCGGACTGCATTTCGCGATTCGCTGGTATGCGCTGGGCTATATCGTCGGCATCGGGATCGGGTGGTGGATCATCCGCATGGCGATCTCGCGCCCGCCGCTGTGGCGTGACGAAAACCCCGCCATGACGCGCGCCCAGCTCGAAGAGCTCGTGACGTGGATGGTGGCGGGCATCATCCTTGGTGGACGGCTTGGGTTCGTGCTGTTCTACCAACCCGGATACTACCTTCAGAACCCGGTCGACATCTTCAAGATCTGGCAGGGCGGCATGGCGTTCCACGGCGGGTTTCTTGGCGTGGTCGTCGGCGTGATCCTGTTTTCGCGCAAGCACGGTCTGGTCACCGCCTCCGTCGCCGATCTTCTGGCCATCGCCACGCCCCCGGCCCTCGCCCTCGTGCGGATCGCGAATTTCGTCAACGGCGAGCTTTGGGGCCGTCCGACCGATGCGCCTTGGGGCGTGGTCTTCCCCGGCCCCGCCGCACAGGCCTGCGCCACGGCGGGCGAGGTCTGTGCCCGCCATCCTTCGCAGCTTTACGAGGCGCTTCTCGAAGGCGTGATCCTTGGCACGGTTCTTTTGTACCTCGCTTTCAAACGCGGCTGGCTGAAACGCCCCGCCATGCTCGCAGGTCTGTTCTTTCTGGGCTACGGCCTTGCCCGGTTCATCGTCGAATTCTTCCGGCAGGCGGACGCGCAGTTCATCACGCTGGACAATCCGATGGGTTACGTCATCGGTTCGCCCTCCTTCGGCATCACGATGGGCCAGCTTCTGTCCACCCCCATGATCCTCGTCGGCATCGCCACCCTGATCTGGGCGGCCCGCCGCAGCCGGACGTGAGCCTCGCCGACAAACTCCGCGCCCGGATCGAAGGCACCGGGCCGATGAGCGTGGCCGATTTCATGGCCGAATGCCTGCTCGATCCCGAGCACGGCTATTATACGACGCGCGACCCTTTCGGCACCGCGGGCGATTTCACCACGTCGCCCGAGATTTCGCAGATGTTCGGGGAGCTGGTCGGGCTGTGTCTGGCACAAGGCTGGATGGATCAGGGATCGCCCACCCCCTTCGTTCTGGCCGAGCTTGGCCCCGGTCGCGGCACCCTCCTGGCCGACATCCTGCGTGCCACGCGGGGCGTGCCGGGGTTTCACGACGCCGCGCGGATCGTGCTGGTCGAAGCCTCGCCCCGTCTGCGCGAACGCCAACAGGCGACGCTCACGGGCTATGGCGTCACGTGGGTGGACAGTTTGGAGGATGCGCCAAACGGCCCCCTTTTCCTCGTCGCCAACGAATTCTTCGACGCCCTGCCCGTGCGCCAGTTCCAGCGCGACGCGGACGACTGGCGCGAGCGGCAGGTGGGGCTGAAAGACGGTGCGCTCACCTTCGGCCTCGGCGGCCCGACCGCCCATGCGCCACTCGACCGGTGGACCGACGCACAACCGGGCGACCTCGTCGAACTGCGTCCCGCAGCCGATGCCGTCATGGCGGAAATCGACCGGCGTATCGCCGCGCAGGGCGGTGCCGCCCTCGTCATCGACTACGGCGACTGGCACTCGCTCGGCGACACGCTTCAGGCCGTCGCCAAGCACGAAGCCGCCGAACCGCTCGCCAATCCCGGCGCGACGGACCTGACCGCACATGTGGATTTCGAGGCACTGGCGCTGGCCGCCCCCCGCCTCACCCATTCCCGCCTCACGCCACAGGGGGTCTTTCTGGAACGGCTCGGCATCACGGCGCGCGCCCAAGCCCTCGCCGCCCGGCTGGAGGGAGAACCGCTCACCCGCCATGTCGCCGCGCATCGCCGCTTGACGCACCCCGATGAAATGGGAACCCTGTTCAAGACACTCGCATTCGTGCCGGAAGGGGCAGCCATGTTGCCGGGGCTCGAGACATGAACCTCGAAATCATCACCGCAAGCGCATTGGACGGTATCCGCCACGGGTTCTTCACCCGCAAGGGCGGCGCGTCGTCGGGCGTCTATGCCGGGCTGAACTGCGGCGGCGGGTCCGACGATCAGGCCGACGCCGTGGCGATGAACCGCGCGCGCATGGCAGCGGCCATGGGGGCTGAGCCCGTGGACATCGCGGGGGTTCATCAGGTCCACTCCCCCGATGTCGTGACCGTGACGGAACCGCAGCACGGCGACAGGCCCAAGGCGGACGGGCTGGTGACGAACACCCCCGGCATCGTGCTGACGGTGCTCACCGCCGATTGCGAGCCGGTGCTGTTCGCGGATCGCGAGGCTGGCGTCGTGGGTGCCGCCCATGCCGGATGGCGCGGCGCCATCGAAGGCGTGCTTGAGGCGACCGTCGATGCGATGGTCGCGCTGGGGGCCAAGCGCGAGAACATCCATGCCGTCATCGGCCCCACCATCAGCCAACCGAATTACGAGGTCGGGCCGGAGTTCATGGAGCGTTTCATGGACGAAGACCCGGAAAACGGTCGCTTCTTCGCGGGCGGCGCGGGCGACCGCGTGCAGTTCGACTTGCCCGCCTTCGGCCTCCACCGCTTGCGCGAGGCCGGCGTGGGCCACGCCGAATGGACCCAGCACTGCACCTATGCCGACCCGGCCCGGTTCTATTCCTATCGCCGGTCGGTTCACCGGAACGAGGCCGACTACGGCCGCCTGATTTCCGCGATCCGCCTCTGACAGTCGAAACAGTCGGGCGCGATTGTTTCCAAAATGGCCCCCAAACGGGCCGTATCTTTCCCCGAACCTGCCCCAGACTCGCCCAATTTCAGGCGCTTCATGGTCTCAACGAAACGAAACACGCCGGGGCGCCGACCCCGCGAGAGACGAGAGGCCGAATATGTCGAAGCAACGCTGGATCAAGTCGATTGTCGAAACCGCCAAGACGGAGAAGATCGATCTCCCGTTCCATCGCGGCAACCGCAAGCAGGTGCGCCTGCGGGCCAAAGCGGCCTGACGCGGTCGATATCGATGAAAGAGCCGCCCCGGCATGGGGCGGCTTTTTTTGTTTCTTGCCAAGCAAACGGGCGGAATTTCGCTGCAACTCGCTGATTTAAAATCCGAAAATGCCCCGCCAAAGATACTAGAATACTAGGATTCTAGTATCTTGAATCGCACCGACACGCCGCGCCACGCGCCTACTGCTGACGCCGCCCCGTAAGCCAGCCGACCCAGCTTTCCACGCTGCCCGCGAAGGCGTTGAGGTCCACGTTCCCCTTCACGCCCTTGGCGACCCCGGTCCCGGAGTATTGCCAGAACGTCCAGCGTTCGTCGGGATACCGCTCCGACGGATGTGCCGCGACCGAGCGCAGCCAGAACTCGTACCCGGCAAGCTTGCCCAGCTCGTTCTCGGCATAGAAATCGGGTGTCACGTAGATCACGGGGGGCGTGCCGTAATGGCTGGTCACGATGGCCGCGTATTGCCGGATCTCGTCGCGCACGGTCTCGGCGTCCGGGCGACGGTTGCAGGTCCGCGATTGGTGGTTCCACTCCATGTCCAGCATCGGGGGGAGGTCGCCCGCCACACGCGGGACGTTCTTGATGAACCACCGGGCCTGCTCTGCCGGGGTCCGGCAGAAGTAGTAGAAGTGATACCCGCCCACAGGCACGCCCGCCGCCCTCGCGCGCGGCGCGTTGATCTCGTATCCGGGGTCGAGGTGATCGCCCCCCTCCGTCACCTTCAGCCAGGCGAAGTTCACCCCGTTCGCCCGTGCCGTCGCGAAATCGATGTCGCCCTGATACCGCGAGGCGTCGATCCCGTGCACCGGATAGGCCGAGGGCCGGATGTCATGTTCGGTCCAGTCGATCGGGTCGGTGTCGCCGAATTGCGACGGGATGCCCGCAGCCTGATAGTTTTCGGGTAAAAGCGGCCTTGGGTTCGCCATGCGCCCGCGTGTCGAGGATGACCCGCAGGCCGCCAGGACGAGAACGGCGCACAAGGAAAGGGTGACGGCGGCGCGCCGCCGGATGGGTCGTGTCATAGGGTTGCCTGCTCGCATTATGTTTTGCGGCAGATCATACACAGAGTCCCACCATCACGCACGCACGTTCGCGTGGGGTCCGGCGGCGATCCGCTGTCAGGAGGCCACGTCCTCGGCCACCGTGTACATGCCGGTCTGGTTCTGGCTCAGGATGACGACCCGCGTGCCGTTCTCGACATTGGCGGCAAGGTGAATGGCATCCTGATGGAACATGCGGATGCACCCGCCCGATTCCTGTCCGCCCACGGTCCACGGGTAAGGCGTGCCGTGAATGCGATAAAGCGTGTCGCGCCCGCCGCGGTAGAGATAAAGCGCCCGTGCGCCCAGCGGGTTGTCGAGGCCGCCCTCCATACCGCCACGCACCGGACCGTATTTTTCAGGCTCGCGCCGCAGCATGTTGGCGGTCGGCGTCCAGTAGGGCCAATCCTTCTGGTGGTTGACCCGCGCCTCGCCGGTCAGCCCGAAGCCCGCCTTGCCGACACCCACGCTATAGCGCATCGCCTCGTTCGGGCCCGAGATCAGGTAGAGCTTGAAGGCGTAGGGATCGACCACGATCGTGCCCTCGGCATAGGGCGAGTAATACGGCACGTATTGCCGCGCGACCTCTTCCGACAGGTATTGGCGCGGCACGGCGGGCACGACGAACTGGCCGTCGTCGAATTCGCGATACATCGACAACGTGCGCGGCGACACGAACGGAAGCACCTCGCCATTCGAGGTGACGGCGGTTTCCGTGGGCACGGTTTCACAGGCCGCGAGGACCCCGGCCAGCGCAAGCCCGGCCACAAGTTTCACGATACGCTTGCCAATCAATTCAACATCCCCCGGATAAGCCCGCCGCCTGACAGAGCGACTCGCGCGAAAAAAACTGTTCTCCGCGTGCCAGTTAACGGGGAATAGCCTAAGAAATTCAATGGCAATGGCCAAAGAATCTCGCCTCGACGCCCGAATCCGTGTTCGTGGGGCAACGCGCCGCGATCACATCTGAGGGAGCGCACGGGCGGGATGGGCCAGCCGTGAACCCGACCCGTCCATCCTCATCGTCCTTGGATCAGCCTACTGACGCGCGGCCCGCGTTACAGCGGATCGGCGAGGACCAGCACCCAAGTGATATCCTGCCCCGTGCCTGACACTCCCAAACCGAATTCCTCAAATGCAGGGTCGAGTAGGTTCGCGTTGTGCCCCGGAGAATTCTGCCAGGACGTCATTGCGGCCTCTTCAGTTTGCTGACCACGCGCCAAATTCTCTCCAACCTTTTGGTACGAGTAACCCGACGCAGTCACACGTGAGGCAATGTCGCTGGCGCCACCTCGATGGGTAAACTGACCTGTATCCACCAAGTAGCCTGCATAGGATTGGGCAACCTGATCCAACTTGTCGTTCCAAGTGAGGACCGCCTTGTTGTCCGCAGATCTCACGCCGTCGAAAATGGTCTTGAAGGACGTGTCCTGAAACGAGTTTGTTACGGCTGCGGTGTTTTCATTGGGGTCTGGGAGGTAAGAATTGAGATCCCAAGCTGGCGCATTCGGGTCAAAAATCTCGCCAATATTGTTTACGGTAGTAACGGACGTAGTTCCGGTTCCCATACACCCCGAAAGCGCCGCGACGGCACCGACGCAGGCCAGATTACGAACAAGTTTCTTCAAGGCAGGTTCCCCTCTGCGCTTCGTCCCGCAGATGACCTTAACCGGACCGTTCAATCTCACAAGTCGCAAGCTGCGGACAAATCGCCGCCTGTGGCTTTTACGCCTGCGCCGTCATCCGCGCTTCCAGCACGTCGAAGGGCACGCCCGGTTCGTCCTTGGCGTCGCGGATCACCAGCGAGGTCTTTACGCTCGCTACGTTCTCGGCCGCCGTCAGTTGCTCGGTCAGGAAGCTCTGGAAGGTCGACAGGTCCGGTGCCACGCATTTCAGGATGAAATCCACCTCGCCGTTCAGCATGTGGCATTCGCGCACGAGCGGCCAGTCGCGACAGCGCTGCTCGAACCGGGACAGGTCCGCTTCGGCCTGACTGACAAGTCCGACCATCGCGAACACCTGAACCTCGAAGCCCAGCGCGCGGCTGTCCACGTCGGCGTGATAGCCCTTGATGTAACCCGCCTCCTCCAGCGTGCGCACACGGCGCAGGCAGGGCGGCGCCGAGATCCCGACGCGCTTGGCCAGTTCGACGTTGGTCATGCGTCCGTCGGCCTGCAACTCGGCCAGGATCATCCGGTCGATCGGGTCGAGTTTTGAATGCGCCATGTGCCGTTCCCCTGCGGTTTCGCGAACCTTACCGCTACGGCCCCGGCTGCGCAATAATATTTCGCACTTGCGCAATATCCTGTCGGGCCCGCGCGCCGATCCGGCAAGGTGTCGCAAGGGGTTTCGGCACCATGTCCCTCCCCCTATATGCTGGGAAACGAGAAATTCGAAGGGATTCGTCATGTCCGGCACTCATCACACCCGCGTCCTGATCATCGGATCGGGCCCGGCGGGCTACACCGCCGCAATCTACGCCGCACGCGCCATGCTGAAACCGATCCTCGTGCAGGGGATGGAGCCGGGCGGCCAGCTGACCACCACGACCGAGGTCGAGAACTATCCGGGCTTCACCGAGATTCAGGGCCCCGAACTCATGGTCAACATGGAAGCCCACGCCAAAGCGATGGGGACCGAGGTCATCACCGACATCATCACCGACCTCGACCTGTCCAAGCGGCCCTTCGTGGCCAAGGCCGACAGCGGCGCGACCTATGAGGCCGAGGCGGTGATCTTGGCCACCGGCGCGCGCGCCAAGTGGCTGGGGCTCGAGACGGAAGAGAAGTTCAAGGGCTTCGGCGTTTCCGCCTGCGCCACCTGCGACGGCTTCTTCTATCGCGGGCAGGAAATCATCGTGGTCGGCGGCGGCAACACCGCCGTGGAAGAGGCGCTGTTCCTGACGAACTTCGCCTCCAAGGTCACCGTCATCCATCGCCGGGGCGAATTCCGGGCCGAGAAGATCCTGATCGACCGGCTCGAAAAGAACCCGAAGATCGAAGTGATGTGGGACCACGTGCTCGAAGAGGTCACCGGCACCGACATGCCGCTGGGCGTCGAGGGCGTGAAGGTCCGTAACGTCAAGACCGACGCGGTGACCGAACTGGACGCCAAGGGCGTGTTCATCGCCATCGGCCACGCGCCTGCATCGGAGCTGGTGAAAGACCAGCTCGAGTTGCACAACGGCGGTTACGTGAAGGTCGAGCCGGGGACCACCCGCACCTCGATCCCCGGCGTGTTCGCCGCGGGCGACCTGACGGATCACATCTACCGGCAGGCCGTGACCAGCGCGGGCATGGGCTGCATGGCCGCGCTCGACGCCGAGAAATTCCTCGCCGAGCATGAAGAGGCGGAACCCGCCGCTGCGGTCGAAGCGGAAAAAGCCCCGGTCTGACGCCCCGCGAAAGACACGACATCACGAACGCCCTCGCATCCTCTGCGGGGGCGTTTTTCGTCGCGGGCGGCGGCGGTCAGGCCCCCGTCAGTCCCACGGCAAGCTGAAGAAGCCGTCGAGATTCTCGATGATTTTCACGAAAAGGATCGCGCAGACGATCAGCGCGGCGAACCACCAGAACACCTGAAACAGCACGGCCCCGCCACCCAGCGCGACACCATATCCGGCAAGTTTGCGGTCCTCCCGCCGGATAAGCGAGACCGCCGAGAGCACGACCGCGACAAGCCCAAGCGCAGGGCCGGCGAACGGCAGGTAGCGCATGAAAAGCGAAGGCTCCGGCGCAGGTGCAGCCGCTTCCGCCTCCATCCCGAGGAAGGCGCGCCACGCGGCCCGCTTCATCTCTCCCGCGATTTCACCGATCTGTTGTGCAGCCGAGGGCTGCGGTTCCAGCGTCGGGCCGTAGATGTAGAAACACACGACCATGACGGCCAGCGCGCCGGTGACGATCGCCCAGAATCCCCATGTCCTGAGCGGAGCGGGGCCGAAAGCGTCGGGAAGATGCGAAACCTGTGTCATGGTGAACGCATAGTCACAAAGCGTGGCGAAAATTTGGCCCCCTCGGCCCGGCGCCGCCACGGCGCCACCAACGAAAAAGGCCGCCCGGACCAAATAATCCGGGCGACCTTCCGTTAAGCCGTGAGCGTGGGCTGCGCGGCTTACATCGCGGGCAGAAGCACCTTGTCGATCACGTGGATCACGCCATTCGACTGGTCGACATCCGCGATCGTGACGTTGGCGACGTTGCCGTTTTCGTCCTCGATCATGATTTCGTCGCCGTCATAGGTGGCTTGCAGCGTGCAACCGCCCACGGTCGGCACCGGGTGCTCGCCACCGTCGTCGTCGATCATGCCCTTGATGGCGTCCGACATCGCGTCGGCCGCGACCACGTGACAGGTCAGTACTTTCGTAAGCTGCTCCTTGTTTTCCGGCTTCAGCAGGTCTTCGACCGTGCCTTCCGGCAGAGCCTCGAACGCGGCGTTGGTCGGTGCGAACACGGTGAACGGGCCTTCGCCCTGAAGCGTCTCCACCAGTCCGGCGGCCTGCACGGCAGCGACGAGCGTGGTGTGGTCGGCCGAGTTCATCGCGTTCTCGACGATGTTCTTGTCGGCGAACATTTCAGCGCCACCTACCATCGGGTTTCCGCCTTCTTCGTGGCTTGCGGCAAGCGCCGGAACGGTCATGGCGGCGAGCGCGGCGGCGGCAACGGTTGTCTTGAACATCTGTTTTCCTCCAGTTGGTCTGTTTCGGTTTCGATGCCTGTAGCCACGCAGCCGACGGCGAAGAGTTGCGGCGGTTTCATCACGCTGTCGTGAGCGACCCTGCCCCAAAACCGGACCCCGCGCGTCGCAATTGACAGACCCGCGCGTTGCGCCAAGATCATACGCAGGCAGTGCGAGGACATTTGAGTGACCGAATTCATGTCGCCGGGGCCGGGGTACCCCGCCCCGTTCTTCAAGGCCCGCTCGACCCGCAACCCGCGCTTCACCTTCGACACCTCCGCGGGCCGCTATCTGGTGCTGTGTTTCTTTCACGACGCGGCACACCCGGTCGCCCGCGCCGCGCTGGCGGCCGCCCATGATCGCCCCGACCTGTTCGACGACCGCTTCGCCAGCTTCTTTGGCGTCAGCACCTCCCCGGCGGACGAGGCGGAGGGCCGCGTATCCCACCGCTTTCCGGGCTATCGGCAGTTCTGGGACTTCGACCTCGCGATCAGCCGCCTTTACGGCGCCGCCAACGACAACGGCGACAAACGCGGCCTCTGGGTCTTGATCGACCCGACCCTGCGCGTGATCGCCTCGCTTCGGTTCGGACCGGACGGCGCGGGACACGAGGCCGCGCTCGACCTGCTCGCCCAGCAACCTCCGCCCGACCGCTTCGCGGGCATACCCTTGCAGGCCCCCGTGCTTTACCTGCCCCGCGTGTTCGAGCCGGAGTTGTGCACGCGGCTGATCGAGTTGTTCGACGAAACCGGCGGGCAAAGCTCAGGCTTCATGACGCAGGAAAACGGGCGCACCGTCTATAAACAGGACGCCAGCCACAAAGTCCGGCGCGACATCACCCTGACGGACGAGGCTTTGATCGGCACGATCCAGAACCGCATCGTCAACCGCGTCGCGCCCGAGATCGCCAAGGTGCATCAGTTCCACGTCACGCGGATGGAGCGTTACATCGTCTCCTGCTACGGCGCCGAGGAAGGCGGGCATTTCAACCCGCATCGCGACAACACCACCTCCGGCACGGCGCATCGCCGGTTCGCCGTCTCGATCAACCTGAATGACGACTTCGAGGGCGGCGAGGTGAGCTTTCCCGAATACGGCCCGCAAAGCTTCAAGGCCCCGCCGGGCGGTGCGGTGGTGTTTTCCTGCTCGCTCTTGCACGCCGTCTCCACGGTGACGCGCGGCAGCCGCTATGCGTTCCTTCCGTTCCTCTACGACGACGCCGCGGCGGCGATACGGAACCAGAACGCTGGTCTCGTGGGCGAGGCGCAGGGCTGACAGGCCAAAACAACGTCCCACGCCACACCCGAAATTCGGGACGTTAGCGCCGCATTTCCTCTTTTCTGCACCTGCAAAATCTCCTATGCGTTCACGCGTGAACACACTTTGAACCCGACACGCCATGACCGCCGCCCCTGCCCTTCCCGACCTGCCCGAGGACGACCAGCTTTTCCTGCTGCTCCGTCAACTCGACGCTGCACCGGAAGCCTCGCAGCGCGAGACGGCGGCGGCGCTCGGCATTTCGCTCGGCTCGCTCAACGCCCAGCTTCGCGCGGCGACCGAGGCGGGGCTGGTGAAGATCACCGATCGCAAGGGGCCGGATCGGCGCCAGCGTTTCGTCTATGCCCTCACCACCCGTGGCGCGGCCACCAAAGCCCGCCTCATCGACCCGTTTCTCGCGCGCAAATACACCGAATACGCCGCACTTCACGCCGAACTCACCGGCACGCCCGCCGGCCCGACCCCCATTAAATACAGGAGTACTCTGATGCTGAATAACCTCGCCCCGATCCCGGAACTCTACGTATCCTACGAAAGTGCCCAGAAACTGAAGGTTGAAGCCGCCGACCTCGTGTCCTGGGACCTGACGCCGCGCCAGATCTGCGACCTCGAGCTTCTGATGAACGGGGGCTTCAACCCGCTCAAGGGCTTCCTGTCCGAAGAGGATTACAACGGCGTCGTCGAAAACATGCGCACCGCCGACGGCACGCTCTGGCCGATCCCGATCACGCTCGACGTGTCCGAGGATTTCGCCGCCAACCTCACCGAAGGTCAGGACATCGCGCTGCGCGATCAGGAAGGCGTGATCCTCGCCACCATGACCGTCACCGACAACTGGGTGCCGAACAAATCGCGCGAGGCCGAAAAGGTGTTCGGCGCCGATGACGACGCGCACCCGGCGGTCAACTACCTGCACAACACGGCCGGCAAGGTCTATCTCGGTGGCCCCGTCACCGGCATCCAGCAGCCCGTGCACTACGACTTCCGCGCCCGCCGCGACACGCCCAACGAAATGCGCGCGTTTTTCCGGAAGATGGGCTGGCGCCGCGTCGTCGCGTTCCAGACCCGCAACCCGCTCCACCGTGCGCACCAGGAACTCACCTTCCGCGCCGCCAAGGAAGCGCAGGCCAACCTGCTGATCCACCCGGTCGTGGGCATGACCAAACCGGGCGACGTCGACCACTTCACCCGCGTGCGCTGCTACGAGGCGGTGCTTGACAAATACCCGCAGTCGACGACCACCATGTCGCTTCTGAACCTCGCCATGCGCATGGCCGGCCCGCGCGAAGCCGTCTGGCACGGCCTGATCCGCGCCAACCACGGCTGCACCCACTTCATCGTCGGTCGCGACCACGCCGGCCCCGGCAAAAACTCAGCGGGCGAGGATTTCTACGGCCCCTACGACGCGCAGGACCTGTTCCGCGAATATCAAGACGAAATCGGCATCGAGATGGTCGACTTCAAACACATGGTCTACGTGCAGGAACGCGCCCAGTACGAGCCGAACGACGAGATCGAGGACAAGGACAACGTCACCATCCTCAACATCTCCGGCACCGAACTGCGCCGCCGCCTGCAAGAGGGTCTGGAAATCCCCGAGTGGTTCTCGTTCCCCGAAGTGGTCCGCGAATTGCGCCGCACCAAACCCCCGCGCTCGCAGCAGGGTTTCACCGTGTTCTTCACGGGCTTTTCCGGCTCCGGCAAATCGACCATCGCCAACGCGCTCATGGTCAAGCTGATGGAGATGGGCGGCCGCCCCGTGACGCTGCTCGACGGTGACATCGTGCGCAAGAACCTGTCGTCGGAACTCGGCTTCTCGAAAGAGCACCGCGACCTGAACATCAAGCGCATCGGCTACGTGGCGAGTGAGATCACCAAGAACGGCGGCATCGCCATCTGCGCGCCCATCGCGCCCTATGCGGCCACCCGCCGCCACGTCCGCGAAGAGATCGAGCAGTACGGCGCCTTTGTCGAAGTGCACGTCGCGACCAGCATCGAAGAATGCGAACGCCGCGACCGCAAAGGCCTCTACAAGCTGGCGCGTGAAGGCAAGATCAAGGAGTTCACCGGCATCTCAGACCCCTACGACGTGCCGCAGAACCCCGAACTCAGCGTCGAGACCGAGAACGTCGACGTCGACAACTGCGCGCATCAGGTGATCCTGAAGCTCGAAAGCATGGGGCTGATCGCGGGGCAGTAAGCTCTGCGGTGAGTTAGGGAAGAATGGAAACCGGGGCCGAAGGGTCCCGGTTTTTTGTTCGGGATTGGCTGAGGGCGGACGTTCGCCGCATTTGGATTGGATGTCCGTTCAGGGCCTTACCCCCTCACTCCCCCGTAACCGTCAGCCCCAGCATCCGCCACATCTGCATCCCGCCGCGGTAGTAGTAGAGCTTCTCCGAAGGGAACCCGGCTTCGATCATGCGCCGCGCCGCCGTCGGGGACTGGCCGCACCACGGGCCGTTGCAGTACAAAGCGGCCGACTTTACCCCCTCGCCGTCGCAGATCCAGCCGTCGAAATCCGGCTCGCAGCCCAACTCGCCCAGACGGTCGGCGGCCTCGGTGTAGGGGACATTGACCGCGCCGGGGATCGCGCCCGTCTCGAAGTCGGGGCGCACGCGGCCGTCGATCACCACCACGTCCGGGTCGGTCAGGAACCCGAGCATTTCCAACTCCCCGACCGGCGTCACGCCGGGTGCGGGGACCATGGGTTGAATGCAGAAATTCGGGCAGGGCCGCGCGATGCGGGCGAAGTCGCCTTCGATCACCACGTCGTTGTCCTGTTCGCGCATGATCTCGACGGGGCCGGATGCCGTGTCCACCGTGACGCTCATCATGTCGGGCGTGATCCCCACCGGGTCCGCCCCTGCCGTCGATGCCGCCACCAGAAATGCCACTGTCAGAATTCGCATGATACCCTCCCGTTCCATGACCGTTCGGGGCCACGCTAGCACGTAATATTCATGAAATGGAATATTATTCGCGCGAGTGTGCGGGTGCGTTGCGGCGGCACGTGATTTCGGGTCTGTTCGCCCCATGTACGCGATCTCGCTGACGACCATTCCGCCGCGCTTCCCCACGCTCCCCCGCGTGCTCGCCGCGCTGGTCGGCCAGACGGCGGCCCCGGCCACGGTTTTCCTGACGATCCCCAGAGACTGGGCGCGGTTCGACCCTGCACCCCTGCCCGCTATCCCCTTCGGCGTCACGCTGATCGAGACCGAGACGGACATGGGCCCGATCGGCAAGCTCCTCCCTGCGGCAAAACAGTTCGACGGGGATATCCTGATCTGCGACGACGATTGGCTCTATGCGCCCGAGTGGGCCGCGACGTTCCTCGCCACCCGCGCCACCGCCACCGGCGCCCTCGCCGCCTCGACGTGGGATGCCCGCCGCATCGGCTATCGTGGAACGGTCCTGCAAGGGTTCGCGGGCGCGCTGATCCCGTCTACGCTGGCGCGCGCCATCCCGGAGCCACCCCCAGACGCTTGGGGTGCGGATGATGTGTGGATTTCGGCACATCTCCCGGCCATCACAAGCGTCCAGGCCGCGCGGCGCAAGATGACGCCCCTCGCCGATCCCGGTGCGCTTCAATCACGCCCCGACCGCGACGGCGCAAACCGCGCGGCGGCGCGGCTCGCAGGGAATTGGCCCGACCTGTAATGTTGGGAAACGGCCGAAGCCCTCGGCCAGAGGACAGAGGCCCCGATGGGCCCCTGCGCTTAGTTCAGTGCACCGCCACCGGCGAGAGGTCGTTTTGCCGCGCCAGCGTAAAGGCCAGATTGCGGTCCCCCACCAAGGCAAGGCGTTCGCCCTCGGACGAGTGCACGGCGTAAAGCTTCTCGGCCCCTTCCACCTGGTCCTGAATATCGGACGGCAGGTCGGCTACCAGCACCTCCCGCACGTAGACGATGGTCTCGGGCGTCTCGCTCAGTTGCTCGAATTTCGTATCCATGACGCACTCCTTTCCTGTGGGGGCGTTTCGTCCCCAACGCGTCGCGGCAGGGAAATGATCCCTCAGCCTTTCGTGATCTGGATGGTCTGCACCACCGGATCGGGCTCCGACCGCTCGAGATCGACATGCAGCAGACCGTTCTCGGTCCGCGCGCCGACCACATCCACACCATCGGCCAGCACGAAGCTTTTCATGAACTGTCGCCCGGCAATGCCCCGGTGCAGGAACACGCGGCTGTCGTCCGGTTTCGGCTGACGCCCCCGCACGACCAGCTTGCGGTCCTCGATGGTGATCGCCAGATCGTCCTCCGAGAACCCCGCCACGGCGAGTGTGATGCGGTAAGCGAATTCGCTCACCTGTTCGATGTTGAAAGGAGGGTAGCCTTCCGTGCCGCTCTTGGCGGCCTGTTCGATCATGCGTTCGAGCTGATCGAAGCCCAGAAAATACGGGTGGGCCCCCAGCGTCATCTTCGTCATCACACGTCCTTTGCCTTGAAAGCGATGTGCAGGTCGTGGGCCCCGAAGCGGCAACCCACAGCTTCAATATGGGTGGCGGGGCATATCGGCGCAAGACCTTGGCGCCCAAAGGCGAACCCGCGCGAAAAGCTTTGAGAAAACCCACCGAGGGGTTAAATTGGTCGCGCGATGAAGGACGACTCGAAACCCATGAGCAATTCCTACGAGATGAAGCATGAGGACGTGCTTCGTGTCGAGCTTGAGGTCATGCGCCGCGAACATCGCGATCTGGACGAGGCGATCACGGCACTGGAGGGCGAGGGACGGGCCGATGTACTCACCATCCGGCGTCTCAAGAAGCAGAAACTGCTGCTGAAGGACAAGATCGCCCGGATCGAAGACGTCCTCCTCCCCGACATCATTGCATGAGGCCCTGAAGGGTCTATAACGGCCATTCCTGAGGGAGAGCCGTATGACCGACGTGAAAGTGGGAATCATCATGGGGAGCCAGTCGGACTGGCCCACCATGAAACTCGCCGCCGACATTCTGGACGAACTGGGCATCGCCTATGAGAAAAAGATCGTCTCGGCGCACCGCACCCCCGACCGCCTTTGGGACTATGGAAAGTCCGCCGTCGAACGGGGCCTGTCCGTCATCATCGCGGGCGCAGGCGGTGCAGCCCACCTGCCCGGCATGATGGCGTCGAAGACCCGCGTTCCGGTGATCGGCGTTCCGGTCCAGACCAAGGCGTTGTCCGGTGTCGACAGCCTTTATTCCATCGTGCAGATGCCCAAGGGCTACCCGGTCGCGACCATGGCCATCGGCGCGGCGGGCGCCGCCAATGCGGGTCTGATGGCCGCCGGAATCCTCGCCACCTCCGATGCCGCGCTCGGCCAGCGCCTCGACGCGTGGCGCGCGGCCCTGTCCGCTTCCATCCCCGACGAGCCGCAAGATGAGTGATCCCCTCGCCCCCGGCGCGACCATCGGCATTCTCGGTGGTGGCCAGCTTGGCCGTATGCTGGCCGTCGCCGCGTCGCGCCTTGGCTTCAAGACCGTCATTTTCGAACCGGGTGGCGATTGCCCGGCCAGTCACGTGGCCAATTACCATCACAAAGCCGACTATGACGACGAAGCCGCGCTGAAAGCGTTCGCGCAAGCCGCCGACGTCATCACCTACGAATTCGAGAACATCCCGACCTCGGCGCTCGACATCGTCGAAGCGATCACGCCGGTCCGTCCGGGGCGCACCGCGCTGCGCGTGTCGCAGGACCGTCTTACGGAAAAATCCTTCCTTGCGGATCTCGGCCTCGCCGTCGCGCCCTATGCGGCTGTCGATGACGAGATCGACCTGACCGAAGCGGTGGCCGAGATCGGCACGCCCGCGATCCTCAAGACCCGTCGCTTCGGCTATGACGGCAAGGGGCAGGCGCGGCTCAAGGGGCCGGAAGACATCGCACAGGCCTTCGCCGACATGAACGGCGCACCCGCGATCCTCGAAGGTTTCGTGAAATTCGACTATGAGGTTTCGGTGATCGGCGCGCGCGGGCTGAACGGCGATTTCGCCAGCTTCACGCCGGGTGAGAACGTGCACAAGGACGGTATCCTCGACACGACCACCGTGCCCTCGCGCCTGTCCGTGCAGGCGATGCATGAGGCGCAAGGCATGGCCGCCCGCATCCTCGAAAAACTCGACTACGTGGGTGTCATGGGGGTCGAGCTCTTCGTGACCAAGCAGGGCCTCGTCGTGAACGAGATCGCCCCGCGCGTCCACAACTCGGGGCACTGGACCCAGAACGGCTGCGCCATCGACCAGTTCGAACAGCACATCCGCGCGGTGGCGGGCTGGCCGCTGGGCGATGGGACGCATCATACGAACGTGGTCATGACGAACCTGATCGGTGACGACGTGTCCAAAGTGCCGGACCTTGCCCAAGACAGCGCCAATGCGATCCACCTCTACGGCAAGTCCGAGGTCAAGGCGGGCCGCAAGATGGGCCACGTGAACCGAGTCACCGGTCCCGCAGGCTGATGCCGCGCTACGCGCTCAAGATCGAATACGACGGGCGGCCCTTTTCCGGATGGCAGCGGCAAAAGGATCAGCCGTCAGTCCAAGGCGCTGTCGAGGCCGCGCTTGGCAAGCTGGAGGCCGACGTGCCCTCCATCGCCGCCGCAGGCCGCACCGATGCCGGGGTTCATGCGCTGGGACAGGTCGCGACCTGCGACCTGCAAAAGGACTGGACACCGTTTCGCCTGTCCGAGGCGTTGAATTACCACCTGAAACCCGACCCCGTCGCCATCGTCGATTGCGCGCTCGTGGATGACGGGTTTCACGCCCGGTTTTCGGCCATCGAACGGCAGTATCTGTTCCGCCTGATTTCGCGCCGTGCACCCTTGGTTCACGACCGGGGCAACGCGTGGCGCGTGGTGCAGGCGCTTGACGCGGGCGCGATGCAGGCGGGGGCCGACCGCCTGATCGGTCGCCATGATTTCACCACGTTTCGCTCGACCATGTGTCAGGCCGACAGCCCGGTGAAGACATTGGACGAATTGCGGGTCGAAACCCTGCCCTACCCGGGCGGAACCGAATACCGCTTCCACGTCCGCGCCCGCAGCTTCCTGCACAATCAGGTTCGCAGCTTCGTGGGGACGCTGGAACGGGTCGGTGCCGGATCGTGGTCGCCGGATGACGTGACCGCCGCGCTCGAGGCACGCGACCGCGCCGCCTGCGGCCCGGTCTGCCCGCCCGACGGGCTGTACCTCGCGCGGGTCGGATACCCGGTCGACCCCTTCTCAAATACCTGATTTTACAAAAAGAAAGACCGGGGTACCCCTACCCCGGTCTTTCCCCCCTTGGGCTCCCCCGGCGGACACCCCTGACCGCCAAATTGCCCAAATCACCAGACTTGTCATTCCGCACGACCTTTTCCGGTGCCGGGTCCTGACCAAAGGCCGGCTTACGTCCTGGGGACGCTGGATCGGATCGTTTGACGCGGAAACGTCGCTGACCATGTGCACGCACCCCTGACCAGGCTGCGTTCGCTTCGGTCCGAGCCAGCCCCCAAGCCAGCCGTCGCGACACCTGTGTTGTGCCATTTTCGCCCCCCTCCGGTCAACGAAAACGCGCAAGTTTGCCCCAAATTATCCTTATTTGCATCGCCGTTATCCGCGAACCGGCGACAATCCACGCCTGCCGAAATGGAGTGTTCAGGTATGGCTAACCTTACTACGGAAAACCGGACCATCCGGCGCCCAAACCCGAATCACGCTTCCCGCTTTTTTCCGGCCCGCACCCCTGCCATAATGCCCGGCAACAAACCGACAAAAAGAGCAGCGGCACATGAGCGATCTCCTCACCAATCCGTCCGACCACTACGACGCCTCATCCATCGAGGTGCTCGAAGGGCTCGAACCCGTCCGTCAGCGCCCCGGCATGTATATCGGCGGCACGGACGAACGGGCGCTGCACCACATGGTCGCGGAAATCCTCGACAACTCTATGGACGAGGCCGTGGCGGGCCACGCCACCCGGATCGAGGTGGAGCTGCATGGGGACTATTCCGTCACCGTCACCGACAACGGGCGCGGCATCCCGATCGACCCGCACCCCAAGTTCCCGGGCAAATCGGCGCTCGAGGTGATCCTGTGCACGCTTCACGCGGGCGGCAAGTTCTCCGGCAAGGCCTATCAGACCTCCGGCGGCCTGCATGGCGTCGGCTCGTCGGTGGTGAACGCGCTGTCCGACAGCCTCGTGGTGCAGGTCGCCAAGAACAAGGAGCTGTTCGAGCAACGCTTTTCGCGCGGGCTGCCCCTTGGCCCCGTGGAAAAGGTCGGCGCGGCGCCCAACCGGCGCGGCACCTCGGTCACGTTCCATGCCGACGACCAGATCTTCGGCTCGCATCGGTTCAAGCCCAAGCGGCTCTTCACCCTCGCCCGCTCCAAGGCCTATCTCTATTCCGGCGTCGAGATTCGCTGGAAATCGGCCATCGACGACGGCGAGACGCCGACCGAGGCGACGTTCCACTTTCCCGGCGGTCTCAAGGACTATCTGAAGGAGGTGTTGGGAACCGCCTCGACCTATTCCGACACCGGGTTCGCGGGCAAAGTCGAATTCCGCGAGAAGTTCGGCGAACCGGGCTATGTCGAATGGGCGATCAACTGGACGCCCGCGCGCGACGGCTTCATCCAGTCCTACTGTAACACCGTGCCGACGCCCGAGGGCGGCACCCACGTCGCGGGGTTCTGGGCCGCGATCCTCAAGGGAATCAAGGCCTACGGCGAACTGGTCGGCAACAAGAAGGCCGCGCAGATCAACCGCGACGACCTGCTCACGGGCGGCTGCGCGCTGGTCTCGACCTTCATCGCGGACCCGGCCTTCGTCGGCCAGACCAAGGATCGGCTGTCGACCGAGGCTGCCGCCAAGATGGTCGAGGGCGCGGTGCGCGACCACTTCGACAACTGGTTGGCGGCGGATACGAAATCCGCAGGCGCAATCCTCGACTTCCTCGTGCTTCGGGCCGAAGAACGGCTGCGGCGGCGGCAGGAAAAAGAGACGCAGCGCAAATCGGCCACCAAGAAATTGCGCCTGCCCGGAAAGCTGGTCGATTGTTCGGCCACCAACCGCGAAGGCACCGAGATTTTCCTTGTCGAGGGCGACAGCGCGGGCGGCTCGGCCAAGATGGGCCGGGACCGCAAGACACAGGCCCTCCTGCCGCTTCGGGGCAAGATCCTGAACGTGCTCGGCGCGGCGTCGAGCAAGCTGGGCCAGAACCAAGAGATCAACGACCTGTGTCAGGCGCTCGGCGTCGGGATGGGCACCAAATTCCGCGTCGACGACCTGCGCTATGACAAGGTCATCATCATGACCGACGCCGACGTGGACGGCGCGCATATCGCGGCGCTCTTGATGACGTTCTTCTTCAGCCAGATGCGCCCGCTTATCGACCACGGCCACCTGTATCTCGCCTGCCCGCCGCTTTACCGGCTCACGCAGGGCGCCAAGCGGCTTTACGTGGCCGACGATGCCGAGAAGGATGCGTGGATGGCCAAGGGTCTGGGCGGCAAGGGCAAGATCGACGTCCAGCGGTTCAAGGGTCTGGGCGAGATGGACGCGAAGGACCTGAAAGAGACGACGATGGACCCGAGCACCCGGAAACTCATCCGCGTGACCATCGACGAAGACGAACCCGGCGAGACCGGCGATCTGGTGGAACGCCTGATGGGCAAGAAGCCGGAGCTACGGTTCCAGTATATTCAGGAGAATGCTAGGTTTGTTGAGGAGTTGGATGTTTGAGTGACACCTTTCAAATGAAGGGCATCTCGTTCGTAGGGAACCTCGGTGGAGCCGGCCCTGACTATCCGGCTATCTGCCAAAATTGTGGAAATAATTTCTTTACGAAGCTTCCCTTTCAATCAGCGTCCAAGAACCGACGTATTAATTTTGAGAACGTAAGTGTTTCGTGCCCGAACTGTGGAGAAGCAGCTAGAATTATAGACGGCACTTACGACTTCTTTATTAAGACTTACGAAACACTTAAGGATGCCAACCTAACGAAAAAGCAGTTACAACGCTTTGAGCGCAAGGTTAAGAAGAACAAAGATCCTGCCAGCTTAGAAGTCAGTGCTTCCGCCATAAACCCAGTCCTAGGTAGGGCCGTAGCGGCGGCAAGTAAGGAAGCCAATCCAAAGGGCGCGATCCAGGTTGTCACGAAATTGGCTTGGATAATTGGTATGGCTGGCGGGGGCTTTCTTGGTGCGATGGAGGGTGTGGTAACAGCGGATGAATTATATGACCGCTGGAGGGACGGGGAGTTATTCGAGAGCCGCCCCCTCAATGCCCAAGAGGCGCGCGAAGAGCCTACAAAAAAAACTGATCCAAAAACAGCCGATCCAAAAAAGGGCGACCCTTTCCAGCGTAAGCAAGGGCGATAGCTTTCGTTTCATAGACGTCTCCCAGTTGACGTTCTCAAGCGATTTATTGTTGGCACTCTATCATCCAATCGTTGCTGTTGCGTTGGAGAACACCTCGCGTACGTCGCGTTAATCAAATGTCGCACAACACCGGAACTGTTCCGCAGCTCTTTCGGTACAAACAACCGTCGGCGATACAGTTCTTCCGCCCGAACCGACGGGGTGGGCGAGAAGCGCCCGCCCCGTGGGGACGGTTCGGGCGCTCACTTGTCGGCAAGCCGACAAGTGACGGGGTGGCAAGGGCGAAGCGTCACCACTGGCGCCACTGAAGGCTGTCACGTCGTGCACGTCGCCCCCACCGTCACCCAAACCCCACGCCCCGATTGTTTCCCCCTCGGCATGGAACCGCTCACCGTCCGCGAGGCGTTAGCACTCAAACGCTGCCAACAGGACAAGAGCCATGACCAATACCATCGCCGTCTCCGCCATTGCCCTCAGCCTCGGCCTGTCGGGCCTCGGGCTTCTCGTGGGCATCCCCGCCACCGCGCAGGACACGACCGAGCGGCCCACTGAACCGACCGAGGTGGCGCTGGGTGTCGCGCAGCAGGATTACCGCATCATCGCGAACCCCGCCGCGCATGGTCTGCCGCCGCTTTCGGCGCATGAAATGTATGTGCAGTTCGACGATCACATCTACCGCATGGCGCGGGCCAATGCCTCGGTCCTGACGCCCAGGGGGACCGTCGTCACCCAGTGACGAGACAACGATAACTCACGCCGCACAGCGCGCGCCCGAGATCGGCTCAGTCTTGCAGCCCTTCGACGTATTCCGCCAGCCGGATCAGCGCCTGCGGTGTGGGTGTCGGTGTGCCCTCTTCATCGACCCAGTTGACCACCGGGCTGTCGATCAGGTCACCGAAGCGCGGCATCGGCCCGTGCGTGTCGTCGCGGGCATAGCCGTCGATGGTCGACATCACGTAGGTCATCGGGAAGGTGCCGCCGTTGTTCTTGGCGAGCATGGTCAGGTCGGGCGTCGTCTTGCCGCCCACGTCCAACCCCCCGGTGCCCGACGGGCCGTGACAGGCCGCGCAGTATTCGCCGTAAAGCTGGGCGCCGGATTTCGCTCCATCCGCCGTCCCGTCCATCTCGCACCCCGCGACGAACATCGCCACGGGGACCAGCCAAAGCATTGGTTTCATGTCGCTTCTCCCGTCCGTCCCGGTTCATCGGCGGTCCCTCGCCATACGCGGACACCCGCTGAACCCTTCGGCCCCACCTTGCGTTAAACAGACGAAAAGGAAAAGGAGGACAGCATGTCCACACTCACCAAATCCGCGCTCGCCGCCGTCTGCGCCGTCGCGATGGCCGCCCCGCTCGCGGCGAAACCGAACAACCACAACAACGGCACTGGCTGGGGCGTCGGGAAGATCCCGCCGGGTCACTGCAAGAAGATCGAAAGCTGCCGCAACGGCGGCGATGTCGTCTATGAGCGCGAGCGCCACGACGACGATGACGTCACGATCATCCGCGAGGAAAACGTGACGGTGATCCGCAACTATACGATCATCGAACAGCCCACGACCTACGGCCTCCCCGCGCTTCCCTCGAACCAGATCTACGTTCGTCAGGGCGACCAGATCTACAGCATCATCCGCGACACGCAGACGGTGGTCGAGGCGATCGGCATCGTGTCGAACCTGCTCAACTGACGCACCCGCCAGACCCGCGTTCAGCGGGTTTGGCGATTCGGCGAACTCTTGCTAACCTGATGGAAACGCTTGTCCATCGGGAGCTACAGATGCGCGCCATTGCCCTCGCCCTTGCCGTCTTCGCCACGCCGGCCGCCGCCCAAGACGTCATCACGTGGAAAACGATCGGCTGGTGGGACGTCAACTTTTACGAGGCTTACGGCGCCTGCGCGGCCATCGCGGAATACGACAACGACAGTTTCGTCTTCTTCGGTCTGGACACCTCGACCAACGATCTGGGGCTGCGGATCGCGATCCTCAACCACCACTGGGATTCCATCGCGGTGGACGAAGCCTATCAGCTCGTCGTCCGCTTCGACCGCCGCCCGCCCTGGGACATCACCATGTACGGCACCGATGTCGACGGGCGACGGGGGCTTTACAACCTGTTCCCCGCCACCTCGGACAGCGCCGGGAATTTCGTTCGGGAGTTCCAGCGGTCGAACCACATGGTCTGGACCTATCGCGGCACCGAGTTGGGCGATTTTTCCCTGCGCGGCACGAACATGGCGATGAACGAGGTCATGTCCTGCACCGAAAGCTACCTCGACGCGGTCGGATCGCGGTCCGACCCCTTCGAGGGCGGTGGAAACTCGAAAAAAGCCGACCCGTTTCAGTAACGGATCGGCCCTGCGCGCGCGGGCGCGTTTTCAGAAGTTGATGACGGTATGCGTGCCCACGTCCGGGTCTTCGTCCTTGGCGTGCGCCTTGGCGATTTCCCAAGCGAAGACGAAGCTGGAATCGGTCGAGGCCCAGATCGCGGCCTCTTCCAGTTCCAGCCGATAGACGGCGAGCTTCGGATCTTCGGGTCCGTCGAACCATGCGCCCGCGACCGGGTTCCACAGTTCCTTGTGCTTCTCCATCTCGTCGGAATAGTGCAGCCGCCCCTTGCAGCAGATCTGCACGTCCTGCCCCTTGGACACGAGGATGAACCACGCTTCGGTGCCGTCACCGCTCATCTTGGTTTGCCAGCCTTCGCCCGCGGCCTTTGCGAGGTCGGTGTCGCGGCTGGTCATGAACCACAGCGAATTGGTGTCGCGATCCACGAAATGCGTCATGGGCTGAAGGTGCTGATCCTTGCCCTTGAGGCCCAGCATTCCAAAGCGCGTGTCCTCGGCGGTGCCCCAGAAAACGTCGGTCGGATCGGTCTTGGCTTTCTTGAGTTCTGACATCGAATGTCTCCTTTCGATGTCCCAACGCCGCGCCGTCGTGCCGGTTCCGCAAGGGGGAACCGTTCCGGGCGGGCGGCGTTAACTCCCCGGACAAGGCAGGCATCTATGACGACCGCAGACACGAACATGACCCCCACAACCCGGCCCGAAAGCGTCGCCGGAATCCTCAACCGGGCGCGCTTTTCGCTGGACGGGGACGAGGTGTCGGTGCGCGATGTGGTCGAAGCGATGGGGCGCGCGTCCTTCGCACCGCTTCTGATGCTGCCCGCGATGATCGTGGCGAGTCCGGCGAGCGGTATCCCCGGCCTGTCCTCGATCTGCGGCATTTCGATCGCGCTGATCGCGTTCCAGATGATCGCCCGGCGCGATCACGTCTGGCTGCCCGACTGGATCATGCGGCGCCACGCGCCACGTGAGCGCATCCGCAAGGCGCTCGACTGGCTTTGCCCGCCCGCGCTGTTCCTCGACCGGGTGACCCGGCAACGGGTCTGCATGTTGGTCGAGCCGCCGCTGCTGATCGTGCCGCAGATCATCTGCCTGCTGGCCGGGGCGATGATGCCGATGCTGGAGCTTGTGCCCTTCACATCGTCCCTTCTCGGCTTCGCGGTGGCCGTCATGGCGGTCGCGATGGTGACGCGGGACGGGCTTTTGGTGCTCCTCGGACTATCGACGATCGTGGGCGCTTTCGCACTCGGCCAATACCTGCTCGCCTAATTTTTGATTTTGGGATGGAACAATAACATTTGTTGCGGCTTGGTCTTGGGGAAGTCGTGGATTTGGGATACATCTACCCGATATGAACAGTCTTACTAAGGTAGCGGCCGAGGCACCGTCCCGTCGCTCGTTCCGGGTGACCCTGCGCGAGATGACGCGCGAGGACCATGACGCTTCCGAGCGGCTCTTCGCCCCGTTCATGGACGATCCGGGGGCCTACATGGCGCCGTTCCTTGCGGCCCAGCATGCCGCGCTGTCGGCCATCCGCGACGCCACCGCGCGGTCCGACGCGCGCGAGATCGCCGTGATTCTGCCCGACCTGATCGACCGCCTCGCCAAAGACTGTGCGGATCTGAGCCAGCGCGCCCCCGCGGTGCAGGCAACGCGACCGCTGTCGGGACTGGCCGGTGCCTATCTCGTGCTCGGCTCGCAGATGGGCGTGGACGCGATGCGTGTGCGCGCGACGCGGGCCGGTATCGCCCCCCTCCCCCGGTTCTTCCAGCCGACCGACCGCCGGAGCCAATGGGCGGCGGTCTGCGCCAAGCTGGGCGATGTGGACCCTGACAGCGACGCCGCAAGGCGCTTGATCGACGACACCCGGGCAGGCTATGCGCTTTATGCGCAAGCGGGCAGGCTTACCTTTGCAAAGGCGGCAACGTGAACGAACCCACCATCCGCCACATCGATCCCGGCACGCCCGTCGACCTGACCAACTGCGACCGTGAGCCGATCCACCTGCTCGGTCGCGTCCAGTCCTACGGCGCGCTCGTGGCACTGTCGCCCGACTGGGTCATCCAGCACGCCTCGGAAAACCTTGGGACGATCCTCGACCACCACGACGGCGAGGTGATCGGCCAGAACATCGACGAGATCGTCGACGCCAGCGCCATCGCCCGCCTCAGCACCGCCATGACGCGGGGCGACATCACCCAGACCGCGGTCCGCCTTTTCGGCGTCGAACTCAAGAACAACGGACGACTGTTCGACCTGTCGCTGCACCAGAGCGACCAATACCTGATCCTCGAATTCGAACCCAAGGCCGCCGAACGCGGCAGCGATGTGATGAGCGAGGTCTATCCCCTCATCCAGAACATCGACACGACCAAGGATCTCGCGCAACTGGCCGACGACGCCGCCCGTGGCCTTGCCGAGATCGCCGGGTTCGACAGCGTCATGGTCTACGAATTCCAGCCGGACCATTCGGGCCGCGTGATCGGCGAGTGCCGGTCCGATGGCGAAACACGCTATCTGGGTCTAAATTTCCCGGCCTCGGATATCCCCGTGCAGGCCCGTGCGCTATACAAACGCGCGCTGCTGCGCCTGATCGCGGATGTCGAAGACCCCGGATCGGTCATCCGTCCCGGTGTGGATGCCGAAGGCAAGCCGGTCGACCTGTCCCTCGCCGTGACCCGCGCGGTATCGCCCATCCATATCGAATACCTGCACAACATGGGCATCGAAGCCTCGATGTCGGTGTCGATCATGAAAGACGGCGAGCTTTGGGGGCTGTTCGCCTGCCACCACAATTCGCCCCGCTACATCGACTATGAACGGCGCACGGCGGTCGAACTGTTCGCGCACCTCTTTTCGTTCGAACTGGGTCAATATCAGGCCCGCATCCGGTCGCGTGCGCAGGACGATACCGCGCGGCTTCAGACCCGGATCATGGCGCATATGGCCGATGGTCTGGCGCTTGACGAAAGCCTGTTCTCGCTCTCTCCCGACATCCAGCGCGTGATCCCGCACGACGGCATGGTGCTCTATCACGACGGCGAATTCAGTGCGACGGGGACGACCCCCACCGCCGAGGAATTCGAGCATATCGCCAAGTTGCTGGACGATGCGCCGACCCCCGGCATCTTCTCCACCGAAGACCTGTCGCGTATCCTGCCCGCTTCCGCCTCCTTCGTCGACCGGGCCGCGGGCATCCTTGCCATTCCCGTGTCGCGCTTTCCGCGCGACTACCTTGTCCTGTGCCGCCGACCGGTGACGGAAAAGGTGAACTGGGCCGGAGACCCGACCAAGGCGGTCGAGGTCGGCCCCAACGGCACCCGCCTGACCCCGCGCAAGAGCTTCGAGACGTGGCAACAGGATGTCGAGGGCAAGTCCGAGGCCTGGACCGATCACGCCGAACATGCCGCCGACCAGCTTCGCGTCGTGCTGCTTGAGATCTTCCTCAAGGTGACGGACGCCACCGCCGAGGAACGCAAGCGCGCTCAGGAACAGCAACAGCTTCTGATTTCCGAACTCAATCACCGCGTGCGCAACATCCTCAACCTAATGCAGGGGCTGGTGTCTCAGACCAAGTCCGACACCGGCAGCGTCGCGGATTTCACCAGCCGCCTCGATGGCCGAATCCAGTCCCTCGCGCGCGCCCACGACCAGCTCACCCGCGACCGGTGGGAGCCGGCGCCGCTGAAGGAACTGATCCGCTGCGAATTCGAGGCCTATGCCGAGGCCAAGTCGCAACGCGTGATCGTGAACGGCCCCGATGCGCTCCTGTCGCCCACCGCCTTCACGAACGTCGCGCTGGTGGTTCACGAGATGGCGACGAATTCGATGAAATACGGCGCACTCTGCGATCAGTCCGGCACGGTCACGATCCAGATCACCGAGGATGCCAAGGGCGGAATCTCGATCGACTGGCGCGAGGCGGGCGGCCCCCCGGTCAAGGCGCCGAGCCGCCGGGGCTTCGGCTCCACCATCATCGAGCTGTCCATCCCGCACGAGCTTAAGGGCGAGGCGCGGATCGACTACAAGATTTCCGGCGTCGAAGCGCATTTCCACATTCCCAAGGGCCACATCGCCGGGGTGCAGGAAGAAGACCACGCGCCCGTCGCGCCGCCGCCCCCGTCGAAGGCCGCGCAGAAACTCACGCTTCAGGGGGTCGGCCTGATCGTCGAGGACACGCTCATCATCGCGATGGACGCGCAGGGCATCCTCGAAGAATTCGGGGCGAAGACCGTCAAGATCGCCGCCTCGGTGAAAGAGGCGCTCGATATCGTCGAAAGCCACAAACTCGACTTCGCGCTGCTCGACGTGAATCTCGGTGACGAACAATCCGTGCCCGTGGCCAAACGGCTGGCGGAACTCGGCGTCCCCTTCGTGCTGTCCACGGGCTATGGTGAGACCCCGGAACTGATCGAAAGCTATCCACCCTGTCCCGTCGTTCAGAAACCCTTCTCGAACGAAAGCCTGCGCGGTGCTTTTGCCAAGGCGATGTCGCGCTGATATCTTCGCGTCAAGCTTGTCATTAGTCACCTCAAACGATACTGAGGCTCCGACTTATTGCCCAAGGAGGACAAGTTGGATCTCGTCTTCAAATCCAATGCGATCGACGCATCGGTGCTTCACGCGCTGATTGACCTTCTTGCAGACGCGGCCGGCATCTGCGCCAAACTCGTCGACGAGGCGGGCGAAGTGGTCGCCGTGAACCGCCGGGGCGCCGCCCTGATCGGAAAGCAGGCCGAAGACATCTGCGGCGCATCCTGGTCGGCCCTGTGGGCGCAGAACACGGCGCCCGAGGCACGCGCCGCGCTGGAACAGGCGCTCGACGGGGCCACCGCGACCTTCACCGGGCAGTTGGCCGGAGAAGACGAACCGCGCGCCGTGCGCACCCTGCCCCTGATGGCCGAGGGCAGCGGCGTCAGAACCGTCCTCGCCCTCACCTCCGACGCAGGCGCACACGACCGTGACATCGTGATGGCCCTGCCCAGCGCACTGCACGCCTTCGCCAATCTCGCCAACGTCTCGGCCTCCTCCGCCCGGCTCATGAAACGCGGGCTGGATCAGGACATGACCGCCCAGATCGCCGAAGACCTCGGGGGCGCGGCGGACCGCGCGAGCGCGGCGATCGACGATCTGCGCGGCCTCATAGACCGCGACAGCGAAACCTCCGCAGGTTGAGGCTTGATCGGCGCGGGCGTTACGGACATTGTGGCCGCCATGACGCCTGAAACCGCCGAAAAAATCCTCGCAGACATGTTCGCCCCCTGGGTCCGCGCGCTCGACATGCGCATCGACGCGATCGGGCCGGACGGCGCGACCCTGTCTATCCCCATAACGGACGAGATCGCCCGCGTCGGCGGGATCGTTTCGGGTCAGGCGCTGGCGACGCTGGCCGACACCGCGATGGTCTTCGCCGCCATCGGCCACTACGGCGAATTCAAACCTGTGGCGACCACCAACCTCGACACGGTGTTCCTTCGGCCCGGCGCGGGCGAGCGGATCGCCTGCCACGCCCGCGTGGTGCGGGCAGGAAAGGCCGTGCTCTTCGCCGATGCGACAATGATCGCGGAACCCTCCGACAAACCCGTGGCCACGGCCACCGCAACCTACATGGTCCCATGAACGGCACGACCGGCTACGCCCTGACCATGCTGATCGCCGGGATCGGCATCCCCGTCTTCGCCGCGATCAATTCGCAGCTGGGTCAGAAGATCGGCAATCCCTTCGCCACCGGCATCGTGACCTTCGGCCTCGCCTTCACCATCGGCCTGATCGCCGCGCTCCTCACCGGACCCTCGGCCATCGCGCGGCTCGGGGATGCACCGAAAGTGCTGCTCACCGGCGGGTTCTTCGTGGCCTTCTACGTGCTCTCGATCACCTTCGTCGCGCCCCGCTTCGGCGTCGGAAACGCGGTGTTCTTCGTTCTGCTGGGGCAACTCGTCTCCGCCGCCCTGATCGACCAGTTCGGCCTCTTCGGCGCGCGCATTTCGCCGATCAGCCTGACCCGTGCCGCGGGCATCGCCCTCATGGCGGTCGGGGTCTGGCTCACCCAGAAAGCCTGATCCGGCTTCTTCGGTCTTCAAATACCTCGGAGGGGGAGGCTCGCCCCGAGGGGCGAGACGGGGGAGGCTGGCCTCCCCCAACCGCGACGACCCGTCGAAGGCGGGGCGGCGCAAGACCTGCGCGGGCGCAAGCCCGCACAGTTTTCGAACCGGACCTAGTCCTGAACGACGATGAAGGTCTCTGCCTTCCCGGCCTCGAAGATCATCGCGTAGAGGAGCTTGGCATTGTCCGGGTGCAGCCGCACGCACCCGGCCGAGGCCGGTGCGCCGAGCCGGCTGATCGCATCGGTGCCGTGGATCGCATAGTCGCCGTCGTAGAACACCGACCACGGCATCGGCGCGCCGCCGTATTTCGACGAGCGGTGATTGGGCGAAAAGAACTGCGGCTGGAACGTGCCGCGCGGCGTGTATTTCCCCACGCGCGCCGTCGACACATCCCAGTCGTAAAGCCTCTGACCGCCCTGGATCACGGTCATCCGCTGCTCCGACACGTCGACGCGGACCACGATCCGTTGGTTCGCCTGGTTGGATGATGAAAAGACCTCTTCCGCGCTGGCAGGCGCCGTGGTCGTGGAAAATATCGTCGCGGCCAGGATCGGCGCGAGCATGGAAAGTCGTTTACGCAACATATGGTGTATCCCCCTAAATACGACTCAATGATTGGGGGGTCACCTCGATTCGGCAAGAGGTATGTGTCGTATCACGTCTTGGGTGTGACCATCCCACCATCAAGGTGCACGATCCGGTCCATCCGCGCGGCGAGGTCGTGATTGTGCGTCGCGATCAGGGCCGACAGCCCGGTTTCACGGACTAGATCCATGAGCGCCCCGAACACCCGGTCCGAGGTTTCGGGGTCGAGGTTCCCGGTCGGCTCGTCGGCCAGCAGAAGCTCCGGCGCATTCGCCAGCGCCCGGCAGAACGCCACGCGCTGTTGCTCGCCGCCCGACAGTTCGGCGGGGCGATGGCTGGCACGGTGCGCGACGCCCACACGGTCGAGCAGCATCGCCGCCCGCGCCTTCGCGGTGCCCTGCGCGGCCCCGTTCGCAAGCTGCGGCAGGATGATGTTCTCGGCCGCCGTGAACTCCGGCAGCAGGTGATGGAACTGGTAGATGAACCCGATCTTCGAGCGGCGAAGAGCGGTGCGGCGGCGGTCGCCCAGATCAGTCACGTCCTCGCCCCCGATGGCGACGCGGCCCGCCGATGGCGTGTCGAGCAGACCGGCGATGTGCAGGAGCGTGGATTTCCCGGCGCCCGAGGGCGCGACGAGGGCCACGACCTCACCGGGTACGATTGCGATATCCGCACCTTTCAGCACCGAGACCTCGCCCGGTTCGCCCGCGTTGTAGACCTTTTCGATCCTTTCCAGCGTCAGCACATCACTCATAGCGCAGCGCCTCCACGGGGTTCATCCGGGCGGCACGCCGGGCCGGAAAGATCGTGACGATGAAGCTCAGGCCCAGCGACATGCCCACGGCCGACAGCACGTCGCCCAGTTGCAGCTTGGCGGGCAGCGCATAGATGCCCCGGATCGACGGATCCCAGACCCCGCCGCCCGACAGGTAGTTCACGAAGGCGAAGATCGGGTCGATATAGATCGCGAACAGGCAGCCGAGGATGACACCGAACACGGTTCCCGCGATGCCCGTGACCGACCCGCACAGGAAAAAGACACGCAGGACCGACCCTTCGGTCAGCCCGATGGTGCGCAGGATGCCGATGTCGCGCCCCTTGTTCTTGACCAGCATGATAAGGCCCGAGACGATGTTCATCGACGCGATGAGCACGAGCACGGACAGGATGATGAACATCACGTTGTCCTCGATCTCAAGCGCGCGCAGGAACGACCCCGCACTGTCCTCCCACGTCCAGACGAGCGAACCGTCGCCAGCCGCCGCCAGCACCGCACCGACATAGCGGTTGATCTCTTCCGGGTCCTCGACCATGACCTCGATCTCGTCCGCCGACCCTTCCTTGTTGAAATAGGACTGCGCCTCTTCGAAGGGCAGGTAGACGCGGGTGGCGTCGATGTCGTAGCGGCCGGCGGAAAAGATATACTTCACGTCGTAGACATTGACGCGCGGGCTGGTGCCGAACGCCGTCTTGACCCCGTTGGGGGAAATCAGGCGGATCTTGTCGCCCAGCCCCAGCCCAAGTTCCCGCGCGACGCCAAGGCCGATGGCGACCCCGTCCTGAAAATCGTCGATATTCCCGGTCGAGGTCTCGTTGTTCACGATACCGGGGATGGTCTTCAGGTCATCGGCGCGGATGCCGAAGATCTGAACCCCGATGTTACGGTCCTGGTTGTTGGCCATGACCTGACCCTTGACCAGAGGCGCGGCCCGGGTGACGCCCTCGACCCCGGCGATCCGGTCGGCCCATGCGTCATAATCCTTGAGCGTCCGGTCGAGGTTTCCCTGCGCCGTGACTTCACCCGCCGTATAGACGGTGACATGGGCGTTCGCGCCGAGGATCGTGTCGACGAATTCGGCCCGGAACCCGGTGCGCACGGCCAGCGTGATGATAAGCGCGGCCACGGCGAGCGTGATGCCGATCAGCGATATCCACGTCATCGTGGACACGCCCCCCTCGGCCCGGCGCGCGCGCAGGTAGCGCCAGGCGATCATCCATTCGAAACGGGAAAACGGGGCTGTGCGGTTGGCCACGGTCGGGCTTTCTGATCTGAAACCGGCGTGCCCTCAGGCGTCGCTGGTGTCCGTTTCGGCGGGCGTCGCGGGCTTTTTCGACGCGATCAGACCGGCCCCGATGGCCGCCAGCGCGATCACGGCGAAGATCCCGTAATGCAGCGGCGTCAGGTCCACCCGGTCGCCCGACATGGCGATCAGGTTGATGAAGCGGCCAATGAGATAGAAGATCAGGATCATCACGCCCTGCGTGATGAGGATCGTCTGCATCGATTTCAGCCCGCCTTCGCGTCCGACCCGTTTGGCCCCGATGGCCGCGTTCAGGATGAAGACCGCGTAGATCGCGAGGCACCAGAACACGCTGGCTTTCAGGATGCCCGCGAGCAGCGGCATGACGAACAAAAGTCCCGCGGAAATCAGCGCGAAGCGCATCTGCATGGGCATGGCAATTCCTTTCAGGCGTAGCGGCGGCGGCGGAAGGGTCTGAGCAGAAGCGCGATCAGACCGCCGACAACCGCCCATCCGGCGACGAACCCGATCCCCGCCGTGATGGCGCCATCCACGGTGACCGGCACGGCGGGTTGATAATGCTCCCACGTCCGCTCCACAAGTTCCTCATCACGGAAACGCCAGACGTTCGCCAGCCGCGCGACCGGAGTGGCGGGTGCCAGCGCCTCGTAATCGGCATTGAGCCGCTCATACCGCGCGATCCGCTCGCCGATCCCCGACCCCACGCTGGCGACAAGGCCGGAATTGCCCGACTGCATTTCGCGCAACGCCTCTTCACGTGTCAGGCCGGCCGCACTGGCCGCCCCATCGAACACGACGGTGACAGCGCGCAACTCATCCACGGCGCCGGACAGGCGCTGGACATACTGCTGCGAGAACTCGGGAAACTGCGACAGGCCAAGCGCACCGACGATGCCGCCCGCAAGGGCCAGAATACGCATCTGCTCCACTCCTTTTTGGGTGCGAGTCTGGGCGTTGGCGCGGCGTCGGTCAAGTCACGCGGCAAGCGCCAGCGCGACCCACGTGACCGGCGCCATGGCCAGAACCCCGATGCCCGCAGCCACCAGCCGCGCCGGGTCAGCCAGGGCCATGTGCCGATAAAGCCAAAGACAGGCGGGCAGAACCAGCGCCAGCGCGGAGCCCGTTCCCGGCATATAGGTCCAGGTCGCGAGGCTGAGGCCCACATGGCTGGCCACATTCGCCAAAAGCGCGCCGACGACGCCCGCGACGATGATCTGCACCGGGCGGTTCGTCACCGTCCGCCCGACGATCAGGATACCCAGAACCGCGATGGCGAGCCACGTGATCGCCTGCGACAGTTGCGGTGCGGTGATGACGACCGGCAGGTTCCGCGCGGCCACCCACGCCGCCAGCCCTTCCAGCTCTTCGATCGAATGCAGCATGAACGCGATGGCCGCGTAGCTGTAGGCCCGGCAGGGATGAAACAGCCCTTGCGGCTCGGTGACCTCGCGCCGCGAAATCACACCCCGTAGATCTCGCGCACCTTGGCGACGGCGGCCTCGAAGGCCAGTTCCTCGCTCTCGCCCGTGCGGCGCGAGGTCAGCTCAACCACGCCGTTCTTGAGCCCGCGCGGCCCCACGGTGATGCGCCACGGCAGACCGATCAGGTCCATCGTCGCGAACTTGCCGCCCGCGCGTTCGTTGCGGTCGTCGTAAAGCGGCTCGAGCCCGGCGGCGGTCAGCGCCTTGTAAAGCGCCTCACAGGCCGCGTCGGCCTCGTCATCGCCCTGCTTGAGGTTGACGATCCCGCAGTGGAACGGCGTCACGCCCTCGGGCCAGATGATGCCCTTGTCGTCGTGGTTCGCTTCGATCAGCGCCCCGACAAGGCGGCTGACGCCGATCCCGTGCGACCCCATCTCGACCGGAACCTTGTTCCCGTCGCTGTCCTGCACCGTGGCCCCCATCGCCTCGGAATACTTGGTGCCGAAGTAGAAGATCTGGCCGACCTCGATGCCACGTGCCACGCGGCGGCGCTCTTCGGGGATTTCGTTGAACAGCTCCTCGTCATGGGTTTCGTCCGTGCGGGCGTAGCGCGAGGTGAACTCTTCCAGCACCGCCTGACAGGCCTCGACGCTGTCATAGTCGATCTCGCGGTCGCCGAATTTCAGATCGGTGATCTCGCTGTCATAGAACACCTCGGATTCGCCGGTTTCGGCCAGCACGAGGAATTCGTGGGTGTAGTCGCCGCCGATCGGCCCGCCGTCGGCCCGCATCGGGATCGCCTGAAGCCCCATGCGCTCATAGGTGCGCAGGTAGCTGACGAGGTGGCGGTTATAGGCATGCAGCGCATCTTCGCGGGTCAGGTCGAAGGTGTAGCCGTCCTTCATGAAGAACTCGCGGCCCCGCATCACGCCGAACCGTGGGCGGATCTCATCCCGGAATTTCCACTGGATGTGGTAAAGCGTGAGCGGCAGATCCTTGTAGCTGCCGACATGGGCGCGGAAGATATCCGTCACCATTTCCTCATTCGTCGGACCATAGAGCATATCGCGCCCGTGACGGTCTGTGATGCGCAGCATCTCTTGCCCGTAATCGTCGTAGCGCCCGGATTCGCGCCACAGATCAGCCGATTGCAGCGTCGGCATCAGGATCGGGATGTGACCCGCGCGCTGCTGCTCCTCATGCACGATCCGCTCGATGTTCTTGAGCACCTTGTAGCCCAGCGGAAGCCACGAATAGATCCCCGCCGCCTGCTGTTTGATCATCCCGGCCCGCAACATCAGGCGGTGACTGGCGATCTGCGCCTCGGACGGCGTCTCCTTGAGAACGGGCAGGAAGTAGCGGGACAGGCGCATGGAAACCTCACGTGATATCGTGGCGCATCCCTATCGCGCCGCCCCCAAGGCGACAAGTGCGGTCGTTACGTTGAACGCGTCGCGCTCAGCCGCACTTGGAATGACCGCAGGACGAACAGGTCATGCAGCCTTCGATCATCTGCATGGTGTACTGGCCGCAGGACGGGCAGGCCGGGCCGGGGCGATGACCGATGTTGACCACGTCGGCCTGCGGGTCGGACTTCAGCCCCATACCTTCGCCGGCAAGGAAACCGGTGGCGATCATGTGCTTCTCGATCACGCCGCCGATGGCCGCGAGGATCGAGGGGATATACTTGCCCTGCATCCACGCGCCGCCGCGCGGGTCGAACACCGCTTTCAGTTCCTCGACCACAAACGTCACGTCGCCCCCGCGCCGGAACACCGCCGAGATCATGCGGGTGAGCGCCACGGTCCAGGCGAAATGCTCCATGTTCTTGGAGTTGATGAACACCTCGAACGGGCGCCGATGCCCGCCCACGATCAGATCGTTGATCGTGATGTAGATCGCGTGTTCGCTGTCCGGCCACTTGAGCTTGTAGGTCGAGCCGTCCAGTTCCTGCGGCCGATCCAGCGGCTCGGAAATATAGACCACGTCGCCATGCGGCTGGCGCGGCTCGGCGTCGGTGGTGGCGACGATTTCGGGGGCGGTCGACGTTTCTTCGCTCACCGATAGAACCGACCCCGTTACATCGTTCGGGCGATAGGTGGTGCAGCCTTTGCAACCCGTCTCCCACGCTTCCATGTAGACGTCCTTGAACCCCTCGAAGCTGATGTCCTCGGGGCAGTTGATCGTCTTGGAGATCGACGAATCGACCCATTTCTGCGCCGCCGCCTGCATCTTGACGTGGTCCATCGGGGCCAGCGTCTGTGCGTTCACGAAGTAATCCGGCAGATCGGCGTCGCCGAACTTGTCGCGCCACATCTGCACGGCGTAATCCACGACCTCTTCTTCGGTCCGGCTTCCGTCTTTCTGGAGCACCTTTCGCGTGTAGGCATAGGCGAACACCGGCTCGATCCCCGACGACACGTTGCCCGCGTAAAGGCTGATCGTCCCGGTGGGCGCAATCGACGTGAGCAGCGCGTTGCGGATGCCGTGTTCGCGGATCGCCTCGCGCACGTCGTCGTCCATATGCTGAAGCGAACCGGAGGCCAGATAGGCCTCGGCATCGAACAGCGGAAACGGACCCTTCTCCTTCGCAAGCTCGACACTGGCGAGGTACGCGGCCCGCGCGATGGCCTTCATCCAGACCTCGGTTTGCGCGGCAGCCTCGTCCGAGCCATAGCGCAGCCCAAGCATCAGCAGCGCATCGGCCAGCCCGGTGACGCCCAGCCCGATCCGGCGCTTGGCTTCGGCCTCACGCGCCTGCTGCTCCAGCGGGAAGCGCGAGGCATCCACCACATTGTCCATCATCCGAACGGCGGTGGTAACGAGGTCGCTCAACGCATCGTAGTCGAGCGTCGCGGCCTCCTCGAACGGGTGCTCCACCAGTCGGGCAAGATTGATCGACCCGAGCAGACAGGCACCATAGGGCGGCAGGGGTTGCTCGCCGCAGGGGTTGGTGGCCGCGATCGTCTCGCAATAAGCCAGGTTGTTCATCTGGTTGATGCGGTCGATGAAGATCACGCCCGGCTCGGCATAATCATAGGTCGCCTGCATGATCTTGTTCCACAGATCGCGCGCCTCGACGGTGCGATAGGTCGTGCCGTCGAAGGTCAGATCCCACGCGCCGCCGGATTTGACCGCTTCCATGAACGGGTCGGTCACGAGCACGGACATATTGAACATGCGCAGGCGGGCCGCGTCGGATTTGGCGGTGATGAAATCCTCGATATCCGGGTGGTCGCAGCGCATCGTCGCCATCATCGCGCCGCGGCGGCTGCCCGCCGACATGATGGTGCGGCACATCGCGTCCCACACGTCCATGAAGCTCAAGGGCCCCGACGCATCGGCGGCCACGCCTTTGACCCCTGCCCCCTTGGGCCGGATCGTCGAGAAATCGTAGCCGATCCCGCCGCCCTGCTGCATCGTCAGCGCAGCCTCTTTCAGCATGTCGAAGATGCCCGCCATGCTGTCGGGAATCGTGCCCATGACGAAGCAGTTGAACAGGGTCACGTTGCGCGCTGTGCCCGCGCCCGCCGTGATCCGGCCCGCAGGCAGGAATTTGAAATCCTCGAGGGCGGCATAGAACTCCCCCGCCCGCTCCGGCTCGCTTTCCGCCAGCGCATCAGCGATCCGGTGCCACGTATCCTCGATGGTCTTGTCCACCGCCGTCCCGTCGGCTTCCTTGAGCCGGTATTTCATATCCCAGATCTGTTCTGCGATGGGGGCGGCGAAACGGGTCATGGCACGGCCTTTTGATCTTCAGCGTGGCGGATTAAGCGGCGGCCCCCGGTTGAATCAGTCAGCGGGGGAGACCTAGTATTACGCCAATGATGGGTGCGAGTCATCCCCAACCACTAGATTTTGGGGGATGAACAAGAGGTGAACACGGTGAGCCATATCAATCTGGTGAAACTCTGCGTCGGCGCGGAAGCGGTCGATGAGCTGACCGCGTGGCAAAAGATGCGCGCCGGGGGCGACCCGGATTACGAGCCGCGCCATGTCACCCGCATGTGGCCGAAACGCGAGGAGGAACTGCTGAACGGCGGCTCGCTCTACTGGGTCTTCAAGGGCGTGATTCTCGCCCGCCAGCGGGTCGTGCGGCTGGACGAGGTCGTGCGCGAGGACGGCATCCGCCGCTGCGGTCTGGTGCTGGACCGCGAGGTCGTGCGCACCCACGCCGCGCCCCGGCGCCCGTTTCAGGGCTGGCGTTACCTCAAGCCCGAGGACGCGCCGCGCGATCTGCCGAAAGGTCGCCAAGGTGAAAGCGAACTGCCGCGAGAGCTGGAAACCGCGCTGGCCGAGATCGGGATTCTGTAAGCCCCGCACGCCGCGAACGAATGAAAAAGGCCGCGCAAGAACCCGCGCGGCCTTTGTCGTTTCAGGTTTCCGCCCCGGCTCAGGCGTCTGTGCCCACCGGGCAGGTGACCCCGGTGCCGCCCAGCCCGCAGTAGCCGTTCGGGTGCTTGTGCAGGTATTGCTGGTGATAGTCCTCGGCCCAGTAGAACGGTCCGGCCATCTCGATATCCGTGGTAATCTTGCCATAGCCTGCCTTGGACAGGCGCGGCTGGAACCGTTCGCGGCTGGCCTTGGCCGCGGCGAGTTGCGCGTCGTTCACGGCGTAGATCGCCGAACGATACTGCGTGCCCCGGTCGTTGCCCTGCCGCATCCCTTGGGTCGGGTCGTGACCCTCCCAAAACACCTGAAGCAGCTCCTCATAGCTGACCTGTTTGGGGTCGTAGACCACGCGCACCGCTTCGGCGTGCCCGGTGCGGCCCGTGCAGACCTCTTCATAGGTCGGGTTCGGCGTGTGGCCGCCCGCGTTGCCGACCATGGTCAGCCAGACGCCCGGCACCTGCCAGAACTTGCGCTCGACGCCCCAGTAGCAACCCATCGCGAAAATCGCGACCTCCATGCCCTCGGGCACGTCCATCGTCAGGGGCCGACCGAACACCGCGTGCTCGTCCGCCGTGGGGATCGCATGGTCGCGGCCCGGCAGCGCATCCGCCGCCGTCACCATCTCGGGGTCTTTGAAAAATCCAAACATCGCGTCCTCCTTTGCCCGGCAATATAGGCTCGGATCACTCGGCGGGCGAGATCGCGGTGCCGGTCAACACGGTCTCGTGACCCTTTTCCGGGTGCCGCGGGATCAGCATCGCCAACATCAGCGAGGCCGCCGCCATACCCGCCGCCAGCCCGAACACCGCGCCCGGCGACTGCACCCAGAGATACCCCAGAAGCGCCGGAAGGAACACCGCCGCGATATGGTTGATGGTGAAGGCCACGGCAGCCGTCGGCGCGATATCGGGCACGTCCGCGATCTTCTGGAAATAGGTCTTCATCGCGAAGGCCAGCGAGAAGAACAGATGGTCGATGACGTAAAGCGCACCCGCCAGCATCACGCCCCAGCCGAAGTAATAGATGCCGCCATAGGCGAGAAAGACGAGGATCAGCCCCCCGTATTCGAACATGAGCGCCCGCCGCTCGCCCCACCGCGCCACGGCCCGACCCATGAGCGGCGCGAAGAGCATGTTGGCGACGAAGTTGATGATGAACAGCGCCGTGACCTCGTGCACCTCGAAGCCGAACCGCTCGACCATCATGAACGCGGCGAAGACGACGAAGATCTGGCGGCGCGCACCCGACATGGCCTGTAGGGCGTAGTAAAGCCAGTAGCGCCGGCGCAGCACGAAGGTCTTGAGCTGCGGCTCCGGGCTTTCGAATTGCGGAAAGACGATGAGCGCACCGATCGCCATGAGCGTCGCGATCCCGCCCGCCGCGAGATAGACGAAGTTGTAACTCAGATCGAACGCCTTCCACGTCAGCACGAGCAACCCGTAGGAAGCGAGCGACGCGGCAGAGGCCACGGCCACCAGCCAGCCCAGCACCTGCGGCGCGCGCTCTCGCGGGATCCATTGCAGTTGAAGCGACTGGTTCACGGTTTCGTAGTAGTGGAACCCGATCGACGAGAGCATCGTGATGGTGAGGATGCCGCCCAAGGACGGGAACCACGCGGTCACCGCCGTTGCAGCGCCCAGCAGCAACAGCGCGACGAGGCCCAGAACCTGCTCCCGAACGAACATGATGAGCGCGATGACCCCGATGGCGAGGAAGCCGGGGATTTCACGGACCGAGTGCAGCCACCCGATCTCGACCCCGGTGAAACCGGCGACCTCGATGACGAAGTTGTTGAGAAGCGCGTTCCACGTCGCGAAGGCGATCGGCATCGCCGCCGCCGTCACCACCAGAAGCGCGATGGGCTGGCGCCAGATCGGCAGGCTCTTGGCTTCTTCGAGAGTGACTTTGTGAAATCGCATGTCCCTCAATAGGGCCGCACATAGGCTCTGGCGAGACCCGATCCCTGTTCGGACCCGCACAGTGCGACGCTGACCCGAGCCATCCGCGCACAGGAGACGTATGCAGTGCCGCGAATGCGTCTGATCCAAATCAAGGCTCGCCGGGCGGGATCGTGACACAAGACACGGCGAACAGGAGGACGCGCGATGGATATCGTTCCGCTCATAGACTGGATTGGAGAGACCCAGACCGGGGCGCTGTTCGGCCTCGTCACCGGGATCGTCTTCGGCGTGGCGGCCCAACGCTCGCGCTTTTGCCTGCGCGCCGCGACGGTCGAATTCGCGCGGCGCCGGATGGGGCCGTCGGTCGCGGTGTGGCTCTTGACCTTTTCGACCGCGCTGGCCTGGGTTCAGGGCGCGTCGCTTCTGGGATGGATGCGGGTCGAGGACGCCCGGATGATGGCCGTCACCGGGTCATGGTCCGGAGCGATCATCGGCGGGTTGATGTTCGGGGTCGGCATGGTGCTGGCCCGTGGCTGTTCGGGGCGGCTTCTGGTGCTGGCGGCGACGGGCAACCTGCGCTCGGTCGTGTCCGGCCTGATCTTCGCCGTGGTGGCGCAGATGTCGCTGCACGGCTCGCTCGCCCCGCTGCGCGACCGCCTTGCGCGTGTCTGGATGACCGAAGGCGGGACCAACGTGAACCTGCTGCACACGCTCCGCCTGCCGGACTGGTCGGGCTTCGCCCTTGGCCTCGCGCTCGCGGTGCTCGCTCTGGTCGTGGCGCGGCGCAACCAGATCGGCGCTGCGCGCCTCGTCTTCGCCTCCGGCGTCGGCTTCGCCGTCGCTTTGGGATGGGTGCTGACCTTTTCGCTCAGTCAGGTGGCGTTCGATCCGGTCACGGTCACCTCGGCCACGTTCACCGGCCCTTCGGCCAATACGCTCATGTTCTTTCTGGAGCCGAACCCGGCGCTGGAGTTCGACATCGGACTTGTCCCCGGTGTGGTGATCGGCGCGTTCGTGGCAAGCTGGATCAAGCGCGAGTTCCGGTTTCAAGGGTTCGAGAACGAACAGAACATGCGCCGCGCCTTCGCGGGCGCCGCGCTGATGGGCTTCGGCGGGATGCTGGCGGGCGGCTGCGCGATCGGGGCGGGCGTGTCCGGCGGGTCGATCTTCGTCGGCACCGCATGGCTCGCGCTCTTTTCCATGTGGATCGGGGCGATGGCGACGGATTTCCTCGTCGATCAACGGGGGCCGATCGGCCAGCCCGCGTGAGAGGTTTCGACTTGCGCAGGGCGCAAGCCGACCCGGGTGGGGGCGCTGCCCCCACACCCCTGCTTTAAGTGGGGGCGCTGCCCCCACACCCCCGAGGTTTCCGGAAACAGAGAAGAGGATCGCGGTTCAGTAGAAGCTTTGCGGGTCGATATCGACGGAGAGTCGGATGTCGCCTTTGACGTCCATGTTGGCCAGCCACTTTCGCAAGGCCGTTTGCAGGGGGGCGGTCTTGGGCGCCTTTACGAGCAGGCGAACGCGATGGCGGCCCCGGATGCGGGCGATGGGCGCGGGCGCCGGCCCGAAGACCTGCGCGCCGATCTGGACGATGGGACCGTCGGACCGGGCGAGCGCGGTGCCAAGGTTCATCGCCGCGTCGAGGTCGGGGGCGGAAATGACGATGCCCGCCAGACGCCCATAGGGGGGCACGCCCGCCGCCTGTCGTTCCGAGGCTTCGGCTTTCCAGAACCCTTCCTCATCGCCCGACAGGATCGCGCGGATCACCGGGTGTTCGGGCTGGAACGTCTGAAGCAGCGCGAGGCCGGAGACGTCGCCGCGACCGGCCCGGCCCGCAACCTGCCGGATCAATTGAAACGTGCGTTCGGCGGCGCGCAGGTCCGAGCCTTGCAGGCCGAGGTCCGCGTCGATCACGCCGACGAGTGTGAGCTTCGGGAAGTTGTGCCCTTTGGCCACGATCTGCGTGCCGATGATGATGTCCGCCTCGCCCGCCGCGATCAGCTCGATCTGCGCCTTGAGCGCGCGGGCGCTGGCGAAGAGGTCCGAGGACAGCACGGCGACCCGCGCATCCGGGAAGGTCTCGGCCACTTCTTCGGCCATTCGCTCCACCCCCGGCCCGACGGGGGCGAGTTTGCCCTCGGCCTCGCAGGACGGGCATGTCTCGGGCATCGGTTTCGTCTCGCCGCACTGGTGACAGACGAGACGCTTTAGGAAGCGGTGTTCGACCATGCGCGCGTCGCAGTGGTCGCAGCCGATCTGGTGGCCGCAGGCGCGGCAGACCGTGACCGGCGCATAGCCACGGCGATTGAGGAATATCAGCGCCTGCTCGCCCTCGTCGATCCGGCCACGGACGGCGGTGGCGAGCGTGGGCGAGATCCAGCGATTGCCCGGAAGATCCTCCTGCCGCATGTCGATGGTGCGCATTTCCGGCAGAACGGCGGGGCCGAACCGGCTGGTCAGATCGAGGCGATTGTATTTCCCGGCCTGTGCGTTGGCCCATGTCTCGAGCGACGGGGTGGCCGAGGCCAGCACCACCTGTGCGCCGTTGATGGACCCGCGCAGCACCGACATATCGCGCGCCGAATAGAGCACGCCATCCTCCTGCTTGTAGGAATTGTCGTGCTCCTCATCCACGACGATCAGGCCGATGTCGCGAAACGGCAGGAACAGGGACGAGCGCGCGCCGATCACCATCTGCGCGCCGCCTTCGGCCACCATGCGCCAGACGCGGCGCCGTTCGGTCATGGTCACACCGGAATGCCATTCGGCGGGTTTGGCGCCGAAGCGTTCCTCGACCCGTTTCAGGAATTCCGAGGTCAGGGCGATTTCCGGCAGGAGGACGAGCGCCTGACGGCCCTGCGCCAGACATTCCGCCACCGCTTCCAGATAGACCTCGGTCTTGCCCGATCCGGTGACGCCGCGCAGAAGCGTCGCGCCGAACGTGCCGGATCGCACGCCGTCGCGCAGCGCACCGGCTGCCGCCGCCTGATCCCCGGTCAGCGCCTTGCCCGGCGCGGTGTAGTCGAGATGGGGGAACGGCAGGTCGCGGGGGCTTTCCTCTTCCTCGACCGCGCCGAGTTTCACCAACCCCTTCACGACGGACGAGGTGACGCCCGCCTCTTCGGCCAGTTCCTTGAGCGTGAAGGCCGAATGCGCCTGCGATTCCAAGACCTCCAGCACGCGCTCGCGCGCCTCGGTCTTGCGGTCCGGTTCATGGTGACCCAAGCGATAGATCTTGCGCATCGACGGCGGATTGGTGAGGCCGGGCGCGCGGGTCGCCAGCCGCAGCATGAAATTCATCGGCGTGAGCGTGTAATCCCCGACACGGGTGAGGAACTCGGCCATCTCCGCACGCATCGGCTGCACGTCGAGCACCCGGATGACGGCGCGCAGTTTCGAGGCGTCGAACCCCTGCTCGCCCGGACCCCAGACCACGCCCATGACCTTGCGCGGACCAAGGGGCACTTCGACGAAGGCGCCCTCCCAGCAGCCGCCTTCGGGCGCGCGGTAGGTGAGCAGCCGGTCGATGCCCTGAGTGGTCAGGACCGAAACCCGGCTCCCTTCGTCGAAAAACTCAGCCATGTCGGACGATCCCGGCGAACCCTCGCAAATCGGCAAAGGGGGGCTTTCTGCGGCGGATCACCTCCTGTATGACACCGCTAACATTTTCGACCATCCGACCCAGGGACGCTGCCATGAAATTCTTTGCCGATACCGCCGACGTCGATGCCATCCGGGAACTCAACGATCTCGGCCTGCTCGACGGGGTGACCACCAACCCCTCGCTCATCAAGAAGTCGGGGCGCGACATCCTCGAGGTGACGAAAGAGATCTGCGAAATCGTGGATGGCCCCGTCTCGGCCGAGGTGACCGCGACCGATGCGGACCAGATGATCGCCGAGGGCCGCAAGCTTGTCGAGATCGCGGGCAACATCGCGGTCAAGGTGCCGCTCACGCTCGACGGGCTCAAGGCCTGCAAGGCGCTGACCGACGACGGCCACATGGTGAACGTCACGCTGTGCTTCTCGGCCAACCAGGCGCTTCTGGCCGCCAAAGCGGGCGCGACCTTCATCTCGCCCTTCATCGGGCGGCTGGACGACATCAACATGGACGGCATGGAACTGATCTCCGAGATCCGCACGATCTATGACAATTACGGCTACGAGACGCAAATCCTCGCCGCCTCGATCCGCACCGTCAACCACGTGAAGGACGCCGCGTTGATCGGGGCCGACGTGATGACCGCACCGCCGGGCGTCATCAAGGCGATGGCGAACCATCCGCTGACCGACAAGGGGCTCGACGCCTTCCTCGCCGACATCAAGGCGGCGGGCATCAAGATCCTCTGAACCGGGACCAGATGTCACAAAACTGATGAAACGGGGCCTCATGGTCCCGTTTTTCGTAAAAAAGTTGCAGAAATCCGATTCGCGACCTGCTAGACTCACTGTCAAGAAACGAAAAAACGGCAGTTAGGACAGGCGAATGACGAGCAACGCTCCCATTACCGAAGACGTGCGCGAGCAGCTTCTGACCCAGCCAGAGGTCATCCTCGAAGATCACGACATGATGCGCGCCCTGATCGCGGCGAACGAACGTGCCATGGGCGCGAATATCGTCGATCTGCGCGGGATCGCGATGGAACGGCTGGAAAGCCGCCTCGACCGGCTTGAGGACACGCACCGCTCGGTGATCGCGGCGGCCTATGAAAACCTCGCCGGGATGAACATCATCCACCGGGCGACCCTGCGCATCCTCGAACAGGACGATTTCGAAACGCTCCTGCACGAGCTTGGCACGGATATCGCGGATGTTCTGCGCGTCGATTGCCTGCGGCTGGTGCTTGAAACCGAAATGACCGAGGCGGACCCCGCGCTGAAGAAGGTGGGCGACGTGCTCGTCACCGCCCCGCGCGGCTTCTCGGACGACTACATCGGGCGCCCGCGGGAACATGGCGGACCCTCGGTCACGCTGCGACAGGTGCAGGAGCAGGACAAGAAGCTGTTCGGCGACTCCGGCTATTGGATTCGGTCCGAGGCGCTGATCCGGCTCGACCTCGGCGAAGGCCGTCTGCCCGGTATGCTGGTCATGGGGGCCGAAGACCCGCACCAGTTCAAGCCGGGTCAGGGCACCGACCTTCTGACCTATTTCGGCGGGGTGTTCGAACGCACGATGCGCCGCTGGCTGGCGTGAGCCGAGGTTCGAATTGGCCGAGAAACGAGTGGAATCTGCCGGTTTCACGCGTGAAAAGATCGCAAGACTGAATGCCTGACGGGATCGTCATATCCGATGGCGCACGCGATGCGCTGTCCGGTTGGCTCGACCATCTGCGCGCGCTCGACGGGGCGGCGGCCAATACGATCGAAGCCTACCGCAAGGATGTGGTCAGCTTCCTTGCGTTCCTGTCGGCCCACCACGGCGCCTCGCACGGGCGCACCGCGCTTGCCAGCGTCACGATCTCCGACATGCGCGCATGGATGGCATCGGAACGCGCCGGCGGCCTATCGGCCCGGTCGCTCGCCCGCGCCCTGTCGGCGGTCAAGGGCTTTTACCGCTGGCTGTCGGACCGTGACGGGTTCGATGCCTCGACCGTCTTGTCGACCCGCGCGCCCAAGTTCACCGCCAAACTGCCCCGCCCCGTGTCGCAGGAGGCCGCGGAAGAGGTCATCTCGACCACGGCGATTCAGGCCCGCGACGGCTGGATCGGGGCGCGCGACGCCGCCGTCGTCACGCTGCTCTACGGGTGCGGATTGCGGATCTCCGAGGCATTGGGCCTGCCGGGACGCGCCCACCCCCTGCCCGACGTTCTGCGCATCGTCGGCAAGGGCGGGAAAGAGCGGCTGGTCCCGGTCCTGCCCGCCGCGCGCGATGCGGTCGCGAGCTACGTCCGCCTCTGCCCCTACCCGGTGACCGACGACACGCCCCTATTCTATGGCGCGCGCGGCAAGGCGCTGGGTCCGCGCACTGTGCAGAAGGCGATGGAAAGCGCACGGCTGCAACTGGGCCTGCCGGCGACCGCCACACCGCACGCGATGCGCCACAGCTTCGCGACCCATCTTCTGAACGCGGGCGGCGACCTCAGGGCGATACAGGAGCTGCTCGGCCATGCCTCGCTGTCCACCACGCAGGCCTATACGGCGGTCGACACCCAACGGCTGATGGAGGTCTATGACCGCGCCCATCCGCGCGCGTTAGGAAAATCTTGAAGGCTTGGCGCCATGCTGGTCGGCAGATTCGCTTGACCAGAAAGGACGAGCCATGTTTGCAGCAGCAGCCGGGGCCGCCGTGCCCCTCATGTTGGCCGGCAAGGCCCTGAACGCCATCACCACCATCGCCGCCGAGGGCAAGGCGGGCAATTTCACTGATGCGATGGAAAAAACGGCACGCGGAGCCGCGCCCGACGCGGGCGGTCCCGTCACCAGCGCCTCCGGACCGGGCCAATCGGTGCAGGGCCGCTCAGGAACCGCCGAGCTTCAGCCGCTGAACAGCGCACCGCTGCCCCCGCCCCCTGCGGTCAGCCAACAGCCGATCCCTCCGACCGTCGATGGCATCCATCAGCTTTATGCGGCCATGCGTGAACTGCGCTGACCCAGTCGGGGCTTGTCCTGCCTTCGTTGATCGTCCATCAAGTCGGACATGACCCGCGAGTTAAAGGCGATTGCCGTCCACCTCTTCACCGCAATCGGCGCCATCTGCGCGATGCTGGCCATGCTTGCCGCCGTAGAAGAAGAATGGGGCCTGATGTATGTCTGGCTCGTCGTCGCCTTCATCGTCGACGGCATCGACGGCCCGCTGGCGCGGCGCTACGACGTCAGACGATACGCCAAGCAGATCGACGGGGTCCTGATGGACCTCATCATCGACTACCTGACATACGTGTTCATCCCGGCCTACGCGCTGTTCAAGTCCGGTATCCTGCCCGGCTGGACGGGGTGGATCGCGATCATCCTCATCACCTACGCCTCGGCGCTCTACTTCGCCGACAGTCGGATGAAGACCAAGGACAACTCCTTCGCGGGCTTTCCGGGCTGCTGGAACATGGTGGTCGTGGTGCTGTTCGCGACCGAGCCGAATTTCTGGATCACGCTGGTTCTGGTCGTGGCGCTCGCCATCGCGATGTTCACGCCGCTCAAGTTCATCCACCCGGCCCGCACCGTGCGCTGGCGCAAGCTGTCGCTTCCCATCGCGATCGCGTGGACCGGCTTCGCAGGCTGGGCGGCTTGGTTCGATTTCGCCCCCGGCCTATGGGCGCATTGGGGCATCGTTATCACCAGCGTCTACCTGCTGTTCGCCGGTATCGCGCAGCAGATCATCCCGCAGCGCAGCGCCGCGCGAACCGCCTAGATCAGCAGCCCCGCGGCACCCTCATGCCGCAGAAGCGCGACCTTGGTTTCGACCCCGCCTTCCCCGGAAAAACCGCCAAGCGAGTTGGCGCCAAGAACCCTGTGGCACGGGATGATGACCGGGATCGGATTGCCGCCGCAGGCCTGCCCCACCGCCTGCGCGGGCACGCCGAGGTCGCGGGCGATGTCCCCATAGGTGCGGGTTTCCCCGAACGGGATCGCGGACATCGCCGCGCAGACCTGACGCTGAAAGTCGGACCCCGACACGAAAAGCGGCAGGTCGAACGCCTGCCGCTTTCCATCAAAATATTCGCCTAACTGCGCCCGCGCCTCGGCCAGAACCGGGGTCTCTTCCCCCAGATCCGCCGCACGCCACGAGACCCGCGTGATCGCCCCGTCGCCCTCGCTCACGAAAAGCGGGCCGACCGGGCTCTCGACGCGGATGGTCACCCCAGCGCCTCGTCGCAGCGCCCGCAGACGCCGTCGTGCGAATGGGTGCCCACGTCCGGCAGGATCTTCCAGCAGCGTTGGCATTTCTCGCCATCCGCCGTCTCGAACACCACAGCCACGCCCGGCGCATCCGGCAGGCGGAAGGCTTCGGCGGGTGCCGGATCGGTCGTCACCGACACGCCCGAGGTGATGCAGATGTCGGCGAAATGCACGGTGCCCAGCGCCTTGGCGACTTCGGCGTCCTCGACATGCACAACGGGTGCCGCTTCGAGCGATGCCCCGATCACCTTGTCGCGGCGCTGCACCTCGAGCGCGGCGGTCACGACCCGGCGCACCTTGCGGATACCGGCCCACTTGGCCGCCAGCGCTTCGTCCATCCACGCCGCCGGCGTCTCGGGAATATCGACGAGGTGGACCGAGCTTTCGTCACCCGGGAACCGCTCCAGCCAGACCTCTTCCATCGTGAAGACGAGGATCGGGGCGAGCCATGTGGTCAGGCGGTGGAACAGGATGTCGAGCACGGTGCGCGCGGCGCGGCGGCGCGTGCTATCGTCCGCGTCGCAGTAGAGCGCATCCTTGCGAATGTCGAAATACACCGATGACAGGTCCACGGTCGCGAAGTTGAAAACCTGCTGGAAAAGCCCTTGGAAATCGTAGTCGGCAAAGCCCTGACGTACGATTTCGTCAAGTTCCGCGATCCGGTGAAGCACCCAGCGCTCGAGCTCGGGCATGTCCTCGACCGCGACCTTCTCGTCGTCCGAGAAGCCCGCGAGGTTGCCGAGGATGAAGCGCATCGTGTTGCGCAGGCGACGGTAGCTATCGGCGGTCCCTTTCAGGATCTCCTGCCCGATCCGCAGGTCGGCGGTGTAATCCGACTGCGCCACCCACAGGCGCAGGATGTCCGCGCCATACTGCTTGGTCACGTCCTCGGGCGCGATGGTGTTGCCCAGCGACTTGGACATCTTCATGCCCTTCTCGTCGAGCGTGAAGCCATGCGTCAGCACCCCGCGATAAGGCGCGCGGCCCTTGGTCCCGCAGGCCTGAAGCAGCGACGAGTGGAACCAGCCACGGTGCTGGTCCGTGCCTTCGAGGTAAAGATCCGCGATCCCGTCCTCGGTCCCGTCCGGGCGGTCGCGCAGCACGAAGGCATGGGTCGAGCCAGAGTCGAACCACACGTCGAGCACGTCGAACACCTGTTCGTAGTCGTCCGGGTTCACGACATTGCCGAGCACGCGGTCCTTGAACCCGTCTTCATACCAGACGTCCGCGCCCTTGGCCTCGAACTCTGCCACGACCCGCGCGTTCACGGTCTCGTCACGCAGCAGGAAGTCGGGATCGGTCGGCAGCGCCCCCTTCTTGGTGAAGCAGGTGAGCGGCACACCCCATGCGCGCTGGCGCGACAGCACCCAGTCGGGGCGGCTTTCGATCATCGAATAGAGCCGGTTGCGCCCGGTCTGCGGCGTCCACTTGACCAGCTCGTCGATCGAGGTCAGCGCGCGCGCGCGGATCGTGTCGCCATACTGCCCCATGCCGTCGTCAAGCTTGGCATCGACGGCGGCGAACCACTGCGAGGTGTTGCGATAGATCACCGGAGCCTTGGAGCGCCAGCTGTGCGGATAGCTGTGCTTGATCTTGCCACGCGCGAGCAGCCCGCCCACCTCGACTAGCTTGTCGATGACGGTCTTGTTGGCGTCGCCCTCCCCGCCCTTGCGGTTGAGGATGTACTTGCCCCCGAAGAACGGCAGATCGGCGCGGAAGCCGCCATCGTCCATCACGTTGTAGGTGATGACCTGATCCAGCATCCCGAGGTCACGGTAAAGCTCGTACTCCTCCATCCCGTGCGACGGCGCACAATGGACGAACCCGGTGCCTTCCTCGTCCGTCACGAAATCGGCGGCCCGGAAATCGCGCGGCTGGTCCCATTCGCCGTTCGCCCCTTCGGCCCCGGCCAGCGGGTGAGCCAGCGTCATGGCGGCCAGTTGATGCGCGGTCACGTCGGAGACGCGCTTCCACTGGCCCTCCTCCAGACGGGCACGCGCAAAGGTCTGCGCGGCCAGCTTGTCGGCAAGGATGAAGCGTTCGCCCACGCTCGCCCAGCATTCGTCGGGCGTGTCGGTGACTTCGTAGAGGCCATACTGATAATCGGCCCCGAACACGACCGCCTTGTTCGACGGGATCGTCCAAGGCGTCGTCGTCCAGATCACCACGTTCGCGCCGAGGAATTTCTCGCGCGTTTCGGCCAGCGTCTGCGCCACGGCCTCACGCATCTCCGAGGTCTCTTCCTCGGACATGCGATCCTCGTCCTTCACATTGAAGTCGGTGACCTTGAACTTCACCCAGATCGTGAAGCTTTCCTTGTCGTGATATTCGACCTCGGCCTCGGCCAGCGCGGTCTTTTCCACGGGACTCCACATCACGGGCTTCGAGCCCTGATAAAGCGTGCCGTTCATGAGGAATTTCATGAACTCTTCCGCGATCACGGCCTCGGCGTGGTAGTCCATCGTCAGATAGGGGTCGGCCCAGTTGCCGGTCACACCCAGACGTTTGAACTCCTCACGCTGGATGTCGATCCAGCCCTCGGCGAAGCGGCGGCATTCCTGACGGAAGTCGATGACCGGCACTTCGTCCTTGTTCTTGCCCTTCTTGCGATACTGCTCTTCGATCTTCCATTCGATCGGAAGGCCGTGACAATCCCAACCCGGCACGTACCGCGCGTCATGGCCCAGCATCTGCTGGCTGCGCACGATCATGTCCTTGAGGATCTTGTTCAGCGCGTGGCCGATATGCAGGTGACCGTTCGCATAGGGCGGGCCATCGTGCAGCGTGAAGGGCGGGCGCCCCTGTTTCTCGCGCAGGCGGTCGTAAACGCCGATCTTTTCCCAGCGGTCCAGCCAGCCGGGTTCGCGGTTCGGCAGGCCCGCGCGCATCGGAAAATCCGTCTCGGGCAGATTCAGGGTATCTTTGTAGTCAGGCGTGTCGGCGCACATCGGGTGTGTCCTTCGAATTCTGGTCGCGGTGTGTGTAGGGGAAGGGCGGCGCGGGGTCCATACGCCTTGTCCCGGCGTCTCAGGTGAGAGCCGGGCCGCTAATTCGAATGATGATCGCCATGTGCATCATGGGCGGGGGTATAGCGCCCCTTGGCGACGGTCCGCAACTGTCAGCTTTTCGAGCCGAACAGCCCCGTCAGCGCCCGTTGCACCAACCGCGTGACCGAAGGCTTTTTCTCCCGCGAAAACGGGAGGGGCCTGCACACCTCCATCGCGGCCACGCCCACACGCGCGGTCAGCGCGCCGTTCACGACGCCCTCGCCGAACCGGCGGGAGATGCGCGACAGCGCCGTGCCGCCTGCGACCGATTGGATCAGGTCGTCGCCCACGGCCACGGCCCCGGTGGCCACGAGGTGCGTCATCACGGCGCGGGTCAACCGCCATGCACCCAGAGCGCCCGCACGGCCCCCGTAAATCTCCGCGATCCGGCGGATCATGCGGATGTTCGAGGTGAGCGCCGTTACCACATCCGCCAGCGCGAGCGGGACGATGGCCGTCACGGTGGCGACTTGCCGCGCCGCCGCCTCGACCTCGCGTTTGGCCAATTCGTCCAATGGCCCGAGCAACTCGGCCTCGGCCAAGTGAATCAGCCCATCCGCATCGAAGACGTCGCCCTCACGTTCGGCCAGACGATCCAGACCCCAGCGCAGATCCTCGCGCCCACGGAAGAGACGGCGCAGCCGCTCTATGACGCCCTTCGCCTCGGCCAGATCGGCATGGGTCAGCGCCGCATCCGCCGCCGCATGGATGTCGTCGACGCGGCGCAGGCGGGCGAAGGCCGCCAGTTCCCGCAGCGCGATGATAAGCAGGACCACGACGAAGGCGACCGTCAGCACGGTAGCGATCAGGCCCAGCACCGGGTTGCGTTCCAACAGCGTCGTCACGAATTCCCAAGCCGCGACGGATGCGGCGAACCCCACCAGCGACAGGGCCAGCGACCAGAACCAGCGCGACAGCCGCGAGGGTTTGCGGGCGGCGATCCGGGCCGCCATTTCCATCGCGCGGGGTTGCGGCAGGTCCGGCTCCGGGTCCGGCACGGGTGGCGCGGTGGCGGGCGTTTCCTTGGCGGGCACGTCGTCGTCGAGGTCGATCAGAACCGGGCCTTTGCTCATGCCGCACCCTCCCACTCAAATCGGATTTCCGTGAGCCGCTCGTCGTTCGACGCGCCCACCGACACGGGGCGGAACCCGGCGGCGGCGTAGAAGCGGCGCGCGGGATGGTTGGCGGCGTGGGCCCACAGTCCAAGCCGGGGCGAACGTGCCTGCGCATGGGCGATCAGCGCCTGTCCGATCCCCTGCCCCCGTGCCTCGGGCAGCAGATAAAGCGCGTGAATCTCGCCCTCGCCGGCGGCGATGAACCCGACGACGCGCGCGCCACGGCGGGCGACATGGACCCATCCCCGGCGAACCATCCGGCGAATGAGCCGCGCCTCTTCGGTGCGGGTGCGCACACGGGGCAGCCACGCGGCCTCGCCCCCGAAATCCCACAGGATGCGCGCCAGCACGGGCGTCTCCCATGGCCGGGCGCGGGTGATGCGCACCGCTCTCACAGCCGATCCCCCAGCAGGAATTCGGCGGCGCGGTCGAGCCGGATGTGCGGCGGACCCTCGCCCGGTTTCAGCGTGATCTCGGCGGGCGCGAACCGCATGATCCCGTAATCCTCGTCGAGCCACGCCTCGGCCCCGTCGCGCGCGGGCTTGAGCAGCCGTGCCGGGTCTTCGGGCAGATCGCCGGGGTAGAACGCCGCGCGTTTTCCGGTGTCCAGAAGCGTGCCGCGCACGCAGTCGAGCTTGCGGCCCTGATGGTCCAGCGTCTCTTCGGTCGTGGTTCGAAGCGCCGCGATGGACATGGCCGCCGTGCTGGCCCCGGCGAAATCCGCGCGATCCTTGGCCTCACGCATCAGCGCCGACATCACGGCGGTCAGGCGCGGGTGCTGGGTATGGTGCAGATGGTCGGCCTTGGTCGCCGCGAACAGGATCTTCTCGACCCGCCGCCCAGTGAGGAGCGATGTGAGCCACGCGTTGCGACCGGGCCGGAACGCCGCCAGGATTTCCGCCATCGCCCGTCGCAGGTCTTCCAGCGCGGCTGGCCCCGCATGGATCGCGCCCAGCACGTCGACCAGCACGATCTGACGGTCGATGCGGGAAAAATGATCGCGGAAGAAGGGCTTCACCACCTTGGATTTATAGGCCTCGAACCGACGCTCGAACTCGCGGTGGAGCGACCCTCGCGGCGCGCGCGTGGGCGTCGGGAGCGGCGCGAACGTCAATGCGGGCGACCCCGCCATCTCGCCGGGCAGCAGGAACCGCCCCGGCGTGCAGTCAGAAAACCCGGCCTCGCGCGCGTCGCGCAGGTAGGCGGCGAAATCCGACGACAAGGTCTTGGCCGTCGCCTCGTCATACTCGCCCGCCGGATCGGCGGCGTGGGCAGCGGCAAGAAAATCGCCCCCCATCTTGCGCGGCTCGGCCCGTTTCAGCGCGTCCTCGGACCACGTGGCATAGTCCATGTCGAGAAGCCCCAGATCGAGCAGCCATTCACCGGGGTAATCCACGATATCCAGATGCACGGTGCGGGGCGAGCGCAGCCCGGACAGGAGCCCGCCGGGTTTGACGCGGAAGGACAAGCGAAGCTCGCTCACCGCGCGGGTCGATTGCGGCCAGTGCGGGTCCGGCCCGGTCATGGCCGACAGGTGGCTTTCATAGTCGAAGCGCGGCACGTCGTCATGCGGCTGCGGCTGGAGAAAGGCGGTCAGGACGCGCCCCTCGGCGGCAGGCAGAAAGCCCGGCATCCTCTCGCGGTTCATCAGGTTCGCGACGAGCGAGGTGATGAACACGGTTTTGCCCGCACGGGACAACCCGGTGACGCCCAGCCGGATCACGGGTTCGAACAGCGCCTCGTTCACGCCGTTTCCCACCGCCTCGACCTGCCGGACGATGCCATCCGCGATATCGTTGAAAATCAACGCCGAACCCCTTTCGTTTCCAAGAACATAGGGGCTGGACAGCGGGCTCGCCAGTGGCATCGGACAACCCGCCCGCCCGAAGCGCCGCACGAGCGCTGCTTACCGGGTGCAAAGCTTGCGCGGCCCGCCGCCATAAGGCTGATAGGTGCAGTCCGAGGCGCGGAAAGAGCGATAGGCGCGGTCGCACGAGGCGACGTTGCACGATCCGGCCTGCGCCGTCGCCGCGCCGCCCTGGTTCAACAGGCCCCGCACCGCGCGTTCCAGCGCCTGCCCGTCGATCTCGCCCGTCCGCGTGATCCCGGCGATGACGTCGCGCAGCGCATCGCCATCCGCCGCCGGGGCCACGTCTTGCCGCCGGCCCTCGCGCGCGACGACCTCGGGGGCCGGGTTTTGGGCCACCGTCCCCGTCTGCGCGTCGACCCCGGCACCCTCGAGGAACGCGGCCCAGATCTGTGCCGGAAGGCTGCCGCCCGTCACGCCCTCCATCGGGCTGTTGTCGTCATTGCCGACCCAGACGCCGACCACATGACCGTTGCCCCAGCCCACGAACCACGCATCGCGGAAATTCTGGCTGGTGCCGGTCTTGCCCACCGCCCCCGGCACACCCGCGACGGCCTTGCCCGTCCCGTCCGTCACGGTCGCGCGCAACATGCCCGCGATCTGCTCGCGCACCGGATCCAGCTTTTCGCTCATCGCGCTCGGCGCCGGGTCTTGCCAGTCGAACGGAAAATACTCGCCCGTCTGCCCGGCGGTGATGCCCTCGACGAAATGCGACTTGAACGGCATACGCCCGGTGGCGATCCCGGCATAGGCTTCGGTGAGGTCCAGCAGTGTCACTTCGGAGGCGCCCAACGCAAGCGACGGCGTGGCGGAGACCTCGGCGTCCAGACCCAGCGCCCGCGCGGTCGCGGCGACGTTGTCCAGCCCCACGGCCTGCCCAAGCTTCACGGCAGCCGCGTTGTAGGAGTTCGCAAAAGCGGTCGTCAGTGTGACGTGGCCATGATAGCGGCCATCGAAATTGTCGGGCGTGTAGCCATCGATCTCGACGGGCGCATCCTCGATCACGTCGTCGGGCGACATGCCCTGAGCCAGCGCCGTCATGTAAACGAAGGTCTTGAAGGTCGATCCGGGCTGGCGCTGCGCCTGCGTCGCCCGGTTGAACTGGCTGTCGGCATAGTCGCGCCCGCCGACCATCGCGACCACGCGCCCCTCCGGGTCCAGCGCGACGAGCGCGGCCTGATGCGGCGTGCCGGCAAGCACCTTGTTCACCGCGGCCTCGGCCTGCGCTTGCATGTCCGGGTCCAATGTCGTGCGCACGCTGCCCGGCTGATCGAACCTGTCGGCCAACGTTTCAGTCTGGGCGGCCACCACATCGGCGAACCACCCGCCGTAGCTGCCTTTCGCTTGCGTCGGTTGTATGACCGTCAATTCCGCAACCGCCGCATTCGCCTCGGTCGCGTCGATCTTGCCGTCCGCACGCATGTTGCGGATGGTCTGGACGGCGCGGGATTTGAGCGCCTCGGGATCGGAAAAAAGGTTCACGGCGGAGGGCAGCTGGATGGTCGCGGCGAGGGCCGCGCTTTCGGCGAGGGTCAGCTCGGAGACGGGTTTGCCGAAATAGACCTTCGACGCGGCCCCCATCCCACGCGCACCGCTGCCAAGGTACACCGCGTTCATGTAGCGTTCGAGGATGTCCTCCTTCGAATAACGGCGTTCCAGCGACAGCGTGAGCAGCGCCTCGTGAAACTTGCGCCGCCACGTCCGCTCGGGTTCGAGATAGCTGATCTTGATAAGCTGTTGCGAGATCGTGCTGCCCCCTTCGACGATTTCACCGGCCGAGGCATTGGCCATGACGGCTCGCCCGACCGACCGGGGATCGATGCCACCGTGGGAGAAGAACCGGCGATCCTCGATCGCGACCACGGCTTCGGCGAGATGCACGGGCATTTCGTCGAGCGTGACATAGGCCGACGGAACTTCGCCGCGCAGCATGAGCGGGCCGCCTTTGGAATCCTCGAATTGAAGGACGGTCTCGGTGTTCACCTCGTAGCGGTCGAGATCGGACAGGGTGAAGACGAAAGCGCCTCCGACCAGCAGCGCGCAAAGCGCAAGCGCCCCCGCACCTACGGCGATGCGTTTCCTGCGCGACGGGCGACGCCCCTGCCGCTCGCGCCCTTCGTCGCCATCGTCGGTCGCGGGGCCGGGACCGCCGCGAAAGACGCGCCCCGTTCGACGGCCAAGTTCACGGGCCCAGTTCGCAGCGGTTTTATGGTGATCGGACATGCGCTCTCCCTCGTTCAAGGGAAGAACGCAGGCTCAGTCCGTCGGTTCCGGCGCCTGCGTCAGTCTTCGAGCCCGAGACGGTCCTTGAGGTCGGTCAGTATGCGGCGGTCGTCCTTGGACCACTCGGCCATGCGGCTTTTGAACAGCGTCGCCTGCGAGCGGTGCACCGGGCCGCCGGAGAGCACCTTGAGATGGTTCGCGCGCAAGGTTTCCCCGGTCGAGGTGATGTCGGCAATCGCCTCGGCGGTCTCGTTCTTCACGGTGCCCTCGGTCGCGCCCTGACTGTCGACCAACTGGTAATCGGCCACCCCGTTATCGCGCAGATAGTCGCGGATCAGGCGGTGATACTTGGTCGCGATGCGCAGGCGGAAGCCGTGACGACGCCGGAACGCCGCGGCCACCGCGTCGAGATCGTCAAGCGTGGTCACGTCGACCCAGGCTTTCGGCACGGCGATGATAAGGTCGGCGTGACCGAACCCCATCGGCGCAAGCTCGCCCACCTTTTCCTCCCACAGCCCGAGCTTTTCGCGCACGAGGTCCGACCCGGTGACGCCAAGGTGGATACGGCCCGCCGCCAGTTCGCGCGGGATTTCCCCGGCGGAAAGCAGGACCAGCTCGATCCCGTCGATCCCCGTGACCGCGCCCGCATATTCCCGCTCCGACCCGGTGCGCGCCAGCGTCACGCCGCGATCCGCGAACCAGTCGAAGGTCTTTTCCATGAGCCGGCCCTTGGAGGGCACGCCAAGCTTGATGGTCATGCCGCACCTCCCGCCGCCAAGAGCAGTTCGGGGCGGATCACGCCGCCGACCGCCGGAATCTCGGACCCACGCCCCAGCACCCGCGTCAGCGCATCGTAACGCCCGCCCGTGGCGACAGGCGGCAGGTCCGGGCGGCTGGCGGCGTAGAAACCGAAAACGAAGCCGTCGTAATATTCCAGCGTGGTGCGCCCGAACGACCCCTCGAAGTCGAGGTTTTCGACATCGACACCGCGTGCCTCCAGCGCCTTGCACCGCGCGCTGAACCGTTCGACCGCCCCCATGATCGACGGCATGTCCACCGCCAGATCGCGCAGGTTCTCGCACACGTTCGTCATCGTCTCGCGCATCGACAGCAGGTCGTTGAGCAGCGCGACCTCGGTCTCGGGGATCGGCGGGGTCGTCATATCCTCCCGCAAGGCCGCGATGCGTTCCTCGATCTCGTCGCGCGACCGCAGGCCGATGACCGGCGCGTCCATCCCCTCGAAGGGATCGCCAGCGGCCAGCGCCTTGCGCCCCTCGGGGTTCTGCGCGCGCCCCGAAAACCGGTCGAGCAGCGCACGGAACCGGCGCGGTCGCCACAGGTGCCTGAGCAGCGCGTTGCGCCGCCGCTCGGTGGTGGTCAGCCCGCGCACGGCGGCCAGCAGGATACCCAGGTCACCCGTCGCCGCCCGCAGACCCTGCGGCGCGAGGATGTCGGAAAACACGCTGAACACCTCGGCGTCGGAGGCCGCAGGATTGGCCCGGTCGAACACCTCGTAGCCGACCTGCATGTATTCCGGCGCGCGGTGCGGATCGTCCTCCTGCTTGCGAAACACTTCGCCGGCATAGGTATAGCGCGCAGGCTCGGCCCCTTCGGCCATGTGCATCTGAACCACGGGCACGGTGAAGTCGGGGCGCAGCATCGCCTCGCCCATCATCGGGTCCGAGGTGACATAAGCGCGCGCACGAATATCCTCGCCATACAGATCGAGCAGCGTCTCGGCCGGTTGCAGGATCGGCGTCTCGACGACCTGCGCGCCCTGACCTTCGAACAGGGCCAGAAGCCGCGCGGCCTCGGCCCGGACCTGCGCCTTTGCGAGCGTGTCAGGCATTCTGGCCGTCCAGCATTTTTCGAACTTCCGCCACCAGATCGGCCCGCGAAACTTCAATCTGCGAAGGGCGTTCCTTCCACTCTTCCAACGTCGCGTTTTCAGCGATCTTCGCGCCGAGGATCAGATCCTTGAGCTGAACGACGCCCCGCTCTTTCTCGTCCCCGCCTTCGATGATGGCGATGGGCGAGTTGCGCTTGTCGGCGTATTTCATCTGGTTGCCGAAATTCTTGGGATTGCCCAGATAGACCTCGGCCCGGATGCCTGCGTTGCGCAGGTCCGAGACCATCGTCTGATAGTCGGCCATCCGGTCCCGGTCCATCACAGTGACAACCACCGGCCCTTGCGCGGTGCCGCCCACCCGACCCTTTTCCCGCAGGGCGGCCAGCAGCCGGTCGACACCGATGGAGACGCCCACGGCAGGCACGGTCTGCCCGGTGAACCGCGCCACGAGGTCATCGTAGCGGCCCCCACCGGCGACGGACCCGAACTGACGCGGGCGGCCTTTGTCGTCGAGAATCTCGAACGTCAGCTCCGCCTCGAACACCGGGCCGGTGTAGTAGCCAAGACCGCGCACGACGGAAGGGTCGATGACGATGCGGTCGGGGCCGTAGCCTTGCGCGGCGAGGAAGTCTGCGATCTCGCGAAGCTCGGCAACGCCTGCCTGACCGATGATGGTGTCTCCCACGGCATCCGCTAAGTTGGCGAGCGTCGTCGCGTTATCGGCCCCTTTAGAGGTCAGGAACCGGATCACCGGCTCGGCCTGCTCATTTGTCAGCCCGACGCCGTCGATGTAAGCGCCCGATGCATCCAGTCGCCCTTTACCGAGCAACTCGCGCACCCCGGCCTCGCCGACCTTGTCGAACTTGTCGATGGTGCGGAGGACTGCGTCACGCTTGTTCGCCGCATCGTATGCTGCGCCAAGTTGAGCATCTACGTCGTTTTCGTCATAGCCGAGCGCAATTTGAAGGACCCCGTTCAGCACTTTCCGGTTGTTGATCCGCACCACGTAATCGCCACGCGGAATGCCGACCTCCTCCAGCGCGTCCGACAGCATCGCGCAGATTTCCGCATCCGCCGCCATGCTGGCCGTGCCGACCGTATCCGCATCACACTGATAGAACTGCCGATACCGCCCCGGCCCCGGCTTCTCGTTGCGCCACACCGGCCCCATCGCATAGCGGCGATAGGGGGTCGGCAGGTCGTTGCGGTGCTGGGCATAGACGCGGGCAAGCGGCGCGGTCAGGTCATACCGCAGCGCCATCCACGTCTCGTCCTCGTCCTGCCAGGCAAAGACGCCTTCGTTCGGTCGGTCCACATCGGGCAGGAACTTGCCCAGCGCCTCGACCGTTTCGACGCCCGAGGACTCCAGCGCATCGAAGCCATAGCGATGATACACGCCCGCAATCGCGTCCAGCATATGCCGACGCTCTTCCACGTCCGCGCCGAAGTAATCGCGAAAGCCCTTCGGCGTTTCCGCCTTGGGCCGGGGCTGTTTCTTTTGCTTGGCCATGATCGGTCCCGTCCATCGTTCGCGGGCGGAATATCCCGGTTCCGGCCACGGGGCAAGCGGCGCTCAGCCCCCGCTCAGATCCACGTAGCAGATGTAATCGGTATAGACCCAGCCGACGGGGCCGGAATAATCCCAACTCTGCATCGACCGCTGCACGATCACCTGCCGCCACTTGCCCTGCGGATAGGGATCGGTGGTGACGAGGAACGTCTCGGGTCCAAGCTTCATCAGCCGCTGCGAATTGATGTTCGGCGCGGCCTTCAGCGCGACCCAGTTGTCGCCGGCCGGGTCGAGATGACAGGTCACGTAAAGCTCACCGTCATAGGCCTGCGCCGCGCTGGCGATCAGCAGGGCGGCCAAGGTTGCGAAGATGCGTTTCATTCTTACCTCCCATTTCACGAAGGTAAGTGTCGCGCTTGGCGGGCACCCCCGCTATGACACCGATCAAAAGGAGACGGACATGACCGACCGCATTACCGATCTCGAAGAACAGGTGGCCTACCTCACCCGCACCGTGGACGAGTTGTCCGAGGTGATCGCGCGGCAGGACAAGCTGCTCGACACGCTCACCCGCCGTCTGCACATGCTGATGGAACGCGCGGCGGAGCAGGAGCTTGAGGCGGGCGGAAGCGTCCCGCTGGCCGACCAGAAACCCCCGCACTGGTAGGGCGGGTTCGCCCCCGCGCCATCCATCGTGGACGCGAAACGCAAAGACGCGAAAATCCGACTGTCACACACAGGTATCCTGCCCTAGGCTCGCGCCAGTCTCAGGGAGGATACCATGATTACGTTCTTCAACGGCATCGGCGCCTGTTCCATCGGCATCCATGTGCTGCTCGAAGAGGCGGGGGCTGACTTCGAGAACCGGATCATCGACCTTGCCAACCGCGAACAGTTCTCGCCCGACTACCGCGCGGCGAACCCCAAGGGCAAAGTCCCCGCGATCCTGCGCGAAGACGGCTCGCTCGTGACCGAGTTTCCGGCCATCGCGCTCTGGATCGGCCACACCTATCCCGAGGCCCGGATGCTGCCCGCCGATTTCGAGGGCCAACTCCGCGTCATCGAGATCATGGATTACATGGTGTCGTCGATCCACATGCGCGGCTTCACCTTCATCTTCGCGCCGATGAAGTTCCACCCGAACGACCCCTCCGCGCAGGAGGCGCTTCGGGCGCATGGCCGCGATCAGGTGAAGATCGGCCTCGACAACCTGTCCGAAACGCTGGGCGACAAGGACTGGCTACTGGGCGATTTCACCGTGGCCGAGGGCGCGCTTTTCTACATGACCCGCTGGTGTCACCAGCACGGGATCGAGATGCCGGACAACATCCGCGACCATCACCAGCGCATGATCGCCCGCCCTGCCGTGCAGCGCGCACTTCGCGCCGACGGGCTCGCCACGCCCGAGAAAAGCGGGCTCGCGGCCTGACGCGGCTTCACCTGCGGGCGCGGGGCGTCTAGGTTTCTTGTAATTCAGACAGGAGATTTCATGTCCCGATACACACTCGCCCCCGCCGCTGCCGCTCTCTGTCTCGCCGCGTCCATGGCGCTGGCACAGGACACCTCGGACGGGGTCGAGGCCAGGGATCTGCCCGCGCCGGACGCCTCGCCCAGCATCGGCTGCACGCTTACCGCCGACGCGATCCTGGCGGGCGACGCCCCCGATATCCTCGGCACCTACCAGACCTTCATGGGCGTGGGCGTGGCCACCATGTCGGGCCGCACCGTGCCTTTGCCCGATCAGGGCACGGCGGAACCGACGACCCTGTCGATGGTGAACGACGCACTCTTCATCAGCGGCGGTCCGGTCTTCGAAGGCGAGGTCGAACTGCGGGCCTGGCGCGACGGCCTCAACTTCGATCTCCCCGAGGGCAGCCCGCTTGCCCCCGAGGATGTGGCCCAGAATGACCAGATCTCCGCCGAAGCCGGGTGCGACATAGATACCCTGCCCCAGCTTCAGGGCGGCGGCAGCTACACCGGGCCCGAGGGCGAGGTGGACTTCGACCTCTACTTCGTCGTCCTGTCCCAGCGTCTGATCTACGGCATCACCGTCGGCACCCTGAACGGCGGCGAAGGCGTGGCGCGCCGCATCGTGGAACTGCGCCGTTAACCCAGACGCCGTTCGCGGTCCCGCCGGGTCTGGCCATAGATCAACATGGTGAAAATCGCCGTGCCGCCTATCACGTTGCCGGCAAGCACCGGCAGGAAAAAGTCGAACACGCCGTCCGTAACGCTTAGGTCGCCCACCACCATCAGCAGCGCCATTTCGACCGATCCGGCGACGATATGCGTGAAATCGCCTGCCGCGATGAGCCAGGTGAAGATCACGATGATCGCGACCGCCGCATCCTTGACCTGCGGCAGCATCCAGACGATCGCTGCGATCAGGACACCGGCGGGAATGCCGCGTGCAAAGGCTTCGCCCGGCTCGAAACCGACGGCGTGCAGCGACAGTTCGAACATGGCGGCCATAAGGTCGTCGCCCAGCGCGCCGCCATAGGCATAAAACAGCGCCACGACGAAGGCGCCGATCACGTTGGCGATCAGCACGATCGCCCAAAGCGCCGCCGTGCGCCCCAGAACGCCCCAGCCGGGCTTGTCGAGCAAGGGCAGCACCGTGGTCATCGTGTTCTCGGTGAACAACTGCATCCGCCCCACGATCACCATCAGGAAGCCCAGCGAATAGCCGAGGTTCTCGATCAGGTAACGCGCCGGCGTATCGGGCAGGTGCGCGCGGAAGATCGCTTCGCCAAGGACCGAAAGACTGATGACGATCCCGGCCGAGATGCCCGACCACATGAGCGACAGCTTGTTGCGCCGAAGCTCTTCCTCGCCATCCAGCCGGATCACCTCGTAAATGGTGGTCGGCGACAGCTTGGACGCCTCCTTGATCTCCTCCTGCTGCTCCTCTTCCTCGAGTGCGGGATCGGGCGCGGGGCTGTCGCGGTCGGGGGAATGGTCGTGCATGTAACGGTCCTCGTGTCCGACTGATAACGGCGCAAAGGCCGGAAAGGTTCAGTCACAGCCGAACACGACCGCCCCCGACTCGGACGCGCCCGCCTCTTCTCTGTTTCAAAAAACCTCGGGGGGGCTCTCATTTGCCTGCAAATGAGAGCGGGGGCAGCGCCCCCTGACCGCCTGAGCCGCCTCGGCGGATCAGGCTCCCAAAGCGCGGGCTTCAGCCCGCTCCTTTCGGAAACGTCAGACTTCCTCGACGTCGACGACGCCAGACAACGACTTCAGCGCGCCCTTGATCTGCGGGTTCAGCGGGAACTCGGCGCCGATGTCCATTTCCACCTCGCCGGGCAGGGTCGGGTCCATCAGGCAGAAACTGACCGCACCGGGCCGCGCGCCCTTGGCCTGTTCGCGCGCCGACTCGAGCAGGCCCGCGACCGTGGCCACCACGCCGGGGCTGTCGACATAGACCCTCAGCGCCATGCCGCCCGCGTCCTGCACCACCGTATCCACCGGTGCGGCCGACCGCGCGAGCAGTTTCAGCTGCTCGCTTTCATAGGTCGCCTCGACCGTCACCACGACGTTCATACCCGTCTCCAGAAACTGCCGGTTCTGCTCCAGCGTTTCCGAGAACACTGTGATTTCGCAGGCCCCGGTCGGGTCGGTCATGGCGACGAAGGCAAAGCGGTTGCCCTTGGCCGACTTGCGCTCCTGCTTGGCCGACACCGCGCCCGCGATCTTGGCGACGCAGGGCGCGCGCTCGACCTTTTTCGTCAGTTCTTCCAGCGTCACCACGCCCTTGCGCTTGAGCGCGGCCATGTAGTCGTCCAGCGGATGCCCGGACAGGTAGAACCCGATCGCCTTGTGCTCTTCGGCCAGCCGTTCGTTGGGCAGCCAGTCCGGCGCATTCGACAAGCGCGGCTCCGGCAGGTCGTCCCCCGCTTCGCCGAACAGGCTGACCTGCGCGCTGTCGCGCTGTTCGTGGATCGCCGCCGAATAGCTCACCAGCGCGTCGAGGCTTTCGAATACCCGCCGCCGGTTGGCGTCGAGCTCGTCGAAGGCCCCGGCCCGCGCCAGCATTTCCATCGGGCGCTTTCCGACGCGCTTCAGGTCCACCCGCCGTGCCACGTCATACAGGTTCACGAAGGGCTTTTCGCGGCCCTCCACCTTGCGTGCCTCGACGATCAGCTTCATCGCCTCGACACCCACGTTCTTCAGCGCGCCAAGACCATAGACAACCCGGCCCTCTGACACGCTGAACATCGCCTCGGACCTGTTCACGCAAGGCGGCACGATCTCGATATCCAGCCCCCGGCGGACTTCTTCGGCATAGACGCCCAGCTTGTCTGTCAGGTGAATATCGCAGTTCATGACGCCCGCCATGAACTCGACCGGGTGGTTCGCCTTGAGCCATGCGGTCTGGTAGCTGACCACGGCATAGGCCGCCGCGTGGGACTTGTTGAAGCCGTAGTTGGCGAACTTTTCGAGAAGGTCGAACACCTCGCTCGCCTTCTTCTTGTCCACGCCCTTTTCCGCTGCGCCCTTTTCGAATTTCGGGCGCTCGGCGTCCATCGCCTCCTTGATCTTCTTACCCATCGCGCGGCGGAGAAGATCGGCGCCGCCGAGGCTGTAGCCCGCCATCTCCTGCGCGATCTGCATCACCTGTTCCTGATAGACGATGATGCCCTGCGTCTCTTCGAGGATATGGTCGATCAGCGGATGCACCGACTCGATTTCACGTTGACCGTTCTTGACCTCGCAATAGGTCGGAATGTTCTCCATCGGGCCGGGACGGTAAAGCGCCACGAGCGCCACGATGTCTTCGATACAGGTCGGTTTCATGCGCCTGAGCGCGTCCATCATGCCCGTCGATTCCACTTGGAACACGGCGACCGTCTTGGCGCTGGCGTAGAGCCGATAGGTCTTTTCGTCGTCCAACGGGATCAGGTTGATCTGGTTCTCCCCGCCCTCGGCAGGGGTGTAGATCTCGGCCCCGTCCGGCCCGATATGCAGGTCGCGCCCCTGCCCGTGGATCAGGTCGATGGCGTTCTGAATGACCGTGAGCGTCTTGAGGCCCAGAAAGTCGAACTTCACCAGCCCCGCCTGCTCGACCCATTTCATGTTGAACTGCGTCGCGGGCATGTCGGAGCGCGGATCCTGATAGAGCGGCACCAGGGCATCCAGCGGCCGGTCCCCGATCACCACACCCGCCGCGTGGGTCGAGGCATTCCGCAAAAGCCCCTCCACCTGTTCGGCGTAGCGCAGCAGGCGTTCCACGACCTCCTCCGCCCGCGCCTCTTCGCGCAGGCGCGGCTCGTCCTTCAGGGCTTGCGTGATCGACACGGGCTTCACGCCCTCGACCGGGATCAGCTTGGACAGCCGGTCCACCTGCCCATAGGGCATTTGCAGCACCCGGCCCACGTCGCGCACGGCGGCCTTGGACAGAAGCGCACCGAAGGTGATGATCTGCCCCACCTTGTCGCGCCCGTATTTCTCCTGCACGTAGCGGATCGTCTCCTCCCGCCGGTCCATGCAGAAGTCGATGTCGAAGTCGGGCATCGACACACGTTCCGGGTTCAGGAACCGCTCGAACAGCAGCGAATACCGCAGCGGATCGAGGTCGGTGATCGTCAGCGCGTAAGCCACGAGCGAGCCTGCACCCGACCCCCGCCCGGGCCCGATGGGAATGCCGTTGTCCTTGGACCACTTGATGAAGTCGGCAACGATCAGGAAGTAGCCGGGAAACCCCATGCCTTCGATGATGCCCAGCTCGAACTCCAGCCGTGCCTCGTATTCCTCGACCGGGGCGGCATGCGGGATCACCGCGAGACGCGCCTTCAGCCCCTCCTTCGCCTGACGGCGCAATTCGTCCACCTCGTCGTCGGCGAACTTGGGCAGGATCGGGTCGCGGCGATAGGCCATGAAGGCGCAGCGGCGCGCGATCTCGACGGTGTTCTCGATCGCTTCCGGCAGGTCGGCGAACAGCGTCGCCATTTCCTGCGGGCTCTTGAAATAGTGCTGCGGCGTCAGGTGGCGGCGCGGCTCCTGCTGGTCGACATAGGCCCCTTCGGCGATACAGATCAGCGCGTCATGCGCCTCATAAAGCTGGGTCTTGGGGAAATAAACGTCGTTCGTCGCGACCAGCGGGATGCCCATTGCATAGGCCATTTCCACGAACCCGCGCTCGGTCTTCTGTTCCGGTTCGGTCAGCTGCCCACCTTCGCCGGGATGGCGCTGCAATTCGACATAGAGCCGATCCGCGAACACGCGGCGAAACCACGTCATCAGCTCCTGCGCCTTGGCGCGGTTGCCTTGCTGAAGCCAGTGACCCACCGGCCCCTCGGCCCCGCCGGTCAGACAGATAAGACCCGCCGAATATTGCTCCAACTCCGCCAGAGTGACCTCCGGCAGCGCCCCGTGCTTGTCGAGGTAGAGGCAGGAGTTCAGCTTCATCAGGTTCTCGTAGCCGCCCTCGTTCTGGGCCAGCAGAACCACGGACGCGCCGGGTCTGGGCTGCTTGCCCGGCTCCGGCGTATCGAAGGCGACCGTCACCTGGCACCCGATGATCGGCTGCACGCCCGCCCCGCTCGCCGTCACGGAAAACTCCAGCGCGCAGAACATGTTGTTCGTGTCGGTCACGGCGACGGCGGGCATGTCCATGCTCTCGCACAGACCGGCGAGTTTCTTGACCGGAACCGCGCCTTCGAGAAGCGAATATTCCGTGTGGACGCGAAGGTGAATGAATCGGGGAGTGGCAGCCATTCGCCCAGACTAGGCCCCCGGTGGGCGGGAGCAAGCCGGGATCGTGCGCGGGTCGCAAATGTGATGGACGGTCTCGCGTGCAGACCCTCAAGATCGCGCAAAACGAGACATGAGGCAGACATGATTCCCGGACCCAATCAGGAAGTCCGCACGACCCGGTATCTGAAATCCAGACCCCAAGGGGTCTATCGCGCGCTGACCGACGGTCGGCTGCTCGTCGAGTGGTTCAAACCGTTCGGCGAGGATCTTGCCGGTGCAATCGTCGAGCCGCATCGCGGGGGGCGCTTCGACCTCACGCTGGCGCGCGCCGGTGCGAAGCTCGAGACCATTTCAGCCTGTGTGATCGACGCTGAGGCCCCCACCCGGCTGGTCATCACCACGGCGCTCGGGGCCGAGTATCGCCCGACCGGGGCCGCCAATCCGGCGACGCTGGTCATCGACCTGCACGAAATCGCCTCGGGCACGCGGCTCGAAGCGGCGTTGATGCAGGCCGAAGGGTCCGAACCCAGCGCCCTTGCCAGCTGGGACGACGGCATCGCCAAGCTCGACGGCCTGTCCGCCGACATATCCGAAAACAGTTAGCCTGTGGGGTAACTTTTCCCTTGCCTCGAATCGCGTCGCGTGAATAGTTAGCTTCATGGCTAACCAAATGGATATCCTGTTTCTGGCGCTCGCCGATCAGACCCGCCGCGACGTGGTGGAACGGCTGACCCATGGCGAAGCGCCGATCAAGGAACTGGCGGCCCCGCACGACATGGCGCTGCCCTCCTTCCTCAAGCACATCGACCGGCTTGAGGACGCGGGCGTCGTGACCAGCCGCAAGGTCGGCCGCCAGCGCATCGTCGCCCTCACGCCCGAGGCGTTCGGCCCCGCCGAAACTTGGATCGAACGCCAGAAACGGGTGTGGGAGGGCCGCCTCGACCGGCTCGAAGCGGTCGCGAAACGGATCGAAGCGGAAACCAACCCCTTTCCGAAGGACGAGACATGAGCCTCGGCAACGATCGCTTCACGCTGGAGCGCGGGATTGCGGCCCCGCCCGCCGCCGTCTGGGCCGCTTTTTTCGACCCGAAAGCGCGCACGATCTGGTCGCCGCCCTCGCCTGACGAGGTGTTCGAGGTCTTGGAACACGACCCACGCGACGGCGGCACCGGGCTGCATCGTTGCGGCCCGAAGTCGGACCCGACCTACATGGTCGAGACGCGCTATCACAAACTCGACAAGCACGCCTCGGTCAGTTTCACGGAAGTCGTGCGCAAGGGCGACACGCCCCTCGCCGCCTCGCAGGTCAGCGTCGTCTTCGTCGCGACCGAGGCCGGCACACGCCTGAACCTCGAGGTCTACACCACATCCTTTGTCGGCGACGGAATGCTCGCCGGAACCAAGGGCGGCTGGACGACCTCAATCGCCAATCTGATCCACCATATCGAGAACGCATCATGACCATCGAACACGGCAATTTCTCTGTTTCCCGCACCATCGCGGCCAGCCCCGCCAGCGTCTTCCGCGCCTTCGCGGACGAAGACCTGAAACGCGCGTGGTTCCTGAACCCGCACCTGTCGGCCTCCGACTACGCACTGGATTTCCGGGTCGGCGGGGGCGAGCGCGGGCGGTTCACCATGACCGAAGGTCCGGCCACGGGCATCCACGAAAACGCGACGACCTATTTCGACATCAAGCCGGACGAACGCATCGTCTATGCCTATTCGATGTCGTGGGATGGCCGCGTCCACTCCACCTCGCTGGCGACGGTGGAGCTTACCCCGACCGAAGCGGGCACCCGGCTCGACTACACCGAAGCGGGCGTCTTCTTCGAAGGATCGGACGGGGCCGAAATGCGACAGGGCGGCATGGAAGCCCTGATCGACGCGCTGGTCGCGACGTTCAAATGACAGGACACCCGATGGACCCTTTCGCTTTCAACCCCGACACCGACCTCGAACTGACCCGCACCGTTTCCGCCACGCCCGCGACCCTGTGGCGCTGCCTGACCGACCCGGACCTGCTCGCCCAGTGGTTCTGCCCGAAGCCGTGGCAGGTGCGCGGCGCGGTGATCGACCCGCGACCGGGCGGCATCTTCCACACGCCCATGTTCGGCCCGAACGGCGAAACGCAGGACGCCGGCCCCGGATGCGTCCTGATCGCGGACGAGGGCCGGACCTTTGCCTTCACCGACGCGATGACGCCGGGCTTTCACCCCAAGGGAAGCGCGTTCCTGACGGGCGTCTACATGCTGGAAGCGACCGAGACCGGGACCAAGGTCACCGCCCGTGCGCTTCACGCGGACGGCGCGACGCGCGACAGCCACGAAAGCATGGGCTTTTTCGAGGGCTGGGGCACGGCCATCGATCAGTTGGGCGACCTCGCCTCGACCCTGTAATCGGTGATCGTCCCCCGCCAGTAGGCCTCGTAGCCGGTGGGATAGATATAGCCCACTTCCCCCCGGCGCGGGATGCGGCGCCCGCCGACCATGCCGTAGTCCGAAAAGTGACCGGCCCAGTCGAGAAGCCGGACACTTCCGTCCGGCTGCGTCGCGGCCCTGTCCTTCGCGGTCATGCGCACGATGTCGCCCGCCGCGTCGAAGTAGAACGCGACCCGCGCCTCGCCCCCTGCCGTGCCCAGCGCGACCTCGACCCCGTCCACCGTTTCGCTCCAGATCAGATCGCGGTTCAGCAGGATCGCGTCGGGCGACCACGGCAGTTCGGCAAGGTATCGCGCGGCCTCGGCCCGATCCGCGTCCGGCCCCTGCGACACACCCATCCGCCACGCGCCGAGCACACGAATGTCGAGCATCCCGCGCCCCTCGCCGAACGCGTCGATGGCTTTGACCAGCGCGATTGGTCCCACCGTCATCGCCGCCACCCAGACAAAGCCCGCGGTGTCGATCCCGATGACCTGCCGCGCCCGCATCGGCTGCCACCCGGCCCCCGGCTTCAGCACCATCTCGACGCTTTGGCGCAGGCGCACGACCCGGCCCGGCGGCGCCCCCGCCAACCCGCGCTCGGCAAAGGCGCGCACCACCTCGGGCAGGTCGTCGCGCAGCGTGCCGCCCTTCGTCCCGGCCAGACGCGCCTCGCGCGCCGCGACGGTCCGGCTCACGAAAAGGGCCTGTGCCGCCGTCGCCACAACCGCCGCCAGCAGCGCCAGCCCAAGGATCCACAGAACGATCTTCATCGCGACCTCCCGCCAAAGCCCCGATCATACGGCCCCTGACGCCCCCGTCCTTGCGCAGGATCAAGCCGACGAGCAGCCCCCGGCAGGCCCGCACCCTGCCGCTATTTCGGGCAATTCGCCGATGAACCGCTTGGTTCAAGGGCAATTCCAACGCTTTACGCCGCTTCCGTGACCGGCACGCGGGTAGACAGCGCCCATTTTCTGCGCTTTCCTGCTTTGGATAACCCGGTCCTTCTACGCCGCATCGAAGGACGTGAATGGGGTGACAACGGTAAAGCGGCGGGACAGACAGGGCATGGACATCGCGTTTCTTCTGAACGGAGAGACCGTGGAGTTGACCGGCGTGTCTCCGACCACGACGGTGCTCGACTGGCTGCGCGAGGCGCGCGGACTCACCGGCACGAAAGAAGGATGTAACGAGGGGGACTGCGGGGCCTGCACCGTCATGGTGACGGACGAGGCGGGAACGCGGGCGCTGAACGGCTGCATCCTGTTTTTGCCGCAGATCAACGGCAAGACTCTGACGACGGTCGAGGGGCTGGCAGCACCGGATGGCGAAATGCACCCGGTGCAACAGGCGATGGTGGAACACCACGGCAGCCAATGCGGCTTCTGCACCCCCGGTTTCGTGGTCTCGATGGCGGTGGGCCAGATCAACGGCGAAACGGATCACGACCTGCAACTGGCGGGCAACCTATGCCGCTGCACGGGATATGCGCCCATCGTGCGCGCGGCCACCAACGCGGCGCGCCGCCCGGTGCCCGGCTGGCTGCGCGACATTCCGACGGGCCCGGCGCTCCGCGGCTATGTCAACGATTTCCAGCCGACGACCACGGCGGCGCTGGCGGAACTTCTGCGCGCCCACCCCCACGCCACGCTCATCGCGGGCGCGACGGACGTGGGCCTGTGGGTCAACAAGAGCCTGCGCGATCTGGGCACCGTCATCTTCGTCAGCCAGATCGAGGAAATGCGGCGCATCGAAACCGCGCCCTACATGATCCGCATCGGCGCGGCGGCGAGTGTCGAGGCCTTCCGCCTCGCCATCGCCAAACGCTATCCCTCCTTCTCGGCCATGCTCGACCGCTTCGCCTCGCATCAGGTGCGCTCGGCCGCGACGGTCGGCGGCAACATCGCCAACGGCTCGCCCATCGGCGACACGCCCCCGCCGCTCATCGCACTGGGCGCGATGCTGCAACTCAGGCACGGCGACGACACGCGCGAGATGCCGCTCGAGGACTTCTTCCTCGAATACGGCAAACAGGATCTCGAACCCGGCGAATTCGTCGAGGCGGTGGTGATCCCGCGGGAAGAGGGCGAGGACCGGCTCAAGGTCTACAAACTGTCGAAAAGGTTCGATCAGGACATTTCCGCGGTGCTCGGCGCCTTCAATATCCGTCTGAAAGACGGAATCGTCTCATCCGCCCGCATCGCTTTCGGGGGCATGGCAGGCACGCCGATGCGCGCGAAGGCGGTCGAAAAGGCGCTGGTCGGCAAGCCGTGGACCATCGAGACGGTCCGCAACGCCAAGTGGTCCTTCGCCGAAGATTTCCGCCCGATGAACGACATGCGGGCCTCGGCGAATTACCGGCTGGAAACGGCGGCCAACATGCTGGAAAGGGTCTGGCGCGAGGATCAGGGGCAACCCACCGACGTGCGGGAGGTCGCGCCATGAGCATGGGCAAACCCCTTCCCCACGACTCCGCACCGATGCACGTCACGGGCGCTGCGCGCTATATCGACGACATCCCCGTGCCCGCCGATTGCCTGCACCTCGCCTTCGGTCTCAGCCACGTCGCGCGCGGCGTGATCTCGTCCATGGACCTGACCGCCGTGCGCACCGCGCCGGGGGTCGTCCGCGTCATCACCGCCGCCGATCTGCCGGGCGTCAACGATATCTCGTCGGCGGCCCATGACGAACCGCTCCTCGCCCCCGGCGAGGTGCATTACCACGGCCAGCCGATCTTTCTCGTCGTCGCCACCTCGCACCGTTTAGCGCGCGAGGCCGCCGCGAAGGCCGAGGTGGTCATCGACCCCAAGCCCGCGATCCTGACCATCGACGATGCCGTCGCCGTGCGCAGCTATTTCGAGGGCGGACCGCTGACGTGGAAACGCGGCGACGTGGACCCGGCCATGGCCAAGGCCGACACGATCATCGAAGGCAAGATCGAGATCGGCGGGCAGGAGCATTTCTATCTCGAAGGCCAGATCAGCCTCGCCTCGCCGCAGGACAACGGTGACATGGTGCTGGCGACCTCGACCCAGCACCCGACCGAGATCCAGCACAAGGTGGCCGAGGCATTGGGCACCCCCTTCCATGCCGTCCGGGTCGAAACCCGGCGCATGGGCGGCGGCTTCGGCGGCAAGGAAAGCCAGGGAAACGCATTGGCCATCGCCTGCGCCGTGGCCGCGCATCTGACCGGCAAGCCGTGCAAGATGCGCTACGACCGTGATGACGACATGATTATCACCGGCAAGCGCCACGACTTCCGCATCGGCTACAAGGCGGGGGTGGACGCCAAGGGCAAGCTCGTCGCGGTCGAGTTCGATCAATACGTGCGCTGCGGCTGGTCGCAGGATCTGTCGCTTCCCGTGGCCGACCGCGCCATGCTCCACGCCGACAACGCCTATTTCATCCCGAACATCCGCATCACCTCGCACCGGATGAAGACCAACACCTGCTCCGCCACCGCCTTTCGCGGCTTCGGCGGCCCGCAGGGCATGGTGGGGATCGAACGCGTCATGGATCACATGGCCCACCGGCTGGGGATGGACCCGCTGGAGTTCCGGCAGGCCAATTTCTATAAGAAATCCAAACCGCAGGAGACGCCTTATGGCCAGCCGGTCAAGGGCTTCATCCTGCCCGATCTGGTCCGGCAACTGGCCGACACCGCGAATTACAAGACCCGGCGCGACGCGATCAGGACGTGGAACGAGAAAAGCCCGATCCTGAAGAAGGGCATCGCGCTGACCCCCGTGAAATTCGGGATCAGCTTCACCCTCACGCACCTCAATCAGGCGGGCGCGCTGGTGAACGTCTACGCCGACGGGTCGGTCACCATCAATCACGGCGGTACCGAGATGGGGCAGGGCCTGTTCCAGAAGGTGGCGCAGGTGGCGGCGGGCGAATTCGGCATCGACATGGGCCGGGTCAGGATCACCGCGACCGACACCGGCAAGGTGCCCAACACATCGGCCACCGCCGCCTCGTCCGGGTCCGACCTGAACGGCATGGCGGTCAAGAACGCCGTGGACCAGATCAAGGACCGGATCGCGCGCTTCCTCGCGGTCGACGGGGTGAAACCCAAGGATGTCCTCTTCGCCGACGGCAAGGTGACGGCGGGCAACACCGTCCTCACCTTCGAGGAAGCCGCCAAGATGGCGCATGAGAACCGGATCAGCCTGTCGGCCACCGGGTTCTACGCCACGCCGGACATTTCGTGGGACCGCACCATCGGCAAGGGCCATCCGTTCTACTATTTCGCCCACGGCGCGGCGATCACCGAGGTGGTGATCGACACGCTCACCGGCGAAAACAAGATCCTGCGCGTCGACATCCTCCACGACGTCGGCCAGTCGCTGAACCCCGCCGTGGACGTGGGCCAGATCGAAGGCGGCTTCGTGCAGGGCGCAGGCTGGCTCACGACCGAGGAACTCGTGTGGGACGACAAGGGCGTGTTGCGCACCCACGCCCCCTCCACCTACAAGATCCCGGCCTGCTCCGACCGCCCCGACGTGTTCAACGTCGCCCTCTGGAACGGCGAGAACCACGTGCCGACCATCTACCGCTCCAAGGCGGTGGGCGAACCGCCCCTGATGCTCGGCATCTCGGCCCTCATGGCGCTCTCCGACGCCGTCGGCGCCTGTGGCGAGGCCTATCCGAACCTGAGCGCCCCCGCGACACCGGAGCGGGTCTACATGGCGGCCAAGAAGGTGCGCACATGACCGCCGCCCCTTCTTCGTTTCAAAAATACTTCGGGAGGGTCCGGGAGGGCTGGCCCTCCCGGTTCCCCACCCGCACAAGGGGCGCGGCATGAGCTTCGACCGCGCCCACCTCGCCACCCTGATCGCCGACCACGGCCCCGTGGTGCGCGTCGTCGTGGCGCAGGTGGCAGGCTCCGCCCCGCGCGAGGTCGGCGCTTCCGTCACCGTCTGGCCGGACGGGCAGGACGGCACCATCGGCGGTGGCACGCTGGAATACGAAGCGGTGGCCACCGCCCGCGCCATGCTCACCCAAGGCCGCGACATCGCCACCCGCACCGTCGCCCTCGGCCCCGATATGGGCCAATGCTGCGGCGGCCGCGTGCGCCTGCTCTGGGAACGGTTCACCGAGACATCGCTGCCCGAAGGCGACACCTTCTGCCGCCCGATCACGGGCGCCCCCGCCACGCTGAAAGTCCAGCAAATTCAATTCCGTGCCCGCAATCAGGGCGACGCCCCTGCCCCGGCCCTCGTCGACGGCTGGATGATCGAACCGATCACCACCACGCCCGCCCCTGTCTGGATCTGGGGCGCGGGCCACGTGGGTCGTGCGCTTGTCGCCACCCTGACCGCGCTGCCCGGTCTCGCGATCACCTGGGTGGATACCGGCCCCGACCGTTTCCCCGGCACGATACCCGAGGGCGTCACCGCCCTCCCCGCCCCGAACATCGCCGAGGCGACCCGCTTTGCGCCGACGAACGCGCATCACATCGTGATGACCTACAGCCACGCGCTCGATCAGGCGATCTGCGACGGTCTGCTCACCCGCGGTTTCGCCAGCGCGGGCCTCATCGGCTCGGACACCAAATGGGCGCGCTTTCGCAAACGCTTGCAGCAATCGGGCCACCCGTTTGCCGAAATTGACCGCATTCGCTGCCCCATCGGGGACAAGGTGCTCGGCAAACACCCCGCCGCGATTGCGCTCGGCGTGGCCGCCGATATCGTGAGGGACGTCGCGCGCGCAGGGGATGGCGCGCTGGGGGACAAGGGGACAGGGAATGACAGACGCCTATCTGGCGATTGACGGGCTGACCAAGGCCTATCCGGGCGTAGTCGCCAACAACGACGTGTCGTTTTCCATCGCCCCCGGACAGGTCCATGCGCTTCTGGGCGAAAACGGCGCGGGCAAGTCCACGCTGGTCAAGATGATCTACGGCCTCGTCAAACCCGACAGCGGCCAGATGAAGGTGAACGGCACCCCGTTCGAACCCGCGAACCCCCATGCCGCCCGCGCCGCCGGGGTCGCGATGGTGTTCCAGCACTTTTCCCTCTTCGACGCGCTCGACGTGGCCGAAAACATCGCACTCGGCATGGACAATCCGCCGCCCATGCGTGAACTCGCCAAGAAGATCACCGACGTGTCCGAGGCCTACGGCCTGCCGCTCGACCCCACGCGCCGGGTCGGAAACCTGTCGGCAGGCGAACGTCAACGCGTTGAAATCATTCGCTGCCTTCTGCAAAACCCTAAGCTCCTCATCATGGATGAGCCGACCTCGGTCCTGACCCCGCAGGAGGTCGAGATCCTGTTCAAGACCTTGAACAAGCTCTCGGCGGAAGGCACCGCGATCCTCTACATCTCCCACAAGCTCGAAGAAATCCGCGCGCTCTGCGACCACGCCACGGTGCTGCGGCTCGGCAAGGTGGTGGGCGAGTGCAATCCGCGCGAGAAATCCGCCCGCGAACTGGCCGAGATGATGGTGGGCCAGACTCTCCACACACCCTCGCGTGACTATGCCGAACCGGGCGAGGTGCTGCTCAAGGTCGAGAACCTCACCCTCGCCCCCGCCGACGAATTCGGCACCCGCCTGCGCGACATCTCGTTCGAGTTGAAGGCGGGCGAAGTCCTCGGCATCGCGGGAGTCGCGGGCAACGGGCAGGACGAGTTGCTCGCCGCCCTCTCGGGCGAGCGGACCACCGCGCCGAAGACCATCACGCTCGAAGGCGCCCCGGTCGGCCGCATGGGCCCCAACGCCCGCCGCGCCGTGGGCCTGCTCGCCGCACCAGAGGAACGGCTGGGACACGCCGCCGCGCCCGAAATGAGCCTGACGGAAAACGCGCTGCTCACCGGCGACATCCGCGAAAAACTCACTCAGAACGGTTTCGTGGCATGGGGCAAGGCCCGTGACTTCGCCGCCAGCGTCATCAAGGCCTTCGACGTGCGCACGCCGGGGACGGAAACCGCCGCAGGTGCCCTCTCCGGCGGAAATCTCCAGAAATTCGTGATCGGGCGCGAGATCCTGCAACGGCCCACCGTGCTCGTCGTGAACCAGCCCACATGGGGCGTCGATGCCGCCGCCGCCGCCGCGATCCGGCAGGCGATCCTCGACCTCGCCGCGCAAGGTGCGGGCGTCATCTGCATCTCTCAAGATCTCGACGAGCTGATGGAAGTCTCCGACCGCATCACCGCGATCACCGAAGGCCGCCTCGCCCCCCCGCGACCCGCGAAAGGCATCACCATCGACGCCATCGGCCTGATGATGGGCGGCGCGCATGACATGGAAGAAGCCCACCCCGAGGAGGCCCACGCATGAGCCTGATCCGCCTCGAAAAACGCCCCGCCCCCTCACGGCTCTTCTCCGCCTTGACCCCGCTCATGGCGGTGGTGGCGACGATGATCGCGGGCGGCATCATGTTCGCCATTCTGGGCGCGAACCCGCTGGAGGCGATCCGTACGATCTTCTGGGATCCGCTGTTCGATCCGCAGTTCGGCCCCTATTCCCGGCCCCAGCTTCTGGTGAAGGCAGGCCCCCTGATCCTGATCGCCACCGGCCTCGCGCTGGGGTTTCGGGCGGGCATCTGGAACATCGGCGCGGAAGGGCAATACATCATGGGCGCGGTGGTCGGCGCGGGCGCGGGCCTCGCGCTCTACCCGTCCGAAAGCCCCCTGCTGTTCCCCCTGATGGTGCTCGCCGGCGCCCTCGGCGGCTGGGCCTGGGCGATGATCCCGGCCATCCTGAAAACCCGCTTCGGCACGAACGAGATCCTCGTCTCGCTGATGCTGGTCTATGTCGCAGAAAACATCCTCGCCTCCGTCTCCTCCGGCCTCCTCAGAAACCCCGACGGCATGGGCTTTCCCGGCTCGCGCAACTTCAGACGAGACTTCCCGGCCGCCTCCAACACCGAAATCATCGAGAACACGGGGATGCACTGGGGCGTCGTCGCCGCCTTCATCGCGGTGATCCTCGCCTATGTCCTCATGTCGCGCCACAAAATGGGCTTCGCGATCCGGCTCGCCGGCGAAGCCCCCCGCGCGGCACGGTTCGCGGGCGTCTCGCCCACCCGGCTCATCATCTTCTGCCTCGGCACCGCAGGCGCGCTCGCGGGTCTCGCGGGCCTGTTCGAGGTCACCGGCCCCGCCGGTCAGATCTCGATCGACTTCAACTCGGGCTACGGCTTTACCGCGATCATCGTCGCCTTCCTTGGCCGCCTGAACCCCATCGGCATCCTGCTCGCGGGGCTTCTCATGGCGCTCACCTATATCGGCGGCGAACTGGCCCAGCTCATGCTCGGCATGCCCGCCGCCGCGATCCAGCTCTTCCAAGGGATGCTCCTATTCTTCCTGCTCGCGATGGACGTCTTCGCCAACTACCGCATCCGCATCGGCACGCCGGAGGTCGCGAAATGAGGGTGTTTCCGGTCTCGAAATATCCCGGGGTCCGGGGCAGCGCCCCGGAATCCGCCGCGCCCAAAGGCGCGGCTCCCACAGCGCGGGCGCAAGCCCGCACCGCTTGCTAGGAGGCGCATATGGATTTCGGCTCGATCAACCCGATCCTTCTCATCGCCTCTCTCATGGTGGCCTCGACCCCGATCCTGCTCGCCGCTCTTGGCGAAATGGTCGTCGAAAAGGCGGGCGTCCTGAACCTGGGCGTCGAGGGCATGATGATTACCGGCGCGGTCGTGGGCTTCGCCATCGGCGTCAACACCGGCTCCAGCTGGGCGGGCTTCGCGACCGCCGCGGTCGCGGGCGCGGCGCTGTCGATGATCTTCGCGGTCATCACGCAGGTTCTTCTGTCCAATCAGGTCGCGACCGGCCTCGGCCTGACCCTCTTCGGCCTAGGTCTGTCATCGCTCATCGGCAAACCCTATGTCGGGATCAAGGCGCCGGGCTTCTCCAAGCTCGACATTCCGATCCTGTCCGACATTCCGGTTCTGGGCCCGATCCTCTTTCGCCACGACCCGATGGTCTACGTCTCGCTCTTCCTCGTCGCCGCCGTCTGGTATCTGCTCACCTACACCCGCGCGGGCCTCGTCCTGCGCGCGGTGGGCGAGAACCACTCCGCCGCGCACGCCCTCGGCTACAAGGTCATCCGCGTGCGTTTCATGGCCATCGCCTTCGGCGGTGCCATGGCGGGCCTCGGCGGCGCTTACGTCAGCCTCGTGCGCGTCCCTCAGTGGGTCGAGGGCATGACCTCGGGCGCAGGCTGGATCGCGCTCGCCATCGTCGTCTTCGCCTCGTGGCGGCCTTGGCGCATTCTGCTCGGCGCCTATTTGTTCGGCGGCATCACCGTGCTACAGCTCAATTTGCAGGCAGCCGGTTCGACCATTCCCGTCGAGTACCTGTCGATGAGCCCCTACCTTGTGACCATTCTCGTGCTGGTCATAATCTCCGTCCGGGGCAATCACGGGGCTCCGGGCTCACTCGGTCGGGTGTTCCATGCGTCGCATTGACGGCCCCGGCGAAGGCGAGGCCCAACGGTCTGAGGGATGAGTGTCACGCACCGAGATCTTGGAAATTCTGGACGGGACGCATGCGCGGATCGGGCGGCGGGTCGCGCTTGCGATGGACCTGCTCGTGGTTCTGTCGGCCATCGCCATAGCGGTCGAAACCCTGCCGGGGCTCGCACCGGGCACGCGCAGGCTGCTCATCTCGTTCGAGGTGTTCATCGTCCTCATCTTCGCGGCCGAGTATTTCCTGCGCCTTTACGCCGCCACCAGACCTTCGCGCTACGTGTTCAGCTTCTGGGGTGTCATCGACCTTCTGGCATGGCTTCCGGCCCTTCTGATGTTCATCCCCGCGTTTCAGGCGATCCGCGTGTTGCGGCTCATCCGGCTTCTGCGGCTCATCAAGCTGTTCAACACGGCCCCTGCGCTGAACCGTCTGCTTCGCGCCTTCAGTCAGGTGAAATCCGAACTCGTCGTCTGGGGCGTCGTCTCGACCCTTCTGCTCTACATCTCGGCGGTCGGCATCTACGTGTTCGAAAACCCGGTCCAGCCCGAGGTTTTTTCGTCGATCCCGGCCGCCCTCTGGTGGTCCGTGGTCAGCTTCACCACCGTGGGCTACGGCGATATGTTCCCCATCACGGGGGGTGGCCGGATCATGACCACCATAATGCTCTTCATCGGCCTCGGGATCTTCGCGGTCCCGGCGGCCATCGTAACGACCGCGCTGCTCGAGGCGGAAACCAAGCTCGACCCGCGCGATCCGGACCCGAACCAACAGGAATCCAACAAGGGAGACTGACATGAAAACTGTCACCAAACTACTCGCCGGAGCCGCGCTCGCGGTCGGACTGGCGGGCATGGCACAAGCCGAAAGCCATGGCGAACCGGTCAAGGCCGGCTTCATCTACGTCGGCCCCGTCGGCGACGGCGGCTGGACCTACGAACACGATCAGGGCCGCCTCGCGGTCGAGGAAGAGTTCGGCGACATGGTCGAAACCGTGTATCAGGAAAATGTGCCGGAAGGGGCCGACGCTGAACGCGCGATCACCCAGATGGCGCTCTCGGGCGCCGACATCATCTTCACCACCTCCTTCGGCTACATGGACCCGACCATCGCGGTGGCCGAGAAGTTCCCGGATGTGAAGTTCGAACATGCCACCGGCTACAAGACCGCCGACAACGTGTCGGTCTACTCGGCCCGCTTCTACGAAGGCCGCGCGGTTCAGGGACACATCGCGGGCAACCTGACCGAGTCGAATATCATCGGCTACATCGGTTCCTTCCCGATCCCGGAAGTCATCCGTGGCATCAACTCGGCCTACATCCACGCCAAGAAGGTGAACCCGGATGTCCAGTTCAAGATCGTCTGGGCCTACACCTGGTTCGACCCGGCGAAAGAGGCCGACGCCGCCAAGGCGCTGATCGAACAGGGCGCCGACGTGATCCTTCAGCACACCGACTCGACGGCCCCGCAGGCCGCCGCGCAGGAGGCGGGCAACGTCTACACCTTCGGTCAGGCCTCGGACATGTCCGAATACGCCCCGATGCCGCGCGTCTCTTCGATCATCGACAACTGGGCGCCCTATTACATCGAGCGCGTGAAGGCGGTCATGGACGGCACGTGGGAATCGACGAACACCTGGGACGGGATCGGACCGGGCATGGTCGGCATCGGTGAAATCACCGATGCGGTTCCGGCCGAGGTGAAAGCCGAAGCCGAAGCCTTGCGCGACGCCATCGGCGCTGGCGAATACCACCCGTTCACCGGCCCGCTCAACAAGCAGGACGGTTCGGCATGGCTGGGCGAGGGCGAAACCGCCGATGACGGCACGCTCGCGGGCATGAACTTCTACGTCGAAGGCATCGAAGGCGAAATCCCGAACTGATCCGGACGACAGTCCGACCGGAAAGGCCCTGCTTCGGCGGGGCCTTTTCTTTTGCGATGCGGGGTCCCTTCTGCGGCAGGCGGTCGCAGGTCCGACGGAACACATTCGCCTAGCCGTATATGTCTCAGATCGAACGCATAGGAGACAGACATGACAACGCTTCGCACCACACTTCTCACCACCGCGATCGCAACCGCGCTCGCCCTCCCCGCCCTTGCGGATGCCCGCGGTCAGGGCTTCCTCGACCAATGGGATGCGAACGGCGACGGTCGCGTCACGCTGGCCGAGGCGGTCCAGCACCGTGCCGAGACCTTCGCGACCTTCGACGCGGATGAAAGCGGCACGCTCGACACGGGCGAACTGGCTGCGATGGACACCGCCAGCGACGGGATGCGCCGGACGATGCAGGCCGGGCAGCACGCCGAAAGCCGTCAGGGGATGGGTCCGCGCATGGGCCAGCATGACGGCATGGGTCAGCGTCAGGGCAAGATGATGGGCCAGCATGGCGGTCAGGGCCGGATGGGTCACGGCCAGCAACCGCAGGATCACGCCGCCATGGACGCGGACGGCGACGGCCTCTTGTCGCTCGCCGAATTCACCGACGCCACCGCCGACTGGTTCCAGCGCCGCGACCGCTCCGGCGACGGCGCGATCACCGCCGACGACTTCGGCCCGCGCTTCTGACCCTCGCGTCCCTGTCAGAGCACCGGCCCGGCCCCGCAGGGAAACCTGCGGGGCCTTTTCATTGGCAACCCGCCATGTCAGCGTCGCGCCATGGACGACTTTCTCATCATCGGCGGCGGTGTCGCCGGCCTCACCGCAGGCGCGCACCTCGCCGCGCACGGCACCGTCACCCTGCTCGAAGCCGAGGATGTGCTTGGCTACCACGCTTCGTCGCGCTCGGCGGCGATCTTCATCCCGACCTACGGCGCACCCTCGGTCAAGGCCCTGAGCCTCGCCTCGGCCCGCGACCTGCACGACACCGGCCTGACCAGCCCGCGCGGCGTCATGGCCGTCGGGCGCGCGGGGGAAGAGGAAAAGCTCGCCCATGTCGCCGCGGACCTGTCGCTCTCGCCGATCCCCGTCGCCGACGCCCTGTCCTTCGTGCCGATCCTCGACCCGGCGGTCATCACTTGCGCCGCCCACCGGGAAGAGGCTTGGGACATCGACACGGATGCGCTCCTGCAACTCTATGCCAAACGGGTGCGCGCGAACGGTCAGGTCGTGACCCGCGCCCCGGTGACGGCGATCAGCAGGGGCGACGGGTGGGAGGTCGAGGCGGGCGAGGTCACCTACCGCGCCCGCACACTGGTCAATGCCGCCGGACCTTGGGCCGACCGGGTCGCGGAACTGGCGGGCCTCGCCCCCATCGGGATCAGGCCGCTGCGCCGCTCCATGGCCCGCATCGACGTGCCCGGCGGCGCCGATGCCCGCGGCTGGCCGATGCTGATCGGCGCCAACGAGGATTGGTATGCCAAGCCCGACGCAGGCGCCCTGATCGTCTCGCCGTCCGAAGAGGATCCGAGCGACCCGATGGACGCATGGGCCGACGACATGGTGCTGGCCGAAGGGCTGATGCACTTCGAAGAGCATATCACGGGCGAGGTCACGCGAATGCTCGCCAACTGGGCCGGGCTGCGCACCTTCTCGCCCGACCGTCAGCTTGTGATCGGGGCCGATCCGGCGGCGCCCGATTTCTACTGGATGGCGGGGCAAGGCGGCTACGGCTTTCAAACCGCCCCGGCCGCCGGTCGCCTGCTCGCCGCGCTCGTCGCAGGCACCACGCCCGAGGTGCCGCCCGACATCGTCCGCGCTTGCGACCCCGCCCGCTTCCGCTGAACGCGCTTGCACGCGACGGGTTGGCGGGGAAATATCCGAATATGGATGGACCGACCCAGACCGGCGCGCCGCTGCGCACGGGCCCCCTCCGGCTCGCCCCGGTTGCTGGGGCCGAGCTGGAATGGTGGTTCGGTCAGGGCCATGTCGCGGGCGAAACCACCCGTCTGCGGTTCATGTTCGCGCTGTTTCGCGCCGAGATCGGCGGCACCGAAGGCTCGGTCGTCCTGACGCATGTGCTGGACGAGGTGACGGGGAAGACCCAAGCCCAGGCCCGCGTGACGCCCGGCATCCTCGCCATCGAAGACCGGATCGCCGCCGAGGTCGCGAAATCCTGTGTGCCCAACTGGGTGCCCGGCCTCATGCAACTCGCCCTCTGGCGACACCGCAAGGACAACGCGGCCCTCACGCTCCGCCACCCTGCGCTCACGGTCGATCCCAAGGGCGTCCGCTTCGGCACCGATCCCTTCGTGGCAAGCGGCGGCGGCCTCCTCCTCGCACATGATCCGATGCGGGGCCTCCTGCGCCTGACCTTGCCGACCGGCGGAGGGAGCGGCCTCGAGGCGCAGGTGCCGATGCCCGACGCGGTCATGCACGAGGATGCGGCGGGCCTCTCGGCGGGTCACGCCGCGGGCTTTCACTACCAATGCGCCCCCGCGCTCCCGCTTTCAGGCCGGATCGGGCATGAAAGCGTCACGGGAAGTCTGTGGTTCGACCGGCAATGGGGTGCGCTGGAGGGCTGGATGCTGGCCGATGCCCCGCGCGGCAAGGCGCTGTTGGGCTGGGACTGGTTCGCGCTTTCGCTGGGGCCCGACTGGCACCTGATGCTCAGCCGGCATCACGACCGCCCCACGGGCACGACCCGGGCCGCCTCGACCGTGCTCTTCGACCGGGGTCAGCCCATCGCCCTGCCGCAGGGCCACGATGCCGTTCCGGTCCGGTTCTGGCGCAGCCCGGCGACGGGGGCCGACTACCCGGTCCAGTGGTCGGTGCAGGTGCCCGATCTCGGCTTCGAGACCTTCGTGACGCCCCTGACCGACGATCAGGAAATCCCCCTGCCCGGAGGCCTGACGGTCTGGGAAGGCGCGGCCGGGTTCGAGGGCACGCTGGACGGCCACATGATCGAAGGGCCCGCGCGGCTGGAACTCGCCGGTTACGCCGCCGTCCTGTCGATCCGCGACCGATGGCGGCGGCGCTGACCGTCAGGCTTCGTGCTTGAGAAGCATCAGGATCGCGACGGCGGTGATGAGCAGGCCAAGCAGCGTCCAGAGGTCCGGCAGCCCGTGCCCGAAGGCCAGCTCCCACAGGATCACCCAGCCGGGGGTGAGATAGGTATAGGCCATGACCTTGGCACCGGGCAGGCGCATGGTCGCGAAGTTCAGAAGCACGAAGGTCATCGCCGACGCCCCGATCGCCAGATAGGCGAGCGCGACCCAGAAAATCGGCGGCATCGCCCCGAAATCGACGCTGACAAGGTCGCGCGCACTGTATCCGGCGAGCACGAGAAACCCGGCAGACAGCACCCAGAACGACGCGGCAATCGCGCTCTCCCCCCGACTGAGCTTGCGCATCAGCGGCACGTAGAGCGCATGGGAAATACAGCCGATGAAATAGATCACCTCGCCCCGCCCGATCTGGAACGCGGCCAGCCGCGCCGGGTCGCCCCGGAAAATGACCCAGAGCGCCCCCACCGCGCCCACGGTCAGGGCCAGCGCGATCCGGCGCGTGGTGACCTGCCGCAAGAGCAGCCACGAAAACGCCGCCGTCATCACGGGCACCAGCGTGAACACCGCCGAGGCCGACACCGGCATCGCCGTCCTGAGCCCCTCGAACATCAGCGCGAAATAGCTGCCGAACACGGCGCCCAGCACCAGCCAGCGCCACGGCGCCCGTGCATCGCGCAGCCGGATCGCTCCGGTCGCAACCCCGATCACGCCAAGGATCACCGCCGCGATCGCGAAGCGCAGCGCCATATAGGCCACCGGGTCGATCAGGTTCGCCGTAAGCGAGCCAAGCGTGAACGACCCGCCCACCAGCATCGAAAAGGCAAGCATGGCCCCATGGCCCTTTACCGCCTCGGCCCCGCCGAACCGCTCGCTCATTCGCAATCCTTGAGACTGGCCTTGAGATGCTGGGTCAGCGCCTGAACCTTGGCCGTGCGGTGCAGGTCCACATGGGTGACGAGCCACAGCTTCGCCGACCATTCGTCGCGCGGTGGCAAGACCTGCACAAGGTCCGGCCCGGCCTCGGCCACGGGCGAGAACCCCAGGCCGACGCCCGCGCGCAGGGCTTCGTAAAGCGACAGATCGTCGATGGCCCGAAACACGACGCGGTCGCGTGGGATGTTGGCCGACATCCATCGCAGCCCCGGTGCGCGGGTCTGTTCATCATCGGCACCCACGAAATCATGGGTGACGAGGTCCGCCTCGGTCGGCATCCCCCGCCGTTCGACATAGGACGGCGCGGCATAAAGCGCGGTTTTCAGCGTCGCCAGTTCCTGCACCACATTGTCGAGTTCCTTGGGCGGGCTGCCCGCCCGGATCGCCACATGCGCCTCGCCGTATTCCAGACGGAAGATCCGGGGGCCGGTGCGATAGACCAGCGTCACGCTCGGATGCTCGGCCTGAAACTCGGCCAGAACCGGCATCAGCCGCCGGGTGAACGAGGCGAGCGTGGTCACCACCAGCTCGCCCTGCACCGCGCTGCCTTGCCCCGACAGCCGCGCCGAAAGCTGGGCGAACTGATCGTCCGTGGCCTGCGCGACCCGCGCCAGATCCTCGCCCGCCTCGGTCGGCGTGTAGCCCCGTGCGTGCCGCTGAAACAGCTTCACCCCCAACCGCGCCTCGAGCGCGTCGATGTGGCGGATCACCGTCGCATGGTGGACGCCCAGCGCCTGCGCGGCACCCGAGACCGTCCCGTGCCGCACGACTTCGAAGGCGGTGCGCAGCCCGTCCCAATCCTGCATGTCGCCTCCTGTGCGCATGTGAACACTTGTGGCAGAAGGAAGCACGGGATGTGGAGAGAGGCAAGGTCGGGTTTTCGCGGCGGTCCATTGCCCGACCCATCACGACCCACCGAGGACGTCGCCCTTTCCCCCTTCGCGCCAAGGCGGTAGCTTTCGCATGTCAGCCGCGCAGAGCCCATGAAAGTCATCACCCACACCCCGGACCTCCTGATCGTCGAAGACCGGCCCGTGTTCATCGCGATCATGCTGATCGTCTTTACGCTGGTCTTTCTCGGTGCGGGTCTGGGTATCCTCGCTGCGGGCGAATGGTGGGGGCTGATCTTCGCGGGCCTGGGCGGCGGCATGGGGCTGCTCTTCTTCGCGATTTTCGTGCGGCGGGTTCAGGTGGTGTTCCACCGCCCGGACCGCTACGTCGAGTTTCGCCGCAAGAACGTCTTTCGCGCACTCAAAGTCCGCCACGACCTGCGCGATGTCTCCCGCGCCATCGTGGAGCGCAATCGGTCGTCCGAGGGTGGCACGACCTACCGCGTGACGCTTGTGTTCGACACCGGTGAAAGCGCAGGCCTTCACCCGATCACCTTCGCCTATTCCTCGGGCTCGGGCCACGCAAATGCGGCCCGCGCGATCAACGAGTGGCTGGGGGCACAGTGAAAGTCACCACCGACACCCCTGATCTGCTCGTCCTCGACGACCGGCCGCTGGTCTTCGCGATCATGCTGATCCTGTTCATCCTCGCTTTCGTCGCCGTCGGCTTTTTCCTCGTCTCCGAAGGAATCTGGGCGGGGCTGATCTTCGGTGGCTTCGGCGGCGGGCTCGGCCTGATCGGATACGCGCTGTTCGTGCGGCGGGTTCAGGTGGTGTTCCACCGCCCCGAGGGCTGGATCGAACTGCGCCGCAAATCCGTCTTTTCGACGGAAACGGTGCGCCACGGCCTGTCCGAGGTGTCACACGCCGAACTCGACATTCTGCGCGGTGCCGGCACGTCGAACACGTGGCGCGTGGTTCTCGTGATCCCCGAGGGCGAAAGCGCGGGACACCACCCGATCACCCTTGCCTATTCCAACGGACCCGGGCACCAGCGGTGCAAGGACGCGATCAACGCTTGGCTGGGGGTGGAATGAGAATTGCGGTGAACCGACCGGACCGGCTGGTGATCGAACACCGCCCGCGCAGCCTGATGCTGATGCTCGCGGCCCTCGCGGGCGCGGCGCTTGCGGTCGGGGTGGATCTTGCATGGCACGGGTCGCTCTGGGCGGCGGTGCCCCTTGCGCTCGCCCTCGTCCTCGCACTTCTCGTCCATTACGATTTCCCCGCCCACACCACGGTGACGCTGGACCGGACCACGGGCATGGCCGACATCCTCTGGTGCGACGACGCGGGTCTCTCGCGCCGGACCCTGCCTCTGCACGGGGTCGAGCGGGCGGTGGTCGACACCATCCGCTCCCACGACGGTCCCGCGATCCGGCGCACGGCGCTGGTCGTGGGCGACCGGCACCACCAACTCACCCGTGCCTTCCTGTCCGGCCCGACACCGGACCGCGTCGCGCGGGCGATCAACGACTGGCTGGCCCGATGAAAGTGACCGAGAACACCCCCGATCTGCTCATCGCCGAATACCGGCCCGTGTGGATGAGCCTTGGCCTCATCGCCTTCATCCTCGGGTTCCTCGTCTTCGGCAGCGCGATCCTGTCGGAAGGCGATACGCTCAAGGGGGTCACCGTGATCCTGCTGGGCGTGGTCTGTGGCGGCATCGGCTTCGGCGCCTTCGTGCGTCGCGCACAGGCCGTGTTCCACCGCCCCGAAGGCTGGGTCGAATTGCGCAACAAGTCCATCTTCGGCACCAAGCGCGTGCGCCATGATCTGACGGAGGTGTCCCGCGCCATCGTCGAAGAGCTGTCCGACACCGCCCGCGTCACGCTCGTCATCGACGAAGGACAGTCGGCGGGTCGTCACCCGATCAGCCAGATCTATTCCTCGGGCGACAAGCAGGCCGTCGCGGAGACGATCAACGACTGGCTCGGTGTGCGCTAGTCGCCCTTCGGACCGAACCGCCGGACCGGGTGATCGTCGCGCCCGCCCGCTGCGTCCCATTCGGCCTCGAGCGCCGCACGCTCGGCATCCATCAACGCCACCACATCGGAAATCCGGTCACCGCCGTGGCGCATGTGGTCCATGAACCGGTGCGAATGGAGGATCGTGGGGCGCGCATCCAACGGCTCCCACGCGTCGAGCAGGGTCACGCGGCGCAGGTTGAACTCGGGCGGCAGAACATAGAACCGCAGGTCCGATTCCCACAGCAGGTCTTTCAGCACCGGCTGGTCGCGATAGGTGCCCGCCGCCACGTAGCGCCGCACCCACTCGGCCAGAAAGGCGCGCATCGCCTTGGACCGGCGATAGAGCATCACGCCGGAGTTGAGCTGCGGAAAGGCATAGGGGGTCGTCACCGAATGCCCGGCGCGGATCAGGTCTGAGGTGCGCCGCACGTCATGCGCCAGCGCCAGATCGAAACGGTCCAAAATTTCCCACAGATCGCCCAGCGGGTTCACCACCAGCGTGTCGCAGTCCAGAAACAGCGTGCGGTCGAACCGGGTCAGGACCATGCAGTCGAGTTTCGAGCGGTCGTGGGGATCCGCGATCAGGTGCACGGCGTCGAACAGCCCCTCCGGCACCGCCTCGGGCGCATCGGTGAACAGGTCCACCGCCAGATCGGGTTCGACCACACGCAGGGATCGCGCGGAGGCGACCGCAAGATCGCGGTAGTCGGCCCCCGTGGCCACGTAGATGACGCCCCTGTCCATGCCCGGATGAGCGCATGAGGCTCGTGCCAGCGCAAGCCCAAAGGGCCGTCTGGTTTCGGGCCGAGCCTGCGCCCGGCCCGACCCGCTGGAGGGGCCAGCCCCTCCAGACCTCCCCGAGGTTTTTGAAAACAGAGAAGGGGACGCAGGTGCGCAGGTCGGGTATGCCACCCGGTCGTGCGATGGGGACGCGGACTTGACTCGGGGCAAAGAGGCGCTTATTGCCCGCATCAACTCCCGGAAGTCGAAAGCTTCCGGTCCCATGGCTTATGCCGGGATCGCCCTCCGTCAGCGCGTTGCGCCCACGGGGGCGCTACTGGTTTGAGTTCGAGCGCACCCGCCCCTATCTGGGGAGCAAACGGAATACGGCGAAAGGAGCCGCAATGTTTGAGAGCCTTTCAGATCGCCTGTCCGGTGTCTTCGACCGGCTGACGAAACAGGGTGCGCTGTCGGAAGATGACGTCAAGACCGCCCTGCGCGAGGTGCGGGTCGCGCTGCTCGAAGCCGACGTCTCGCTCCCCGTGGCGCGCGACTTCGTCAAGGCGGTGCAGGACAAGGCCACCGGGCAGGCCGTGACAAAGTCGGTCACGCCGGGCCAGCAGGTCGTCAAGATCGTCCATGACGAACTGGTCGCCGTGCTCACGGGCGCGGAAGACCCCGGCAAGCTCAAGATCGACAACGCGCCCGCGCCGATCCTCATGGTCGGCCTTCAGGGTGGCGGCAAGACGACCACCACCGGCAAACTCGCCAAACGCCTCAAGGAGCGTGAGAACAAGCGCGTCCTCATGGCGTCGCTCGACGTCTACCGCCCGGCGGCCATGCACCAGCTTGAAGTGCTGGGGGGCCAGATCGGCGTCGACGTGCTGCCGATCGTCGAGGGGCAGAAGCCCGTCGACATCGCCAAGCGCGCCAAGCAGCAGGCCACGATGGGCGGCTATGACGTCTACCTGCTCGATACCGCCGGTCGTCTTCAGATCGACGAAGTCCTGATGCAGGAAGTCGAGGATGTGTCGAAAGCGGTGAACCCGCGTGAAACGCTCCTCGTCGTCGATGGTCTGACCGGTCAGGTCGCCGTGGAAGTCGCGGAAGAGTTCGACGCCAAGGTCGGCATCTCCGGCGTGGTCCTGACCCGGATGGACGGTGACGGGCGCGGCGGTGCGGCGCTGTCGATGCGCGCCGTGACCGGCAAGCCCATTCGCTTTGTCGGTGTGGGTGAGAAGCTGGACGCGCTCGAAACCTTCGAGCCGGACCGGATCGCGGGCCGCATCCTCGGCATGGGCGACATCGTGGCCCTCGTGGAAAAGGCGCAGGAAACCATCGAGGCCGAGCAGGCCGAAAAGATGATGCGCCGGATGGCCAAGGGTCAGTTCTCGATGAACGACCTGAAAAGCCAGTTCGAGCAGATGATAAAAATGGGCGGCATGGAAAACGTGATGGGGATGCTCCCCGGCATGGGCAAAGCCGCCAAGGGCCTGACCGCCGCGGGTCTCGACGACAAGATGCTGCGCCGTCACATCGCGCTCATCAACTCGATGACCAAGCATGAGCGCCGCAATCCCCAGATCCTTCAGGCCAGCCGCAAAAAGCGGATCGCTGCGGGCGCGGGGATGGAGGTCGCGGACCTTAACAAACTGCTCAAGATGCACCGCCAGATGGCCGACATGATGAAGAAGCTCGGCAAGATGGGCAAAGGCGGGATGCTGAAGAACGCGATGAAATCCATGTTCGGCAAGGATGTGGACCCGGCCGAGTTCCAAGATCCCAAGAAACTCGACGAAGCCGCCAAGATGCTCGCCCAGAAGGGCGCGGCGGGTGGTTTTCCCGGCATGGGGAACATGGGCGGCATGCAGATGCCGTCGGACCTGTCCGGTTTTGGAAAGAAGAAATGACCCAGTTCATTCAGCATATCGTGTTCGCGCTGACGGCGGGCGGCGTGTCTGCGCCGCGTCCCGTGCGTGCGCGGTCTGTCGGAGCCGTGCGCGGATGACGGACGGCATGTGTCAGCCCTGGGAACTGCCCGCCTCTGGCCCGGCCGCGATCTTCGCGGACCGGCTTCAGGCTATGCTGCCCGTGCTCGACACCCCGCGCCTGACCCTGCGCGCGCCGATGCTCGACGATTTCGCGACCTATGCCGCGATCATGGGGTCCGAGCGCGCCCTGCACATGCACGGGCCGATGAGCCGCGAAGACGCTTACCTCGATTTCACCTGCACCGTGGCCGGATGGCTGCTGCGCGGCCACGGCCTATGGACCGTGATCCGCAAGGACACGGGCGCCGTTGCCGGCTTCGTTCTGGTGAACATGGAACCGGGCGATCAGGAGCCGGAGCTTGGCTTTTTCCTGACAGCCGAGGCCGAGGGCAACGGCTTTGCGACCGAGGCGGCTCAGGCCGCGCGCGACCATGCGCTGGGGGCCTTGGGGCTGGAGCGCCTCGTCTCCTACGTCGCGCATGGCAACGACCGCTCTGCCCGACTGGCCGAAAAGCTCGGGGCCTTCCGCGATGCTGTGGCCGAGGCCGACATCGACCACGACTGCCGCGTCTATCGCCACGCGCCGATGGGTGGCGACGGCGGGATGGAGGCCTACGCATGAGCCAGTTGGAGACCGACATGACCACCGACGTGACCGCCCGCGCCGCCGAGGTTCTGAAAGAACACCGCGCCTCGATCGACCGTCTCGACGCGATCCTCGTCTACACGCTGGGCGAGCGGTTCAAACACACGCAGGCCGTGGGGAAACTCAAGGCCCAGCACGACCTTCCCCCGTCCGATCCGTCGCGCGAAGCGACCCAGATCGCGCGTCTCGAAGATCTGGCGGTTCAGGCCGACCTCGACCCTGAATTCGCCAAGGCTTTTCTGAACTTCATCATTCAGGAAGTCATTCACCACCACGAAAAACATCAGGAATCAGGGGCTTGAGCCCCTTCCATAGCTAATCTCAGGAGACACTCATCATGGCTATGAAAATTCGCCTCGCCCGTGGCGGCACCAAGAAACGCCCCTTCTACCGCATCGTCGCCGCCGACTCGCGCATGGCGCGTGACGGCCGCTTCATCGAAAAGCTGGGCACCTACAACCCGCTCCTGCCGAAGGATTCGGAAGAGCGCGTGAAGATGGACCTCGACGCCGTCAAAGCCTGGCTCGACAAGGGCGCCCAGCCGACCGACCGCGTGGCCCGTATGCTCGAAGCCGCTGGCGTGCTCGAAAAGAAAGAGCGCAACAACCCGAACAAGGCCGTGCCGGGCAAGAAAGCTCAGGAACGCGCTGAAGAGAAGGCCGAAAAGGCCGCCGCTGCCGCTGCGCCCGCCGAAGAGCCGGCCGAAGAGGCCGCTGCCGAGGAAACTGCGGAGTAACCTCCGGTTTCGCTTGGAACATATCAGGGCGCGGGGTTACATGGCCCCGCGCCTTTTTCGTGAGCAAGGGAGCCTTGGACCGTGAGCGAGGATCGCATCTGCGTCGGCGCGTTCGCCGGATCTTTCGGGGTCGGTGGCGAGGTGCGCGTGAAGTCTTTCTGCGCCGAGCCCGAGGATATCGAAACCTACGGGACACTCTGGACCGAAGACGGGGCGCGCAGTTTCACCCTGTCCCTCACCCGGTCGATCAAGACCGGCTTCGCGGCGGATGTCGACGGGATCACCACCAAGGAACAGGCGGATGCGCTGAAAGGCGTGCGGCTCTATGCCGACCGTGACGCGTTGCCGTCGTTGCCGGATGACGAATTCTACCATGCCGACCTGATCGGCCTGACCGTGCTCGATACCGGCGGGGCCGAGGTCGGGCGCGTCAGCGCGGTGCACAACCACGGCGCGGGCGACCTGATCGAAGTCGCGGGTCCGGGCCTCAAGACACCGGCATTGGTACCCTTCACCCGCGCCAACGTGCCGACCGTGGACCTGACGGCAGGCCGCATCGTGATCGACCCACCGGAGGGGACGTTCCCGGAATGACGCGCGTCATCGTCCATGCCGGGTATCACAAGACCGGCACGACGAGCTTGCAGGATTTCATGGCGGCGAACCGCGAAACGCTCGCCCCCGTCTTGGCCTATTACGGCAAGATGGAATTTCTCGGCGCCGGGGCCGACGCGCGCATCTATGCGCAGCGCCCCTATCCGTGGCGGCTTGCCCGGTTTCGGCGGTCGCTGCGCAAGTTCCTGAAATCCATACCGGATCACGAGTTGATCGTGCTCTCGCGCGAGACGTTCTCGGGCGGAATGCCGGGCCACCATCAGGTCGGCGGTGCCCTGATGACATCCTATTTCGGGCCGTCGCTGAAACTCGCCCATGCGATCGTCGCGGAATTGCGCCGCCGCTTCGGCGAGAGCGTCGAGATCACGTTTTTCTACACCACCCGCGCGCGTGAGGCGTGGATCAGGTCGGTCTACGGCCACCTGCTCCGCTCGATCCGGTTGACCGAGGATTTCGAAACCTTCCGTGGCCATTTCCCCGCCCTCGCCTCGCCCACAGAAGAGGCGCAGCGTATGGCGGGCGCGCTCGCCCCGATCCCGGTCGCTATCGCCGCGTTGGAAGACTGGGGCCACACCGCCGAAGGCCCAGCGGGCGCCCTTCTCGATCTTGCGCGCGTGCCGGGCGACCTGCGCGCCCGCCTGACCCCGGTCGCACGCGCGAACGAAGGACAGACGCCCGAAATTCAGGCCGCCTTCCTTGACCTCAACCGTCAGGCGATGTCCAAATCCGCGTTGAGAGAGGCCAAGGCGGCGCTGATCGACGCCGGGCACTCCGGTAACTGACAAACGCGACCCGCACCGTATGCCATGCGACCGCCGGCTTAGGCGGATATGGGATGCGGGCCAGACACGAGGGAGAAAGGCAACTGACGTTCGGGCCATACAGTCGCGCGGGCCTCGCCCTCGTCTTCGTGCCACTCTATGCTGGTCCGATCCTGTCGGGCTGGGCCGGGCATCCGCTGGCCACCCTGCCCGTCTTCGCCCTCGCCTTCTTGCTTTTCATCGCCGCAAGCCGCCGCCCGGACCTGAGCGACCCTGCCGGGATCGCGGGCCTTGCGATCATGGCGGCGGTGCAGTTCGTGCTGGTCGCCGTCTGCTTCGGTGCCGGAGCGCTCGTCGCGCGGTTCGCAGGTGCGCTCGCCGCCCCGCTGTGGCTGCCCATCGTGATGACCGCCCTCGCCGCCGTCGTCGGGGCCTTGCGGTATTCCGAAAATGCCGAAATGAACGTCTTTCTCGACAGCGCCATTGGAGAGCTCGAAGCCATGAAGGATGGGCGGGCGGCGGACTGGGCCGAGGTTCACCCCGAACCGTCGCCGGACGTTCAGGCCGCCGTCGATCAAACGGTCGCGGCGCTCAGGGCCCTGCCCGCCAATGCCAACGTCGCGATGATCGACCCCATCGTTCAGGATCTGGAACAGCAGGCCGACGTCGCTGGTTTCGACCCGTTCTACGACGCGGCGGGCATGGTCGACGGGGTCGAGGATCGCCGGGTCGATCTCGGCCTCCTGCGGTTCGTGGCCAGCCCCTATATCCGGCGTAAGCTGGTCGAACGCGGCGAAGGCGGCATCGCCCCGATGCTGATGCTGAACGCCAGCGACCCCGGCGTCCGCTCCGAGGCGCGCAGCCTTCTCGCCACACTCATCGACGAGGGCGCGCCGAACGCGCAGCTTCCCGATCCCGTCTGGCTGGACGAACTGAACGCTGAGTTTCCCGGCGAGGGCTATGACGAGATCGCCCGGCAGCGACGCGACCGGATATCCGCATGAACGACAGATGCGTCGCAAGCCCCTCTGACCGAGGCTACCGGTGCGGCGTAGTGCCGGGCCTTCCGAACACAGCCCTGATTTCAGCCACGCGCCATCGACGGACCCTTCACGCTCGCGGCTTCCCAAGCCGTGCGCCCCGCGCTATGAGCGCGGCCATGACAAACCCGCCCAAATCCCACGGTCGTCTGGCCGTGCGCCCCACCCTGCGCCCCCGTTCGCTGATGGAGGACAACCCCGACCTCGTGGGCAACTGGCGCGCGCGCGTCATCACGCTGTTTCCCGAGGCCTTCCCCGGCGTGCTGGGCGAAAGTCTGACGGGCCGTGCGCTGGCCGAGCGCAAGTGGGGGCTGGAGACCATCGCGCTGCGCGAGTTCGGCGAGGGCAAGCACCGCAACGTGGATGACACACCGGCGGGCGGCGGTGCTGGGATGGTGCTGCGGGCGGATGTGGTGTCACAGGCGCTCGACCGGGCGCGCGAAGGCACCCCGATGGACCGCGCCCGCTGGCCCATCGTCTACCTGTCCCCGCGCGGGCGACTGTTCGATCAGGCCACCGCGCGCCGCTGGGCGGCGGGCGACGGGATCACCCTGCTCTGCGGCCGGTTCGAAGGCGTGGACGAGCGTGTGCTCGAAGAATACGCGATCGAAGAGGTGAGCCTGGGCGACTTCGTTCTGACCGGGGGCGAAATCGCGGCGCAGGCGATGATCGACGCGACCGTGCGGCTTTTACCCGGTGTACTCGGCAACGCCGCCTCGACCGAAGAGGAAAGCCATTCCTCGGGCCTTCTGGAGCATCCGCAATACACCCGGCCCGCCGAATGGCGCGGGCGGGCGATTCCGCCGGTGCTCATGTCCGGCAACCACGGCGAGATCGAGAAATGGCGCCGCGCACAGTCCGAGGCCCTGACCAAAGCGCGCCGCCCCGACCTTTGGGCGCGCTACCGCGACGACTGACCAAGCGCACGCTTGTCGCCCCCCCCTTGCCCGGCTAGGCTCGACCCGACCGCACAGGCAGGAGCGCCCATGTCCCGCGCCAAGAGCGACGAGATCACCATCCAGTTCGACGGATCGAAATGCATCCACGCGCGCCGCTGCGTGCTGGGTCTGCCCGCCGTGTTCAAACCCGGCACGCCGGGCGGCTGGCTGTTTCCCGAGAACGCCCGCGCAGCCGAGATCGCGCGGGTGATCGACGCCTGCCCCTCCGGTGCGCTCAGCTACACGCGCCACGACGGCGGCATGGGCGAACAGGTCCCGCCCGTGAATACGGTGCGCCTGTGGGAGAACGGGCCGAACGAGTTGCGCGGCGATCTGTGGATCGACGAGGCTCCGACGACCCGGATGCTCCTGTGTCGCTGCGGTCAGTCGAAAAACAAACCCTTCTGCGACAATTCCCACGTCGCCGCCGGGTTCACCGCGACCAGCGAACCCGAAACGCAGGACGCGCAGGACACCGAGATCGGCGGCGATCTGACGGTCACGCCGCTGCCCAATGGTCCGGTGAAGATCGAGGGGCATGTGGAGGTCATCGCGGCCTCGGGCCGTCAGGTCGCGGTCGGCGAAAAGATGTTTCTGTGCCGCTGCGGACAATCGGCCAACAAGCCGTTCTGCGACGGCAGCCACACACGCGCGGGGTTTACGACCGAATGAGCATCGACGTCACCAAGGAACAGGGCGAGACCAAGGGGCGCTTCGTCGCCGTGGTCGACGGGCACGAGGCGGAACTGACCTTTTCGCGCACCAGCGCCACTCTCATCATCGCCGATCACACCGGGGTTCCCGACGCGCTCAAGGGGCAAGGCGTGGGTCAGGCGCTGGTCGAGGCGCTGATTGCCGACGCCCGCGAGAACGGCTATCGCATCATCCCGCTCTGCCCGTTCGTGAAAGCGCGATACGCCCGCCACCCGGAGTGGTCGGACGTCATGCAGTAAAGGGATTTAAGGCGTTCAAAAGCCTTGATCCAAAGTGATTCTGCTCTTATACGCTGCCCGTCCGGGCCCCTCGCGGGGCATCCGGGCCGTTGTCCAATGCCAGGGCACCCGCTTCTTCGGTGGGCAGGTCGGCCGGACGACGAGACCAAAGGAACAGTGACCTGAACCCTCCGGTGGGCGCACGCGCAAGCGACAAGCGGACCCAGTCGAAGACACGGAGCTCTGAGGCGCGTCAAACTTCGCGGGTCAACCGTGAGCAGCATAGGAGTGGTCCGATGGACCTGATCGCACAACTGGAAGCCGAGCAGATCGCCGAGCTCGGGAAAGACATTCCGGATTTCAAAGCGGGTGACACCATCCGCGTCGGCTACAAGGTGACCGAAGGCACGCGCACCCGCGTGCAGGCCTACGAAGGCGTCTGCATTTCGCGCAAGAACGGCGCGGGCATTGCCGGTTCGTTCACCGTTCGCAAGATTTCCTTCGGCGAAGGCGTGGAACGCGTGTTCCCGCTCTACTCGACCAACATCGAGTCGATCGAAGTGGTGCGTCGCGGTAAAGTCCGCCGCGCCAAGCTCTACTACCTCCGTTCGCGTCGCGGCAAATCGGCCCGTATCGCGGAAGACACCACCTACAAGCCGCTCAAAGCGAAAGCCTGAGGAGAGACGAGATGAAAAAGGAAACCCATCCGGACTACCACATCATCGACGTCAAGATGACCGATGGCACCGTGGTGCAGATGAAATCGACCTGGGGCGCCGAGGGCGACACGCTGTCGCTCGACATCGACCCCACCGTTCACCCGGCCTGGACCGGCGGCTCGTCCCGCCTGATGGACACCGGTGGCCGCGTGTCGAAGTTCAAGAACAAGTACGCCGGTCTCGGCTTCTGAGCCAGCCCGCAAGACGTATCGGAAACGCCGCCCCACACGGGCGGCGTTTTTCCTTGGGCTATTTCGTCGCCCGCGGCACAGGGGCCAGAAAGTCCGAGAACATGCGCCGCCATTCGTCCGGCTGCGTCTCGGGCACCACGGCGTTCAGGTAGCAGCGGCGCGACTGGATCAGCAGGTAGACCGGATCGTTCGCCCGGATCGGTTCGGACAGCGGTTCGCCCGTTTTCCTCAGTTGGGCCAGAGCTTCGGCAAGCTTCTCCTGCCGATAGTCGCCTTCGGTCTTCATCGCCTTCACCGCGTGATAGGCGGCGAGGATCGCGTTCAGCGCCGGGCGTCGCCGGCCCGCGAAAGCATCGCCTTTTTCAAAGCCGAACGCGTTGTCTCCGCTCGTGTCGTTGGGAAACAGAAACCGCCCCGCATCCACCATGCCCGACAGCCGGGTGGCGAGGCGTTCGAGTTCGGCGCGCACCTGTGCCGGGTCTTCCACGCTGTCGCGCACCGCAAGCACATCGGCGACGATTTCAAAGTATTCCTTGGAAAACGCCGTCACCTCGCGCCGGTATTCGCCCAACAGCGCATAGCGTTGCGTGTGCCGGTCGTGGCGTCTGAGGTTGCGGCTGATGACGAAACCGACACCCGCGATCATCAGGCCCGAAAGCGCCGAGACGGCTTCCCATGTGATGACGTCGAGGGTGAAGTTCAGGTCAATCGGCATCGCGAAACGCAGTCTGGGGCAATCGCGACCCACTGTCCGGCCTTTTGCCATGCGCGGCAAGAGTGGTCATGCGTGATTGCGCAGGCCGGCCGCACCCGCCGACCTGCGCGCACCGTGGCCCCCGCCCGGCTGGACGAAGAGAGGCCCCGGTGATGCTCAGAACACGAAATCGTCGGCCCCAAGGTCGCGCGCATCGATTGCGACGAGGAACGCGGTCCCTTCGCCGTAGTCGATGAGAGCGCCCGTGGTCGTCTCGCCGTCGATCCGTGCCGTCGTGTTCATGATGGTGAGGTCGGAATAGCGCGCACCCGTTTCGGACAGGTCGAGCGTATCCTCGCCCGCGTCGTAATCCGTGACGAGGTTCGACCCCGCGCCCTTGAAGACGAAGCGGTCCGCACCCTGCTTTCCGCTCAGAATGTCGTGGCCCGGACCGCCGACCAGAACGTCGTTGCCGCGCCCCGCGATGATGACGTCATCCCCGGTCCCGCCGTAAAGCCAGTCGTTGCCCCGCCCACCCTTGAGGGTATCGTGTCCCGCCTCACCGAAAATCTGGTCATGCCCGCGATTGCCGCGCAGGTCGTCGTCCCCCGGCCCGCCAAGGATCGTGTCCGGCCCTTTGCGCCCCTTGGTGAAGTCGTCCCCGGTCCCGGTCAGGATCTTGTCGCGGCCCTTGTTGCCCTGCACCCAGTCGTCGCCGCCGCCCGCGTTGATGAAATCGTGCCCGGCCCGGCCCCAGATCTCATCGCTGCCGTCGGTGCCGTAAATCCGGTCGGCGGTCATGGCGCCCGAGATATATTCCGGTGCGGCGAAGCGGTCGGCGGCGCCGTTCAGCACGTATTCGACCATGACCACCTCGAACGGTTTCAGGGTCACGTCGATGACGGCGGAATTGCCCAGATCGCCCGCCGACAGCGGGTCGGTTTCGGCAAACCACCGCGCCTCGTTCCAGTGCGCCGCGTCGTTGATGAGCGATATGCGCTGGCCGGACATCGACGAAAACCCCGGCACATAGGCCGACACATCCAACTCGACATCCTGTGTCGCCGCGTCGCGCGACGAGATGAAGACGACGAAGCGGTCGGCGCTGCCGTAGCTGTTCACCTCGACCGTCTGGACCGACGCATCCGCCGCGCTGAACCCGTTGTCCAGCACCTCCAGCCCGATGGTGTATTCCGCCATCAGCCGGAACGCCTGCCCGCGCGCGGTCAGCTTGTCGCTATCGGCCCCGTCCCGGTCAGTGTGGCTGCCCGCGAAATCGACCGAGCCGTCCAGTTCGATGGGCCAGACATTCGCGCTGCTGGCCCCCATTCGCACGAGCCCCTCGAACATCTCCAGCACGACGCCCGCCGATTTCAGCCCCCACTGCTCGCGCGCTTCCCACGCCACGCCCCATTCCGTCACGGCGATGTCCAGCACCCCGTGGCGCGCCGGATCGAAGGCCGCGCTCCACTGACGGATGTCCCACTGCATTTCGCGGAAGTAACGGTCGGCCTTTTCTGGCGCGGTATCCCCGATGTTCAGGGGGTCGGTCGTTTCGACGAAATAGTAGTGCTCGATCAACCCGTCGATCGCCACCTTCGCCGCGTCGGTGAGCTCGGCCAGCACGTCGATATTGGCCTGCGTGACCTTTGCGGGCCAGTCCATCCCGTTGCCGTAATAGACCCCGCCCAGCTTGAAATCGCGGCCCCATTGTTGGCCGGACTGGACGAGGATTGCGGGTTGATCGGCCCCCGCCCCCAGAACCCTGTCCAGTCCGGCCTGCGCTGCAATCGCCACGGCATTCGCGAGGATGCCGTATTCCTGCGAGGTCATCCGATCCACGGCGCCCCAGTATTCGTTCCCGATCTCGAACCCTTCGATCACCGCCTCGGGGTGACGCGCGACGAGGTCCGCGACGAACTCCCCGATCTCGGCCACCGCCGCCATGTCGAGCCTGCGCGGCGCCTGCCCCACGGGGTCGCCCACGAACAGATGGCTCGTGGACAGCACGATGGTCGCCGCCCGGCCCTGCGCGGTGGTCCAGTCGAGAAAGGCGTCCAGCCCGATGAAGCTGTAGGCATCGGTCACATGGGCGGGCAGCGTGTTGGGATCGTCATAGAACGCGGCCCCCCACTCCTCCGTCATCGTCCCGCCGGGATAGCGCAGGCCGGTGACTCCAAGCTGATCGACCGCCTGCACGAAGCTGCCGTCCGGGTCGAGCGAGTTGAGAGAATAAAGCGTGTTGCCGCCGAACAGCTCTGGCCGCACCGTCAGGCCCGTCGCAGGCTGATGGGTGAGTTCGAGCTTCATGGATCCCCCGGTCCGCAGACAAGAATTCCGTCGCAATGCGACGAAACCGCCATTATCTGCCCCCAAACCCGCCTTGTTCTTACCTTATTCCTGCCACATTTCCCTATGAGCGATTTGGAAACAGACTGTGCGGACCCGTCCGGCCCGCCCCCGCACCATCACGCGCCGATGCACTTCGCCGGGTGCTCCGGCGCCGGATGCGGATGGCCTTCGTCGCGTCAGGGCAAGGGCGGTTCCGCTTCCAAATCCCGACCTCCCACCATATAGTGTGGCAAAGCGTCGGCACAGGCGCATCATCGGGACAGTTTCGGGGGCCGGGCGTGGCGCATATCATCGTTGTGGGGAACGAAAAGGGCGGGGCTGGCAAGTCGACCGTTTCCATGCACGTGGCGACCGCGCTGGCCCGTCTGGGCTTCAAGGTCGGCGTTCTCGACCTCGACCTGCGTCAACGGACCTTCGGCCGCTACATGGCGAACCGCGCCGCGACCATCGCCAAGGAAGGCGTGGACCTGCCTTCGCCCGTCTACCACGAACTGCCCGAAATAGATCAGGCGAGCCTCAAGCCCGGCGAAAATCCCTATGACCGCAGGCTCTCGCAAGCCGTGGCCGAGATCGAGCCGACCTGCGATTTCATCCTGATCGACTGTCCCGGCTCCCACACCCGGCTAAGTCAGGTGGCGCATACGCTGGCCGACACGCTCATCACCCCGCTCAATGACAGCTTCGTCGATTTCGACCTGCTCGCCCAAATCGACAGCGACTCGAACAAGGTGCTCGGCCCTTCGGTCTATGCGGAGATGGTGTGGGACGCCCGCCAGCTTCGCGCACAGGCGGGTCTCAAGCCGATCGACTGGATCGTGGTGCGCAACCGGCTGGGGGCGCAGGCCATGATTAACAAGAAGAAGATGGGCGACGCGCTCAAGAACCTGTCGCGCCGGATCGGGTTCCGCACCGCGCCCGGCTTCAACGAACGGGTGATCTTTCGCGAGTTGTTCCCGCGCGGCCTGACGCTTCTCGACCTGCGCGACGTGGGCGTCGTCGGTCAGATGAACATCTCGAACGTGGCCGCGCGTCAGGAACTGCGCGACCTGATGAAAGAGCTAAAGCTGCCCGGCGTCACCGTCGATTTCTGACCCGTCCAGCGGCACTAGTCCGGTGCCCTGACGCTTGAACCGCGCCTGCGTGCGCTCGGTGAAATCGGTGCCGTCGGCCTCGACCGCCATGCGCGTAACGGTCAGCCGGTCGCCGGTCATGTCGAGCAGGGCGAAATCGTTCACCTCGCCGCGCAGGCGGCTCGACAGGCTCGTGCCGGCATGGACCTGAATCGGGCCGACATGGCCGGGGCGCGTCAGGAACGGGCCGGTGTGCCACATATGCAGATGCCCCGACAGCACCACATGGGTGCCGCAGGCCTTGAGCCGTTCCAGCATCGGCTCGGCCCGTTTCATCGGTGTCTTGTGGCTCGCGTGATCCTGCTCGAACGGGTGATGGGCCATCAGGATATTGAACCGGTCGTCCGGCCCACCGTCGAACAGGGAACAGACCCGCCGGATCGCGCCCGCCCGTGCCCGGCCCCGCTGCCCGGCGAAGCGGTCCACCGTATTCAGACCCGCGACAAGGTAATCCTCGCCCTCGTGGCATGGCTCCAAATCCAGCGCGATGTTCTCGCGATATTTTCGGAACGGCTTCAGGAACCTGTCCCACGGTTGATATAGCGGAATGTCGTGATTGCCCGGCACCGCCAGCCAGCGCGCACCGAGACCGTCAAGAAACTCCCGCGCCGCCGCGAACTCCCGCGACCGGGCGCGTTGTGTCAGATCGCCCGACACCACGACCAGATCCGGGTGCGCGGCGTTGATCGCATCGGACAACGGCGCGAGCAATTCGGGGCGCGCGCGCCCGAAGTGAAGGTCGGACAGGTGGACGAGACGGCTCATGCCGGACGCGGGCCGGCCTTCGGGCGGATGACATCCAGCCCACGCTGGTCCAGCCGTATGCGGTAGGGCCCGCGCATCGGTTCCTTCTCGCCGTCGCGCACGACGAGCCGCTTGTGCTTGCCCGGATCGATCACGATCTCGCGCCCGGTGACGAGGCGGAAGTCCCGCCCTTCCTGCATCCGGCGCGCGGCGAGTTTGGCGGCGTGTTTGACCAGCCCCCAGCGCCCGACGTCATCGGCAAGGAACAGCGCCAGCTTGCCCTCGCGCACCTCGTCGGCCCCTTGCAGGGCGAAGCGTTCAAGCTGGAAGGCCGAGTTGCAGACGAAGGCGAGCGGGGATTTCACCGACATCCGCTCGCCATCCACTTCGATCTTCATCGTCATCGGGTCGTAGAACTTCACCAGCGCCCGCAGGACCGACCAATAGGCGGCGATGCGCGAACGCCCGAATTGCTTATAGGTGTCTTCGCGCTGCTGAAGGATCGCGGAATAGACCCCGATCGAGGTGTTGTTCAGGAACACCTTGTCGTTCACCCGACCGATGGCCGCCGGGCGCACCTCGCCGTCGCAGATCGCGGCCACGGCATCCTCGGCCGTTTCCGGGATGCCGAGCGAGCGTGCGAAATAGTTGAACGTCCCCATCGGGATCACGCCCAGCGGCACGCCCGAGCCGACCATCCGGTTCGCCACGCCGCAGATGGTGCCGTCGCCCCCCGCCGCGATCACGGCCGATGCCCCGGCGTTCAGGGAGCGGCGGGTCAGCTTCTCGACCGAGCCGCCCCGTTCGTCGACGTGGAAGGTCACGCGACCGCCATGCTTGGCGACGCAGGCCTCGAGCGCATCGGTGATGGCCGTGCCTTCACGGCGCCCCGAGCGCGCGTTGATTACCACATGGGTGTTCATCAACTGTGGTTCGTTGGTTCGCTTCAACATACTCGGGGCACGCTCTGTCGACATCGGTGACCTAACGGCGCGCCCCGAGATTGGTTCCCTCTACCCGGCAGACTTCGCAAGCAAATCGGCGTTACCGCCCGCGGCTGTGGTATCCACGCACAGGTGCCGCTCGTGGCAGACATGCGCACGGTCCGGATGGCCGGTGATCAGCGGCAGGATCGCGCCCTTGCGTGCCGCCAGCGCCTTGGCATAGATGCGCGCGGTTTCGGCCTCGCCCCACCAGATCGCGCCCGAGAAACCGTCGAGCGTGACCAGAGCTTCCGGCGTCAGCTCCCCCTCCGGCACGACGGCCTCGCCGCCAAGCGCGCGCACCGCCTGTGCCTGCGCCTCGGCGGCGCGGGTGCCGGGCCCAAGGCACAGGATCGGCGGGCGCGTCCAGTGCGTCAGGCGGTTCAACTCCCCGGTCGGGCCGGGCAGCAACTCCTCCGACACCACCCGGTCCCTGTGATCGGACAGGGCGCGTTTCACCGCCGGTGTCTCGGCAATGACCTCCCACGTCTGATCGGGCATCGGGGTGGGCGACGCGGTGAAGCGCGCGACATAGTTCGGCCCGCCCGCCTTCGGACCCGTGCCCGACAGCCCCTCGCCGCCGAACGGCTGACTGCCGACGATGGCGCCGATCTGGTTGCGGTTCACATAGGCGTTCCCGACACGAATACGGCGCGACAGGTCTTCGACCCGCCCGTCGATGCGGGTGTGCAGACCGAAGGTCAGGCCGAACCCCCGCGCGTTGATGTCGTCGATCACCCGGTCGATATCCTCGGCCCGGAACGTCGCCACGTGCAGCACGGGGCCGAACACCTCGCGCTCAAGATCCGCGATACCACCCACTTCGATCAGCGTCGGCGCGACGAAGGTGCCCGTCTCGGGCGCCGCCACCCGGTGCAGGACCCGCGCCTTGTGTGCTTCGACATAGGCCTCGATCCCTGCCTTGGCGTCGGCGTCGATCACCGGCCCCACGTCCGTCGACAGTTGCCACGGATCGCCCAGCGCCAGCTCGTCCATCGCACCCTTGAGCATCTCGATCAGCGCCGGCGCCACGTCCTCCTGCACGTACAGACACCGAAGCGCCGAACAACGTTGCCCCGCCGACTGGAAGGACGAGGCGACGATGTCGCGCACCGCCTGTTCGGGCAGAGCGGTGGAATCCACGATCATCGCATTCAGCCCGCCGGTTTCCGCGATCAGCGGCGCGCCGGGGGCGAGGTGTTCGGCCATCGCGCCCTGAATGATACGCGCCGTTTCGGTGGACCCCGTGAACACCACGCCATCCACCCGCGCATCCGAGGTGAGTGTCGCCCCCACCGTGGCCCCGTCGCCCGGCAGATATTGCAGCGCGCTGCGCGGCACCCCCGCCTCGTGCATCAGGCGCACGGCCATCGCGGCGACAAGCGGCGTCTGTTCGGCGGGTTTGGCGATGACCGCGTTGCCTGCGGCCAGAGCGGCGGCGATCTGCCCGGTGAAGATCGCAAGCGGGAAGTTCCACGGGCTGATCGCCGCGATGATGCCGCGCGGGCCTGACGTCAGCTTTTCACCTTCGTTCGCGTAATAGCGCAGGAAATCGACCGCCTCGCGCAATTCTCCCACCGCATCGGGAATCGTCTTGCCCGCTTCCCGGTGGAGCGCGGCGAAAAGCGGGCCAAGCGCATCCTCATAGAGATCAGCCGCCCGGCGCAGGATCGCCGCGCGTTCGGCGGCGGTCGCCTCCCACGGTGCCGCCCCGGCGAGCGCGCGCTCGACGCTGTCGGCACCCGCATCGGTCACGGTCGCAATGCCCTCTCCCGTCGCCGGGTTGACGATCTGCCGGTCCGTGCCCGTGCCCAGACGGTCCGACAGGATCGGCTTGGCCCCCGGCATCTCGATCTCGCGTGCCTCATAGATGCGCGCGAGCGTCGCCGCGTCGGACAGGTCGTAGCCTTGCGAATTCATCCGCCCGGCCCCGAAAATCGCGGACGGTTTCGCCAGAACCTCGGCCCGCTTGACCTCGCTCACCTGGGTGATCGGATCGGCGGCGATGGTTTCCGGCGGCACGTCCTCATCCACGATCTGATTCACGAAGCTGGAATTCGCGCCGTTCTCCAAAAGCCGCCGGACGAGGTAGGCGAGCAGATCGCGGTGCGCCCCAACGGGTGCATAAATACGGCAGCGCGTGCCGTTTTCGCGCATCACGATGTCATGCAGCCCCTCGCCCATTCCGTGCAGGCGCTGGAATTCGTAATCCACCCCCTCGGCCATGTGCAGGATCGCGGCGACGGTATGGGCGTTGTGCGTGGCGAACTGCGGATACAGCCGGTCGGCATATCCGATCAGCTTGCGGGCATTGGCCAGATAGCTCACATCGGTCGCGGGCTTGGTCGTGAACAGCGGAAAGCCCGGATGTCCCTCGACCTGCGCGTGCTTCATCTCGGTGTCCCAGTAGGCCCCCTTGACCAGCCGCACCATGATCTTGCGGTCCAGCGCCTCGGCGGTGGCGTGAAGCCAGTCGATCACCGCCCCCGCGCGTTTGCCATAGGCCTGCACGACGACGCCGAAACCGTTCCAGCCGTGCAAGGCGGGATTGCTCAGAACCGCCGCGATCACCTTGAGCGACAGCGCCAGCCGATCCTGTTCCTCGGCATCGATGTTCAGGCCGATGTTGGCTTCGGCGGCCTGGCGGGCAAGATCGGTGACGATCGGCACAAGCTCCCGCATCACGCGGTCTTCCTGCGCCACCTCGTAGCGGGAATGCAGCGCCGAGAGCTTGATCGAAATGCCGGGGCTTTCTGCCACCGGCTTGTCGCGGGCCACATGCCCCATGCGCTCGATGGCATGGGAATAGGCTTCGTGATAGCGCCGCGCATCGCGGGCGGTGCGCGCCGCCTCGCCCAGCATGTCGTAGGAATAGGTGTAACCCTTGTCCTCCTGCTTCTTCGCCCGCTTGATCGCGTCTTCGATGGTCTCGCCCAGCACGAACTGACGCCCCATCTCGCGCATCGCTTGGCCGACCGCGACCCGGATCACCGGCTCGCCCAGACGGCGCACCATGCCCCTAAGCGTGCCCGCGACACCTGGCTGGCGATCGTCCAGCACCCGGCCCGTCAGCATCAGCGCCCAGGTCGAGGCATTGACCAACGGCGACGCCGCCTGCCCCATGTGCCGGCCCCAGTCGGACGGTGCGATCTTGTCTTCGATCAGCGCGTCGATGGTGTCCGGGTCCGGCACGCGGAGCAGCGCCTCGGCCAGACACATGAGCGCGACGCCTTCTTCCGTGGACAGGCCGTATTCGCCCAGAAACTGCTCCATGATCCCCGGCCTTTCGCCCTCTCGAATCTGGCGGACCAGCGCGACCGCCCGCGAGTGGATCGCCGCACGGTCCTTGGTGGACAGGCGGGCATCCACGATCAGGTCGGGGATCAGGTCGGCTTCGGGGGCGAATTTGGCGGTGTCGTCAAACGGGGTCATCAGCGTATCGCGCATCTAGGGCTCCTTTGGCGGCAGGATACCCTCTCAACGCTGGACTTATCGCCCTTGTTTCGCGATGTTGCAGGCGAAAGCACCGAAGTTGAGGCTAATATTGGACGATCAGCACACGTTGGACCCGATAGACAGGCGAATCCTGTCGGCCCTCACCGAAAACGCGCGCCTGTCCATCGTGGAACTCGCCCGGCGCGTCGGTCTGTCGAAAACGCCGGTGGCCGCGCGGGTGAAGGCGTTGGAGGATCGCGGGATCATCCTTGGCTACCGCGCGATCCTGTCACCCGAAAAGCTGGGTCTGGCCCATGTGGCCTATGTCGAGGTGCGGCTGCTCGACACCCGGCAGGCCGCGCTTCAGGAATTCAACGACGCCGCGCGACGGGTGCCGGAAATCGAAGAATGCTACATGATCGCGGGCGGGTTCGATTATCTGCTCAAGGTCCGCTCGCGCGACATCGTGGATTATCGCCGCGTGCTGGGCGAGACCATTTCTTCGCTGCCTCATGTCTCGTCCTCCTCCACCTACATCGCGATGGAGGCGGTGGTCGAACAAAGCTACGTCACGCTTTGAACCGGATCACGTAGTCGGCCTTGCGGGATCGGTCGCGCACCACGCGGGCATTGACCAGATCGTTGTTATGGGCGCGAAAGAGCGCGTCTTCGGGCGGATGGCCATGCCGCGTCCACCGCTCCACCAGACGGCGTTCAAGCTCATCCTCGTCGACCTCGAGCGTCACGGTCACGTCCCACAGGCGCGCAAGCTCGCGCCACGGGTCGTCGTCGAGCAAAAGGTAGTTGCCTTCGACCACGAAGATATGGGTATCCGGCGCGATCCGCCCCCCTTGCGGGACCACCGCATCGGCGACCCGGTCGAAGGTCGGGTAATGCGCCTGCTGGCCGCTCGCCAGCGCACGCACGAAGCGCACGAACCCTGCCGCGTCGAAGGTTTCGGGCGCCCCCTTGCGTTCGAGCGTGCCTTGCGCGGCGAGCGTCGCGTTGTCCATGTGGAAACCGTCCATCGGAATCCACTGGGCCTGCGGCAAGGCGCCCGCAAGCGTCTCGGCCAGTGTCGATTTGCCGGACCCCGGCGCACCCACCACGGCGACGAGCACGCGGGAACGCCCGACGGAAGTTCGGCGCAGAAGGTCGGCAAGGTCGGTTTCGCTGATCTCGGTCATGTAACGACACTGCCGCCGTCGCGGGTTCTGCGCAAGTCACTCGGCAGCGAGGGCGAAATCCGCGCGCGCCGCGATGAGCCGCAGGGCGAGCGCGCCGGACAGATAGGCGATGCGACCCCCGCAGATCGTCCCCTCAACCGTCCGGGTCGCGGCGTTCAGGATGGTCAGGTCCGCGCGTAATCCCGTCTCGATCCGACCCCGGTCCTCAAGCCGCATGATCCGCGCGGGCCCGGTGGAAATCATCGCCCAGGCCTCGGCGAATCCACGCGTGCCGCTATCGATCAGCGCAAAGACCGCCTCGACCAGAGCCGCGGGATGATCGCGCGAGGCCAGCGCATCCCCCATCCCCTTGGACAAAAGCGCCATGGTCGACACGCCGCCCGCACGCGGCCCAGCCCCGAGGACATCGGCGGCGCAGAACACGATGGGGTTTCGGTTGCACCGCGCCACCGCCGCCGCCCCTGCGCACAGCGGAAACTCGGCCAGCCGCGCGCCCAGCGTTCCCATCCGCTCGCGCGTTTCGCCGTCCGGGTCGTCATGGCTGCCGTATATCACGCCCAGCCGGTCGAAGGCCTCGGCCAGCGCCAGTAGGTGACGCGGCACATCCGGCGCGGCATCCTTGGCCATGCGCAGGCGGCGGATGAACTCCTCCGGCCTGCGCCCCTCGGCCTCGGCCCATGCGACCAGCTTGTGCGACGCCCGGTGCGACATCGCGATCGCTTCGGGCAGCCCGTCGGTGAAGATCACCTGATCCACCTCATGCGCGGTCACGGCGGCGATCAGCGCCTCGCGCGTTTCCGGCATGTGGGTCTCGACCCGCAGTTGCAGCCTGAGATCGCAAAGCGCCCGGCGCCGCGCCATGCCCAGCGCCGCCAGCGTATCCATCGCGGCCTCGGGGCTGCTGGCACCGCCCTTCCACGACCAGCTCTGCGCGATCCAGCCCGTCGTGATGCCATGCGCCGCCGCCTCGCGGTCCAAGGCGGCAAAGGCGGCCCCGTGGGTCAGCGCGCCCGCCCGGCCCAGCGGCCCCATGTTCAGATCGACGATCCCCGGCAGGACCAGATAGCCCGACAGGTCCACCTGCGGCGCATCGCCTTGCGCAATCCGCCCGTCCTTCAGGGCCACCGATCCGCGCGACAAGGCGCCGTCACGCAGCACCTCGGCGCCCGTGAACCTCAGCGGGGGGAGAGTTGTCATTTTCGAACCTGCACTCAATTTCCAACTGAGATAACAGGTCTATGTGTCGCTCACATGACGTGCGGTCAGGTGTCGGCGGCGCTGGTTTCGACCAGGGTCTCCAAGAGCCCGGCGATCCATTCGGTATCGGCCGGGCGCGTCAGCGTCGGCGCGTGGCCGCAGTCGTCATAGACCGTCACACCGGGTTTGGGTCCGCGCGCCTTCATCGCCTCAGCGATCTCGGCGGTCAGCAGGTCCGATTGCCCGCCGCGCACCACATGGGTCGGCGCGGTGATGCGGTCGAACACCTCCCACAGGTTTGTCGAGGCGCGGTCCCCGTCCAGCACAGCGATGATCCGGGGGTCGTAATGCAGCGTCAGCCGCCCGTCGGCCCTGCGCCGCACGCTCGCCTCGGCCATGCGCCGCCAGAACGCATCGCTCGCCGGCCCGAACGGCAGATAGACCTCGCGCAGCCAGGCTTCGGCCTGCGTCAGGGTTTCGAAGGTCGGCAGGTCGGCAGAATAGGTCACGATCCGGTCCAGCGCCGCATCCGGCACTTCCGGCCCGATGTCGTTGATGACGAGGGCCGAGATCCGGTGCGGCGCCACATCGCCCGCCACGGTCATGCCGATCTGCCCGCCCATCGACGTGCCGATCCACGCCGCGCGCTCGGCGCCGTAATGGTCGAACATCGCCACCGCCATGCGCGCGTAGTTGGGCAGCACGTAATCCGTCTCGGGCCGGTCGGACCACGTGGAATAGCCGCGTCCGATGGTGTCCGGGCAAACCACGAACCAGCGATCCGTCAGCGCCATCGCAAGCTCGTCGAAGTCGCGCCCGTTGCGCGCCAGCCCGTGCCACATCACCAGAAGCGGCTTGGTCGCATCGCCCCATTCCATGACGTGCAGTTCATGGCCGAGAAGCGGGAGGTAGACCGAGCGCGGGGTCATTTCGCCGCCCGCCGCTGGATGATCGTGCCCGCGATGCCCGCCGGAAAGAAATAGACCAAAAGGATGAAGATGATGCCGAGCCACAGAAGCCAGCGGTCGGGGCTGAGAAGGTCGGGCAGAAGCGGGATCGCCTCGGTCGCGTTCGCGGCGACCTCCATCAGGTCACGCAGGTAGTATTGCGCCATGACCATCAGCGTCGCACCGATCACCGCGCCCCACATGGTGCCCATGCCGCCGATCACGACCATCAGAAGGATGTCGATCATGATCGCGAAACTCAGCGTGGTATCCGGCCCGGTGTATTTGAGCCATGTCGCATAGACCGCCCCGGCCAGCGCCGCAGCGGTCGCCGCGATGACGAACACGGCGGTGCGATAGGCGACGACGCGGTAGCCGATGCCTTCGGCCCGCGCCTCGTTCTCGCGGATCGCCTGAAGCACGGTGCCCAGGGGGCTGGCCACGATTCGCAGCATCGCCCAGAACAGAACCGCGCAGGAGATGAAGACGAAGTAATAGGCCGCGATCTTGCCGTTCATGCGCACGTCCATGATGCGAAGCACCTTACCCTCGTCATCCGTCAAAAGCTTGGTCGCGGGCTTGAAGATCGACTGGACGGAATAGGTGATCCCGTCCTCGCCGCCCGTGAAACTCGACAGTTGCGAGGCGAGCACCAGTGCAACGCTGGCGGCGGCCAGCGTGATCATGGCAAAAAAGATCGCCTTCACGCGCAGGGACAGAAGACCGATCAGCACCGCGACGATGGCCGAGACCAGCACACCCGCGAGCACCCCGACGATCCAGTAGCCCCACGTGCTGTCGCCCTGCTTCATGGCGATTGCGACGCCATAGGCCCCGAAGCCGAAGAACATGGTATGCGCGAAACTCACGATCCCGGTGTAGCCGATCAGCAGATCGTAGCTCGCCACCAGCACGATGAAGACGGCGATCCGCGCGGCGACCTCGATCTGGCGCACGTCCTGAAACAGGAAGGGCGAGAACAGGAGCAACCCCCAGATGGTGAGCGCGATGATCTTGACGGTGATTTTGCCGTTCATGGTCCCCTCCCTCACTTGATCTTCACCGCCGGGGCAAGGCCGTAGGGCCGCCACAGCAGAATGACCATCATCAGGATCATGTTGGATGCGAGCGCGAGTTTGGGGGCGAGGAAGCCCACGTAGTTTTGCATCAGCGCGACCACGATCGCCCCCAGCAGCGTGCCCTGAATGGACCCGAGCCCGCCGATGATGACGACGATGAAGACGATGACCATCATCTCGGCCCCGAGCGCGGGGGTGATGATCGTCTCATACCCCGCCCACATGGCCCCTCCCATCGCGGCCAGTGCAGACCCCAGCATGAAGACCCCGATGAACAGGCGGTCGATCTTGAAGCCCAGCGCCTCGACCATCTCGCGGTTTTCGACGCCCGCCCGGATCAGCAGCCCCATGCGGGTGCGGTTGAGCAGCACGAAAAGGCCGCCATAGACGAGAGCGCCGAGGCAGAAGGCGAACAGGCGATAGACCTCCAGCGACGAGTTGCCGACGATGATCGCGCCCTCAAGGAAATGCGGGCGCGGCACGTTCACGGGCGAACCGCCCCATGTCGCGAGGATCAGTTGCTCGGCCACGATCAACGCGCCCATGGTGATGAGGATCTGACGCAGGTGGTCGGAATAGACCGGCTTGACGATCACGCGCTCGAAGAACCAGCCCAGCGCGGCGCCGAATACGACGGCGGCGGCAATGGCAAAGACCAGCGCGAGACTGTTGAGCAGGATGCTGTCGGAGCCGAGCCAGCCGCCGAAATAGGCCAGCACGCTCGCCGCGACGAAGGCCCCGAAGCTCACGAAGGCCGAGTGGCCGAAGTTCAGCACGTCCATCAGGCCGAAGACGAGGCTCAGACCCGAGGCCATGAGAAAGATCATCAGTCCCATCGACAGCCCGGCCACGGTCAGCGTCAGCCACGAAGACGGCGCGCCGATCAGGACGAAGGCGATGATGGCGAGGATGACGGGGAGCCAGAAGACACCCCCGAAACGGTCGAGCATACCCATCAGGCGAGCCTCCTCGGATGAATGTAAGCGAAGGCTCGATCGCCCGAACGCGCGGAATCTAGGCCGCAGGCCGCCGCGCGAGCGGTCATGCCAGAGGCATGCTTCCAGCATGGCCGTCCCGCGGTCTGGCGCTTGGGTTCTGTAGACGCTTCGCTCAGATGTTTTTCGGACACGGCACTATAAAGCGCCTTGTTCGGCTGTCGGTGCGCCAGCCCCCGGTCCGGCGCTCCCGCTCTGTTTCCACATCGGACCAAGACCATCACCCCGCCTCCATCGACAGGCTCAGAAGCCGGTTCTGAAGTTCGGTGTCCGCCACGAAATCGGCCATGGTCCCGGTATGAACCACCCGCCCGTCGTCGATTACCGCCATGTCCCGGCCCAGCGACTTGGCGAAGGCGAAATTCTGTTCGACCAGCAGGATCGTGGTCTGGGCCGAAATCTCGCGAAACGCCTCGCCCATCGCGGCGATGATCGACGGGGCCAGCCCCTTGGTCGGTTCGTCGATCAGGATCAGATCGCGCGGCTCGATGATGGCGCGGGCCACAGCGAGCATCTGTTTCTGCCCGCCCGACAGGCTCCAGGCCTGCTTGTCCCAGAACTGCTCCAGCGCCGGGAACAGCTCGTAGACGCGCTTCAGGCGGGTCTGGTCGAATTTGCCGTTGGCGGTAGCGAGCACCATGTTCTCAGCCACGGTCAGCCCGCCGAAAATTCCCATGTTTTCAGGAACAAAGGCGATACCCTTTTTCGCGATGTCCGAGGTGTGCATCCCGGCGATCTGCTCGCCGCGAAAGCTCACCGATCCCGGCGAGGGCTGCCACAGCCCCATGATCGCGCGCAGTGTCGTGGTCTTGCCCGCGCCGTTACGGCCCAAAAGGACGAAGACGCCGCCCTCGGGCACGTCGAAGGTCACGCCGTGCAGCACGGAATACTGCCCGATCGAGACGTCCATGTTCTGAATGGAAAGCAGGCTCATGCCATCTCCCCCGCATTGCCGAGATAGACGTCGCGCACCACCTGCGAGGACATCACCTCGGTCGGGTCGCCATCGGCGATCAGCTCGCCGTTGTGAAGCACGATGATCCGGTCCGCGAGCGCGCGCACCACGTCCATCTTGTGCTCGACGAGGAGCACGGTTTTCGTGTGGTCGTGCTTGATCTCGGCGATGAGGTCGAGCACGTCCGGCGTATGGTCGAGGCTCATGCCCGCGGTGGGTTCGTCGAACATGTAGATGTCCGGCTCCATCGCCATCAGGAGCGCCACTTCCAGCTTGCGCTGATCCCCATGGGGCAGCGCGGCCGCGGGCAGATCGGCCTTGTTTTCAAGCTTCGCGGCGGAGAGATAGCGTTCGGCGCGCGAGGTGAGTTCGGTCAGTTTGGAAACCGGTGAGAAAAACCGGCGACCATCGCCCGACTGGGCCTGAACGGCCAACCGAATGTTCTCGATCACGCTCAGGCGGGGAAACAGGTTGGTCAGCTGGAACGCGCGGCCGACACCATGGCGGGCGCGGGTCGAGGCGGGCATCCGGGTCAGGTCGATCCCGTCCTTCGTCACGGTCCCCTCGGAGGGCGTCAACTGCCCGGAGATCATGTTGAAGTAGGTCGTCTTGCCGGCGCCGTTCGGGCCCACGATCACCGTCAACTCGCCGGGGCGAAAGTCGCAGGTGACGGCGTTCACAGCCGTATGGCCGCCGAACCGGATCGTGAGATCCCGGGTGGAGAGCGAAGCTTGGGTCATGTCGGAAAGGGTCTTTTCAGGGGTGTGTCCCGGCCGGGGATGCAAAGCCGGCCGGGACGGGACGATCAGTTTTCGCGACCGATCGGAATGTCCATCATGTCGGGCGTGATGATCTCGACCTTCTCGGGGATCGCCCAAGCCACGTCGTCATCGACCCGGATCTTGAAGTGCAGCATGGATTGCAGCGCCTGATGATCTTCGGGGCGGAAGGTCATTTCACCCTTCGGCGTGTCCCAGGACATGCCTTCCATCGCGGCGATAAGCCCTTCGGTGTCGAGCGTTTCGGCGGTGTTCAGCGCCTTGACCACGGCGAGAGCGGCGGCCATGCCACCTGCGGTGAAGAAGTCGGGCGGACCGTCGAAGCGCGCCTGATGCTCTTCCACGAGCCAGTCGTTGATCGGGTTATCGAAGGCTTCGTAGTAGTAATACACCGCGCCTTCCATGCCCGGATAGGCCTTGTAGCCGACCATCGCGGGCAGGATGTTCCCGCCGAACGACAGTTCGATCCCGAAGCGCGAGGGGTCCATCGCCTGAAGCTTGCCCGGCGCGTCGCCAGAACCGGCCACGTAGATCAGGATGACCTTGCGACCCTCTTGATCCTTGAGCGCGTTGAACATCCGCTCGCCCACGGCGGTGTAGTCGGTGGTGCCCTGCGGCACGTATTCCTCGGTCACGACCGTGGCGCCAGTGCCTTCGAGCGCCGATTTGAACGCGGCGATCCCGTCACGACCGAAGGCGTAGTCCTCGGCCAGCGTGGCGACATAGAGGTTTTCGTCCGGCTTCAGCGCAAGCGCCTGTGCCTGCATGTCCATCGACGAGTTGCGCGAGGTCTTGAACACGTAGCGGTTCGAATCCGGCCCGGTGAGGCTGTCGGCCACCGCCGGTTCGACGAGCAGGATGCGCTCGTATTCCTCGGCGATGGGCAGAAGGCCCGTGGTCACACCCGACGAGGTGGCGCCGACGGCCAGCAGAACTTCGTCATCGGCATAGGCTTCGGCCAGCACGGCGCGCGCCACGTCCGGCTTGAACTGCGTGTCCTTGTAGATGATCTCGATGGGGCGACCGTTCACCTCCATCGTGCCATCGGTGGCGTATTCGAGGCCAAGCTCGAACCCGGTGTGGGTCTGCTTGGAAAACGCCTCGAGCGGGCTGCCCGACATGCCGTGGACGAGTGCGATCTTGATCGGATCGGCATCCTGCGCGGCGGCAGGAACGGCAAGGCCGGCAGCAAGGGTCAACGCGGCGAATGCGCGTTTCATGATAGTCATGGAATGTCCTCCCTTTTCCCGTCGCATGGTTGTGCCTGCACGGGATCGTTCATATCGTGGCATGAACCTCGCTTTTTGGGATGGGTCTGAGCAAGTTGGGGAAAATACGTATAGATCAGGCATATGCCACTGGCGACTTCGCGGGTCTGGCCTTCGAATACGCGCCCGTCGGCCTCGTCATCACCGAGAGCCGGGTGATCCGCAGTTGCAATCCCGAATTCGAGCGCATGTTCGGATATGGCGCGGGCGAGCTTGTCGATCAGTCGTTTCAGGTGCTCTACCCGACGCCGGAGGAGTTCGCGAAGATCCGCGACCGGGGTGTCGATCAGTTGCGCACGACCAACACCTATTGGGATGAACGCGTGATGGCGCGCAAGGACGGGTCGCTGTTCTGGTGCCGGACGCGCGGCCATTCCCTGACGCCCGAGGGCGACCCGCTGAACCGCGCGGTCTGGAGTTTCGCCGACCTGTCGGGTCACCGCCCCTATCAGCCGCTCACCCGGCGCGAGACCGAGGTGGTGAACCTCCTGGCCGAAGGCATGACATCCAAGGAAATCGCGCGCGAGCTTGAGATCAGCCCGCGCACGGTCGAAGTGCACCGGGCCAAGCTGCAAAAGAAGTTCGGGGTGACCAACACCAACGCGCTCTTGCACGCCATGTCGGGCGTGCCGCCCGAGCGGATCGTCGCCCGTTAGGCCAATTGTTTCGTCATCAGGATCGCATCGACCGGCGCGGTGTCCGGGCGCGGGTAATACCCCCGGCGCCGCCCGGTCTCGGCCCATCCTGCGGCAAGGTAGAGCGCAATCGCCGCCGTGTTGTCGGCGGCGACTTCGAGGAACGCGGTTTCGCCATCACGGTCCTGCACGGCGCGTTCGAAGGCGGCGAGCAACGCCCGGCCTTCGCCCCTCCGGCGGGCTTCGGGCGCGACCGCAAGCGTGACCAATTCCGCCTCTCCCGCAATCGCGCGCCCGACGGCGAAGCCCGCATCGGTGTAGACCGCGAAACCGCCCGGCCCACCGACCAACCCGGCGAGTTCCAGCGCCGACCATGCCCGGCCTTCGGGAAAGGCGGCCGCGTAGATGTCCGCCATCCGCTCCGGTGTCACGGCAGGATCACCGGAGGCGGGTCGCTGGCCGGGGCGGCATCGGCCCCCCGGATGTAAAGCGGGGCGGGGCGCGCAAGCTCGGCACCTGATGCCAGACGGTCAGCCGCGATCTGGGCGATGCGGGTCACGAGCGTCTCGGCAGGCACGGGGCCGGCGACCGGGTGGTCGTCGCCCGCCGCGTCCAGACGAGGCGACGGGTCGCCATCGCCGAAAACCTGCACATAGACCATCCCGCGCCGGGCATCCGCCACAGCGCGGCAGGGCCGCGGGTGACCCAGCGCCTGCGCCTCCAGCGTCGAGACGCCGATGGCGGGTTTGCCGAGGCCCAGCGCCAGCCCGCGCGCGGCGGAGACGGCGATACGGATGCCGGTGAAGTTGCCCGGCCCGACGCCGACCGCCACCGCGTCGAGATCGTCGAAGGACAGCCCGGCCGTCGTCATCACGTCCTGCAACAGCGGCATCAGGCGTTCGGCCTGCCCCTTGGCCATCGCCTCCGCCGTGACCTGCGTGATCGCCCCGCCCACAAGCAAAGCGGCCGCGCAATGCGCGGCCGATGTGTCGAAAGCTAGGATGGTGGGGTCAGACCGCAACCGGCCGCACCTCGGTCACTTCCGGGATGTAATGCTTGAGCAGGTTCTCGATCCCCATCTTCAGCGTGAGCGTCGAGGACGGGCAGCCCGCACAGGCACCCTGCATGTGAAGATAGACCACGCCGCGTTCGAACCCGTGAAAGGTGATGTCGCCCCCGTCCTGCGCCACGGCGGGCCGCACGCGGGTATCGAGCAGGTCCTTGATCTGAACCACGATCTCGGCATCCGGGCCGTCATGTTCGGCATGGGCCGCTTCGCGCGGACCCTCGCCCATGACCGGCGCACCGGATTGGAAATGCTCCATGATCGCGCCGAGGATGGCGGGTTTCACGTGGTCCCACTCGACATCGTCGGCCTTGGTCACGGTCACGAAATCGGTGCCGAAAAAGACGCCTTTCACCCCGTTCACCGCGAAGACGCGTTGCGCCAGCGGCGACTTGGCCGCGGCTTCGGCACTCGGGAAATCGGCGGTCCCGGCCTCAAGAACTTCCTGACCGGGAAGAAACTTCAGCGTCGCCGGATTCGGTGTGGACTCGGTTTGAATGAACATTTGCACAGCCTTTCTGTCGGGTATTCATATGAGCTTGGAATCGTTCCAAGTCAACCCGACCGGTTCCCTCTTCCCTTTTGTCGCCAATCACGATTGATGGAGGCATGACCGATCACCTCAAAGGCCTTCTCATCACCTTCACGGGCGTCCTGTTCATCCTGCCCGACAGCCTGTTCGTCCGTCTCATCGGCACCGACGGCGTGACGGTGGCGTTCTGGAAGGCGCTGCTCATCGGGCTGGTGCTGGGCCTTGGCCTGCTCGTCACCCGTGGCCCCGGCGTCTACCGCGCCACCTTCGCCGCAAGCCCGCTCGTCTGGGTTTATGCCGCCACCTCGGGCGCGAGCGGTGCGCTGTTCGTCATCGCCGTCGCGCATACCTCGATCGCCAACGTCGTCTTCATCGTCGCGGCCATGCCCCTGGCCTCGGCGCTGTTCTCGCGCATCGCATTGGGCGAGGCGATCTCACGGCGTACGGCGCTCACCATGGCCGTGGTCCCGGTCGGCATCGCGCTGATCGCCTTCGGCTCGGGCGAGACCGAGGGCGCCTCGCTCAAGGGCGACCTGATCGCGGTCGGTATCGTCATCGTGTTCTCGATCGGACTGACCGTCGCGCGCAAACTGCGTCCGGTCTCGGTCGTCCCGGCCATTCCTGCGGGGATGCTGGGCGCGGCTCTTGTCCTGTTTCCCTTCGCCACCCCGTTGTCGGTCCCCGCGGACGACTGGATCTGGGTCGCACTCCACGGCGGGTTCTTCGTCACCGTCTCGACCGCGCTTCTGGCGACCGGACCGCGGTTTCTGCCCTCGGCGGAGGTCGCGCTTCTTCTTCTGGTCGAAAGCGTCCTCGCACCGGTGCTCGCATGGGTGGTGGTGGGCGAAGACCCCGGCAAATGGGCGCTGATCGGCGGCGCGGTGGTGATCGGCGCCCTCGCCGTGTCGAACGGCATCGCGCTGGTTCAGGGCCGCCGGGTCGCCGTCAAACCCGGACCGCCCCGCGCGTAGGGATGATCGCGACGCTGGCGACCAAAAGGCCCGCCGCCACGCCCGGCAAAAGCCAGTCGTCGCGCACCGCCTGCGTCGCCACGATCTCGCCGCAGCTGCGCAGGTTCATGATGATCTGGATGTAGATCAGCAGGGCCACCCCGTGCACGATCGCCTCCCAGAGCGGCACCGGGCGCGCCAGCCGCACGAGACGCAAAAGCATACTGGGCAGGAACACCACGATCAGCGAAAAGAACACCTGATCGTCGCTGCCGGCACCAGCGAGCGACGTGCAATCGAACAACCCCCCGTCCGCCTGCCGCGCATACATCCCGGTGGTCTCGTCTATGGCGATGCCCATGGCGGCGACGAACGCCCCACTCATCGCGGCGAGGTAGATGAGCGACAGCCAGACCCGGCTCAGGTGATGCTCTCCAGCCGCTCCTTGGACATCTCGCCCGGAACGATGGTCAGCGGCACCGGCAGGTTCGCTGCCGCCCGCGTGAGCGCGGTGACCAGCGGCCCCGGCCCCTTCTTGCCGGACCCGGCGCCCAGCACCACGACCCCCACATCCGGGTCTTCACGCACCTGGGCCAGAAGCTCTTCGACCGCCTCTCCTTCGCGGATCACGAGTTCGGGGTTCACCCCCTGCTTGTCGCGCATCCACTTTGCGAACACCTCGTAATGCGCCTCGATCCGCTCGCGGGCTTCCTCACGCATCACCGCACCCACGCCAAGCCAGTGGTTGAATTCCTCGGGCGGAATGATCGACAGGATCTCGACCCCACCGCCGGTGTTGGCCGCGCGCATGGCGGCGAAGCGCATCGCGTTCAGACACTCGCGGCTGTCGTCCAGAACCACCAGAAACTTGCGCATGGATCACTCCCCTCAACCGTCCGGATCATGACGCAGCACCCGCAACCGATCAATGTTCTTCTTCGTTTTCTAAATACTTCGGGAGGTCTGGAGGGCTGGCCCTCCAGAGCCGCCAACGGCGGCTGCCACCGCGATGGCCCGACGCAGTCGGGGCGGCGCAAACCCTGCGCGGGGCTTCAGCCCCGCACCGCTTGCCAACGCTTAAAGGCTCGCGGCCCAGTCCCAGTAAAGCTCGCGAACCCGGCGCGTGACGGGGCCATGCTGATACATCGTCCCGTCAAACTCGGTGACGGGCGTGACCTTGTTGAGGTTGCCCGACAAGAACACCTCGTCCGCGGCCCTGAAATCGTCGAAGCTCAGGACCGCTTCGTGCACCGTGACGCCATCGGCGCGCAGGTTCTCGATATGGCGGGCGCGGGTGATGCCGGACAGGAAGGTGCCGTTGGCGATGGGCGTGAACACCTCGCCGTCCTTCACCATGAACACGTTCGCGCTCGCGGTTTCGGCCACGTTGCCCAGCGCGTCGGCGACGAGCGCGTTAGTGTAGCCCTTGGCGCGGGCCTCGGCCAGCATCCGGGCGTTGTTGGGATAGAGGCATCCGGCCTTGGCGTTCACCACGGCGTCCTCCAGCACGGGGCGGCGAAAGCGCGTGGTCGTGAGCGTCATCGACGCATCCGGCGCGGCCATCGGGATTTCCTCCAGCGCCACGGCGAACCCGGTTGCGGACTGGTCGGGCAGGATACCGAGGTAGCCGCCCTCGATCCCCCAGTACATCGGGCGGATATAGACAGCGGCGTCCTTGGGATAGAGCGCCAGACCTTCGCGCACGATTTCGAGCATCTCGTCCACACCGACCGTCGGCTTTATCATCAGCGCCTCGGCCGAGGCATTGACCCGCGCCAGATGGCGGTCGAGGTCCGGGGCCATCCCGTCGACGAACCGTGCACCGTCGAACACCGTGGTGCCCAGCCATGCGCCATGATCCCCGGCCTTCATCACGGGCACGTCGCCCTCGTGCCATGTGCCGTCGAAATATGTGCGCAGATTGGTCCCGGTCGCCATGTCGTTCTCCTTGATTTCGCGCGACCCTATGCCCGGCCTTTCCGAAGGTCCAGTCGGACAAAAAAGCGCCCCCGGTGGGTAGGACCGGGGGCGCGAGGATGCGCGCAGGGGAATGGGTAGGGACAGGCGCGCGGCCCATGTCATCCCCACCGGGTCGGGCCGGGAATCGCGGGCAGGCTTACCCTAGGGTCGGGCTGATTCCGTTTTGTGACAGGTCAGGTCAAAGACGGACGATCCGCGCCCCGATCCGGGCCAGCCCGTCATCCACGAGGGCCGTTTCCTCGGCTGCGAGCCGTTGATGGCGCGGATAGACCGGGGCCGCGCGGTCATCCAGCACGGGCGCGTGCCAGCCTTCGGTCGTCTCGAAGAAATGATCGACGCCGGCTTGGCCGAACTCGGAATGAAAGCCCTGAATGACCACGTCGAGGTAGGACATGAGGATCGGGTGATCGTCGCCGGGCACCGGATAGGTGGCGAGGTCCACCGCATAGATCGCGATGTCCAGATCACGGGCCACGGGGTGCGTGACCGCGTGGCTCGCATCATGGCGGGCATAAGCCCCTTCGCGTTCGTCGAGCGCGGCCCAGTCGGCTCCGGGCACCGAGGCGATCAGCCCGTCGATGTAATCGTCGGGCGCGGGCACGGCGGAGAGCAGACAGCGGTCGAACCGTTTAGAATGGCGCCATGCGCGCCGCCATCCTGTCACGCGGGCCGGGTGCGCTTCGGGGTAGGCATGGGTCCGCCGGTTCACCAGCGAGCCGTAGCCGAAAAAGAACGGGTCGGACATGGCGGCACTGTTTGCGCGAACGGGACGGAAGGCAAGTCTTGACCCTGTGCAATGCGTCGGTAACTTGGCGGCATCCACGTTGGGAGAATCTGGCACCCGCCTGACCGGGACCAGTGCCGAAGGAGCAACCGCCCCGGAACCTCTCAGGCTTCAGGACCGCGTGGACGACAGCACTCTGGAGAGTGGCGCATGGGCGCCCGCCGAAGGGATAACGATCTCAGGCGAAAGGACAGAGGGGGCATCGGGCGGGCCGGATCGGCCCCGCGATGCCGGGCGCGTCACCCCGGTGGATTGGGAGCCGGGAGCGCATGGGCGACTTGAAACGAACACCGTTATTCGATCTGCACGTGGAGCGCGGCGGCAAGATGGTGCCCTTCGCGGGCTGGGCTATGCCGGTGCAGTATCCGCTGGGCGTTATGAAGGAACACCTGCACACCCGCGCCGCCGCCGGTCTGTTCGACGTAAGCCATATGGGTCAGGTGATCCTGCGCGCAGGCCCCGCCGCGCTGGAAGCCCTCGTGCCGGTCGATTTGGTCGGGCTGGCCGAAGGGCGGCAACGCTACGGGGTCTTCACCAACGCGGCGGGCGGGATAATGGACGATCTTATGATCGCCAACCGCGGCGACCACCTGTTCCTCGTGGTGAATGCGGCGATGGCGGATCAGGACATCGCCCACCTGCGCACGCATCTGGGCGATGCGGTGGAGGTTATCACGGATCGCGCATTGCTGGCGCTTCAGGGGCCGAAAGCCGAGGCCGCACTTGCACGCATCGCACCTGACGTGGCCGGGATGCGGTTCATGGACGTGGCCGTGATCCCCTCGGACTACGGCGCGCTTTGGGTGTCGCGGTCGGGCTATACCGGCGAGGACGGGTATGAGATCAGCGTGGGCGAGGCGCAGGCCACCGCGCTGGCCGAGGCGCTGCTCGCGATGGAGGAGGTCGAGCCGATCGGGCTGGGCGCACGGGATTCGCTTCGGCTCGAGGCCGGGCTGTGCCTTTACGGCTCCGACATCGACACGACGACGACCCCCATCGAGGCCGGCCTTGGCTGGGCGATCCAGAAGGTCCGGCGCACCGACCGAACGGACTTTCCCGGTGCCGCCACCATCCTCGACCAGATCGAGAACGGCGCGCCGCGCAAGCGCGTGGGCCTGCTGCCCGAAGGTCGCGCCCCGATGCGCGCGGGAACGCAGCTTTTCGCCAGTCCGGACGCGGGCGATCCCATCGGGGCCGTCACCTCGGGTGCCTTCGGCCCCTCCATCGAACGGCCCATGTCGATGGGCTACGTTCCCACCTCATCCGCCGCCCCCGGCAGGACGCTGTTCGGCGACGTGCGGGGCAAACGGCTTCCCGTGACGGTCGCGCCCCTGCCCTTCCGTCCCGCCACCTTCAAACGCTGACCAACAGGAGAGACGCGCATGAAATATACCGAAGAACACGAATGGCTCGATGACGTGGACGGGATCGTCACGGTCGGCATCACCGCCCACGCCGCCGAGCAACTGGGCGACATCGTTTTCGTCGAACTGCCCGAAGTGGGCACCGAAGTGACCAAGGACGACGAGATCGTGGTGATCGAAAGCGTCAAGGCGGCGTCGGACATCCTTGCCCCCATCGACGGCGAGATCGTCGAGATCAACGAGGCCATCGTCGAAGAACCGGGCAAGATCAACGACGACCCCGAAGGCGAGGCGTGGTTCTTCAGGATCAAGCCGTCCGAGCCGGAGCAGATGGACGACTATATGGACGAGAACGAATACAAGGACTTCATCGGGTGATCGACGGCGGGCGCACCGACCGGGCGGAACGCTTCATCGCCACCTCGCCCGAAGAGGTTTGGGCGGCCCAGACCGACCCGGACAGGCTGGTGCGATGGCTACCGCCCGACGATGCCACGATGGAGGTATTGGCGTTCGACCCGACACCGGGCGGCGCGTATCGCCTGCGCCTGACCTTCACCGAGACGGGCGTGGGCAAGACGCAAGCCGATACGGACGAGGTGAACGGGCGCTTCGTCGCGCTCGACGAGCCGACCCGCATCGTTCAGGAGGTCGACTTCGTAAGCACCGAAGACGCTTACGCGGGCACCATGCGCATGACGTGGGACCATATCGCTGCCGCAGGCGGGACCAAGGTATCGGTGACCGCCAAGAACGTGCCGCCGGGGATCGACCGGGCCGTGCACGAAGCCGCGCTCGCCTCGTCCCTCGCGAAACTCGCCGCCGAGGTGGGGGGATGAGCGTCATCCGCATCGTGCCCAATCTGCCCGCGACCGACCCGGTCACGCTGGCCCGGTTCTATGCCGAGGTGTTCGACCTCGACGTCCCGATGGACATGGGGTGGATCGCGTTCCTGCAAAACGACCAGTCCCACCAGATCGAACTGCACACCGCGAGCGAAGGCGGATCGGGCACCGACATTCCCGTCATCTCGATAGAGGTCGACGATTTCGCCGCCACGCTCGACCGCCTGAACGCCCGCCAGATCACCCCGTCCTACGGCCCCGTCGATGAGCCGTGGGGCATTCGCCGCTTCTACTTTTCCGACCCCGAGGGCAACCTCGTGAACGTCGTGACCCATATCAATTGAAGGAAACCGATATGACCTTCACGCCCACCGGCTACGACCCCTACGACTTCGCGAACCGTCGCCACATCGGCCCGTCGCCCAGCGAGATGGACGAGATGCTGAAAGTGATCGGCGCCGACAGTCTGGACGCGCTGATCGACGCGACGATCCCGAAAAGCCTGCGACAGGACGAACCGCTCGACTTCGGCGCGCCCCTGTCCGAGCGCGAGATGCTGCATCGGATGCGCGTCACGGCGGGCGAGAACGAGGTTCTGACCTCGCTCCTCGGACAAGGCTATCACGGCACGGTCACCCCGCCCGCGATCCAGCGCAACATTCTTGAGAACCCGGCGTGGTACACGGCCTATACGCCCTATCAGCCGGAGATCAGCCAAGGGCGGCTCGAGGCGCTGTTGAACTATCAGACGATGATCTCGGACCTGACCGGGCTGGAGGTCGCCAATGCCTCGCTTCTCGACGAGGCGACGGCCTGCGCCGAGGCGATGGCGATGGCGCATCGGGTGGCCAAGTCGAAGGCGCCCGGGTTCTTCGTGGACGAAAACTGCCACCCGCAGAACATCGCCGTCATGAAAACCCGCGCAGCGCCGCTGGGGATCGAGGTGATCGTGGGCGACCCCGAAACGCTCGACCCCGAGGCCGTGTTCGGCGCGATCTTCCAGTATCCCGGCACCAATGGCGAGGTGCGCGATTTCACGGGACAAATCGCCGCCCTGCACGACGCGAAGGCCATCGGCATCGTGTCGGCGGACCCGCTTGCCCTGACCGTGCTGAAGGAACCCGGCGCGATGGGGGCCGATATCGCCGTCGGCACCAGCCAGCGGTTCGGCGTGCCCATGGCCTATGGCGGCCCGCACGCGGCCTATATGGCGACCAAGGACGCCTACAAACGGTCGATGCCGGGGCGGATCGTAGGCGTGAGCGTGGATGCGCGCGGCAACAAGGCCTATCGCCTGTCGCTTCAGACCCGCGAACAGCATATCCGGCGCGAAAAGGCCACGTCGAACGTCTGCACCGCGCAGGCCCTTCTGGCGGTCATGGCGAGCTTTTATGCGGTGTTCCACGGTCCGGAAGGGTTGAAGGCCATCGCGCAGAGCGTTCACCGCAAGGCACTGCGCTGCGCCAAAAAGCTGGAAGAGGCCGGGTTCGAGATCGGGCCGGGTGCGTTCTTCGACACCTTCACGGTCGAGGTCGGTCTGCTTCAGAAAGGCGTGCTTCACGCGGCGCGGTCTCAGGGCGTGAACCTGCGCCCGGTCGGAAAGACCAAAGTGGCGATCACGATGGACGAGGCGATCCGCTCCGCCACCATCGAAGCGGTCTGGCGCGCCTTCGGGATCGAGGCCGAGGACGATCCGTCGGACACCGATTACCGCCTGCCGGACTCGATCCTGCGGGACAGCGATTACCTGACCCATCCGGTCTTTCACATGAACCGGGCCGAGACCGAGATGATGCGCTACATGCGCCGGCTGGCCGACCGCGATCTCGCGCTGGACCGGGCGATGATTCCGCTCGGCTCCTGCACGATGAAACTGAACGCCGCGGCCGAGATGATCCCGATTTCGTGGCGCGAATTCGCGATGCTGCACCCGCTGGCGCCCGAGGATCAGGCGCGCGGCTACCACAGGCTGATCGAGGATCTGAAGGCCAAGCTCTGCACGATCACCGGGTATGATGCGATGTCGATGCAGCCAAACTCCGGCGCGCAGGGGGAATACGCGGGGCTTCTGACCATCGCCGCCTATCACGCGGCGAACGGGCAGGACGAGCGCGACGTTTGCCTCATTCCGATGAGCGCGCACGGCACCAATCCGGCGAGCGCGCAGATGGTGGGGATGAAGGTGGTGGTCGTGAAATCCGCCGAGAACGGCGACATCGACCTGGACGACTTCCGCGCCAAGGCCGAAGCGGCGGGCGACAAGCTGGCCGCGACGATGATTACCTATCCGTCCACGCACGGCGTGTTCGAGGAAACCGTGCGCACCGTCTGCGCCATCACGCATGAACACGGCGGGCAGGTCTATATCGACGGGGCGAACCTGAATGCGCTCGTGGGTCTTGTGAAGCTGGGCGAGTTGGGGGGCGACGTGAGCCACCTGAACCTGCACAAGACCTTCGCCATTCCGCATGGCGGCGGCGGCCCCGGCATGGGTCCGATCGGGGTCAAGGCGCACCTTGCGCCGCATCTGCCCCCCGATCCGTTCAAGGGCGGAATCGGTGCGGTGTCTTCGGCGCCCTATGGGTCGGCCAGCATCCTGCCGATTTCCTGGGCCTATATCCTGATGATGGGCGGCGAGGGGCTGACACAGGCGACGCGGGTCGCGATCCTGAACGCGAACTATATCGCGGCGCGACTGCGCGGGGCCTATGACGTGCTCTACAAGGGGCCGACCGGCCATGTCGCGCATGAGTGCATCATCGACACGCGGCCCTATGCCGAGAGCGCCGGGGTCACCGTCGACGACATCGCCAAGCGCCTGATGGATTGCGGTTTTCACGCCCCTACGATGAGCTGGCCGGTGGCGGGCACGCTGATGGTCGAACCCACGGAATCCGAAACCAAAGCCGAGCTCGACCGCTTCTGCGACGCCATGCTGGCGATCCGCGAGGAAATCCGCGACATCGAAGAGGGGCGCGCGGATGCGGAGGCGAACCCGCTGAAACACGCGCCGCACACGGTCGAGGATCTGGTGGGCGACTGGAACCGGCCCTATAGCCGCGAACAGGGCTGCTATCCGCCCGGCGCGTTCCGCGTCGACAAGTACTGGCCGCCGGTGAACCGGGTCGACAACGCTTATGGCGACCGGAACCTCGTCTGTATCTGCCCGCCGCTCGAGGATTACGTCGAAGCCGCCGAGTGATCTTGGCGCTGGTCAAAGCGCGCATCGGTTGCTACCCAAGCCGCCGGGGCAAACGAGAGCGGTCATGGCGCAGAAGACGAACGATCCGAAACTGACGGACTATTCGGTGACGGATGCTCTGGCGCTGATCGACAGGCGGTTCGGCAAGGACCGCCTGTTGCGTGATCTGTCGACGCCGACGGAACGGCTCGTCACCGCCTACTACCTGCAATCGCGCTGGGGCTACGAACGCTACAACCCCCATGCGGCGATGCACATGGCATTGTCGGATGACGGCAAATACACCCACGACGGCCTGCGGGCGCAAGCCGACACGGTCATCGCCGAGACGCGGAAGATCGGGGCGAGGCGCATCCTCGAACTCGGGTGCGGTCAGGCCTTCAACGCCCGCGTCATCGCCGAGGCCCTGCCCGAAGTCGAGGTGGTGGCGACCGACCTGATCGAAGCGCATATCACAAAGGCCAACGAACGCGGGGCGCGTCTGCCGAACTTCCGCGCGGTTCGGTCGAGCTTTACCGAATTGCCCGACGATCTGGGCCAGTTCGACCTGATCTTCGCGGTCGAAACCCTGTGCCATTCGCCCGAGATCGACGCGGTGATCGAACGCATCAAGGCCCGGCTCGCCCCCGGCGGCACCTTCATGTTCCACGACGCGTTCCGTCGCACGGACTGGGAATCGAAATCGGACGATCTGAAAGAGGCGCTGGTCCTGAACGAACTGTGCCTTGCGGTTCCCCACGGCTATGCCGTCTGGGGCACGTGGGAGGATGCGCTGGCGCGCGCCGGGTTCACCGACGTCACGACCGAGGACATTTCGATGCAGGGTCTGGGCACCTGTCGGCGTCTGGGCCGGGTCGGGCTGAAGTTCCTGACCCAGTGGAAATACCGGCTGCTGCGCCCCTTCGTTCCCAAGCACCTCGCGCGCAATGCCGTCGCCGGGTTCCTTGGCATCTACATCATGTACGGCGGCGCGGTCGATCCGGCGAGCGAGAACGGCATAACGCGGTACGGTCTGATCCGGGCCGTGGGGCCAAAGGCGGACTGAGCGGGCGCGGCGGGGGATACCAGGATCCTAGTATCCTAGTATCCTAGTATCCTAGGAATGGCGTATTGCGTCATGATTTCAATGCGTTAATCAGGTCTCTCCAGTCACCACCACCCCGAAACTACCGCGTCCGTCAGCCCCGGCGCGCGAGTTTGGTGGGCCAGGACGACAACCCTCGCGCAACCGACATGAAGGCACGCTTGGCGACCCGCTTTTCGATGTCGGCATAGGTCGCGTTGCCCGCCAGCACCTCGAACAGGGATGAGCGCATCATGGTCGAGGTCCTGAGCTTTTCCTTGAACAGATCGCGCATGGCGGAGCTGTAGGCGATCACCCGCAGGCGCCGGACCTTTTCCAGATCGGTCTGGATATACTTGATACGCGGGAAATAGGCGCGGTCGGCGCGCTGAGGCCGCCCCTCGCCGATCACCTGCGCGGCGGCCTCGGCCGCTTCGGCCCCGCTTTCGATGGCCAGTGCGATCCCCTCGCCCGTGATCCCGTCCACGAACCCCGCCGCGTCGCCTGCGAGCAGCACGTTGCCCTTGCCCGGCTTTTCCTTGAAGTCGCCCAGCGGGATATGCGCGCCCTTGATCGTCACGCTGTCCGGGTCTACGCCCTCATGCGCCAGATAGCGCGCCATGCGTTTCTTGAGATCCTGATCCACCGACCGGATCGCCCCCAGCCCGATGGTGCGGCTGCCCGCCTTGGGAAAATTCCAGCCGTAGCCCCAATGCACGATGTCGAAGTCGATGGACATAAGCGCCTCGGGTTCGCAGCCGCCCGGTGCCTCGGTCTCGAACGCGAAGCCGATTTTGTCGGGGTCGTAGGCCGCGCCGAGGATGTGTTTGGCCACCGGGCTGGCGGCCCCGTCCGCGCCGATCAGAACCTTGTAGCCGATCCGGCGCCCGTCCGAGAGTTCCAGCAGGTTGTCGGCGTCATGGATCGTCTCGACCCGCGTGCCCTGCATGTCCACAGCACCCGCCGCGACGGCGGCCTGTTGCAGCCAGTGGTCGAAATCGAGCCGGTAGGTGTAGGTCAGATCATAGGGCGCGTCGAAACGGTTCAGTTCCTCGCCATCCCATTTGAACGCCACCTGCCGCGAGACGAGAAACATCTCGGGCGACATCTCCATATCGAAGACGCGCTTGACCGCCTTGTTGCCACGCGGGCTGATGAGCGCGCCGCAGAGTTTCGGGCGCGGGAACACCGCCCGGTCGATGAGGGCGACGCTGAGGCCGAGGTCACAGGCCCGTTTCGCGGCGGACGACCCGGCCGGTCCGGCGCCGATCACGACGACATCGAAATCCTGATCTGCCATGACATGCGCTCCGATCCTTTACCGGGCCTTGTTAGGCGAAAGGTCGGCGGCGGAAAAGGTCACCCCGCGTATGGCGAGCCAGTTGGTGAACCGTGTCACTTTTTCGTCCATCGAACAGGTGCGCGGGTTTCGGTCTATCTCATCCTGATAGGCCAGACGCAGCGCCGTCTGCTCGTCTTTGGTGAGGCCCGCCCATTCCCGCATTTGCCGCCACTTGCCCCTTGAACCGCGATCCGTCCGGATACATATTCACTCCGAAGAATATTTACGAGGTCCAACATGACCAAACACGTCAAACTTACCTGTCTCGAATGCGGCAGCCTGAACCGTGCGCCCGAAGACAAGCTGGGCGCAGGCCCGAAATGCGGCACCTGCGGCACCAAGCTGGTGGACGGCAAGGTGCGCGAGTTGGACCCGACGACGCTGGCCAAGGCCGCCAAGGCCGACGATCTGCCCTTGCTCGTCGATTTCTGGGCCCCGTGGTGCGGGCCGTGCCGGATGATGGCACCGGAGTTCCAGAAAGCGGCCCAGTCGCTTGCTCCGAATGTGCGGTTGGCCAAGATCAACACCGAAGAATTCCCCAAGGTGTCGATGAAGAACAACATCCGAGGCATTCCCGCGCTGATCCTCTATCAGAACGGTCGCGAAATCGCGCGGCAGGCGGGGGCGATGCCCGCCAAGGGGATCGAGGATTTCGTGCGGTCGAAAGCCAAGGTCGGGGCGTGATCCAGGCGGCGTTACCCGCTTGACAGCGGGGCCGGAAACCTCCAGATACCACCGCGTTGGGGCCGTAGCTCAGTTGGGAGAGCGCGTCGTTCGCAATGACGAGGTCGTCGGTTCGATCCCGATCGGCTCCACCAAATTCCCTTCATCGGCAATGTCGTGGCCCGGTTTGCGGCCGCCCCGTGTTTGACTCCGGGCGCGTCTCGTCGGACAGTCTCGGGACCAATTTTCAGACGAGGCGTTCCGATGACCCAATTGCCAATGTTTTATAAAAAGGTCGAGGCGCTCTCGACCGTGAATCATCGCAAGTTCCAGATTTCACCCGAGGCCGAGCCGTTCGGCTTCGCCCGTGAGGCGCAGTTGATCCCGGCGGTGTTCGACGAGTTCACGGCGGCCGCGCATGACCTGCCGATCGTGTTCGTGCCCACCGGCACCGGGTATACGCCGGTCTTTCTGTGCGGGCTGACCACGGGTCACAATCAGTTCGTGGATGCCGACGGGCGCTGGAACCGCCGCTACCTCCCCGCCTATCTGCGGCGCTATCCTTTCATTCTGGGCGAACAGGACGGGGCCGACCCGATCATCTGCGTGGACGCGGAGTTCCCCGGCTTCGCCGAGACCGATGGCGGCACCGCGCTGTTTGACGCGGACGGCAAGCAGACCGATTTCATGGGGCGGGTGGTCACCCTCGTCACCGAATACGCGGCCTCGGCCAAGCGGACCGAAGCCGCGCTTGCCGTGCTGAACGAGCTGGCGCTGTTCCAGACCATCACCATCGAGGCGAAGGATGCGAACGGCAAGGTCACGACCAGCCTACAGGGCTTCGCGGTCATCAACGAACAGGCGTTGTCGGCCCTGCCGGACGAGGCGTTCCTGCGGCTGCGCGCGGCCGGTATCCTGCCCGCGATCTACGCGCATCTGATGAGCGTGTCGCTGACCCGTGTCCTCAAGGACGAAAGCGAAGCGCAGGCGGCCTGAGCTATTCGGCGGCGAGCTGCGCGGCGCCTTCGGGGTGTTGCGCGGCGAAGCGCCGGATGTAGTCCATCCCGAGCGTATCGCGGGTTTCGGCGGTCTTCACGAACACGCCGACGGTGTCGCCCCAGAAGTTGTCGGCGTGCCGCCGCGTGCGCGTGAGCCGTTTGGCCCGCGCCCTGTTCTTGGTCTCGTAATACGCGATGTGTTCGTCCGACCAGTCCGTCGTCGTCTCGACGCAATCGAAGCCGGCCCATTTCGCCATCGCGAACATGCCGTCGCGATACCAGCGCCAGCAGTCCTGCGGATCGCGATGTTCCGGCCCGCGCGACGGCACGACATGCACCATCACGCCGCCCAGTTTCAGCACCCGCGACATTTCAAGGAAGGTGAGCCAGAAGAACTCGTTATGTTCGAGCATGTTGCCTGAGATGACGGCGTCATACCTGCCGTCCTCGATCTCGAACCGCCAAGGGTCGTCCAGCACGATATCGACGTTCGGCCCCGCCTTCATGTCCATCCCGTGATAGGTCCAGCCGCCGTCCTCCCACACTTGGCGAAACCACGGGCGCTTGCCCACGGACCCGACGTCGAGGACAAGCCCCGGATCGCGTTCCGCCACGTGCTTGCGGAACGCCTTTTTCATCAGCGTGATCGTTTCCTTGTGCATCTGTCCGCCCGATCTTCTTGTCTTTTTGAGACAAGGATTCGGAAGGATGCGGTCAGATCAAGGGAAAACCGGCCAAAATCCGATATTCATCAAACGCGTTGCCCGGCGACATAGGTTGCGGCCACGGCCCGGTCGTCGCCCATCATGATGGTCGGAAAGACCTGTTCCCAGATCGTCTCGGCCCTGCCCGCACGCTGTTCGATCCCCGGTGTCGAGGCGAGGTCGAGAACCACGAGGTCCGCCTCGTAGTCCGGCGCGAGCCGTCCGATGGTCTGCCCCATGCCAATGGCCTCGGCCGATCCGGCGGTGGCCAGCCACAGAAGGTGCGCGGGGTGCAGCGGCGTGCCGCGTAGCTGCCCGATCTCATAGGCCGCCGCCATGGTGCGGAGCATGGAAAACGACGACCCGCCCCCCGTGTCGGTGGCGAGCCCGACCTTCTGCCCCTCGGCTCGCAGGCCGGCCATGTCGAATAGGCCGGAGCCGATGAAGGTGTTGGAGGTCGGGCAATGGATGAGCGATGCCCCCGCCTCCTTCAACCGCGCTCGTTCACGGGCCGACAGGTGGATCGCGTGGCCCATCAGCGCGCCCTCGCGCAAGAGGCCGAAGCGGTCGTAGATGTCGGTGTAATCCGTGGCCTCGGGAAACATCCCCATGACCCACTCGATCTCTTCCGTCTGCTCGGACAGGTGCGTCTGCATCAGGCACGAAGGGTTCTCGGTCCAAAGGCTCCCCAGCGCCTCGAGTTGTTCGGGCGTCGAGGTGGGCGCGAAGCGCGGCGTGATGACGTAGGACAGCCGCCCCTGCCCGTGCCACCGCGCGAGCAGCCGCTTCGAGTCGTCGTATGCCGATTGCGCGGTGTCCCGCAGAGTGTCCGGCGCGTTCCGGTCCATGCAGGTTTTGCCCCCGAACACGCGCATCCCGCGTTTCTGCGCCTCGGCGAAATAGGCGCCCACGCTTTCCGGGTGGATGGTGCAGAAGCTGACGGTCGTGGTCGTGCCGTTGGACAGGACCAGATCGAAATAGCGCGATGCCACCTCGGCCGCATAGCCCGCATCCCCGAAACGCGCCTCTTCGGGGAATGTGTACGTGTTCAGCCAGTCGATCAGGCGTTTGCCCCAACTGGCGATGATGCCGGTCTGCGGGTAATGGGCGTGGGCGTCGATGAAGCCTGGCAGGATCAGGGCGTCGCCGTGATCCTCGACCACCGCATTGGACCACAGGCGTTTCAGCGTGTCCGCCGGCCCGATCTCGACGATGGTTCCCGTGGTGTCGTCCACGACGACGCCCGACCGGCGATCCCAGAGCGCCGACGCTTCGGGGTCGCCCGCGAACGGGTCCGACAGGAATGACAGGGTCTGACCGAGGATGAGTTTCATGGGGCTTCCGCGCTGGTGACTCGCAAAACCTAGGCCGGGCTTGGGGCAAGGTCCACGGCCTTTCCCCCTGTATCTCATCCCGGCCTTCCCCTAATGTCGCCCGCGACAACAGGCGGGGTGAAAGATGGCGGAAGACCTGAACACCGAAGAGATTCACGAAGAGGATAGCTACGCGCTTGACCGTGAGACGGTCGAGCCGGTTCTCGTCGCCCTGCGCGACGGTGACAGCGAGGCGCTGATCGAGGCGCTGGAGCCGGTTCACCCGGCCGACATCGCCGACCTTCTGGAACAGGTGGACGAGGATACGCGCCTGCGCCTTGTCCAGCTTTACGGCAAGGAATTCGATGGCGACATCCTGTCGGAACTGAACGAGAGCGTCCGCGAAAGCGTGATCGAGGCGCTGCATCCCGAGGTTCTGGCCGACGCCGTGCGCGAGCTGGACACCGACGACGTGGTCGACCTGATCGAGGATCTGGACGAGCCGCAGCAGGAAATCATCCTCGACGCGCTGGCGATCACCGACCGGGCCGCCGTCGAACAGTCGCTGTCCTACCCCGAGGAATCCGCAGGCCGTCTGATGCAGCGCGAGCTTGTGGCGGCGCCCGAGCACTGGGACGTCGGCCACCTGATCGACCACATGCGCGCGCATGAGGATCTGCCGGACCAGTTCTATCACGTCATTCTCGTCGATCCGCGGATGCGGCCCACGGGCTATGTCACGCTGGGCAAAATCATGGCCTCGCCCCGCACCACCGCCCTGTCCGAGATCACCGAGGACAGCTTTCGCACCATCCCGGTGACGCAGGACGAGGGCGATGTGGCCTATGCGTTCAACCAGTATCACCTGATTTCGGCCCCGGTGGTGGACGAGGACGACCGGCTTGTGGGCGTCATCACCATCGACGACGCAATGATCATTCTGGACGAAGAGCATGAAGAGGACATTCTGCGCCTCGCCGGTGTCGGGGAAGGGTCACTCAACGACCGGGTCAGCGAAACGGTGCGCGCGCGCCTGCCGTGGCTCGCCGTGAACCTTGGCACCGCGATCATCGCCTCGCTCGTCATCGCGCTCTTCGAAGACGTAATCGCCGGGTTCGTGGCGCTGGCCGTTCTGATGCCCATCGTGGCGTCGATGGGCGGGAACGCGGGCACACAAAGCCTGACCGTCGCGGTGCGGGCGATCGCGACGAAAGACCTGACCTCCTCGAACGTCTGGCGCGTGATCCGGCGCGAGGCCGCCGTGGGCTTCATCAACGGGGCGGTCTTCGCCATCGTGATGGGGATCGTCGGGATCATCTGGTTCGGCTCGCCCATGCTGGGCGCGGTGATCGCGGCGGCCATGGTCATCAACCTGATGGTCGCGGGGCTGGCGGGCGTGCTCGTCCCCGTCGTTCTGGACAAGTTCAACGTGGACCCCGCGCTGGCCTCCGGCACTTTCGTGACCACGGTAACCGACGTGGTGGGGTTCTTCGCCTTCCTCGGCCTCGCCGGAATCGTCCTGCTGTGATGGACAAGGCCGACGCCCGCGCCCGCGCGCTTGCCGCCCGTGACGCGGTGCACGATCCGGCGCGCGCGCAGGCGGCGCAGGCGCGGCTCAGGGCCGTGCTGCATGAGCATCGCGGCAGGCCGCTGGCCGGATACCTGCCGATGCGCTCGGAGGTCGATGCGCGGCCCGTCATGGCGGAAATGGCCGGACATGGCCCAGTGGGCGTTCCGGTCACGCCCAAGTTGGGCCTTCCCCTCACCTTCCGGCTTTGGACGCCGGACACACCGCTGGTCGAGGGGAAATACGGCACCCAATGGCCCGCCGACGGGCCGGACGTGGAGCCGCATGTGTTGATCGTCCCGCTTGTGGCCTTCGACCGCGCGGGCAATCGGCTGGGCTATGGCGGCGGGTTCTACGACCGGACATTGGCGGCGCTGCGGGCGCTGCGCCCGACCCTCGCCATCGGCTATGCCTTCGCCGCGCAGGAACTTCCCGACTTGCCGCTGGAACCCACGGATCAGCCGCTCGACGCCATCGTGACCGAGGTCGAAACGCTGCGCTTCGGGTGAGCGCCCGCTTGCCCTCGCCCCGGCAACGTCCTAGTCACGATCCATGAAGATACTTTTCCTTGGCGACGTCATGGGCCGCGCCGGCCGTCAGGCGATCTCGGATCGCCTCCCCACCCTCCGCAAAGACTGGAAGCTCGATTTCGTCGTGGTGAACGGCGAGAACGCCACCAATGGCGCGGGGCTGTCCGAAGCCCACGCGAAGCTGATCTTCGAGGCGGGCGCGGATGTGGTGACGCTGGGCGATCATGCCTTCGACCAGAAGGAGATGCTGTCCTACTGCGAGCGCGAAACCCGCATCATCCGCCCCCTCAACTTCGCCAAGGACGCGCCGGGGCGCGGTGTGCGGGTGTTCGAGGATCATCGGGGCCGCCGGGTGCTCGTGGCGCAGATCCTGGGCAACGTGTTCATGAAACGCGCCTTCGAAGACCCGTTCGGGTATATCGACCGGGCCCTAAAGCCCTTCAACCTCGGCGGTGCCGTGCAGGCCGCGCTGGTCGACGTGCATTGCGAGGCGACGTCGGAGAAGATGGCGATGGGTCATTTCCTCGACGGGCGGGCGAGCATCGTCGTCGGCACCCATACCCACGTGCCAACGGGCGACGCGATGATCCTGCCCGGTGGCACCGCCTATCTCACCGATGCCGGGATGTGCGGCGATTATCATTCCGTGATCGGGATGGAGAAGGCCGAGCCGCTGCGCCGGTTCGTCACCGGCATGGCCAAGGGCCGCTTCAATCCCGCGAACGAGGACGCGACGCTTTCGGGCCTGTACGTCGAGACCGACGACGCGACCGGCAAGGCGGTGCGGATCGAGATGGTGCGCGAGGGTGGAAAGCTGCAACAGTCGGCACCCTGACCCCTTCCGCGCTTGCCCGCACGCGGCGGCCCGGTTTAGATGAGCCGGTCAAGGCACAGGCAGCATGAACGTCCTACAACTTTCCTCGTCAGTCGAACCCATCGTTGCGCTGATCGTCGTCGGCGTCATGTTCCTGCTCTTCCTGCGCGAGGTCTTTCCGACCGAAGTGGTCGCGATCGGCGGGGTCGCCGTCATGCTCGTCACCGGCATCCTGCCCTACGAGAACGCGCTCGCCGTCCTGTCGAACCCGGCACCCTGGACCATCGCCTGCATGTTCATCATCATGGGGGCGCTGGTGCGCACCGGCGCATTGGATTGGTTCACCAACATCGCGGAACGGCAGGCGGGCGCGCGGCCGAAGCTCGCCCTCGCCACCCTCATGGGGTTCGTCGTCTTCGCCTCGGCCTTCGTGTCCAACACTCCAGTCGTCGTCGTGATGATCCCGGTGTTCACGCAGCTTGCCCGGCGGCTCGGCATCTCGGCGTCGAAACTGCTGATCCCCCTGTCCTACGGCGCGATCCTCGGCGGCACGCTGACGCTGATCGGCACCTCGACCAACCTGCTGGTCGACGGCGTGGCGCGGTCGGCGGGGCTGGAGCCGTTCTCGATCTTCGAGATCACGCCCATCGGGCTGCTCGTCGTGATCTGGGGCATGGCCTATCTCTGGATCGTGGCGCCGCATCTCTTGCCCGACCGCGACACGATGGCGGGGCTGCTCACCGACCGCTCGCGCAAGAAGTTCTTCACCGAGGCGGTGATCCCGCCGGACTCCAACCTCATCGGGCGCGAGGTGAACGGGGTGCAGCTGTTCAAACGCGAAGGCGTGCGGCTGATCGACGTTGTGCGCGGCGACGTCTCGCTGCGCCGCAATCTTGCCGCCGTGAAGCTTCAGGTCGGGGACCGTGTGGTTCTGCGCACCCAGATGACCGAGCTTCTGTCGCTTCAGGCGAACAAGAGCCTCAAGCGGGTGGATCAGGTGTCGGCGGTCGAAACGACGACGGTGGAGGTGCTGATCTCGCCCGGCTGCAAGATGATCGGGCGCACGCTGGGCCAGCTTCGACTGCGCCGACGCTACGGGGTCTATCCGCTGGCCGTGCATCGCCGGAACCAGAACATCGGCCAGCAACTCGACAACATCACCGTTCGGGTGGGCGATACGCTGCTTCTGGAAGGCGCGCAGGAGGATATTCAGCGATTGGCGGCGGATATGGACCTTGTCGACGTGTCCAAACCGTCGGGCCGCGCGTTTCGCCGGGGTCACGCGCCCATCGCGCTTTTGTCGCTGTTCGGGATCGTGGCGCTGGCCGGTCTGGGCGTCGCCCCGATCCTCGCCGTGGCCGTGATCGCCGTGGCGGTGGTGCTGCTGACCCGCGCCGTGGATGCGGACGAGGCCTTCAGCCAGGTCGAGGGAAGTCTTCTGGCGCTAATCTTCTCGATGCTCGCCATCGGGGCCGCGCTGGACGCCTCGGGCGCCGTGAAGATGATCGCGGACGCGCTGGCGCCTGTGATCGAGGGCCTCCCGCCCTTCCTGCTGATCTGGTCGATCTACCTGCTGACCTCGGTTCTGACGGAGCTTGTCTCGAACAACGCGGTCGCCGTGGTGGTCACACCCATCGCCATCGGGATCGCCACGGCCATCGGCTATGACCCCCGCCCTCTCGTGGTGGCGGTGATGGTCGCGGCCTCGGCCAGCTTTTCGACCCCGATCGGGTATCAGACCAACACGCTGGTCTATGGCCCCGGCGGGTATCGGTTCACCGATTTCATGAAGGTGGGGATTCCCCTGAACCTGTCCATGGGCCTGCTGGTGAGCGCGGTCATCCCGCTGATCTGGCCGCTCTGAGCGGTTTCGAACAGGCTTGCGCCCGTCCGACCGAGGTGGGGGAGGCCAGCCTCCCCCACACCCCCTCCGAGGTATTTTCGGACCAGAGAAGCAGGACGCGGCGTCAGTAGCCCCGGCGTTTGTCGACTTCATTGAGAAGCGGCTCGCCGGCTTCGACCCGCCTGATGTTCCGGGCCACGACGCGGGACGCGGTTTCAGGCCGGGTCTCGGACGCGATGTGGGGCGTGACCGTGACGCGCGGGTGCGACCAGTAGGGGTGATCTTCCGGCAGCGGTTCGATGCGGAAGGTGTCGAGCGTCGCGTGCCCGATCCGCCCCGCGTCGAGTGCCGCCAGCAGGGCGTCGTCGTCGATCAGCGCGCCGCGTCCGGGGTTCAGGATCACGGCGCCTTCGGGCATGAGCGCCAGCGTGCGGGCGTTCAGCGTGTTCTCGGTATCGGGCGTCGAGGGCAGGAGCAGCACGAGGATTTCGGCACTGGTCAGCACCTCGTCCAGCCCCGCCGCGCCGTGAAAGCAGGCGACACCGGGGATGGATTTGGGCGACCGGCTCCACCCCGTTACCACGAAATTTAAGGCCGACAGAGCGCGCGCGCAGGCCGCGCCAAGTTCGCCTAGCCCCAGCACCACGACCTTGCGCGAGCGGGCGAGGGGCGGGGCGGCGTGGGTCCAGTCCGGCGCGGTTCGGGTGATGTGCTGGTCGAGGCCAAGATGATGGCGCAGGACATGGCCTGTCACCCATTCGACCATGCCTTCGGTCAGGCCCGTATCGACCATGCGCGCATAGGGCTGGGTCAGCGTGTCGTTCGCGATGATGCTTTCGACCCCGGCCCAGAGACCGAGCACCGCTTTCGTGCGCGTGTAATCCGACAGGTCCGCCGCGCCCTTGCCGGGCGCGTAAATCACGTAGTCCACCGTTTCGGGTGCGAAGTCGGTGCCGAGGGACGCGGTGATCCCGGCCTCGGCAAAGGCCGCCTCCAGATGCGGCGTCCACTCCGCGACGAGGCGGCGGGGGGCGAGGCACTGAACCTTCAGCATCAGCGGGGCCGGTGGACGTGCGCGGATTGGACGAGGCCGAACCCGATCATCAGGATGAGCATGGCCGAGCCGCCGTAGCTGACCAAGGGCAACGGCACACCGACAACGGGGGCGAGGCCCATGACCATCGACATGTTGACCGCGAAAAAGAAAAAGAACGTGGCGGCGATGCCGAGCGTCAGCAGCGCCCCATATCGATCGGTGTTACGAACGGCGCTTGCGATGCAGAACACGATGATGAGCACATAGACGGCGAGGAGCGAGGCGGCGCCGACGAAGCCGAATTCCTCGGCCAGCGTCGTGAAGATGAAGTCGGTGTGTTTTTCGGGCAGGAAGTTCAGGCGCGACTGGGTGCCCTGCATGAATCCCCGCCCCGTCCAGCCGCCCGACCCCAGCGCGATCTTGGATTGGGTGATGTGGTAGCCGGCGCCGAGCGGGTCGGTCGTCGGGTCGAGGAAGGTGTCGATCCGACGGTACTGATAATCCTTGAGAAGCTGCCACTCGGTCCCGCGCGAGGTGAAGACGGCGGCCACCAGCCCGACGCCCCCGGCCCCGACGACGGCGAAATAAAGCCAGTGGACCCCCGCAAGGAACATCACGACCGCGCCGCCGCCGACCAGCAGGATGGCGGTGCCGAGGTCGGGCTGGCTGAGGACGAGGAAGGTGGGAAACAGCACGACCACGACCGGCACCAGCACCCAGAGCGGGCGCGAGACCTTGTCGACGTCGAGCCAGTCGTAATAGGCGGCGAGCACCATGACCAAGGTGATCTTGGTCAGCTCGGACGGTTGCAGGCGCATGAAGCCGAGGTCGATCCAACGCTGCGCGCCCATACCCACGTCGCCCACGAACTCGACCGCGACGAGCAGCGCGACCGAGACCGCGAAGGCGAGAACCGACATGTTGCGCCAGAACCAGATCGGGACCATCGCGACGATGAACATCATCACGAAGCCGACCGCGAAACGCTTCATCTGCGGCTCGGCCCAAGGCGAGAACGACCCGCCCGCGACCGAGTAGAGCATCAGGAATCCGATGCTGGCGGCGGCGGCCAGCAGCAGGGCGAGCACCCAGTTGAAGTAAAAGACCTTGGACAGCCCGGTGGGCGTGTACTTGACGTTGTATTCGAGAAAACTCATGCCCGCGACCTGCCTTGCGACGGGGCGAGCGGTTCGCGCAGGTTCATCATTTCGAACTGCGAGCGGATCGTGCCTCGTTGGGGCGAGGGATAGGCGTCGAGCGGCGGAATGTCGTCGTAAAGCGCGGCGAGCATGATGTCGCGGGCGATGGGCGCGGCGGCCAGCGAGCCGCCCATGCCGTGTTCCACGACCACCGACACCGCCACTTCGGGCGCGTCATGGGGCGCGAAGCTGACGAACAGGGCGTGGTCGCGGCGGTTCCACGGCAGATCCTCGTTCCGGGTCACGCCCGCCGCGCGTTCGGCGGCGGTGATGTTGCGCACCTGACTGGTGCCGGTCTTGCCCGCCATGCGAATCCCGTCGGCCACGATGCGCGAGCGCCCGGCGGTGCCGCGCGTGCCGTTGACGACCTCGTACATGCCGAGGCGGACGGCGGCGAGGTGCGAGGGGTCGATGTCCAGAACATCCGCGCCGCGCACGGGCTGTTCGACCCCGTCGATCGACCGCACGAGGCGCGGTTCGATCGCGGTGCCGCTGGCGATGCGGGCGGTCATGATGGCGAGTTGCAGCGGCGAGGCGAGCACGAAGCCCTGCCCGATCCCCGCGTTCAGACTGTCGCCGATCATCCAGTCGCCGCCACGAACCTCGCGCTTCCAGTCCTTTGTCGGCATCAGCCCTTCGGCCACGCCGGACAGGGGCACGTCGGGCCGGATGCCCAGCCCAAGCTTGCGCGCCATCGCGGAAATCGCTTCGATCCCGACCCGTTCGGCAAGCTCGTAGTAATAGACGTCGCAGGATTCCTTGAGCGAGCGGACCAGATCGACCCGGCCATGCCCGCCGCGCGACCAGCAGTGGAAGCGTCGGCCTGAGACTTCCTTGTAGCCCCGGCAGGTCACGGTTTCCTTGTCGTCGATGACCCCCGCCTCGAGCGCCGCGAGCGCCACGACCATCTTGAAGGTCGAGCCGGGCGGATAGGTGCCCTGCGCCGTCTTGTTGGCGAGCGGGCGATACGGGTCTTCGAGCAGCGCGTTGTAATCGCGGCTGGAAATCCCGCGCACGAACTTGTTCGGGTCGTAGGACGGTGCTGAGGCGATGGCGAGGATATCGCCGTTGCGCGGGTCCATCACCACCGCCGCCGCGCTTTCTCCCGCCAGACGCGCTTCCGAGAAATTCTGGAGCGCGTGGTTCACCGTCAGTTGCAGGTTCGCGCCGGGGATGCCCTCTTCCCTGTCGATCTCGCGCATGACGCGGCCCACGGCGTTCACTTCGATCCGGCGTGTCCCGGCCTCGCCCCTCAGATCCTCTTCGTGCTTGTTCTCGACCCCGGTCTTGCCGATCTGGAAACGTGGGATCTGAAGCACCGGGTCCGGGTCTTCGATCTTGGACAAGTCATAATCGGACACCGGGCCGACGTAGCCGACCACATGGGCGAAATCGCTGTCGAGCGGATAGACCCGGCTGAGGCCGACCTCGGGCGTGACACCCGGCAGGGCGGGCGCGTTCACGGCGACCTTGGAGATGTCTTCCCACGCGACACGTTCGGCCACCGTCACGGGCACGAAGGGCGAGCGGCGCATCATCTCGTCCAGCGCCTTTTGCTTGTCCTCTTCCGAAATCCAGACGAGCTTCTGCAACCGGGTCAGGATTTCTTCGGGGTCGCCCGCATCCTCGCGCACCATGACGATGGAGTAATTCTGCTCGTTCCCGGCAAGCAAGACGCCCTTGCGGTCATAGACCAGACCGCGCACCGGCGGGATCAGGCGAATGTTGATCCGGTTCTCGTCGGCGAGCATCCGGTATTCGTCGGCCTGATCGACCTGCATATAGCGCATCCGGCCCACCAAGACGCCCGCCAGCGCAAGCTGGGCCGTGCCCAGCAGCAGGCCGCGCCGGGTGATGCGCTTGGCGCTTTTCTCGGTATCGGCGGGGGTGCGTCTCATGCAGGCCGCGCCTCCGGGTCGAGGGCGCCGGGTTTCAGCCATTCGATGCGGAACCCGAGCGACGAGATCAGGACGGCCACCGGATAGGCGACCACGGTGACCAACAGGTTCAGAACCGACATGCCGAACCCGACCTGCGGCACGAAGAAGACGCCGAGGATCAGCCGTTCGGCCAGCATCATCAAGGTCAGGATCGCGCCGACCGACACCCATTCGAGCGCAAAGCCCTGTTCGGCCAACAGGCCACGGCGCGAGCGGAGCGCCTCGAGCCCCAGGATCGCGAGCAACGGCGCGATGCCCGGCGGGGCGAGCGACAGCATGTCACCGACGAGAAGGATGGCCGCGACCAGCAGGACCGGAAGATAATCCGGGCGCCGGACGGTCCAGGCGAAGGCGAAGCACAGGATCAGATCGGGCGGCGGAAAGTTCTGCGCCCCGTTGTGCAGCGGCAGCATCCGGGTGAACAGGATCAGCGCGCTGATGCCGAGAAAGAGCAGCATGTAGAGTAGCCTGCGGGCGAGATACGGGTCGATCATTGCGTGACCTCCGCCGTTTCCTCCGCCGGGCAGGTTTCAGGCCGCTCCGCCCCGTCTTCGAGGTCGACGCATTCGGGCGGCAGGCCGTCGGCCACGGGGGCCATGACCGGGTTCATCACGATGAGCGCACCGTTGTCCGTCACCACTTCGCCGGGGTGCGAGCGCATGACCCGCAGGAATTCGAGCCGTTCGTAATCGGCCGCAAGGCGCACGCGCAGGCGGCGATCCTTGCCCTGCACCACCTCACCCACCAGAAGCCCGGCGGGGAATACGCCGCCGTCGCCCGAGGACAGCACCCGGTCGCCGGGGCGCACGAGATCGCGGTTGTCGACGAAGCCCAGCGGCGGCACCGCCGAGTTGTCGCCGGTCAGGATAGCGGTCTGGCCCGAGGGCTGCACGGTCACCGGGATGCGGCTGTTGGAATCGGTGAGCAGGATCACCCGGCTGGTGCGTTCCCCGACCCCCGCGATCCGGCCGACAAGGCCCAGACCGTCCATCGCCGCCCAGCCATCGACCACGCCGTCGCGCGCGCCGAGGTTGATGAGCACCGACTGGCGGAAGGGCGACCCGGAATCGGCGAGCACCACGCCGGTCACGTAGGACAGGCGCGCGTCGAGGCGGACGTTGTTCAGGTCGCGCAGCTTGGCGTTCTCCTGCTCCAGTTGCAGCGCCGCCTCTTTCCACGCCTGCATCTGGCGCAATTCGCGGCGCAGTTCCTGATTCTGCTCGGAGATGCGCTGATAGCTCTGGAAATTCTCGATCGCGTCGGCGGTCTTGGTTACCGGGACCAGTGCCCATTCGAAATTCGGCACCACGGCATCGACAAGCTGCGCCCGGAAGCGTTCCACCCGCGGGCTGTCGATCCGCCAGAGCAGGAACAGGGCGAAGAGGACGAACAGCGTCAGACCGATCAGGATGCGCCTGACCGGACCCACATAGTCCTCTGTCCGTGCCTTGGACCTTGCCAATCTGATCCCCTATCGTCTCGGGGTGCGGGCCACGTGGCCCCTCAACTGTCGTAGTCGATAACGTGACGCAGTTGCTTTTCGTATTCCAGTGCCTTGCCGGTGCCCAAGGCTACACAATTCAGCGACTCGTCTGCGACCGAGATCGAAAGCCCGGTCTGCTCGCGCAGGGCGAGGTCGAGTTCGCCCAGAAGTGCGCCGCCGCCGGTGAGCATGACACCCCGGTCGACGATGTCGGCGGCGAGGTCGGGCGGCGTGGTTTCAAGCGCCGTCATGACCGCCTCGCAGATCTGCTGCACGGGTTCGGCCAGCGCCTCGGCCACTTGGGCCTGGCTGATCTCGATTTCCTTCGGCACACCGTTGAGCAGGTCGCGGCCCCGGATCATCATGCTCGCGCCACGCCCGTCGTCGGGCATCCGCGCGGTGCCGATGGAGGTCTTGATGCGCTCGGCGGTCGCTTCGCCGATGAGCAGGTTATGCTGGCGACGCAGGTAGTTGACGATGCTTTCGTCCATCCGGTCGCCACCGACGCGGACCGAGCGCGCGTAAACGATGTCGCCAAGCGACAGGACGGCCACTTCGGTCGTGCCGCCGCCGATGTCGACGACCATGGACCCGGTCGGATCGGTGATCGGCATCCCCGCCCCGATGGCCGCAGCGATAGGTTCCGCGATCAGGCCGGCGCGCCGCGCGCCTGCGGAAAGAACCGACTGGCGAATGGCGCGTTTTTCGACGGGGGTCGCGCCGTGTGGCACGCAGACGATGATCTTGGGCTTGGAGAAGGTCGTGCGCTTGTGAACCTTGCGGATGAAGTGCTTGATCATCTCTTCGGCGGTGTCGAAGTCGGCGATCACGCCTTCGCGCATCGGGCGGATCGCTTCGATCGAACCGGGGGTCCGACCCAGCATCAGCTTGGCGTCCTCGCCCACGGCGAGCACCTTCTTCACGCCGTCTTTGACGTGGTAGGCGACCACCGAAGGTTCGTTGAGAATCACACCGCGACCCTTCACGTAGACGAGCGTGTTCGCCGTCCCGAGGTCGATCGCCATGTCGGACGAGAAAAGTCCAGAGATTCCTACCATTTTCGGTGTCTTCCGTCAGTCCCAATACCCAAGCCCCCGACGCGAGGCCGGGGGTGTGACGCCTTATATGAGCCAAGGGGCGCAGGTGAAAGGGGGTGCGCAGGCGGCCCCGGCAAAATTCTGCCCAGCCCGCCCGCTCTTCAAGGTCGCTGCCCTCTCATCGCCGTCTGGGCGAAGACGGGTCGCAGGGCCGGATGAGCGTGGCCCCGCCCGTCAGCTCGCGTCGGTGTAGCGCACTTCCGGGGTCGATTTCTTTCGGACCTGAAGCCGGTTCAGCGCGGTGATATAGGCCTTGGCCGAGGCCACGACCGTATCGGTGTCCGACGACTGGCCGGTGGCGATCCGGCCATCCTCGGACAAACGCACCGACACCGTGGCCTGCGCATCCGTGCCTTCGGTCACGGCGGACACCTGATAGAGTTCCAGCCGCGCCCCGGTCGGGAACAGCGCCTTGACTGCGTTGAAGGTCGCGTCCACCGGGCCGTCGCCGGTCGCGGTGTGCTGGTGATCCACCCCGTCGATGGTCAGGTTGATGTCGGCGGATTGCGGCGCTTCGGTGCCGCAGATGACGCGCAGGAACTTCAGCTTGATCCGCTCGTTGATCGCGTCGCCCGACACCACCTGCATCAGGGCGATGATGTCGTCGTCGTAGACCTCTTTCTTGCGGTCGGCCAAAGCCTTGAACCGCACGAACACGTCCTTCAACTGGTTCTCGCCCACATCGTCGTAGCCCAGACCCTTGAGCTTGTCGCGCAGCGCCGCCCGACCCGAGTGTTTGCCCAGCGGCAAGGAGGACGCGGCGAGGCCGATGTCCTCGGGCAGCATGATCTCGAACGTCTCGGCGTTCTTCAGCATTCCGTCCTGATGGATGCCGCTTTCATGCGCGAAGGCGTTCTTGCCGACCACGGCCTTGTTGAACTGCACCGGGAAGCCTGACACCTGGCTCACACGGCGGCTGATCGCCATGATCTTTTTCGTGTCGATCTGGGTGGCATAGGGCATGATGTCGTTGCGCACGCGCATCGCCATGACGACCTCTTCCAGCGCGGTGTTGCCCGCGCGTTCACCCAGCCCGTTGATCGTGCATTCGATCTGGCGCGCGCCTGCGTCGACGGCGGCGAGGCTGTTGGCCGTCGCCATGCCCAGATCGTTGTGGCAATGGGTCGAAAACACGACCTCGTCCGCGCCCGGCACCTTTTCTATCAGCATACGGATCAGGTCGGCGCTTTCGCGCGGCGCGGTGTAGCCCACCGTGTCGGGGATGTTGATCGTCGTCGCACCCGCGTTGATCGCGATTTCGACGACGCGGCAGAGATAGTCGTGCTCGGTCCGGGTCGCATCCATCGCGGACCACTGGACGTTGTCGGTCAGGTTGCGGGCGTGGGTCACCGTGTCGTGGATCAGGTCCGCCATCGCATCCTGCGTCAGGTTCGGGATGGCCCGGTGCAGCGGCGAGGTGCCGATGAACGTGTGTATCCGGTGGCTGCCCGCGTGCTTGATCGCCTCATAACACCGGTCGATGTCCTTGAAATTCGCCCTCGACAGCCCGCAGATCGTGGACTGTTTCGAGCGGACGGCGATTTCCTTCACCGCCTCGAAATCGCCCTCGGAGGCGATGGGAAAGCCCGCTTCGATCACGTCGACGCCCATGTCGTCGAGCATTTCCGCGATCTCGAGCTTTTCCTCGTGGCTCATGGTCGCGCCGGGGCTTTGTTCGCCGTCACGCAGGGTCGTATCGAAAATCAGGACGCGGTCCTGTTCGCTCTTGTCGGTCATGGGAATGTCTCTCTTGTCTGTCTTAGCCTTGGGTTCGCTGGCGCGGTTGCATACCCCTGAGCGCTCGCGCCGACGGCACGCTCAGAGGCGGCTAAGAAGGAGGAGGGCAGCACGACGGGACGGGCGCGGGGTCGCGCCGGTCGAACCGAGAATATGTGCCGTCATCGTCATGGGGCGGATTTATACCCCGCCCAGCGTGAATGAAAAGTGTTTTTCGGTGGAACTGGTCTGAGGGCCCATGCGTGTCGTAAACACCCCATGACGAAAACAGCACTCATCATCGGCGCGTCGGGCGGGATCGGCGGGGCCATCGCGCGGCAACTCAAGGCGGACGGCTGGGCGGTCACTGGTCTGTCCCGCAGCACCGAGGGGCTGGACTACGGCGACCCCGAAGGCGTGGATCGGCTGCTTGGGGGCGTCGAAGGCCCGGTCGATCTGATCTTCATCGCCACGGGGGCGCTTGAGATCGACGGACACGGCCCCGAAAAGGCGCTGCGCCAGATCGATGCCGCCGCACTGGAGGCACAGTTTCGCACCAACACCATCGGCCCCGCGCTGGTCCTGCGCCACGCCGCCCGCCTTCTGCCCCGCGACCGCCCGGCGGCCATTGCGGCCTTGTCGGCGCGGGTCGGGTCCATCGGGGACAACCGGCTGGGCGGCTGGTATGGCTACCGCGCCGCCAAAGCCGCGCTCAACCAGATCATGCACGGCGCCGCCATCGAACTTGCCCGCACCCACAAACAGGCCGTCTGCGTGGCCCTGCACCCCGGCACGGTCGAGACGGACCTGACCGCCGTGCACGGCGCGGGCCACGACAAGGTCACACCCGATCAGGCCGCCGCGAACCTGCTGGGCGTTCTGGACGGTCTGGCGCCCGAGGACACGGGGCTCTTTTTCGACTGGCAGGGCAAGCGGGTGGTGTGGTGAGCCGCCTGATCCTCGTCCTTGGCGACCAGTTGGCCCCGACGCTGTCCGCGCTGGATGCGGCCGACCGGGAGACGGATGTGGTGGTCATGGCCGAGGTGCGGGGCGAGGCGGGAAGGCCTAACCACCATCCGCAGAAGATCGCGCTGATCTTTGCCGCGATGCGCAAGTTCGCCGCGCAGCTGATCGAAGAGGGCTGGACCGCGGCCTATGCCCGGCTCACCGACACGGACAACGCACAGACCATCGACGGCGAACTCCTGCGCCGCGCGGACGAATTCGGCGCGCAGGAGGTGATCTGCACCACCCCCGGCGACTGGCGGTTGATCGAGATGCTGGACGAGTTGCCGCTGAAGGTCACGCGCCTGCCCGACACCCGGTTCATCTCGACCCAATCGGAGTTCGAGGATTGGGCGAAGGGGCGCAAGGAACTCCGCATGGAGTATTTCTATCGGCTGATGCGCAAGAAGACGGGCATCCTGATGGATGGCGAAAAGCCGGAGGGCGGCAAGTGGAATTACGACCACGACAACCGAAAGCCCGCCGAGGCGGACCTGTTCCAGCCCAAGGTGCCGAGGTTCAAGCCCGATGACGTGACGCGGGAAGTGCTGGAACTTGTCGCCGACGAATTCGCCGACCATTTCGGGGATCTGGACGGGTTCGCCTATCCGACCACCGCGAAAGAGGCCGCGAAGGCCGCCGACGACTTCATCGCGAATCGCCTTGAGGGCTTCGGTCCCTATCAGGACGCGATGCTGACCGGCGAGGCGCATCTGTATCACTCGATCCTGTCGCCCGCGCTGAACATCGGGCTTCTGGACCCGCTCGACCTGTGCCGCCGGGCGGAGACGGCGTATCGCGACGGGAAGGTGCCGCTGAATTCGGCCGAAGGGTTCATCCGCCAGATCCTCGGCTGGCGCGAATACGTGCGCGGCATCTACATGATGGACGGCCCAGGCTATACCGACCGCAACGCGCTGCGGCACGACCGCGATCTGCCATGGCTATTCTGGGGCGGCGAGACCGATATGGCCTGCCTGTCCGAAGTGGTGACCCTGACGCGCGAAAACGCTTATGCGCACCATATCCAGCGGTTGATGATTACCGGGAACTTCGCGCTTCTGATCGGCGCGGACCCGGCGCAGGTGCACGACTGGTATTTGTCGGTCTATGCCGACGCGTTCGAATGGGTCGAGGCCCCGAACACGATCGGAATGAGCCAGTTCGCAGATGGCGGCATGATCGCGTCCAAGCCCTATGTCTCGTCCGGCAATTATATCGACAAGATGTCAAACTATTGTGACGGTTGCGCCTATGACGTGCGCAAGAAGACCGGGAAAGGCGCTTGCCCGTTCAACCTGCTCTACTGGTGGTTCCTTGACCGACACGCGCAAAGGTTCCGAAAAAATCCCCGCATGGGAACGATTTATGCGACATGGGACCGGATGGACACGGACCGGAAAAAGGTGATCCTGTCGGAAGCCGAAGAATTCTTGGCCCGACTCGATAATGGTGAGACTCCGTAACCCACTTCCCAAGCGAAAATCGGCCTGCACGGCCAAAAGTTGTATTTCACTATCGTATTTAAAGCCCATATGAGTCACTGTTAGTCAGTCCTTGCTGTCAGGATTTCCAGACATGACCGGATGGGCCGGTCGAAAAGGAGGTATTCGTGGACCAGGTGCGCAGAAGAAAAAGCGCCGCCGACCGCAAAGCCGAAATCGTGGACACGGTGATCCAGCTGTCGGCGACGATGGGGCCGGACCGCGTGACGACACAGCACCTTGCAGATGCGGTGGGGGTGACCCAGCCGGCGATCTTCCGTCATTTCGGCACCAAGGCCGAGATTTGGGACGCCGTGAGCGAGCGGATCGTGACCGACATCGAAGGCATCGCGCGCACCGCCGGAGACGCTCTGGACGGGCTGCGCGACTACGTGAAGAATTTCGTCGATCTGGTCAAATGGCGGCCCGCCCTGCCCTCGATCCTGCATTCGCTGGAGCTTCAGGCCGACAACGCCGCGCTGCGCGACCGTTTCCATGCCATGCATTCCGAGCGCACGTCGATGATCGCCGGGCTGGTCGAGCAGGGTCAGGGCGCACGGATCATTCGGCACGACCTGAAACCATCGGAAGTGGCCGGTGTGGTGCTCTCCTCGCTCCACGGTCTTACGCTCGACTGGACCTTGAAGGGCCAGACCTTCGATCTGGAAGAAGAAGGCGCGCGTCTTGCGGACAACCTGATCGCGATGATCCGCACCTGAAACCTGCGGCGGAATGTAACATTCTAAAATATGAATTTATGCTTCCGTTTTTCGGTCTCCGATAGTATACAATCGCCCTTGGCCGCACTGTCGCGGCCTGCTCGGGCGCTTGGTGGGATCGCTGCGCCCCTCTTGTGGGAGGAGACATCATGGCGCATGTGGTCGTTCTGGGCGGGGGCCTTGGGGGCACCATCCAGGCCTATGAGCTGAAGGAAACGCTGACACGCAGCGACACCATCACGCTCATATCGAACAAGCCCTATTTCCAGTTCACCCCGTCGAACCCGTGGGCCGGTGTCGGCTGGCGCTCGAAGGACGAGATCACCATCGACCTCGCTCCGGTGATGAAACGCCGGGGGATCGATTTCATCTGCGACGGCGCGACGAAACTGGTGCCCGAGGAAAACAGGATCGAGCTCGAGAGCGGGGCCGAGGTCACATACGACTACCTCATCATCGCGACCGGGCCGGAGCTTGCCTTCGACGAGATCGAGGGGTTCGGACCCGAGGGTCACACGAACTCGGTCTGCACCATCGAACATGCCGAGAAATCGGGCGGCAAGGGTGGCACGTGGGAGGCGTTCTGCAAGAACCCCGGCCCCATCGTCGTCGGCGCGGTTCAGGGCGCGTCCTGCTTCGGCCCGGCCTATGAATACCTGTTCACGCTCGACACGGACCTGCGCCGCCGCAAGATCAAGCATAAGGTGCCGATGACCTTTGTGACATCGGAACCCTATATCGGCCACTTGGGCCTTGGCGGCGTGGGCGACACCAAGTCGATGCTGGAAAGCGCGATGCGCGACCGCGACATCAAGTGGATCACCAACGCGCACACCGACAAGTTCACCGAGGGCGCGGTCCACGTCACCGAGTTCGACGAGGACGGCAACGAAAAGAAGACGCACGAGGTGCCGGCGACCTACAAGATGATGCTGCCCGCCTTTCGCGGCATCCCGGCGATCCGGGGCATCGATGGGCTGGTGAACCCGCGCGGCTTCGTCATCGTCGACGAATACCAGCGCAATCCGAAATACCGCAACATCTTCGGCATCGGCGTCGCCATCGCCATCGCACCGCCTGTGGCGACCCCGGTCGCGACGGGTGTGCCCAAGACCGGCTTCATGATCGAGTCGATGGTGACCGCGACGGCCCACAACCTGCCCCGCATCCTTGCGGGAGAGGAGCCGAACAACCTGCCGTCTTGGAACGCGCTTTGCCTTGCCGATTTCGGCGACAGGGGGGCCGCGTTCCTCGCCATGCCCCAGAACCCGCCGCGTAACGTGAACTGGGCGTCGGAAGGCAAATGGGTGCATTGGGCGAAGCTGGCCTTCGAATGGTATTTCATGCGCAAGGTTCGCAAGGGCGTGAGCGAGCCGTGGTACGAAAAGACCGCGATGAAGATCATGAAGATCAACAAGATCCAAGGCCGCTGAGGCAGCCCTTGCATCGGAAAAGGGAAAAGGCCGCCCAGTGGGCGGCCTTTTTCGTGGTCGAGGATGTCGGAATCAGTAAAGCCCGCCGCTTCCCAGGGTCGAATTGATCTCGGGCGCCTGCGGCGGCCCCGACGGCACACGGGGCGCGGCCGAATTGTTCTGATCCGACGACTGGTTCTCTTGCGCAGGCGCCGGAGCGGGTGCCGGGGCGGGCGCAGGCTCCGGCTCGGGCGCAGGGGCAGGCGCGGGTTCCGGCGTGGGCTCGGGTTCGGGCGTCGGCGCGGGTTCCGGTGTGGGTTCAGGCTCAGGCTCGGGCGCAGGTTCCGGTTCCGGTTCGGGGGCGGGCTCGGGCTCCGCAGCAGGTACCGGGTCGGTCGCAGGTGTCTCGGGTTCGGCCGCGGGCGTTTCGGGTTCGGCTTCGGTCGCAGCCGGGACAATCGGCGCGGGCGTGCCACCTTCGAGCATCGACGACATCACGCCGTTGACCCATGCGCCTGACACCCGCTCGCCCGAGGCATAGGCCACCGTGCCCTGCCCGTTGCGCTGGTCGTTCGCGAACATGCCTTCGTAGACGTCGCCGTTGGCATAGGTCGCGGTGCCCATGCCGTGTTTCATCCCGTCTTTCCATTCGCCGGTATAGGTGAACCCGTCGGCCAGCGTCAGCGTGCCCTGCCCGTCGCGTTCACCATTGGCCCAGCCGCCGTCATAGACGGAGCCGTCGGCGTATTCCTCGCGTCCCTGACCGTGGCGTTTGCCCGCCTTCCAGCCGCCGGTATAGCCGTGACCTTCGGCGAAGGTCAGGGTGCCTTCGCCATCGAACAGCGCCGACACGAAGCTGCCCTCGTAGGTCGAGCCGTTGGGATAGGTCGCGCGGCCCGTGCCTTCGATCACCCCGTCGCGCCAGTCGCCGACATAGGTGCCGCCGTCGGGATAGGTGATCGTGCCACTGCCGTCGGGCAGGCCCGCGCGGAAAGTGCCCTGATAGACCGACCCGTCGGGATAGGTGACGGTGCCTTCGCCTTCGATCTGGCCGTCGACCCAGTTGCCCTCGTAGCGATACCCGTCCGCGCCGGCGAAAACGCCCTGCCCGCTGCGGTGATCGTTCAGGAAGGCGCCGGTGTAGCTGTCGCCGCTGGCATAGGTGACCTTGCCCTCGCCTGACCGCTGACCTTCGACGAACTGGCCCTGATAGACGTCGCCATTGGCCTGCGTGAGAATCCCGGAGCCGTGCATCTGGCCCGCGACCCACTGGCCTTCGTAGCGCATCCCGTCGGTTCCGACATAGGTGCCCTGCCCCTGCCGCTGGTCGTTCGAGAACCCGCCGGAATAGGTCGAGCCGTCCGCATAGGTCGCGGTGCCCGTCCCGTCCTTCTGGCCCATGTTCCACTCGCCGTCGTAGGTGAAGCCCGACGGGCTGACCATCTTGCCGCGCCCGTGATGCAGCGCCTCCCGCAGACCACCCTCGTAGGTCACGCCATTGGCGTATTCCGCGATCCCGGTCCCGGTGATCTTGCCGTCCACCCAGTCGCCTTCGAAACTCGACCCGTCCGCGAAGGTGATCTTGCCGAAGCCATGCGGCTTGCCGGCGGCGAAGTTCCCTTCGTAGACCGAACCGTTGGGAAAGCGCGCGACGCCCTCGCCCCGGATCTCGCCCTCGACGAAGGTGCCGGTGTATTCGTAGCCCGCCGGGGTGCGCAGCGTGCCCTGTCCGTGGGGCTGCCCGTCCTTGAACGTGCCTTCATAGACGCGGCCGTCGTCATACTGCATCGTATCGGCCCCGTCCTGCGCAAAGACGCCGCTGGCGCACAGGCTGGCGGCGAGGGGAAGGACAAGACGCATCGCGCGATACATGAGAACCTCGTGGGCATTCGTTCGGAAAGTGTGCGAAACCTAAGCGTCAGGGCCATGAGAGACAATTGTTTTCGCATGACAATCACGGCACCCGGCTTTTCCCTGCCCATGAACCCCGCTAAGAGGGTCGCGACCTCGCGAGGATGGACATGGCTGACACCTTTCGCCTGACACTGGCCCAGTTGAACCCTGTTGTGGGTGATATTCCCGGCAATGCCGACATGGCGCGCGCGGCGTGGACCGCCGCGAAAGAGGCCGGGGCAGACATGGTCATGCTGACCGAAAGCTTCCTCACCGGCTACCAGCCGCAGGACCTTGTGATGCGCCCGGCCTTCTGGTCCGAGGCGATGGAGGCGTGCGAGGCGCTGGCCAAGGACGTGGCCGATGGCCCGGTCATGGGGATCGGCTGCCCCTATCACGACGGCAAAGACCTGTATAACGCCTACTGGGTTCTCGAAGGCGGGCGGGTGCGGCGGCGCATCCTGAAGCAAATGCTCCCGAACGAGACGGTGTTCGACGAAAAACGCCTGTTCAGCCACGCAGAACCGCAGGACCCGATCAAGGTCGGGCCGCTCACGCTGGGCATCCCGATCTGCGAGGATGCGTGGTGGCCCGATGCGGTCTGCGAAAACCTTGCCGAAAAGGGTGCCGAGGTGCTCGCCGTGCCGAACGGCTCGCCCTATTACCGGGGCAAGGTCGAGACGCGCCACGGCGTGATGCGCGCGCGGGTCGAAGAGACGGGCCTGCCGCTCATCTACCTCAACATGGTCGGCGGACAGGACGATCAGGTGTTCGACGGCGCGAGTTTCGGCATGGACGCGCAGGGCGAGCTTGCGTTTCAGTTTCGCGAATTCGACGAGGTGATCCGGCACATTGACCTTGAACGCGGCGACGACGGCTGGCGCATCGTGCCGGGTGAGGTGGTGCCCGCCCTGCCTGCCTATGAGGCCGACTACCGCGTCATGGTGCAATCCCTGCGCGACTACATGGGCAAGACCGGGTTCAAGAAGGTGCTTCTGGGTCTGTCCGGCGGTATCGACAGCGCTATCGTCGCGACCATCGCCGCCGACGCGCTTGGCCCCGAAAACGTGCGCTGCGTGATGCTGCCGTCCGAATACACCAGCCAAGGCTCGCTGGACGACGCCAAGGCGGTGGCCGAGAGGCTCGGCTGTCACTACGACTTCGTGCCGATCAAAGGCCCCCGCGACGCCGTGACGGAAACGCTCGCCCCGCTGTTCGAAGGCTACGCCCCCGATCTGACCGAGGAAAACATCCAGTCCCGCCTGCGCGGTCTGCTCCTCATGGCGATGTCCAACAAGTTCGGGGAAATGCTGCTGACCACCGGCAACAAGTCCGAGGTCGCGGTAGGATACGCCACGATCTATGGCGACATGGCGGGCGGTTATAACCCGATCAAAGACCTTTACAAAATGCGGGTGTTCGAGACGTGCCGCTGGCGCAACGCGAACCACCGCGACTGGATGATGGGCCCCGAAGGCGAGGTCATTCCGGTGTCCATCATCGACAAACCGCCCAGCGCGGAACTGCGCGACGATCAGAAAGACAGCGACAGCTTGCCGCCTTACGAGGTGCTGGACGCCATTCTAGAAGGGTTGGTGGACAAGGAACTGTCGGTGGCCGAGCTGGTGGCGCAGGGCTTCGACCGGGACACGGTGAAAAAGGTGGAACACCTGATCTTCATCTCGGAATACAAGCGTTTCCAATCCGCGCCGGGCGCACGCCTGACGATGCGCAGCTTCTGGCTCGACCGCCGCTATCCCATCGTGAACCGCTGGCGGGACAAGACATGACGAACACGTTGGAAATATACGCGGCCCCGCCGTCGTTCCGCACGATGCGCTGGATCGGGGCGGCGTTTCTGGCGCTGGGTGTGATCTGCATCTTCAACGTGGCGACGACCGATCTCGATGCGCTGTGGAAAACACCGCTCGGCGTGATCCTCGCCGTGCCGGTTCTGATCGGTGTGATGCTGGGCTGGGTCGGGCTGACCGAAACCCACATGCGGCGGCGGCTGGCGCTTTTGACGCCCGAAGGCGCGCAGGTCGGGGTGCATGGCATGATCCCGTGGAGCCATATCGTGCGCGTGGAACGGCGCGGCTCGGGCACATACGAGACGCTCACCCTGTTTCCTTCCGGCAAGCGCGAGTTGCGCCGTCCGATCCCGGTGGGCCGCGCCGAAACCTCGCCCGACATGATCGTGGGCGAAGTGCTCGCCCTGATCGAGAATGCCGGGCTGACGGTGACCCACGCGCCGAAAGAGCAGATGATCGGCCAGCGCGACGTGTGGGAGGTGTCGGGCGCGCCGGAACCCGCGCCTGCCAAGCCCGGACACGTCCCTGCCTGATCGCCCATCGGGCATGCGTCAGGCGAGCGAGGTGCCGCGCGCCTTCATCAGGTGATTGCCGATATAGCTCGCGATCCGCTTGCCGTCGGCGCGATGCACGTCGTTGCGGAAACTCACCCGCCCCCGGTCGGGCCGCGATTTCGACCGTTCCGCCGTCACGACCTCGGCCCGCACGTGGATGACGTCGCCCGGAACCGCTGGCAGGAACCACCGCACCTCGTCCATCCCCGAGGCGCCCATCGACGCTTCGTCCCAGACGCCCGACTGCATGGCGAGGTTGAAGGCGATCAAAAGCGTGTGCCAGCCCGAGGCGATCAGCGTTCCGAAATGGCTTTCGGCCGCCGCCGCATCATCGACATGGAACGGCTGCGGATCCCATTCGCGGGCGAATTTCACGATGGCCTCGCGGGTCAGTTCCGCCTCGCCGGATCGGTAGGTGAACCCGATCGGCAGATCCTCGAAATACCTTTGTGTCACTGGGCAGGCTCCGCCGGTTTGGTCACCGGCATTTGTGGGGATGTTTCCGTTCCGCCCGCCATGCCGCCGATCAGGCCCGAGCTCAGTATGAACAGGCCGAAGGCGAGTGCGATCGCGATCATGATGATCCCCGGAATACGGCTTGCGACCCGTTGGGCCGACCGACGCTCGAACCGGCTGCCGATCGCCCAGACGATGACGGAGATGACGAGCGCCACCGCCTGCCACGCCATGAACTTGGCGACCTTGTTCAGCCCGGCGGTGAACCCGTCGCTGGATGGTTCGGTCATTCCGAAGTCGATGAACGCCAGAATGAACGCGACGCTCCAGAGCAAGAGACCTATTCGTAAGGCAGTGCGTGCTGTCATGCGGCGACAGTGCCATGTGGCGCGACATGCGCAAGCGAAACTTGGCCACCGGCCCGGCGATCAGCCCAGCGTGACATCCAGAAACATCATCAGGACCAGTCCGACGATAAGCCCGGTCGTCGCACGGTGCTGGTGCCCGCCGCGATGCGTTTCGGGGATGATCTCGTGGCTGATGATATAGAGCATGGCCCCGGCGGCGAAGGTCAGCCCCCAGGGCAGCAGCGCCTCGGCCATGGTCACCGCGACGACACCGATCAGCCCGCCCACCGGCTCCACCAGCCCGGTCATGAGCGCGATCAGGAAACTGCGCCCCTTGGCATACCCCAGCCCGCGCAGGGCCACGGCGACCGCAAGACCCTCGGGCGCGTTCTGAAGGCCGATGCCGGTGGCCAGCGACATGCCGTTGGCCACGTCGCCGCCGCCGAACCCCACGCCCACGGCCATGCCCTCGGGGAAGTTGTGGATCGTGATCGCGATGACGAACAGCCAGATGCGCGACAGCGCACCGGGGTCCGCGCCCTCGGGCCCGGCGATGAAATGCTCATGCGGCAAGGCTTCGTTCATCGCGTAGACGGCAAGCGCGCCCAGAACAATCCCGCCCGCCGCGATGGCCGCAGCCGCCCAGACGCTTCCCGTTTCCATCTTGGCGATGTCGAGACCGGGCAGGATGAGCGAAAAGAACGAGGCCGAGATCATCACCCCGGCCGCGAAGCCCAAGAGCATGTCCGACCATTTCCGGGTGATGGTGCGACCGAAGAGAACGGGCAGCGCCCCGACCCCCGTCATGAGCCCGGCGCCAAGGCTCGCCAGCAATCCGATCAATACGATAGACATGGCGCCACCTTGCGGGGCGTCGCGCCGGGCGCAAGCGCAATCGGTCGCGTTGCGCACGGTGATCGCCGGCTGTAGCGTCGCGCGGACAGCAGGTCCGGGGGAGGTATCCATGACCGTCATCACCAACATCGACGATCTCAAACGCCTCTACCGGCGTCGCGCGCCCAAGATGTTCTACGACTATTGCGAAAGCGGTTCGTGGACCGAGCAGACCTTTCGCGAGAACGTGTCGGATTTCGACGCGATCCGCCTGCGTCAGCGCGTGGCCGTCGATATGTCGAACCGGACCACGAAGACGCAGATGATCGGACAGGACGTGGCCATGCCCGTCGCGCTCGCCCCGGTCGGCATGACCGGGATGCAATCCGCGGATGGCGAGATCAAGGCGGCCCGCGCCGCCGAAAAGTTCGGCGTGCCCTTCACGCTGTCCACCATGTCGATCTGCTCCATCGAGGACGTGGCCGAGCACACCACGGCCCCCTTTTGGTTCCAGCTCTACGTCATGCGTGACGAGGATTACCTGTCGCGCTTGATCCAGCGCACCAAGGATGCGGGCTGCTCGGCGCTGGTTATCACGCTCGACCTTCAGATCATGGGGCAGCGGCACAAGGACATTCGCAACGGCCTTTCCGCCCCCCCGAAACCGACCGTCCGAAACCTCGTGAACCTGTCGACCAAATGGCGCTGGGGCATGGGGATGCTGGGCACGAAACGGCGCAGTTTCGGCAACGTCGTCGGGCATGTGAAGGGGATTTCGGACCCGTCGAAGCTCATGTCCTGGACCAACGATCAGTTCGACCCCGCGCTCGACTGGTCCAAGATCGAAAAGATCAAAGAGATGTGGGGCGGCCCGCTGATCCTGAAGGGCGTCATGGAAGCCGAGGATGCGGTGATGGCCGCCAAGGTGGGTGCCGATGCGATCATCGTGTCGAACCACGGCGGGCGCCAACTGGATGGGGCGCTGTCGTCGATCCGCGCGCTGGACCCGATCCTTCAGGCGGTGGGCGACCGGATCGAGGTGCATCTGGACAGCGGCATCCGCTCCGGTCAGGACGTGCTGAAGGCGATGGCGATGGGCGCGAAGGGCACCTATATCGGCCGCGCCTTCGTCTATGGTCTGGGCGCGATGGGCGAAGCGGGCGTGACCCGCGCGCTGGAGGTGATCCACAAGGAACTCGACACCTCCATGGCCTTCTGCGGACACCGCGACATCAATCAGGTCGACCGCGACATCCTGCGCATCCCGCGCGATTTCTCCGGCGACTGGGCCTGAGCCTCCGCGATTCGTCTGCGGGTCAAGGATCGCGCCAGCGACCGCGCCCCGGCGCGGCTCGTCCTTGACGCGCAGGCGACTCGCCCCATGCTGGACATGGCGCCTTGAGGGGCGGATCGCCCCCTCAAGCGCCTCCCCAGCCCATGCTCCGACCGTCGTCGCGAGCGCCGTCGGGCAAGGGCGCCCACCGCGTGTGCCCGCCCGAGGCGGGGACGCGCAAACCCGGCGCGGGCGTCAGCCCGCACAATTCGGGAACTCTACCGCCGCGACAGCGCCAGAACCGCCGGGATGATCGCGGCGGAGGAAACCGCCACGGCGGCGAAGGACAGGCGCAGACTGCCCAGTTCCGCGAGCCCGCCCATCAGGGCCGGGCCGATGAAGAACCCCATCAATCCCAACATCCAGGCCCGCGAAATGGCGATAGACCGGGCCGGACCTTTCACTTTTCGCGCAAGGATCGAGTTTGTCGAGGGCACGATGACCGCAACGCCGAGCGCGGTCAGAACCACCCCGCCATGCATCACGATCTGGCTCGGCGACAGGGCGATCACGATGGCCCCGATCACCGCCAGCACCGCCGAGGACAGGATCAGCCGTTCGGCCCCCAGTCGCCGCACCAGCGCCTGCCCCGACAGGCGCGCGGCCCCCATGACGAAGCCGAAGACGGCGGGACCGAAGCTGCCCTCGCCGACCGCGCCGCCGAGCGTGCGTTCGATGAACAGCGCGGTCCAGCCCTCGGTCGCGTTCTCGGCCACGAAGGAACAAAACAGCATCCCCCCGGCTAGAAGCACCACGATCATGGGCGGACGCGCCGGGCCGCTCTCGGCCTCGTCATCGCCGCTCGACGGGTCGCGACTGTCCCACCCCAGCACGGCATAGGCCAGCGCGACGCCGGACAGGATCATCGCGATGGTCCTGAAATCCCAGCCACCGCCGCGAAGCCCCGCGATCAGAAGCGCCGTGATCGCAAAGGAAAAGGAATAGGCCGCGTGGTTCAGGTTCATCAGATGCACATCGCGCCGCGCCTCGACATGGGCGATGCGGATATTCGCGGTCATATCCGCGAAGGCGACCGCGAAACCGCCCGCGAACAGCGCGCCGGCCAGAGCCAAAGGCGTATCGGCGACGAGATACAGAAGCAGCGTCAGCGCGATCAGGATCGCCGCGACCGGCAGAGTGTATCCGCCATACCGGCGCGCAGCCCAGGGGGCCGCCCCCATCGCGAGGATCGAGGCTGCGGCGGGCGCCACCAGCACCGCGCCCATCACCCCGTCCGAGGCCGCCACATGCGCCTTGACGTCGGGCATCATGCCCGCGAGGCCACCCCAATAGACGCCCGTCGCCATCAGGACGAAGGCCGGTCCGCGGGAGATTCTGAGGGCGTCGAACAGGGTCATGCACCGGGACCGATAGCGCAAACGGGAACGGGCGTCACGACGCATTCGTGTTTCGTCGCGGGCCTGCGCCCCCGGCCGGTCCATGAGAGGGGTACTGCCCCTCGTACCCCCCCCCCAAGTATTCGGAGAACGATGAAGAAAAGGGTATCCGTTTCGCCCGGCCCGGCGGGCCACCGCGAGGCCGCCGGGGCGCGCGCGCTTTTTCCCTTCCCAAACCCATGATTCCCGCGTATACGCGCACACTCATGCGGGGTTGCACCCTTGGAGGAACGCCGCAGACCTTTACAATCTGGAGAAAACCCATGGCTGGTGAAATACCTGACTTTCACGCCACGGTACGGACGGGGACGGGCAAGGGGGCCGCTCGTCAAGCACGCCGCGAAGGCAACGTACCTGGTATCGTGTATGGTGGCGACGTCGATCCGCTGCCGATCAACATCAACTTCAACATGCTTCTCAAGAAGCTCAAGGACGGTCGTTTCCTGTCGACCCTCTTCAACCTCAAGGTTGAAGGTCAGGACGATGTCCGCGTGATCTGCCGCAACGTGCAGCGCGACGTGGTCAAGGATCTTCCGACCCACGTCGATTTCCTGCGCCTGCGCCGCACCTCGCGCATCAACCTGTTCATTCCCGTCGAGTTCATCAACGAAGAGAAGGCTCCGGGCGTGAAGAAGGGTGGCGTGGTCGTGCACGTTCGTCCGGAAGTCGAGCTTGATGTGGTCGCGGGTGACATTCCCGAAAAGATCGTCGTCGATCTCGCCGGCCGTGACATCGGTGACGTGATCCACATCTCGGACGTCGAACTGCCGCAGGGCGCCAAGCCGACCGTCGAGCGTGATTTCGTGATCGCCAACATCTCGGCCCCGTCGGGCCTGCGCTCCGCCGGTGCGGACGAGGACGAGGGCGAAGCCGAAGAGGATGTGACCGAGGGCGAAGAGGCGTAAGTCTCTTCCCATCGTGGAACAAAAGAAACGGGGCCGATCAGGCCCCGTTTTTCATTTATCGCACCTTTGCAGCACGATGACCTCGCCCCGAGTGCCCCACGGCATGAGCGTCATGTTGTTTTTCGACATGCCGTCGAAGATCGCCTTCACCGCCGAGGGTGGATACTGGCTGGTGTGGATCTCCATCACCACCATGCGCACGCAGGGCGGCCAGGGCTGCTGGCACAGTTCCAGTTCACCCCCTTCCACATCCATCGACACGATCGTGGGCTGGTGTTCGTCGAGCAGCGCCGACAGCTTCAGCGCGGGCACCTCGACGATCTTGTCGGGATTGGTCTTTTCGTTCGCGATCGAGGACGACCAGAACGCATCGCGCGCCGCGAACAGAACCGTATCCTCGTCGAAATTGTCGGCTACCACGGCGCCGTGCAGCACCCGCGTCGCCTGCGCCCCGTTTTCGTCGAGGTTGTGGCGCAGCGCCTCCATCATCACCGGGTTGCCCTCGACCGAGATCACGTTCTCGGGCCCCGCCGCGCGCCCGGCGATGATCGAGATGTAGCCGGCCCCCGCCCCGATATCGAGCACCTTGTCGCCCGGCTTCACATGCCGTTCGATCGCGTCGCGCTCGTTCCATTCGTAGCGGCCCGTCTCCAACGCCACCCGCAGCGGCTTGGTCAGCGCCTTGCCCGGCACGCGAAGCGTGATGTCTTTCAATGTGAATTGCGCCATGGTCCGCCCTGCCCGGTTTTGGCGACGATCCTAGACCGGGCGGGGTGAAAGTCCAGCGGGACGGCAGGACATTTACCTCGCGCCCGTCCGCCCCTAGATTGCCGCCATGAAACTCTTCGTCGGCCTCGGCAATCCGGGCAGCAAATACGCGGGCAACCGCCATAACATCGGCTTCATGGCCGTGGACCGGATTCGCGAGGATCACGGCTTCGCCCCGTGGCGGTCCAAATTTCAGGGACAGGTGAGCGAGGGCAACCTGGGTGGCGAGAAGGTCATCCTGCTCAAGCCCGAAACGTTCATGAACCTGTCGGGTCAGTCGGTGGGCGAAGCGATGCGCTTCTACAAACTCGACTCGACGCACGTGACGGTGTTCCACGACGAGCTGGACCTGCCGCCGTTCAAGGTGAAGTTGAAGCTGGGCGGGGGCCATGCGGGCCATAACGGGTTGCGCTCGATCCACCAGCATATCAGCCCGCACTATGGCCGCGTCCGGCTGGGCATCGGCCATCCGGGCCACAAGGACCGCGTGTCGCCCTACGTGCTGTCCGACTTCGCCAAGCAGGAAGAAAAGTGGCTCGACGACATGCTGCGCGGCATCTCGGACGGGGCCGAGCACCTTGTGAGCGACGATAACGCCAAGTTCACCAATGCCGTCGCGCTGCGCACGGGGGGTGCCAAACCCAAGCCCGAAAAACCCGCGCCGAAACCCGCCCCTGCGAAGGCAAAGGAGCCGCCGGCACCGCAGGAAGACCGTTCACCGCTTCAGAAACTGGTCGACAAGTTCAGATGACTATCGCCACCGCCTTCCGCGAACAGGCCAAGAGCAACGAAGCTCTAGGCTCGCCGTTCTCCGCCCGTGTCTTGCGCCTTGTCGCCGACCGCATCGCACCGGGTAGCCCGGTGATGGACCGGATGCTCGCCTTCGAGGGCGACATCGGCCCCTCGGGCCAATCGGTGCCCCTGCGCCTGCTGGGCGGGCTGCACGCTCTGGTACTGGCGGGCGAAGACCCGGAACTTGCTGCCTGTTACCCGCCGAACCCGGCGACGGACGACGCGACGCTTGGCGCCGCCCTCGACGCGGCGCTTGCAACCCGGACCGACACGCTGCTCACCTATCTCGCGCTGCCGCCGCAGACGAACGAGGTTCGCCGCTCGGCGGTGATGATCGCCGCCGGTCACTGGCTCGCCGACCGCTATGGCCTGCCCTTCGTGCTGACGGAATTGGGCGCGAGCGCCGGATTGAACCTGATGTGGGATCGCTACGCGCTCGACCTGCCCTGCGGCTATCGCGGGCCCGCCGATCCCGCCGTGACGCTGTCGCCCGACTGGACCGGCCCCTGCCCGCCCGAAGCGAAGATCGAGGTTACGGACCGGCGCGGGATCGACGTGGCCCCGCTCGACGTGCACGACCCGGCGGATGAACTTCGCCTGCTGTCCTACCTCTGGGCCGACCAGCCCGAGCGGATCGAGCGCACGCGGGCGGCGATCGCGGTCTATGACGCGCAGGTGGATCAGAGCGACGCCATGTCGTTCCTGCCGATCCGCGTGGCGATCCGGCGGCCCGGCCACATCCACCTCGTGTTCCACACGATCGCGTGGCAATACTTCCCGCCCGCCACCAAGGCCGCCTGCGAAATCGCGTTCGAAGCGGCGGGCAAGGCCGCGACCCTCGACGCCCCGATCGCGCGGCTGTCGATGGAAGCCGACGGACAGGGGCCGGGCGCGGCCATGACCCTGACCACATGGCCCGGCGGCGAGGTGCATAACCTTGGCCGCGTCGATTTCCACGGGCGTTGGGTGGACTGGCAGGCCCCCTGACGCCATAGTCCGGGCATCGGGAGTGTTATCATGCGCAAACTGGGTTACATCCTCGTCGCCATCGTCGCGATTGCCGCCCTGATCGGCATCACGCGCGGCGAGGAACTCAAACGTCTCATGGCCGTGCAGACGCTGTTCGACGAGGGACGCATCGTCGAAAATTTCTCGAACATGGACGCGCTGTTCAACACGGTTCCGATGTCGCGCGGCGACGGCCCGGTTTCGGCCTTGCCCGAGGGCGAGGCGATGACGCTGCCCGCCGGGATCGACGACTGGATCGAAACCCGCACCGTGACCGCGATGGTCGTCCTGTCCGGGGGCGAGATCGTCTATGAGGACTATTACCAAGGCACCTCGCCCGAAGATCGACGCGTGTCATGGTCGGTCGCCAAAAGCTGGCTGTCGGCCCTTCTCGGCATCATGATCGACGAGGGCGTGATCGCCTCCATCGACGATCCGGTCACCACATATGCCCCATCGCTCGAAGGGACGGCCTATGACGGTGCCACCATCGCGCAGGTTGCGAACATGGCCTCGGGCGTCGCGTTCGACGAGGATTATCTGGACTTCTGGTCCGACATCAACCGCATGGGCCGCGTGATCGCGCTTGGCGGGTCGCTTGACGATTTCACCCGCGACCTGATGGATCGTCGCGCCGAGCCGGGGGCGGAGTGGTATTATGTCTCGATGGATACCCATGTGCTTGGCATGGTCATTCGCGGCGCGACGGGCGAACGCATTCCACCGCTTCTCGAAGACCGGATCATCGAGCCGCTCGGGCTGGAAGCCGACCCCTATTACATGGCCGACGGCGACGGAAATGCCTTTGTGCTGGGCGGTCTCAACCTGCGGACCCGCGACTATGCCCGCTTCGGCCAGATGATCGCGCAGGACGGCATGTGGCAGGGCCAGCAGATCGTTCCCGCCGACTGGGTGGAGGCATCGACGGCCCCCACAGCGCCGACCGCGCAAGGAGAGGCGCGCTATGGCTACCAATGGTGGCTGCCCGCCGATCCGCAGCCCGGCGAGGTATTCGCCATCGGCGTCTATGGTCAATACATCTGGATCGACCGCACCCGCGACGTCGTCATCGCGATCAATTCAGCCGACCGGGGCTTTACCGAACCCGGCGTCTTCGAAGACAATATCGAGAGACTGAGACAGATCACCCGGACCGCCCATGAAGCCAGAACCGATTGAACCGATCAACGTCCTTGGCGGGACATTGCTGCTATGCTCGGACGACCCCAAGACGGGATACTTCCGTGACAGCTATTGCAACACTTGCAACGCGGACACCGGCAATCACACGGTCTGCGCGGTCATGACCGCCGAGTTCCTCGCCTATTCGAAATACGTGGGCAACGACCTGTCGACACCCCGGCCCGAGTTCAGCTTTCCCGGCCTCAAGCCCGGCGATCAGTGGTGCCTGTGTGCCGCCCGGTTCCTTCAGGCCCATGACGAGGGTTGCGCGCCCAAGGTCCGGCTGGAAGCGACCCACGGACGCGCGCTCGAAGTCGTCCCGCTGAGGGTGCTGGAAGAGCATTCGATCTGAACGACCCGAAAAAAAGTTGCGGCCCTTGATTTGGCCTTGGCTGGCGTCCGGCCCCCGAAGCGAACAGTCACTTCAAAAAAATTCTCTTTGTTTCCAGCACCAACTGAACTGGCACGAGTCCGCCCCGTGAAAAGTTTCAGCCGATAGCCCATTGGAAAAATTAAAGTTTTTTCGCAACCGAGACAGGAACTTTCGGACTTTGAGGCTGTTGTCCGGTCACAGCTTCCAACGGGGGGCGCCCTCATCCGGCCACGACGGTCGATGCGATCCCGGCGACCAACGCATTGGAAGGGGCATCCAAGGGGTGCCACAGCAGATTGGAGAGAGATTATGAACCGCTTTGCTACGATGACTGCAATCGCCCTTCTGGCCGCTACGCCTGCCGCGACCGCTTTCGCACAGGACTCGGCCCAAGCTGAACTCAACCAGGAAGTCTATGCGATGGGCATGGCCGAACTGCGCGGCGATGGCTACAACGTCGACTCGGTGCGTCAGGACGGCGAAGGCTCGCTGACCTTCATGGCCCGCAACAACACCAATGGCCGTATCCTCATCATGAGCGAAGACGGCGAAGTCATGTCGGACACGATGACCGACCTGAGCGCCTCGGCCGCGATCGAAGCCGAAGGTGACGAAGACGGCGGCTCGCTGAGCGCAATGGCCGACTCCGACACCATGATCGGTGTGGAAACCATGTCGGACGATGGCGACGACTCGGGCAGCCTGTCGGCTGGCGTGGGGTCGGACACGAACATCGGCATCGACGCTGAAGGCGACGATGGCGACGGCTCCGCCTCGGTCAACGTCGGGACCGGCCTTGACGTCGGGATCGACGCCGAAGGCGACGACGGCGGCGACTCCGCCTCGGTCGGCCTTGGCGCTGGCGTGGACGCCGGTGTGTCGGTCGAAGGCGAAGGCGACGATGGCGACGGCAGCGCGTCCATCGGCCTCAACACCGGCCTGAACCTTGGCCTGTCGGCTGACAGCGACAGCTAATCCGGGGTCGCACGGTCACACAGCTGACCGACAGACCTGACCTTTGCGAGAGGCGGCACTTCGGTGCCGCCTCTTCGCATTGCGGAAGCGCCACAACTTTCACGCGAAACGATTTGTTGCGTCTCAATTGGGAACTGATCCGGGCCGCCGGCAGTTTGGCCAACATGTAGGTTACGTGTTCAGCCCGATGGTCGGGCGGGTTCGTCCGATCAAGCCTCGGGTTGTCGCGTCCCCATCTGGGTGGGGGTCACCGCAGACCGAAGAGGACCAGACAATGACTTTTACGCAACGTGTTTCCGCAGTAACGATCGCCGCTGCCTGTTCCGCAGCACCGACCATCGCACAGACGGCTTTGAACGACAGCGTCTATCAGATGGGCACCACGCAACTTCGCGCCGAAGGGTATTCGGTCGGCACCGTTCGCCAGGACAGCCTGGGGCGGCTGACGTTTTACGCCTGCGCCGGTGACGACGGGCGGATCCTGATCCTGTCCGAAGACGGCAACGTGGTGTCGGATGAACAGGTCGCCTGCACCGGCGACCTGCGCACCGCCGCCCGCCAGTCCGTCACCACGCCGATCGGCCCGGACACCGGAAACGGTCGGACGGGCGGTGCCGCGTCCGACGATCCGACGACGCCGCCGGGTGACGGCGACGACATGGCTGGCGGAGATAACCCCGGCAGCGATGGGCCTGCGACCGACGGCAGCTCCACCGGGGCGGATGTCGCCGCTGGTGTCGACGCAGACGTGGGCGTCGGCGTGGCTGGCTCGGACGGCGGTGCAGGTCTTGCGGCAGAGGCCGGAGCCACCGTCGGCACATCCGGCACGGACGGCTCGTCCGGTCTCGGTCTCGACGCCGATGTCGGCGCCGCGGTCGGGTCGTCGGACGGGCAATCGGGCCTCGAGGCCGATGTCGATGCCGACGTCAGCGCCTCGGGCAGCAAGAACGGCGGACTGGGCATCGGCCTTGATGTGTCCGTGGGTCTCGGCTCCTGACCGCAGGGGCGAAATCACATCGGTGGGGACAGGGTGGCGTCAACGCTTGGCGCCACCCTTTTTCGTAAAAAATCAATCATTTGAAAAAAACGCACCGGGGTGAGGAACCAAATGATCGAGTCTCGTGTTGGCAGACCATAGCGCCCGGCGGGCGGTCCTCGACGGACCATGAGGGTCCACGTGAACTGACCGCCAACAGCAGCCGGGGCCCGCGGTTAAACGAGACGCGGGGACAACAGGAGACTGAAGTTATGAAACGCAAGCTGATGACCCTTTCGACCGTCGCCCTTATCGCCGGCACGGCCGCTTTCGCTCAGAACGTGGAATCGGGCCTGAATCAGGAAGTCTATGCCAAGGGCATGGCCGACCTGACCGCCGAAGGCTACGACGTGAACACCGTGCGTCAGGGCCGCGACGGCAACCTGACCTTCATGGCGTCCAGCGACGCTGGTGGCCGCATTCTGATCCTCGACGCCGACGGCATGGTCGTGTCCGACACCATGACGCAGATGGAGATGGGCGTGGACCAGTACGCCGCGACCACCATCTTCACCGACGAAGAGATCGAAGACTCGGATGACACGAACGTCAGCAACCAGACCACCGAGATTCTGCCGGAAGAAGGTTCGATCGATCCCGACATCGACATCGACCTGAACACCCGGACCGAAGCCGGTGGCGGCGCTGAAGCCACCAACGATCTGGAAGAAAGCGCTTCGGCCGACGCCGAGACGGAGTCCGATACGGAAGTGAAGAACTCCACCAACTAAGTGAGGTCTCTCTCACGGATCAGAGGCGGCGCAGTGCGCCGCCTCTTTTCATGAGCGGACTTCGACGTCGCGCGTCTTGGCCGCGATCTCATGCGGTTCGGGGACGGTCGGTGGTGGAAAGTCCTGCATCACCTGATCGTCCATCAGCGTGTCAATCAGGTCGCTCAACATCTGGGCCCGGCCGCTCACCCCCGCTTTTCGATAGATGGCGTTGGTCTGCGCCTTGACCGTGCCTTCGGACGTGCCCCTGACCGCCGCGATATCGGCCAGGCTCATCCCCTTGATGGCGAACAGCGCCACGTCACGTTCGGCAGGCGTCAGGGCCCAGTCGTCGAACCGTTTGGCCACGAGGTCCAGAAACGCCGCCGACGCCTCGCGCAGGCGCTCTTCGGCCAGCCGGTGGTGGCGGCGCACCCGCGTCAGAGCCAGAACGCCCAGCACGAACCCGAGCAGGAGCCCAAGCGCAGCCCCGATTTCGATGAGCTCGCGCATCCGCCACGGGATCGGCGTGCTTCTGAACCCGATGCGCGAGGAAAGAATATCGGAAATGAAGAACCCGGCGCAGAGCGCCTGAACGACCAGCGCGATCACGATGATGACCCGGTCCTGCGCCAATCGCCTCCGCCCCTGCATCAATCGTCATCCTCACGATCGGAGTCGCGATCACGGTCGTCGTCGTCGTAATCGTCGTCGTAATCGTCGTCGTCATACGAGTCTCTGTCGTCGCGATCGTCCCGCCCCGAGCGGCCACTTGAGCCCGACGATCCGCTTCGGTCGTCGCGGTCGTCCCTGTCGCTCACCCCGGACGGATCGAGGATCTGCGCCTGGGACCGGGAAGAGGACTCGGAGCGCACCTGCCAGAAATCGCGAAGGATCTCGCCCGTGTTCGTGTTCACGACGATTTCGCGATGAAACTGGTCTGAGGTGGCGAAAATCCGGGTTCTGCCCAGCAGGGTCGTCGAGACCTGCATCCGCGTGAACCCCTGTTGCGACAGGCTTCGCATCAACGTGTCGAGATCCACGTCGGCGCGGGCGAGCCCGGTGCCCGCCAAAAGCCAAACCGCCACGATCACGAGACGCCGCAAATCCATTCCTCCCGCCCGCAAGATGGCACGCCCCCACCCGATGCCGCAATCGCGATGGGAGCGTTCCTGTGTCGCAGGCTCAGTCGTCGTCGCGATCTTCGCGATCCCGACCGCCATGGTCACGGTCTTCGCGGTCGCGGTCGCGCCCACCGTGATCGTCGTCGCTGTCATGTCCGCCGTGGTCGTCACGGTCGCGGTCACGGTCCCGGTCACGGCCGCCGTGATCGTCGTCGCGGTCATGGTCGGGACCGTCGTCGTCATGGGCGAAACCATTGGTGGCGCTGCGCTGGCCGCTGCGGTCCCGATCCCGGTCACGGTCACCGAAGCCGAACGTGCCCTGACGGCTGTGCGTTTCTTCCTTCATCAGCACGCCTTTCCCGTCGTAAATCCGTTCCACCGAACCGTTCGGGCCGTGGGCTTCGATCTTGACGCCATTCAGTCGGTTCTTGATTTCGACCCGCGTGAATCCTTCGCCTGCGAGCCCCTTCACGATCTCGTTGATCGTGTCCTGCGGCGCGGCCGTAGCGATGCCGGCCGACAGCAATACGGCTGCCGTCACTTTAAAAATGTCGAGTTTCATTATGCGTTCCTTTGCGTTCTCCTCCGGTGCCTGGATCGTGGCACCCGAGAAGAGGCTGCGGCGAACGCATGGGTCAGGCTATGAGCGTCGAGTTTATGACCGGCGTTTTAAACCCGGCGCAGACGGGTCTAAACCTGAGTTTATAGGCCGATCACTAGTCGCTCAGACCCGCCATATCCGTGCCCAGCGCTTTGGCGACCGTGAAAATGTCTTTGTCGCCGCGCCCACACAGGTTCATGCAGATGATGTGATCCTTGGGCAGATCGCCCGCGATTTTCATCACATGGCCCATCGCGTGAGACGGCTCCAGCGCCGGAATGATGCCTTCGGTCTGGCACAGAAGCTGGAACGCTTCGAGCGCCTCGGTATCTGTGATCGACACGTATTCGGCGCGACCGATGTCATGCAGCCACGAATGCTCCGGCCCGATGCCCGGATAATCCAGACCCGCCGATATCGAATGCCCTTCGAGGATCTGACCGTCTTCGTCCTGAAGCAGATAGGTGCGGTTGCCATGCAGCACGCCGGGGCGACCGCCGGTCAGCGACGCGCAGTGCTCCATCTTTTCGTTCACGCCCTTGCCGCCGGCTTCGACGCCGATGATGCGCACGGATTTGTCGTCGAGGAACGGATAGAACAGGCCCATCGCGTTGGACCCGCCGCCGATGGCCGCGATGATGGTGTCGGGAAGGCGCCCTTCCGCCTCCATCATCTGTTCCTTGGCTTCCTTGCCGATGATCGCCTGAAAATCGCGGACCATCGCCGGATAGGGGTGCGGGCCGGCCACCGTGCCGATGCAGTAGAACGTGTCGCGCACATTGGTCACCCAGTCGCGCAGCGCGTCGTTCATCGCATCCTTCAGCGTGCCGCGACCGGAGGTCACCGGAACGACCTCGGCCCCCAACAGCTTCATGCGGAACACGTTGGGCGCCTGACGCTCGACATCATGCGCGCCCATGTAGACGATGCATTTCAGCCCGAATTTGGCGCAGACGGTCGCCGTCGCCACCCCGTGCTGGCCCGCGCCGGTTTCGGCGATGATCCGGGTCTTGCCCATACGGCGGGCGAGGATGATCTGCCCCAGCACGTTGTTGATCTTGTGCGCGCCGGTGTGGTTCAACTCATCCCGCTTGAGATAGATTTTCGCCCCGCCAAGCTCTTCGGTCAGACGCTCGGCAAAATAAAGCGGCGACGGGCGGCCGACATAGTGCTTCCACAGGAATTCCATTTCGTCCCAGAAGCTCTGGTCGGTCTTGGCATGTTCATACTGCGCTTCAAGCTCGAGGATCAGCGGCATGAGCGTCTCGGACACGAAACGTCCGCCGAAATCGCCAAACCGGCCCTTCTCGTCTGGGCCGTTCATGAAGGAATTGAAGAGATCGTCAGCCATATCGCGCTCCCGGGCAGTCTTGCCCGTTCCTAGAATAGGCATCGGGCAAGAGCAAGCACGGCAGCGTGGCAATCAGTGGGCCGTGACCCCCGCGCGTGCGGCGGCCAGCCGCACGGGCTGGGCGTTGCAGAAGACGATCAGGTTGTCGCCGTTTTCGACGGCCTGAAACCCGCGCGCGCGCACTTCGCCCAGAAAACGGTCGCGCCCGACGATCCGGTCGATGTCGCTGATCCGGCGCTTGATGACGCCGCCGGAGGTAGCGGTGTTGGAGGTGAAAGCTGCGGACAGCCAATGGTCGGGGCTCTGAGGCGGGATGAGATGTGTCATGGGTTAACCATGGCCGAGTCGCGGTGAATCCCCGGTTAACGCGAGATCAGATCCTTCTTGAATCCCGCGTGCGTCGCCTTGAACCCCAGCCGTTCATAGAACCGATGCGCGTCACCGCGCGAGGCGTTCGATGTGAACTGCATGAGCGTGGCATCCGCCGCCCGCGCCCGGTCCTCGGCATCGCGCATCATCGCCGCGCCGATCCCCTGCCCGCGCAGGTCCGCGCGCACACGCACTGATTCCACCTGTGCGTGGATCGGCGTGGACGGCGACACCAGGTGGAGGATCGTCAGGTGATAGCAGGCCACGACCTCGCCCGCGCGCCACCCCACGATCAGCTGGGTCGTGCCGTCTGCGATCATGGCGAGGTACATCTGGACCGGATCGTCGTCCCGCACAGGTTGCGCACCCGGCGCACGATCCTCCATGAGCAGGGCCATCACCGCGGGCACATCGTCGGCGCGCGCGGCGCGGAAAGCCACGGTCACCCGACCGCCCCCAGAAAGTCGCGGACGAGCCCTTCGTCCTTCACCCCCGGCGCGCTTTCCACGCCCGACGAGACATCGACCTGCCGTGCACCCGTCAGCTTCGCCGCCAGAGCCACGTTTTTGGGGGTCAGGCCGCCGGCCAGCATCCACGGCACCGTCCAGTGCCGCCCCTGCAAGAGCCGCCAGTCGAACGCCAGACCGTTGCCGCCGGGAAGCTCCGCTTCTTTCGGGGGCTTGGCATCGACGAGGATCTGGTCGGCGACGCCGATATAGTCGTCGATGCGCGCAAGATCGGCGGCATCCGCGATCCCGACCGCCTTCATCACCGGCAGGCCATAGCGCGCGCGCACCTCGGCCACCCGTTCCGGCGTCTCAGACCCGTGAAGTTGCAGCATGTCGAGCGGCACGCGCGATGTGATCTCGTCGAGCAGCGTGTTGTCCGCGTTCACCACCAACGCGACCTTGGCGATGCCCGGCGGCACCTCGGCGGCCAGCTCCGCAGCGAGATCGACCGAGATGTTGCGCGGGGATTTCGGGAAGAACACGAAGCCGACATAACGCGCACCGGCGTCGGCGGCGGCGGCCACCGCCTCCGCGCTCGTCAGCCCGCAGATTTTCACTCGGATGTCGGTCATGGGCGTGTGCTTACCGCCCATCCTCCAGAAGCGCCAGAACATCGTCCTTCGGCCCGGCCTTCTCGCGCTTGAGGCTCTGCACCTCGCCCGCCAACTTCACGGCGGCGGATTTGGCCCGGCGCCCTTCGGCGCGCTGGTTGTGTTCCCGGAACCATTCCCAGACGAACCCGATCATCACGCCCGCGATGATGGCGAGGAAGATGACGATGAAAAGCGGCAGATTGATGGTCCAGCTCCAGCCCAGAAAACCGGCCATTTCTTCCGGCAGCAGACGAAGTTCGACGATGTTGCGATTGGCGAGCGCCACGGTGATAAGCACCACGGCCAGCGCGCCCAGAAACGCGTAGCGAATGTAACGCATGGGAAAGGGCCTTTCAGTTCCCGTTCAGTCGGTCGCGCAGCAGCTTGCCGGTCTTGAAGAAAGGCACGTGCTTCTCTTCGACATCAACCGATTCACCCGTGCGCGGGTTCCGCCCTACTCTGGCATCCCGTTGCTTGACGGAAAAGGCGCCGAAACCGCGCAACTCGACCCGGTCGCCGCGCGCCATCGCTTCGATGATTTCTTCGAAGATGGTGTTCACGATGCGCTCGACATCGCGCTGGTAGAGATGCGGATTTTCGTCCGCGATCTTCTGAATGAGCTCCGAACGGATCATCCCGTCTTCCCCCCGAAGGACTGACCGGCGTTTGTTGGCAGCACGCCGCTTACCCCCTGACTATAGGGGGAAAGATTTCGTCGCGAAACAGCCGAGGCTTGGGCCGCGCGCCGAATTTGGCGGCAAAGTGCCGATTTTTTCATGGAAATCCCGACCGTTAGGTGGTGCGCCCGGCGAAACCGCCCGCCACGACCCCGCGAACCGCATGGTTAGCACCTTATGATTCGGGCGCCGGATCAGTCGCCCTCGGGCGGGTCGGTCAGGACGAGGACGAGCGTGGCGCCGACCGCCCACACCGACACCGACAGCGCGATCGCCATGCCGAGCGAGTAGATGCCGCCGAACATTCCCAAAAGAAACGCGGCCAGACCCAATGCGCCGACGACACCCATCCATTCCTTGCGTTTCTGTCTCATACGCCCCTCCTGAACCAAGTGTATCGCGGTCGGCGCGCCATGTCGCCGCGACAAAAGAAAACGGCCCCGGAACGCTCCGGGGCCGTCTCAATTCTCATCGCTTTACGCGAAAGGCTTATTCGTCGCCCTTGTTGAGCGCGGCGCCGAGGATGTCGCCGAGCGAAGCACCGGAGTCGGACGAACCGAACTGCTCCACGGCTTCTTTCTCTTCGGCGATCTCGCGGGCCTTGATCGACAGACCGAGGCGGCGCGACTTGGCGTCTACGTTGGTCACGCGCACGTCGACGTGGTCACCGACCTGGAAACGCTCGGGGCGCTGCTCGGCACGGTCACGCGACAGGTCGGAGCGGCGGATGAAGGACTTCATGCCTTCGTATTCCACTTCGATCCCGCCATCTTCGATCGCGGTCACGGTCACGGTGATGATCTGGCCGCGCTTCACGCCGCCAACGGCTTCGGCAAACGGGTCGCCGTCGAGCGCCTTGATCGAGAGCGAGATACGCTCTTTGTCCGTGTCCACCTCGGTGACGACGGCTTTGACCACGTCGCCCTTGTGGAACTGCTGGATGGCGTCTTCGCCACGCTGGTCCCACGAGATGTCCGACAGGTGCACCATGCCGTCGATGTCGTTGTCGAGTCCGATGAACAGACCGAATTCGGTGATGTTCTTGACTTCGCCTTCGACCTGCGTGCCCTCGGGGTGCGTCTCGGCAAAGACTTCCCACGGGTTGCGCATGGTCTGCTTGAGGCCGAGCGAAACGCGACGCTTCGCCTGGTCGATCTCGAGAACCATGACCTCGACCTCTTGCGAGGTGGAGACGATCTTGCCCGGGTGGACGTTCTTCTTGGTCCAGGACATTTCCGAAACGTGGACGAGGCCTTCGACACCCGGCTCCAGCTCGACGAACGCACCGTAGTCGGTGATGTTCGTGACGCGGCCCTTGTGGACGCTCTCGAGCGGATACTTGGCAGCGACCAGATCCCACGGATCTTCCTGAAGCTGCTTCATGCCGAGCGAGATGCGGTGCGTCTCTTTGTTGATCTTGATGACCTGAACGTTGATCGTCTCGCCAATCGAGAGGATCTCGGACGGGTGGTTCACACGGCGCCAGGCCATGTCGGTCACGTGCAGCAGGCCATCGACGCCGCCCAAGTCGACGAACGCGCCGTACTCGGTGATGTTCTTGACCACACCCTCGACCGTCTGGCCTTCGGACAGGTTGCCGATGACTTCCGCACGCTGCTCGGCACGCGATTCTTCAAGGATGGCACGGCGCGACACGACGATGTTGCCACGGCGGCGGTCCATCTTGAGGATCTGGAACGGCTGCTTGAGACCCATGAGCGGGCCAGCGTCACGCACGGGGCGCACATCGACCTGCGAGCCGGGCAGGAACGCAACGGCACCGCCGAGATCGACGGTGAAGCCGCCTTTGACGCGACCGAAGATCGCACCTTCGACACGAGCGTCGTCGGCGTAAGCTTTTTCCAGACGGTCCCAGGCTTCTTCGCGGCGGGCCATCTCGCGCGAGATGACGGCTTCGCCACGGGCGTTTTCAGCCGCGCGCAGGTAAACCTCGACTTCGTCGCCGACGGTGATGTCGGGCGCTTCGCCGGGGTTCGCGAATTCTTTAAGATCGACACGGCCTTCCATCTTGTAGCCGACGTCGATGATGGCTTGGCCGGCTTCGACAGCGATGACCTTGCCTTTGACAACCGTACCTTCGTCCGGCGTGTCCATTTCGAGGGATTCGTTAAGGAGGGCCTCGAATTCCTCCATAGATGCGTTAGCGCTCATAAGCGGATCAGTTCCTTTACAGTTCTATTCGGGCCAGACGGTTGTCTCCGCCGGTCTTTCATGGGTTTCCAGACAGGCTCCGCAAAACAAAGAGGGCCGGTTACCCGACCCTGCTCGCTCTCTGGCATGCGGCTTAACGCCTGTCTGGGCGCGCGTATACGGCTCTCGGCCCCATAACGCAAGGGCAAAGCACCTTGACAGGACGGGGAGCGGCAGTGCTTCGATGGCGCGTACGATCAGGAGTTTTTCATGTCGCAGAAGACCATGACACGTCTCGGCTGGGTGTTGTCCGGCCTCTATATCCTCTTCATCCTCGGCGCGTCGGTCTATCCGAAACTGTCCGGGATGCCGATTGCCGACGAAACCATGGTGTCGCTCGGGTGGGAGGGCAGTCCGGTTCTGATGATCGGCATCCTCGAACTGATCTGCGTGCTGCTCTATGCCGTTCCGCTGACGGCGGTGCTTGGCGCGGTGCTGTCGATGGCGATCCTCGGCGGTGCGATGACGATGCAGATCTTCGCCGACATGCCGCTTTTGTCGAACAAGCTCTTCTCCATCTACCTCGGCCTTTTCATGTGGGGCGGATTGTGGCTTCGCTCGCCCCGGCTGCGTGCCCTGTTCCCGCTGGCGCGGTCGCTTTGACCGGCGCGTGAAAGCGGCGGGCGGCCCCGCGCGGCACCTTTCCATGGGGTCTCGATGTCGGGCAGACTGCGCCGGGAAGGGAAGACCATGACCGACACGTTGCACCAGCACCTCGTCACCGCCGAAGCGGCCCTGAACGCGGGCCGGTTCGATGACATGCACGCGGCGCTCGACAAGGTGTTCGCGGCCGATCCCGGCAGCCTCGCCGGTCTGTGGATCTACACCTACGGCACGCCCTATACTCCCGGCGACAAGGTGCTGGCCCGGATCGAAGGTTTCGCGAGGCAGAAGGCGCTGTCGACCCCGCTGCGCGCGCAACTTTTGTTCATGTTGGGCAAGGCCTATGACGATCTCGGCAAACCCCAGCGAGCCTTCGACGCGGTGGTCGCGGCCAATCGCCTGAAAGGCGTCCGATACGACAATGGCGCGATGGCGGCGCTTGCCCGCGACACGCTTGCCGCCGTGCGCGCCGCCCCCGACCTGCGGCTGGACGCGAGACCGCCCCGGATGGTCTTCGTCCTTGGAATGCCGCGCTCCGGCACCTCGCTCATCAGTCAGATGCTCGCCGCACACCCCGAAATCACGAACCTTGGCGAACGGATCGCGCTTGGGCCTGCGCTCATGCGCGACGGCACAGGCCGCAACCCGCACATCGCCTTTCTCGACGGGCTGGACACCGACCGGCTCGAGGCCGCCCGCACCGCTTATCTGCAAGGCGTCCCCAACACAGGCATCTTCGTCGACAAGATGCCCGAAAACTACTATTTCGCCTGGGCGATCCCGATGCTGTTTCCTGACGCGCAGATCATCCACATGCGGCGCGACAAACAGGCGACCTGCTGGTCCTGCTTCAAGAACGACTTCCGCGACGGGCACCGCTACAGCTACGACTGGGGCGATCTGAGCGCGCAATACGACCGGCACCTCGACTTCTGCGCGCTCGGCGCGGCGCGCGCGGGGTCCGCGTGGCATGACATCCACCTCGACACCCTCACAGCCGCGCCGCGCGCCACTTTGACCCCCGTTCTGAAAGCGCTCGGCCTCGACTGGACCGACGCCTGCGCCGCGCCCGAGAAATCCGGGGGCGACATGCCGACGCTGTCCAAATGGCAGGTGCGTCAGGGGATCGACCCGTCGATGGCGCGGGGTTGGCAGGCCTATAAGCCGCTCATCGAGGCCCGGTTCGGCGCATGATCTCGCATCCCCACCGCACGATCTTCGTCCATATCCCGAAATGCGGCGGTCAAAGCGTCGAACAGGCGTTTCTGGACGATCTGGGCCTGACATGGGGCCAGCGCGCGCCGCTGATGCTGGGGCGCAACCCGTCGAAAGCCGTCGGTCCACCCCGCCTCGCCCATCTGTCCGCGCGCGACTACACCCGCCACCACTACGTGACGGATGAGATGTGGGCCGACTACTTCACCTTCACCGTGGTCCGCGACCCTGTCGCGCGGGCCGTGTCGCTGTTCAACCATCTGCGCCCGGTCGAGACTCTAAGGGCGTTCGTCCACGACTGGCTGCCTGCGCAGTTCATGCGCGACCCGGACGACCGCAGCGCCAAGTTCCACTTCGTCCGTCCGCAGGTCGATTTCTTGGCAGGCGACGACGGCACGCTCCTGCCAGACCGGATATTCCACCTCGAAACGCTTGGTCGTGACAGGCCTGCACTTCAGAACGCGGCAAACCTCGGGGCCCCGCTCCCCCATAGAAACCGGAGCGTGGATGGCGCAACGCGCCGGGAACTTGCAGACAAAGACCTAGACCAGATCGTCGTGCTCTATGCGAAAGACTTCGAAGCATTCGGCTACACACAAGACGCAGGCCAACCGAAGCGCCGCCTCTTCCCGCGTTTCGGCAAAGGGGCCTGACGGTCCACCTTCTCTGGTCCACAAATACCTCGGAGGGTGGTTGCCGTTGTCGCGCCATTGGTCCGAGAGACAATGGCGACGGGGAGGCAGCGCCTCCCCCCCCAGCGGGTCGCCCGCGCAAGCGGGCGAAACCTCTCAGGCCCCGCGCACCTTGTTCACCATCGCGACCGCCGCCGCCACCGCCGCCTCGATCGTCATGTGACTCGTGTCGATGGTCACCGCGTCATCCGCTGGCTTCAAGGGCGCCGTCGCGCGGGTCCGGTCCCGCTCGTCGCGCGCGCGCACGTCGGCCAGAACGCTGTCGTAGCCAGCGTCATGCCCGGTTTCGAGCAGTTCCTTGTGCCGGCGCACCGCCCGCACCTCGGGGCTGGCTGTCACAAAAAGCTTCACGGCGGCCTCAGGGCAGATCACGGTCCCGATGTCGCGCCCGTCCAGAACCGCGCCGCCTGCGCGTGCCGCGAAGGCGCGTTGGAAATCCACCAGCGCCTCGCGCACCTCGGGTTCGACCGCCACCTTGCTCGCCGCCTGCGCGACCTTGGGCGTGCGCAGCCCCAGCACCTCGAGGTCCTCGGCGCGCAGCGACCGGGCCGCCGCCACCGCGTCTTCGCCGTCCAGCACGCGTTTGCCCACGGCGCGATAGAGCAGGCCCGTGTCCAGATGGGCGAAGCCGAAATGCCGCGCCACCGCTTTGGAAATCGTGCCCTTGCCCGCTGCCGCAGGCCCATCGATGGCTACCGTGAAGCTCAAACCGCTACCCCTTGCTCGCTCGTGCCCGCGTTTTGAAGAAAGTCGCGACGAGGAGCAAGATCGACACAGGCAGAAGCAGCCATTTGAGCATGGTGGCGGCGCTCGCCCGCCCAATCGTGCCCGGATCGAGGGCGTCGGGGCCGGCGAGCAGGCTTTGCGTGACCAGCGCGTTCTCGGTCAGGTCCGACAGGCCCATGACCACCGGCACCAGAGCAAGCCAGCGCCACGCCCCGCCCCCCAGCCAGATCCCGTAGGCGAAGGTCACACCGAACAGGACCGGCACGGCGACGTCCCATGTCCGCGAGATGCGCGCATAGGCTTCGGGAAACCCCGGCTCGGCCCCTTCGAGCAGCGCCCGGATGTCGTCGACCCCGTATCCCGTTACCCGCAGGTCAGGGATCGCCGCCCCGTTGGTAAGCGCGATCATGTCCTGCCCCGCCCAGCCGACCAGAAGCCCGTAGACCAAAAGCGTCACGGCGAGCAAAAACCAGAAAATCCCGATACGTCCCATGCGTCGCTCCCAATCCCCACCGTCACTAAGCCAGAGGAACGGCGGCGAGGGAACCGCCAATATCAGGCGGTCGAACGCTCGATGGTCGCGCCGAGACCCGCCATCAGCGGCTCGAAAATCGGGAACGAGGTGGCGATGGGTTGGCCGTCATCGATGCTTACGGGCGATTGCGCGGCCATACCCATGACCATGAAGCTCATCGCGATCCGGTGGTCGAGCCGCGCGGCAGCGGTGCCGCCCCCCGGCACAACATCCGGACCCAAGCCGTGCACGGTCATGAAGTCGCGGCCTTCCTCGATGGTGACCCCGTTCGCCTCGAGCCCACGCGCCATTGCGTCGATCCGGTCGCTTTCCTTGACGCGCAGCTCATGCACGCCGACCATCTCGGTCTTGCCGGTCGCAAAGGCCGCGACCACGGACAGCACCGGGTATTCGTCGATCATGGACGCCGCACGCTCTTCCGGCACACGGATGCCTTTCATGTCGGGCGAGAAACGCGCGCGCAGGTCGGCCACAGGCTCGCCCCCCTCTTCGCGTTCGTTCTCATAGGTCAGGTCCGCGCCCATTTCGATGAGCGTGGTGAACAGCCCGGCGCGGGTCGGGTTCAGGCCGATGTTCGGCACCAGCACGTCGGACCCCGGCACGATCAGCGCCGCGCAGACCGGGAACGCCGCCGAGGACGGATCGCGCGGCACGGCGATGGTCTGGGGCTTCAGTTCCGGCTGACCAACCAGCGTGATGACGCGACCCTCGCCCGTGTCCTCGACGCTGATCTCGGCCCCGAACCCCGCCAGCATCCGCTCGGTGTGATCGCGCGTCGCCTCGGCCTCGATCACCACGGTCTCACCCGGGGCATTGAGGCCCGCAAGCAGCACGGCGGATTTGACCTGCGCCGAGGCCATGGGCGTCTTGTATCGCACCGGCACCGGGTTCTTCGCGCCCACCACGGTCATCGGGAGCCGCCCGCCCGTGCGTCCGTAGCTTTGCGCGCCGAACAGCGCGATGGGATCAGTCACCCGGCCCATCGGGCGCGAGCGGAGCGAGGCGTCGCCCGTGAAGGTCGCGGTGATCGGCGAGGTCGCCATGCAGCCCATGATGAGCCGCACGCCGGTGCCCGCATTGCCGCAGTCGATCACGTCTTCAGGCTCGGCAAAGCCACCGACGCCGACACCGTTCACCCGCCATTCGCCGTCGCCCAACCGCTCCACTTCGGCCCCGAAAGCCTGCATTGCCGCAGCGGTCGCCAGCACGTCTTCGCCTTCGAGCAGCCCGGTCACGCGGGTCTCACCCACGGCCATCGCGCCGAGCAGGAGCGAGCGGTGGCTGATCGACTTGTCCCCCGGCACGTCGGCCACGCCCTTGAGCGGGCCGGACTTGCGGCTGGTCATCGGGATCGGGGTGCCGTGGCCGGACATGGAAAGCCTCCTCGCTGCGTTCGGGCGCTGATAGCGCAGGTCAATCGGGGCGTCCACTGGCAGAGCGTCCGGCCCATGCGCCGGACACGAAAAGGGCGCGGACCGTGGCCCGCGCCCCTGCATTGATAGATGGTCGTGAGCCTACAGGTTTTCCGGCTGCGGCATCCCGAGCACGTGGAACCCGCAATCGACGGTGATGATCTCACCCGTCGTGCATTCGCCATAGGGCGAGGCGAGGTAGACCGCCGTGCCGCCGATGGATTCGAGCGTCGCGTTCTGGCGCAGGGGCGAGTTCGCCTCGGTGTGCCGGAACGTCTTGCGCGCGCCGCCGATGGCCGCGCCCGCCAGCGTTTTCATCGGACCGGGGCTGATCGCGTTCACGCGAATGCCCTGCGGGCCGAGGTCGTTGGCGAGGTAGCGCACGCTCGCCTCCAGCGCCGCCTTGGCCACGCCCATCACATTGTAGAACGGCGTCACGCGGTTGGACCCGCCATAGGTCAGGGTCAGGATCGTGCCGCCGTCGGTCATGTAAGGCTCGACCCGCCGCGCCACTTCGATCAGCGAGTAGCAAGAGATATCCATGGAGTTCTTGAAGTTCGCGCGGGAGGTGTTGAGGAACCGCCCGGTCAGTTCCGACTTGTCCGAAAACGCGATGGCGTGGACGAGGAAATCGATCCGGTCCCACCGTTCCCACAAGGCCGCGAAGCCCGCGTCGAGTTTGGAATCGTCGGTCACGTCCATATCGACAAGGATGTCGGAGCCGAGCGACTGGGCCAGCGGTTCGACCCGCTTGCCGAAGGCCTCGCCCTGATAGGAAAAGGCGAGCTCCGCGCCCTCGTCGGCCATCGCCTTGGCGATCCCCCACGCGATCGAGCGATCGTTGGCGACGCCCATGACAAGGCCGCGCTTGCCCTTCATCAACTCACCCATGTCCCCGGTCCCTATCCGTTATATTTGCTGATCAGCATCGACCCGTTGGTCCCGCCGAAGCCGAAGCTGTTGGTCATCACGGTGTCGAGCCCCGCGTTTTCGACCAGTGTCGTCGCGATCTCGCCCTCGTGGATCGCCGGGTCGAGTGTTTCGACGTTGATCGACGGGGTAATGAAATCCTGATCCAGCATGAGGATCGAGAAGATCGCCTCCATCGCACCCGCCGCGCCCTGCGCGTGGCCCGTCATGGACTTGGTCGAACTGATGAGCGGGGTGGAGCCTTCGCCGAAGACGCGGCGCACCGCTTCAACTTCTCCGACATCGCCAACCGGGGTCGAGGTGCCGTGGGCGTTGATATAGCCCACTTTCCGACCTTCGGGCAGCGTGGACAGCGCCAACCGCATGGCCCGTTCGCCGCCCTCGCCCGACGGCGCGACCATGTCGTGCCCGTCCGAAGTCGCGGCGAAACCCGTCACTTCGCCATAGATTTTGGCACCGCGTGCCAGCGCGTGGTCGAGGCTTTCGAGCACGACGATCCCGCCGCCGCCCGCGATCACGAACCCGTCGCGGTCCTTGTCGAAGGCGCGCGAGGCCTTGTCGGGCGTGTCGTTGAATTTGGACGACATCGCGCCCATCGCGTCGAAGAGGCAGGACAGGGTCCAGTCGAGCTCTTCCGCCCCGCCCGCGAACATCACGTCCTGCTTGCCCATCATGATCTGCTCGGCGGCGCTGCCGATACAGTGAAGCGACGTGGAACAGGCCGAGGTGATCGAGTAGTTGATGCCCTTGATCTTGTATTGCGTGGCGAGGTTCGCGCTGATCGTCGAGGACATGCATTTCGGCACGGCGAGCGGGCCGATGCGCTTGGGCGAACCGGATTTCAGAACCGTCTGGTGGGCCTGAAACATCGAACTGGTCGACGGGCCGCCCGAGCCAGCGATCAGCCCCGTGCGTTCGTTGACCACATCGGAGTCGTCCAGCCCGGCATCGGCAATCGCCTGCCCCATCGCGAGATAGGCATAGGCCGCGCCCGGCCCCATGAACCGAAGCGCGCGCTTGTCCACATTTTCCTTGAGGTCGATATCCACCGCCCCCGCGATCTGGCTGCGAAAGCCGTATTCGGCCATGTCCGCATTGGCGGTGATGCCTGAGCGGCCAGCCTTCAGCGACTGCGTGACCTCTTCGGTGTTCAGACCGATGGGGGACACGACCCCAAGACCTGTCACGACGACACGTTGCATTTCTGGCTCCTTATCTGGTGCGCCCGTCCCCGGATGGTTTCGGTCAGCTTTCCGAAAGCGCGACCTTCATGTCCTTGACCTGATAGATGACTTCGCCGTCCGCTTCGACGATCCCGTCGGCGACACCCATCGTCAGGCGACGGGTCTGCACGGCTTTCGTGAAGTCCACGTAATACGTCAGTTTCTTGCGGTCGGGCCGGACCATGCCGGTGAGCTTCACCTCACCCACACCCAGCGCATAGCCGCGCCCCTGCCAGCCGCGCCAGCCGAGGTTGAAACCGGTGAGCTGCCACAGTCCGTCGAGGCCGAGACAACCGGGCATGATCGGGTTGCCGGGGAAATGGCAGTCGAAGAACCAAAGATCCGGCACGATATCGAATTCCGCGACCACGTGGCCCTTGCCGTGCTTGCCGCCATCGCCGGAGATATCGGTGATCCGGTCCATCATCAGCATCGGCGGCGCGGGAAGTTGCGCGTTTCCTTCGCCGAAAAGCTCGCCGCGGGCGCACTTCAGCAGGTCGTCCTTGTCGAAACTCGTTGGATACTCTGCCATCAGGCCCCCTGGCTACGTGTTATGAACGGTACATCGGTTTGCTTCGGCCCGTCTATCACCCGCGCGAAGTGAGTGGCAAGTGCGGCGCTCCTGCCCTGCCTTCACGGTGGGTGCGGGGAATCCGATTGAAATGCACAGGTATTGTTGACTATATATACCGCCAGACGAAGTCAGAGGGTGAAGATGACCCACAGCCAGTCACAGGATATGGGCCGCAAGTGGCTCGAAAGCGCCGGGCTGCGCCCGACGCGGCAGCGCGTGGCCATCGCGGCGCTGCTGGTCGGCGACGGCGAGCATCGGCATGTCACCGCCGAAAGCCTGTTCGACGCGACGCGCGAGGCCGGTGAAAAGGTATCGCTTGCGACGGTCTACAACACGCTTCGGTCGTTCTCCGAGGTCGGGCTTCTGCGCGAAATCCTCGTGAACGGCACCAAGGGCTACTTCGACACCAACACCACCAACCACCCGCATTTCTTCTGGGAAGATTCGGGTGAGCTGATGGATGCGCCCGAGGAAGATCTTGAAATCGCGGCCCTCCCCGCGGCGCCGGACGGGGCCGAAGTGTCGAAAGTCGACGTAGTGATCCGGCTGCGCGCCAAACGCTGATCAGCCGGCCGCGCGATCCTCGACCACATTGATGGATACGTCGTGCTCGATCAGCGCCTTGGCAGCGATGAGCACCTGACTGAACCCGCCCGTTGAATCGATGGCTTGCGCCGCCTGTGCGGCCTCGTCGCCCTCGAACCCGGTTTCGGTGACTTTCACCTCGGTCATCGGGCCCTTCTCGATGAAGGTCCACGACACGTCGGTCATCTGCGTGCCGTCGCCCCAGCGGATGTCGATGCGTTCGCCCGGCATCGCCTCGACCACCTCGACGGTGATGGGATGGGCATCGGGCGCCGTGCCCACGTACCACGTCAGGGTCACGCCCTTCTCGATCGGGCCGGACACCCTGGGGAACCAGAATTCCGTCATCCGGTCGGGGGTCGCGAACGCCTCGTAGCATACGAGCGGAGGCGCGGCGATCATCGTGGCGGCTTTAGCCATTACAGCGGTCATGGCGTCCTCCTTCCTTGTCTGTCGAAGGGAAAACGCCGGGCCGCCGGGGGGTGTTCCGCCTTGGCATCGCCGTCGGCGGAGACCCCCGGTCGGGTCGGATCAGGCGATTTCGACCAGTTCGATATTGAACGTCAGGTCTTTGCCCGCAAGCTGGTGGTTGGCGTCGATCGTGACCTTTTCCTCGGTCACGTCGGTCACGGTCACCGGGATCTGGCGCCCGTCCGGCGTGGACATCTGAAGCATGATGCCGGTTTCCAGCGGGATGTCGGCGGGAATGTCGCCGCGCGGAATCTCGGTCACACCTTCGGGATGATGCGGGCCATAGGCCTCGTCCGCCGGGACCGGAACGGTTTTCTTGTCGCCGGGCGTCATGCCGGGGATCGCCTTGTCCAGTCCGGGGATGATCTGGCCCGAGCCCACGGTGAATTCGAGCGGATCGCGCCCGTCGGAACTGTCGAAGACGGTGCCGTCGTTCAGTGTGCCGGTGTAGTGAATACGGACGGTGTCGCCCGATTTGACTTCGGTCATAAGTGCCTCGTTTGGTCGGGAGTGAGTTCGGCAAGGCCACGCGTGAACGCGCGGGTGCTTGCGGGGTTCCCCCTAAACATAGGCGCATGTGATTTGATGTAAACCCGGGGCCTCTGCTTCGCCGCGCCGCGCTCACCACGGGCCTCAACCAGTCAGAACCACTGCCCCGGCTCCATCAACCCGAGGTCCAGAAGCTGCTGCGACGTCCAGTCGAACGGCACCGAGTTGTGCCATTTGAACGTCGGAATGTCGAAGGTGGACCCCGCGTTGGACTTCAGCGCCTTGGCGGTCCGAAAGCTCACGATCGCCGCCGTCAGGTTGTTGTGCCACGGACAGGCGTAGGTGTTGTATTCCTCGTCGTTGAACGTGTGGTCCGCGCGCAGAACCAGGTCGGGCCGGGCCTTGAACAGTGCGATCCGGTCGATCTTGCGCCGGTCCTTGGGCACGTGTTCCTCGAACCGCCAGCGCAGGCCGCCGAAGAAATCGAGCTGCCGCTCCTTGGGGTAATTGTTGTTCTCAGGGTCCGGGCGCCCGAGCGCATAGTAGCCCGACTTGTCGAGCCAGGCGTGATCGAGCGACACCGCATCGGGATAGCGTTTGAGATCACCGGCATAAAGGTCGACCACATAGGCCAGCATCGCGCTGCGCCGTTCCTCGGTGTGAAACACCAGAAGTTCGTTGACGTTGCGCGTCTCGCAGAACGGAAAGAACAGGTATTCGGCGTTGTAGCAGTAATAAAGCCAAGTGCCCTCGGCGATGTCGATAACGGCATTCACCGCCTTCTGCACGTCGCCGACATGCAGCACCGGATAATCCACCCGGTGAATTTCCTGTTCGAGCGAATGGGTCAGGTCCAGTTCCCGCGGCGCGAACAGAACGATCCCGCGAAACCCGGTCAACTGATGGTAGCGGATCGCGCTTTCGACCTCGACCAGATCCTCGACGAAGATCAGCGCCACTGGCCCCTTCGCAAAGGCCGCTTTGCCCCGGTCGATGAACTGTGCGAGCGATGTGTAACGCATTCTCTGCCCCAAATGCCCCTTGTGGCGGGGTCTGGGTAAACTTTCCCTGAACGCCCGCGCCAATGCAACCGTTGCGGCGATAGGGCAAACGCGTTACGACGCCGCCTTGATCGAAGGCCCCGGAGAACGCGCGACATGACCGATCAGAGCACGGACCCGAAGAAACTGTTCATCCGCACCTACGGCTGCCAGATGAACGTCTACGACAGCGAGCGCATGGCCGAGGCCATGGGCGGTCAGGGCTATGTCGAAGTCGGCTCGCCGGACGAGGCCGACATGATCCTTCTGAACACCTGCCACATCCGCGAAAAGGCCGCCGAAAAGGTCTATTCCGAGCTGGGGCGGTTCAAGGATCTGAAGGATGCGAAACCGGACCTGAAGATCGGCGTCGCGGGCTGCGTGGCGCAGGCCGAAGGGGAAGAGATCATGCGGCGTCAGCCGATGGTCGATCTTGTCGTCGGCCCCCAGACCTATCACCGCCTGCCCGAGATGGTCGAAAAGGTCGGCCGGGGCGAAAAGGCGCTCGATACCGACTTCCCGCTCGAGGACAAGTTCGAGGTTCTGAAGAACCGCCCGACCGCCAAGCGCGCGCCGACCGCGTTCCTGACCGTGCAGGAAGGCTGCGACAAGTTCTGCGCCTTCTGCGTCGTGCCCTATACGCGCGGTGCCGAGGTCAGCCGCCCGCCGGAGCGCATTCTGCGGGAAGCGCGCGAGCTGGTCGAACGCGGGGTGCGTGAGATTACCTTGTTGGGCCAGAATGTGAATGCCTATCACGGCGCGGGCGACGGCGGCGACTGGTCGCTCGCGCGGCTCATCTGGGCGCTGAACGACATCGACGGGCTGGAGCGTATCCGCTTCACCACCTCGCACCCCAACGATATGTCCGACGACCTGATCGCGGCGCATGGCGAATGCGCGAAACTGATGCCCTACCTGCATCTGCCGGTGCAATCGGGGTCGGACCGCATCCTCAAACGGATGAACCGCAAGCACACCGCCGAAGAATACCTGCGGTTGATCGAACGCATCCGGGCGGCCCGCCCCGACATCCTGATCTCGGGCGATTTCATCGTCGGCTTCCCGGAAGAGACCGATCGCGATTTCGAGGACACGCTCGACCTGATCCGTGCCGTGAATTATGGGCAGGCCTTCAGCTTCAAGTATTCCTCGCGCCCCGGCACGCCCGCCGCCGAGCGTCCGCTGGTGGACGAGGCCGAGGCGTCGGACCGTCTGCACCGCCTGCAAGCCCTCATCAACGAACAGGCGCGCGGCGTGATGGACGGCATGGTGGGCCGCGAAATCGGCGTTCTGTTTGAAAAACCGGGCCGGATGGAGGGCCAGATGGCCGGGAAATCCGACTACCTTCACGCCGTTCACGTGAAAGCAGAGGGAATCGCCCCCGGCGACCTCAGACGGGTGAGAATCACCGAGGCCGGGCCCAATTCACTGGCCGGCGCCTTGGTGTAGGGCCCACTCACTAACACTAGGAATTGTGTGGATTTTCCCAGCAATCACTAGCAATCCACATATATGATACAGAATGTCCACACAGCTTGGACAAATTCAATCTGCCCAGCATTTACATAAAGACTTTCATCGGTTTAACCTTCCTCCAATAGATATCGCGCCGTCGCCACACGGCCATTTTTTGGGGGATCAGGAGTGAAGTACCGGGTTATTTCCAGTCTCAGAACGCTGGCTGCCGCAGCCGTTCTGGGGCTCTCCGCTGCTGCGGGGGTCACGACCCCAGCCGCAGCGCAATCGCAAGTGACAGTCACCGGCAAGATCAACTGGGGGCTTTGGGTAGACCCGGATGGATGCATGCATTGGTGGGCGGACGGTGGCGTCGAAGGGTATATGGTGTCGCGCCGCGATCCCAAGACCGGGCGCCATATGTGTCTGGAAAAGAACACCTGTGCCGTTCAGAACACGGATGTCCTGTTCAAGACCGACAGCTACCAGCTGACCGCACAGGGCCAGCAGTGGCTGCGCCAGTTCTTCGCAAGCGCCGGCGCCTTCGCCTATGCCGTTTACGGGCATACCGACAGCCGTGCGTCGGACGAATACAACATGCGCCTGTCGCAGAACCGCGCCAACACCGTGGCCGGTGTCGCGCGCCAGTCGGGGGCGGTCGTGGACCGTGTCGTCGGCTTCGGCGAGCGCCGTCCGATCGCGCCCAACAACTCTGCGGCCAACATGCAAAAGAACCGCCGCGTGGAAATCGTCTGCTACAGGTACCCGAACCCATGAAAATGAAGACCGCACTTATTGCGCTGCTCGCGCCTGTCGTCGTGGCAGGCTGTTCGGCCACCGCCTATGATGGCGGCGCGCCCAAGCTGATCGCGACCAACGTCGACCGCACCATCGGCGACTCCCCCGGCCCGCGTGACGGCATCGCCGCTGTCGCGGTTCTGCCCGACGGCTGCGAAGCATGGATCACCGACGACGGCCTCGAAGGCTACGGCGGCGACCGTTCGGACCCGAAATCGGGCCTGCCGCGCTGCTCCAACGAACTTCCGCGCGGCGCCGTGATCGGCGAATGGCGCGTGTCGCCGGACCTTCCGGACTATCTGCCGCGCTGATCCGGCACGACCGAAGACATCGACAAGGCCCGGCCAAGTGCCGGGCCTTTTCCTTTGCCGCACGCCCCGGCAACGACTCGTTCAGCCTCGGATGGATAACATCACAGGGCGCGGGAACCATTCGCGCCCGTCGGGGCTTTCATTTGTGCACACCGCTTAATCCGAAGCCGACCCGAAAGCGCCCTTTTTGTATCAGTTGCGTAATTTTCGCGCACTAATGCTTGCGTGTGCGAGGGGTCGGAGGCACCATCATTAGTACAGGCACCCGTGATACGGAGACATACTTGGGACTAGATGCGTTAAACCCGCCGAAACCCGAAGACATTCACGAAACCCTGCTGGAGTTTCCCGACAACCGATTGCTCATCGACTTGTGCGGGGAATTCGACCGAAACCTCGCCCAGATCGAACACCAGATGAACGTGCATATCCTGCGCCGTGGCAACCAGCTTGCCGTCGTCGGTGACGGAGAGGCGCGTGGGCAGGCGGCAGCAGTCTTGCAGGCGCTTTATCAGCGGCTCGAACAGGGCAAGCAGATCGAGGCCGGAGACATCGACGGCGAGATCCGGATGGGCCACCACGAAGACGGTCCCGGCCCGGATGCGCAGCTTGAGATGTTCAAGGGCGGCCGGGTCGAGATCAAGACCCGCAAGAAGCTGGTCGAACCGCGCACGGACGCGCAGAAGGCCTATGTGAAAAACCTGTTCAAACGCGAACTGGCCTTCGGCATCGGACCTGCGGGCACCGGCAAGACCTATCTCGCCGTCGCCGTGGGGGTGAACCTGTTCATCTCGGGCCATGTCGACAAGATCATCCTGTCGCGCCCCGCCGTCGAAGCGGGCGAGCGTCTGGGCTTCCTGCCCGGCGACATGAAGGAGAAGGTCGATCCTTACATGCAGCCGCTTTACGACGCGCTGAACGACTTCCTTCCGGGCAAGCAGGTCGAAAAGCTGATCGCCGAAAAGCGGATCGAAATCGCGCCGCTGGCCTTCATGCGGGGGCGCACGCTATCGAATGCCTTCGTGGTGCTGGATGAGGCGCAGAACGCCACGACCATGCAGATGAAAATGTTCCTGACCCGGCTCGGCGAAGGCTCGCGCATGGTCATCACCGGCGACCGCAGTCAAGTGGATCTGCCGCGCGGCGTGAACTCGGGCCTGCACGATGCCGAAACGCTTCTCAAGGGCATCGACGACATCGCGTTCAACTACTTCACGGCGAAGGACGTGGTGCGCCACCACCTTGTCGCCAAGATCATCGAAGCCTACGACGCCGCCGACCCGGCCAAGGGCTAGAACAAGGTACTCATCGCTCGTTGTTCTTGCCGTCCAAGTGGAACTCGCAGAATTGCGCTAATAGACATAGGGAATGAATATGAACCCATACTATGAAAACGCTTTATGGAAATGACCGAGAACTTGCTACTTCCCCGTGAAGAATGCCCAGTTTGCAGATCAAGAGATATCAAGAAAATTTATGAAGAGCCCTATACTTCAGATCGCGTTGTGTCCCAAATCCGCAAGGCATTTGAGTCGGGCGACCCGGCGCCAGAAAGGCTAGCCGAAGAAGCCTTCGTTCTCGCGCAATGCAATGCTTGCGATATGATCTTTCAAACGCGCGTTCCTTCGGATGCCTTTGCTGAAGAGGTTTACGGTCGTTGGATCAACTCGAAAAACTTGTTCAGGGACAAGTACGCACGACAGTCAATCAAGCATTTCGACACCATCAATAGGCAAGTGCGCGCCTGCATGTCACTAACTAAGAAACATGCGCGGGATATACGATTTCTTGATTTTGGAATGGGATGGGGTGACCACTGTGCAGCGGCAGCCGGAATGGGAGTGAAAGCAACAGGTGTCGAACTTGCCGCCGAAAAGGTTGAATACGCAAAAAATCGGGGGCTGGAAGTGATTGCTTCAACTGAAGGACGCCAATTCGATATCATTTTCAGCAACCAGGTTTTTGAGCACCTATCTTTTCCTCAAGACATGATTCGCTTGCTGGCTGGCTCACTAGCTCCCGGCGGCGCGATTGTGTTGGCCACGCCGAATGGTGCTCCGCTCTATAAAGCAGCAAAGAAGGGACCTTTGTCCGAAGGGGTCGTGCGTGAAAATGGAAAACTCTGTGCTCCGGTGGACCACATTAATGTTTTCTCGCAGCAGACCTTAAACCGACTTGGGGCAACCGTCGGCCTTAAGTCCACGACATTTTCACCACTACGTGAATGGAGGACGAAGACATTGCCCGTCTTAAAGGGTGAAATCGTGGAGCGGCTTGGTCTGAAACAGCCGTCCAGTGTTTGGGCTGCACTGCTTTCCGATTGATCCGCCCAAGCCAAGTCTCGCATCAGACCGCCAGCTTGGAGACAATCACAGCTACAACTCGGATCATTTGCGTTATCGTGGGGGCAGCCAGAGGGAGGTCGCCATGTACGCGTTGCGCCGCTTCGCAGTCCGCCGCTCACGCCAGTTCGAATGGGTTTACCAAAGGCTCGAAAGCCTTCTCGTCTCGCTGGACCCGCTCTTGTCCAAGCTCGGATATGCGCGGCTCGAACGCCCCGTCGCCGCCGTCGAGCGCGTGACCAAGGGGCTTTTGTTCGACTGCAAGATGTGCGGGCAATGCGTGCTGTCCTCGACCGGCATGTCCTGTCCGATGAACTGCCCCAAGCAGTTGCGCAATGGCCCCTGCGGCGGAGTGCGTCCGGGCGGGTTCTGCGAGGTGAAGCCCGACATGCGTTGCGTCTGGGTCGAGGCATGGGATGGCGCCTCGCGGATGAAGCACGGCGACAAGATCGGGGTCGTCCTGCCCCCCGTTGATCGGCGGTTGGAAGGGAGTTCCGCCTGGCTGCGCGCCAGCCGGGAACGCGTGCAGCAATTGACCGAAGGGACCGAGGCGAACCGAACCGCGCTGGCGCGCACCTACCCCGAGGCCCGCGCCAGTGCACCGACCTCGGCCCCGCTGACCGAAGAGACCCGCAAGGAAGGGGCCGCGCGATGAGCATGTTCTACTCCGACCCCAACGCGATCCGCCCCTATGAACCGATCCCGGAAGGGCACAAGGCCGGGTCCGTGCTGGAGCGCACCCTGAGGGCAGGCGAGTTCGCGGTCACGTCCGAATTGAACCCGCCCGACAGCGCCGACCCCGAGGATGTGTTCGCCGCCGCCAAACCGCTGGCCGAGGTCACGGATGCGATCAACGCGACGGATGCGTCCGGGGCCAATTGCCATATGTCGTCCATCGGCATCTGCTCGCTCCTCACGCGCACGGGGCATGGCTCGGTCTACCAGATCTCGTGTCGCGACCGGAACCGGATCGCCATTCAGGGCGACGTGCTGGGCGCCGCCGCGATGGGCGTGCGCAATGTGCTGTGCCTCACGGGCGACGACGTGGGCGCCGGGGACCAGCCGGGCGCGAAGCCGGTGTTCGATCTGGACAGCGTTTCCCTGATCCGGCTCATCAAGACGATGCGCGACGAGGGGCGGTTCCTGTCGGGGCGCGAGATCGCAAAACCCCCGCGCCTTTTCATCGGGGCGGCCGAAAACCCCTGCGTCGATCCGGTCGACTACCGCGCCGACCGGCTCGCCAAAAAGGTCGAGGCGGGGGCGGATTTCATCCAGACCAACTACATCTTCGACATTCCGCGTTTCGAACGGTTCATGGAGCGGGTGCGCGACATGGGGCTCGACAAGCGGGTGTTCATCCTTGCGGGCGTCGGCCCGCTCGCCTCGGCCAAGGCCGCGCGCTGGATGCGCTCGAACGTGCCGGGCATCCATATCCCCGACAGCGTGATCGACCGGTTGGAAAAGGCCGAAAAACCGGGGGACGAGGGGCGCAGGATCTGTGTCGAACTCATCCAGCAGGTGAAGGATATCGCGGGCGTCTCGGGCGTGCACATCATGGCCTATCGGCGAGAGCATCTGGTCGCCGACATCCTGCGCGAGGCGGGCATCGCCCGGCCCCAGAAACAAAGCGCCTGAGGCCCGCGTATACAGCTGACGCGATGGATGATACGCCTCGTTTCGACAACACGAGGTGACGCATGGCATGGACGCCTGAGGATATGGGGTCGCTCGACGGCCAGGTGGCGATGGTCACGGGGACGAGCGGGTTGTGCACCGCGATCGTCGCGGGTCTCGCCCGTGCCGGGGCGCATGTCATCATGGCCGGACGCTCGGTCGAACGGGGCGAGGCTGTGCTGGACAAGATCCGTGCCGAGGTGCCGGGAACCAAGCTCAGTTTCCGGCAGGTGGACCTTGCCGACATGGCCTCGGTCAAGGCCTTCACGGCCAAGACGCTGGCCGAGCTGGACCGGCTCGACATCCTGATCTGCAACGCCGCCGTCATGGCCGAACTGGGGCGCAGCGAGACCAAGGACGGGTTCGAGATGATGTTCGGGGTCAACCACCTTGCCCATTTCGCGATGGTGGTCGGGTTGCTGCCGCTTCTGTCACGGTCGAACGCGCGGGTCGTCGCGCTGTCCTCGGGGGCGCACAAATACGGCGAGTTCGATTTCGACGACCTTCAGACCAAGGGCAAGTTCAAGCCGATGGTGGCCTATGGCAAGACCAAGCTCGCCTGCCTGATGTTCGCGAAAGAGCTTCAGCGGCGCAGCGAGGCGCAGGGCTGGGGCATCACTTCGGTCGCCGCGCATCCGGGGTTCTCACGCTCGCAGGGGGTCTATGACCGCCTAGCAACCATCCCGATCATGGGCTGGATCGTCGGCACCTTCATCATCCCGTTCATCTCGCAGGTGCCGGAGAAGGCGTCGGAGGCGATCCTCTACGCCGCCACAGCCGATGATGTGACCGGCGGCGATAACTATGGCCCGGTGGGCTTTCGCGAACTGGTCGGCCCGGTGGGTGTCGCCTCGACCGCCGACTACGCCGAGCGTGAGGATATCGCGGCGCGGCTCTGGGCGGTGAGCGAGGATCTGACCGGGGTGCGGCAAGACGACGTGATGGCGCAATGAGCGTTCCCGTGACGCCCGAAGCCGGGTAAGAGCGGCCCGATGATCGTGGACGTGGTATATGAGGACGACCGCTGGGTGGCGCTGGGGCTCGAAGCTCTGGCCGAAACCGCCTGCGCGGCGACGCTCGCAAGGCTGGGCATCGCGGGTGCCGAGATCGCGCTGCTTGCCTGCGATGACGACCGGATCGCCGCGCTCAACATTGAGTTCCGGGACAAGCCGACGCCGACCAACGTGCTGTCATGGCCATCCGAGGAACGCGGCGCGGATCAGCCGGGGGGCGACCCCTACCCGCCCGAGGACATGGAACTGGGCGATATCGCCATCGCCTATGACACCTGCGCGCGGGAAGCCGCCGAGGCCGGCAAACCGATGGTGGATCATGTGACCCATCTTGTCGTACATGGAACCCTTCATCTGTTGGGTTATGACCACATAGACGACAAAGATGCGGCCCTGATGGAAGGGCTGGAAACGGAAATACTTGGCAAGATGGGTCTCGCCGACCCATATGGAGGGACGGAGACGTGATCTCCGGGCCAGTGGAAAGGACAGATGGGCGACACCGACGGGTCTTCTAGCGCGGCGCAGAGCGCGCGCGAGGAAGAGGAAAACGCACGGTCCGAAGGATTCTTCGGACGTATCATCGGGGCGCTCAGCCCCTCGGACACGGATGAGGCCGAGGCACATGATGCTCCGGCTGGCGGTGGCGACAGCGCCCGCGCCGTTCCCCTTGGCATGTTGAACCTGCGCCGGATGCGCGTGGAGGACGTGATGATCCCGAAGGTCGAGGTCGTCGCGGTCGCCGAGGATATCTCGCTCCCCGATCTGGTCGAGAAATTCCGCGAATCCGGCAACACGCGCCTGCCGGTGTTCCGGGGCACGCTGGACACGCCCATCGGGCTGGTCCACCTCAAGGATTTCGCGCTCAAGCACGGCTTCAACGGTGACAGCCCGGATTTCGATATGGGTGACCTCGTGCGCCCGCTGATCTATGCGCCGCCGTCCATGCCCATCGGCGTCCTGTTGCAAAAGATGCAGACGGACCGGATGCACATGGCGCTCGTCATCGACGAATACGGCGGCGTCGACGGTCTGGTGACGCTCGAAGACCTCGTGGAGCAGGTCATCGGCGAGATCGAAGATGAACACGATCTGGAAGAGGGCGCCCTGTGGATGCAGGAACCTTCGGGGTCGTGGCTGGTCGAGGCGCGCGCGCCGCTTGAAGAATTCGAAGAGGCGTCGGGCCTGTCGCTCGTCACCGAGGACGTGGAAGAGGAAGAGATCGACACTCTGGGCGGTCTCGTCTTTCTCGAGGCGGGCCGCGTGCCCGCGCGCGGCGAGGTGATCGAACATCCCTCGGGTGCCGAGTTCGAAGTGGTCGATGCCGAACCCCGGCGGATCAAGCGCCTGCGCGTCAGGCTTCCGGGCGAAGGCAAGGCGTAGATGCGCGAGGCGATGCAGCGGCTTGCCGCGGCGAAGTGGAAGGGGCTGTTCGCAGCCCTTTTCTTTGGCGGCATGGCCGCGGTCGGTCACGAACCCTTCGGCCTTTACACCGTCAGCATCGTCGCCTTCGCGATGGGTCTGGGTCTGGTTCTGGACGCCCCGAGCTGGAAACGCGCGGGCGTGCTCGGCTGGATGGTCGGCACCGGGTTCTTCGCGGTGCAGTGGAGCTGGCTGGTCAATCCCTTCCTCGTCGACATCAAGGCACACGGCTGGATGGCACCTTTCGCGGTCATCCTGCTCGCCGGCGGTATGGCGCTGTACTGGGGCGTGGCCTCGGCCCTTGCCGCGCTCGTCCGCCCGGCCCTGCGCTGGGTCGCGCTGCCGATCGCGCTGGGGCTCGCCGAATACGTGCGGGCCTGGGCCTTCACCGGGTTTTCATGGGGTGGGCCGGGGCTGATCTGGATCGACACGCCGGTCGCGCAGATTGCGGCGTGGATCGGCGCCTATGGGCTCGGCTGGGTCACACTCTTCTTCGCGGCGCTCATCTATGTCGCGATCTATTCCGGCTGGCTCAGGGTCGGCGTGGTCGCGGCGGGCGTGGCGCTTGCCGGTTTCGGCTTTCTCGCCGACCAGCGGCCCCTGCCCCCCACGACCGAAAACGTCCTGCGGCTCGTCCAGCCCAACGCGGCCCAGCACCTGAAGTGGGAGCCGGACTGGGTCATGACCTTCTTCGAACGCGCCACGGCGCTCTCCTCGGCCCCCGCCGATGGGCGCGAGCCTGATCTGGTGGTCTGGCCCGAAACCTCGATCCCCGCGCTTCAGGGTCAAGCCCCGCTGCTTGAAGAACGCGCCTTCCGCTCCGCCGCCCCCGCGCCCCTCGTGGCGGGCATCCAGCGGCGCGAGGGATCGACCTATCGCAATTCCATCGTCTACTACGATGCGCCGGGCGAGCCTGCGTGGATTTACGACAAGCACCACCTCGTCCCGTTCGGGGAATTCGTCCCCTTCGGCAACCAGCTCGCCAAGATCGGCATCCGGGGTCTGGCCCAGCAATCCGGCTATGGCTTCGAAGAGGGCGACGGCCCGGTGATCCACCAGCTTCCCGGCACGCTGGGCAAGGCCCTGCCGCTGATCTGCTACGAGGCGATCTTTCCGCGCGACATCCGGGGCGCGAAGGGACGCGCCGACATGATCCTGCAATTGACGAACGATGCGTGGTTCGGCACCTTTTCCGGCCCGCAGCAACACCTCGTCCACGCCCGGTTCCGCGCCATCGAGTTCGGCCTGCCGCTCGCACGTGCCGCCAACACCGGGATCAGCGCCATGATCGACGCCAAGGGCAATGTCACCGCCGCGCTGCCCCTGAACGAAGCCGGGTTCCTCGACGCGGACCTTCCCGCACCTCTGCCGCCCACTGTCTATGCCCGGATCGGCGATCTGCCCTTCATTGTGGCGCTTTCGGCGCTGTTCGCCGGGCTTCTGGCCTTCGCGCGGCGCAAATCCGTTGACCCGGTTGCGGCACCCCTGTAACGCAAGGTGACCCAACCGCCACAACGGCTTCCTGACGTGGCGGGGATATCATAACGGAGCACTTTTCATGGCACGATCCAACTACGTATTCACTTCGGAATCCGTTTCCGAGGGCCACCCGGATAAGGTCTGCGACCGGATTTCCGATGCGGTTCTCGACGCCTTCCTGTCCGAAGACCCCTATTCCCGCGTGGCCTGCGAAACCTTCGCGACCACCGACCGCGTCGTCATCGGCGGCGAGGTGCGCGGCCCCGCCAGCGTGATCGAACGCGTGGAAGAGATCGCGCGCGATTGCGTCAAGGACATCGGCTATGAACAGAAGGGCTTTCACTGGGCCAACATGAAGGTCGACAACTACCTTCACGCCCAGTCCGCCGACATCGCCCAGGGCGTCGACGCAGCCGACAACAAGGACGAGGGCGCGGGCGATCAGGGCATCATGTTCGGCTACGCGACGGACGAGACGACGGCGCTCATGCCCGCCCCGATCCTCTATGCCCACAAGATCCTCAAGCGTCTGGCCGATGCCCGCAAGAACGAAGGCATTGTCCAGCTTGGTCCGGATGCGAAAAGCCAGCTTTCGGTGCGGTATGAAAACGGCCAGCCCGTCGCGGTGACCTCGCTCGTCCTGTCGACCCAGCACCTCGACGACACCATGACCTCGGACGACGTGCGCGCCCTCGTCACGCCTTACATCGAAGAGGTGCTGCCGGCCGAGTGGATCACGGACGAGACCGAATGGCACGTGAACCCGACCGGCAAGTTCGTCATCGGCGGGCCGGACGGCGACGCGGGCCTCACGGGCCGCAAGATCATCGTCGACACTTATGGCGGTGCGGCCCCCCACGGCGGCGGCGCCTTTTCGGGCAAAGACCCGACCAAAGTGGACCGCTCGGCGGCCTATGCCGCGCGCTACCTCGCCAAGAACGTGGTGGCGGCGGGCCTTGCCAAGAAATGCACGCTGCAACTGTCCTACGCCATCGGCGTCGCCAAACCGCTGTCGATCTACGTCGACACCTACGGCACGGGCACGGTGGACGAAGCCGCGATCGAAAAGGCGGCGGCCAAGGTCATGAACCTGACCCCGCGCGGCATCCGCGAACATCTCGGCATGAACCGCCCGATCTACCAGCGCACGGCGGCCTACGGCCACTTCGGCCGCCCGGCCGAGGACGACGGGGGCTTTTCGTGGGAAAAGACGGACCTCGTGGACGCGTTCAAAGCGGCGGTCTGACGAGCCAGAAATGAATGACGCAAGGCCCCGGCACTATGCCGGGGCCTTTCATTTTGGCACTACCCGTCCTCTTCTTCGGTCTGAAAATACCTCGGAGGGGGTGTGGGGGAGGCAGCGCCTCCCCCGCTCAGGTCGACCGGACGCAAGGCCGGGCGAAATCACTCGGCGGGGACGAGCCCAGCCTCATTGCGCGACACCGACACGCGGCCCGGGCCGAACGCCACGACCATCAGCATCCCGCCCGCGATGGTCACGTTCTTCATGAACGAGATCACTTGACCCTGCGCGGCCATCGCGTCCTCCATCCCGAAGGACGGGATCAGGTGGAACAGAAGCCCCGACACGACCGAGAACCCGGCAAGCAGAAAGGCCGCCAGACGCGCCTGAAAGCCCACGAGCAGCGCGATCCCGCCCACGACTTCGACGAGGATCACGATGGGCAGAAGGCCGGGGGCCACACCCATCGCCTCCATATACCCTGCGGTCCCGGCGTATCCGGTGATTTTCTGAAGACCCGAGATGATGAACATCGCGGAGAGGAGAAGCCGTGCGAGAGGCGCGACATAGGCGAGCGTTTGTGCGTTCATTGTTTCATTCCTTGACTGTTGGCCCATCCGGGCGATGGCCAAGAGATGCATCAGCGCCGCGTCTTGCACCATTCTCCAATTTCATACACTTTATGTGCACACCAGCACATATTGATCCGCCTCCCGCCTGCGGGTATGCGCGGCGCATGAGCGAGACGAGACATCAAAGCGGCGCGCCGTGGCGCAATTTCTACGGACGGTTCAAGGCTAAGGGGCTGCGCGAAAGCCAGATCGCCTATCTCGAAGAAGACCTGCCGAAACTCTCCCCCGGCCCGGTCGGCTGGGACGAGAACCCGGAGCGTGAAAACCTCGACCTCGCCAGCCTGTTCGGCGGGCGCGACGTCTGGCTCGAAATCGGCTTCGGCGGGGGCGAGCACCTTGTCCATCAGGGCGAGACCTATCCGAACGTCGGCCTGATCGGTTGCGAGCCTTTCGTGAACGGGGTCGCGATGATGCTGGGCAAGCTGCGCCAGTCCGAGGCGACGAACATCCGCGTCCACGCGGGCGATGCGCGCGACCTGTTCGACGTGCTGCCGGAGGGTTCGATCTCGAAAGCGTTTCTGCTCTACCCCGACCCGTGGCCCAAGAAACGCCACCACCGCCGTCGCTTCGTGACGCCCGAGCACCTCGAACCGCTGCACCGTGTCCTGAAACCGGGGGCCGAGTTCCGCGTGGCCACCGATATTCCCGACTACGTGCGCCAGACGCTTGAAGAAGTGCCCAAGGCCGGGTTCGACTGGCTGGCCGAAGGCCCCGCCGACTGGCGCGAGCCGTGGGGCGACTGGCTGTCGACTCGCTACGAACAAAAGGCCCTGCGCGAGGGCCGCGTGCCGCATTACCTGACCTTCCGCCGGAACTGACCGGCTTTCCTAGTCCTGGTTCACATCCACGTGCACGGGCCGATCGGCCCGCTTTCCCCCGGTGATCTGCGACCGGCTGTCGGCCCAGCGCGAGACGAAATCGCGCTCGTCGCCGTAGTCCATGAAGCCCGCGTAATGGTCATGCGCCCCGTCCCAGCGTTCCGCGTGCTTGATCGGGCACCAATAGGCCTCGGTCCGCGCGGCGATTTCGCGGGCATAGGCGATGACCCCGTTCCCATATCCGCAATAGACGCAGTTCACCTTCTGCACCCAGTTGAGATAGGGCAGCCGGTGGCGGTCGACCTTCACATGGTCCCGCCGGCGCACTTTGGGGATGCCGTAGACCGGGAAGCAGACGTGCATGTAGACCGTGACGAACAGGTCCATCACAACGAAGGCGATGAGCACGGAATAGATCACCGGCGCGGTGATGACGTTGAGCGGCTTGATGCCGCGCACATATTCGGCGAACGCCTGTCTGGCCCGCCTCTGGCGCCGCCGCACCTCGGCGTCGAAGATCAGCCGCCCTCGCTCCCATCGCCCGCCCAGCGCCTCGATCCGGCGCTCGTATTCGGCCTCGAGGGCTTCGCGGGTCTCGCGCGCATGGCTGCGCAGCATCTCTAGCCGTCTGGGCATGTCCGATCCTCCGATGCCTGGACAATGGGCGCATTGACCCCCGTTTCGCGCCACCGCGCAATTGGAAACAATCAGTTTCGGCCTTAATCGTTGCCTGACCTGCCGCAATCCCGGCATAACAAAGGCAGGGCCGCCCCGGATACGTCCCTCGTAATCTCTCCGGGCGGCCCCCTGTGAACGCCGGGGTCACATGACCTTTTTTCTGCTAAGCATGGTGTTGGTCGGCGCTACCGTGACGGTAGTGCGACCCGCCATGTACGCAGGCCGCAGACCTATTCCGCTCATCGGTGTCTCAGGTTCCCACGTCATCATTCTGGGCACGATCCTCGCCGCCATCGCGCTGACCTTCGACGTGGTGACGAGTGCCTCGTTGCTGATCGCGCTTACCATACACGAGCTTGGCATCGTGCTGGGTCACCGTCTTGCGGGCCACGCGGACGTGCGCTTTCGCCTCATCCCGATGCCCCGGTCCGGGCCGGTGTCGCGCGATCCGCATCTCACCGATCTCGAACATTTCTTCGTCGTGCTCATGGGCCCCGCGCTGGGCCTTGCCCCGATGGTGCTGGCCTTCGCCCTGTCCGACCTGTTCGCGGGCCACCCGCTGCAACACCTTTTCGGCACGCTGGCGCTGACGCTCGGCGCGTTCAACTTCATCGCGCTTCTGCCGATCTGGCCCTTGTCCGGCGGCACGCTGGTGCAACTGATGATGCGCCCCGGCTTTCCGCGCGTCTCGGCCCTGCCCGCGGCCTCGCTCTTCGCTGGAATGATCGGCATGTCGTGGGCCACGGATACGCCCGGCCTGTTCCTGATTTCGGTGATCGGCGCACTGGCCTATGCGATCCGCCCGCCGATCCCCAAGGAACGCCCGCCGATGCCCGGCCGCGCGCTCATGACGGCGATCCCGGCCTACCTCACCACCCTTTCGGCCTTCTTCCTCGGCGGCTGGTGGGTGCTGCTGGTCGTGACCGGGCAGTTCTGACCCCTTTCCCTCGCGCGGCACCCATGCAAGTCTCCCGCTCGAAACGGGAGGACGACATGGCCATTACCACCTGCATTTTCGACGCCTACGGCACGCTGTTCGACGTGTCCGCCGCCGCGCGGGAGGCTGCGGAGGAACCGGGGAACGAGGCGCTGGCCAAGGTCTGGCCCGCCCTCGCCGCCGACTGGCGCACGAAACAACTGCAATACACATGGCTGCGCGCGGTCACGGGCGAGCACACCGATTTCTGGACCGTCACGCAGGACGGGCTGGACTGGGCGCTCGACAAACAGGGGCTGCTCGGCGACGAGGCGCTGCGCGAACGCCTGCTGGCGCTGTATTGGGAGCTTTCGGCCTATCCGGAAGTGCCCGCGATGCTCGCCGCGCTGAAAGAGGCGGGCTTTTCGACCGCGATCCTTTCCAACGGTTCGCCGGACATGCTGGACGGCGCCGTGCAGTCCGCGGGGATCGGCGATCTTCTCGACGATTGCCTGAGCGTCGAAAGCGTCGGCATCTTCAAACCGGCGGATGCGGTCTACGACCTCGTGAACAAACGGTTCGGCTGTGAAAACGAGCAGGTTCTGTTCGTTTCGTCGAATGGGTGGGATGCCTCGGCGGCCTGCGGATACGGCTTCTTCACGGCTTGGGTGAACCGCGCGGGCGAACCGATGGACCGGCTTGGTCACCCGCCGCACGAAATGCTCACAGATCTCACGACCATTCCCGACATCGCGAAGGCCATCTGATGACCGAGGTTCAGCACTTCACGACGCCTGACGGGCTGTCCATCGCCTATACCGACGAGGGCGAAGGACTGCCGCTGATCGCCCTGTCCGGCCTTACCCGGAACCATCGCGATTTCGATTTCGTCGCGCCGCACCTGAAGAATGTGCGCCTGATCCGTATGGATTATCGCGGGCGCGGGCAAAGCGACCGGGCCGATTGGTCGACCTATACCGTGCCTGCCGAGGCGGGTGACGTGCTGGCCCTGATGGCGCATCTGGGGATCGACAAGGCGGCTTTTCTGGGCACGTCGCGCGGTGGCCTGATCTCGATGGTGATCGCCGCCACGCAGGCCGACCGGGTGCTTGGCGTCTGCCTGAACGATGTCGGCCCCGTGGTGGATCGCGAAGGGCTGAAGGTCATCGACGGCTACATCGGGCGCAAACCCAAAGCCGCCACGCTGGACGAAATGGCGACGATCCGGGCGCAGACGGTCAACGGGTTCGAAGATGTCCCCGCGTCCCGTTGGCGCGAAGAAGCGGAACGGTCCTACGTCGAAACCGACGATGGCCTCGACATTCGGTACGATCCCGCCCTGCGTGAAAGTTTCCTCGCCGCGATGAATGCGGAGATGCCGGACCTCTGGCCGCTCTTCATGGCTCTGGCCGCAAAACCGCTCGCCGTCATACGCGGCGCCGGGTCCGACGTGCTGACCGCCGAGACCGCAGCCGAAATGCGAAACCGCATCCCCGAAATGCGCTACGCCGAAGTGCCGGGGCGCGGCCACGCGCCGTTTCTGGACGAACCGGAGGCGGTCGAAACGATCAACGCGTGGCTGGACGACTGCCGATGAACCTCGACATGATCCGGGCGGCGGCGATCCGCATTCACGGCCATGCCCGCGTGACGCCGCTTCTTCATTCTCCGTTTCTCGACGAGATCGCGGGAAAGCGCATTCTGATCAAAGCCGAGTGCCTTCAGGTCACCGGCAGCTTCAAGTATCGCGGCGGACGCTCGGCGGTGTCCTCGATCCACCCCGAAGTGCGCAAGAAGGGGGTCATCGCGTTTTCCTCTGGGAACCATGCGCAGGGTGTCGCGCAGGCGGCACGGGATTTCGGCGTGCCTGCGGTGATCGTGATGCCGTCGGACGCGCCGCGGCTGAAGCTTGAAAACACCCGCGCGCTGGGGGCCGAGGTCGTGACCTATGACCGCGCGACGGAAGACCGCGACGCGATCGGCGCGGCGCTGGCCGAGGAACGCGGGCTGACGCTCATCAAACCGTTCGACGAGCCCGAGGTGATCGCGGGCCAGGGCACGGTGGGGCTTGAGATCGCGGCGCAGGCCAAGGCGCTTGGCGTCACGCAAGCCGAAGTCCTGATCCCCTGCGGGGGTGGCGGGCTGACCTCCGGCACGGCAATCGCGCTCAACGCCGACGCGCCGGGAATGCGGGTCAGGCCGGTCGAGCCGGAGGGGTTCGACGACGTGGCACGGTCGCTCGCCTCCGGCAGCATCCAGCGCAACCCGGCGCTCACCGGCTCGATCTGCGACGCGATCATCACGCCCGCACCGGGACAACTGACTTTCCCGATCATGCACGCGCTTTGCGGACCCGGCCTCGCCGTGCCCGATGCAGACGCCTTGCGCGCCATGGCCCATGCATTTCTGCGGCTGAAGATCGTGGTGGAACCCGGTGGCGCTGTGGCGCTGGCCGCCGCGCTGTTCCATGCGCGCGAGACCGAGGCCGACACGCTGATCGTCGTCGCCTCCGGCGGCAATGTGGACCCGACGAGTTTCGCCCAAGCCCTCGACACCCTCTGACACAGGGAGCCCCTGATGGAGTTCACCCTCGCATCCTTCAACGTCAAGAACCTGATCGGGCCGGACAAGGAGTATTACGAGTTCCAGTCCTACACGCCCGAGGAATACGCGTGGAAGCGCGACTGGATGGCGAGCCAGCTTGTCGATCTTGATGCCGATGTGATCGGTTTTCAGGAGATTTTCGAAGAGGAACCGCTGCGCGAGGTGATCGCGGAGGCTTCCGACCGGGCGCGCACGTTGAACGATGCGGTGATCCCGTCGAAGGGCAAGGCGTATCATCGCAAGGTCATTTTCCGGAAACTGGGGGTGGAGCCTTATGACGACGCGGCGCTGGCCTTTGCCCGCAATGCCGCCGACACGGGGCAGCCCGGCAAGCGCCGCCCCGGTGTGGCGGTCCTGTCGCGCTTCGGCTTCATGAGGGAACCGGAGGTCATTCAGGATTTCACCACGCCCCTGACCATCCCGTTCCAACCCCTGCGCGGTTTGAACGGCGACCTCGACGCCGGAGCGTTCACGCTGCGCCGCTTGTCGCGCCCGATCCTCAAGGTTCGAATTCCGGTTGGGGATCAGGTCATTACCCTCTTCAACTGCCACCTGAAGTCGAAATTGGGCGAGTTCATCAGGCCCGAAGGCGCGGACTTCGCCCCGGAAGAAGACCTTGTCCATTACGATCCCGTGGGCCGCGCGATGGGGTCAATGCGCGCCGCCGTGCGCCGCATGGCCGAAGCCTGGGTGCTGCGGCGTGAGATCGTGGCGGAGCTGGCAAAGGGCCATCCGGTCGCCGTCATGGGCGACTTCAACGACGGCGAACATGCGGTGAGTTCCGAGATCGTCTCGGGCGAGGTGCCGTTCCGCAACTACCAGTGGATGCTGCGCCACGACGCCGAAAGCTATTCCGACCGTTATTCTTCGGAGGAAGCCGCGACCATCAAGGAACAGGTGGAGCGCAACCGCCTGCACGCCGCCGAGGGGCTGTTCGTTCGCAAGTCCCTGCGCGACATGGTCTATACCACCGCCTTCGCGGGGGTGTTCGAAAGCATCGACCAGATCTACCTCAGCCGCCACTTCCACCCGGATTACGACAAGCGGATCGCGGATATGGAGTATTTCTCGGTCCTGAACGACCATATCACCGACGGCTCGCACCCCGAAGCCCCCTACAACAAGCTCGCCTCGGACCACGGGCAGATCAAGGCGCACCTCAGGCTGCGCGACGGTGAGGACTGAGCCGTGACCACGCGTATCCTGTTCGTCTGTCTGGGCAACATCTGCCGCTCGCCCACCGCCGAAGGCGTCGCGCGCCGGATGGGCGCGGACCATGACCTGACTTTCGACAGCGCGGGCACGTCCGGCTGGCATATCGGCGAGCCACCCTATGGCGACATGCAGCGCGCGGCGCGCAGGCGTGGCTACGACCTGTCACCGCTCAGGGCGCGCCAGTTCGACGCGGCCGACTTCGACACCTTCGACCTGATCCTCGCGATGGACGCGGAGAACCTGCGCGACATCGAACGGAAGCGCCCACCCGGCAACACGACGCCCGTGCGCCTGTTCACCGACTATGCACCCGAGACGGGCATGGATCACGTGCCCGACCCCTATTACACCCGCGCGTTCGACGAGACGCTCGACCTTGTCGAAGCCTGCACCAAGGGATTGCTGAAGGCGATCTAGCCGCAGCTTTTCGCTGCGATCACGCCGTAATCCTTCCACTTGCGCCAAAAGGCGCCGTCGTTTGCATCCGCGCTCTGGCGCGTCTCCTGGCTCTTGTGCGGGTCCGCGAAGAACGCGGCGCCCTTGCGCTGCTCATGCGGGGCGAGCAGCTGATCGGCCACGCCCTGAATGCAGTTGCACAGAACCGAAGAGGCCGCCGTGCGACCCGATTTCATGCAGGCGGTTTCGATGATGCCCGCCGCCGAGGCCGGGGCGGCCAGCACGAGCGCAAAGCCCGCGCCGAGAATGATGCGTTTCATGGTCGATCCCTGACTGTCGAAACACCGTTGTCCAATGGGCGCGGAAGTTAGCACGCTTTGGTGGTTTGCGAAACAGTCACGCTGTCACAGGGGCGTCAGGGTGGCGGTGCGCGCCAAGGCCTCGACATCTTCGCGCCGGCACAGCGCGGTCGCATCCGTCGTCACGGCGGCCGAGGCCGCCGCGCAGCCCTGCACCAGCGCGGCCTCGGGCGCCGCCCCGCGCGACAGGGCAAGCGTGAAGGCCCCCACAAAGCTGTCGCCCGCGCCGACCTTGGACTTCACCGGGACGTCGATGGTGTTGGCGTGCCAGCGCCCCTGCGCCGTCGCCAGAACCGACCCGTCCGCCCCAAGCGCCAGCACCACGACCTCGGCGATCCCGCCCACGATGAGGGACTGGGCGAAATCCGCGACTTCTTCGCGGGTGACGAGCCTTCGTCCCGCCAGTTCGGCGCTCTCGGCCCCGTCGAGCCTGAGCACGTGATGGCGGGCATGGCCGACGCCCAGAAGCGCGCGCAGCGGCGGGCCGGAGGTGTCGAGGATGAGCCGCGCCCCCACCGCTTCGATCTCGGCGGCCAGTCCGGTGGGGAAATGCACCGGGACGCCGGGCGGCTGGCTGCCCGACAGAACCACGAAACCGTCCCGCGGGGCCGCCGCGACGATGGCCCGGATCGCGGCCTCGGCCAGAGCCGGCGACCAGCGCGGCCCCGGCATGACGAACCGGAACTGCTCGCCCGTGCCCTCGTCGGTCACGGCGAGCGACTGGCGCGTGTCGCCGGGAATGTCGAACACCACCGGGTCAAGCGGCTCGTCCTCCAGAAGATCGCGAAACTGCGCGCCCTTATGCCCCGCCAGCGCGACGAAAGCGCCGGCCCGCCCGCCAAGCTCGCCGATGGCGCGCGCGACGTTGACGCCGCCGCCGCCGGTGTCGAGCGACGGCATGGCGCAACGCAGCTTGTCATCGGGCCGCACCCTGTCGACCGAGGTCGACATGTCCAGCGCGGGGTTCAACGTCACGGTGAGAATGCCTGTCATGGCCAGACGCTAGCCGCCCCCGGAAGGACTGTCACCAAGGTTTCGCGAAACCGTCATGCCCCGGTTTCAAGCCCGCCCATTCTATGCGCATCGGACAGGTCAACAGGGAGTATTCCGACATGACCCGCACGCTCACCTTCGCCCTCGCCAGCGCGATTCTGGCAGGCGCCGCCATCGCCGCCCCCATCGAACTGGGCCCCCGCCCCTACTACCTGATCGACCGGATGGAGGAGGGCGCGCTCAAGGACAAGCTCATGGCCTGTCAGGACATGGACATGACCGCGCAGAAATTCTCGATCGGTCACCGTGGCGCGCCGCTCATGTTCCCCGAGCACACTGTGGAATCGAACCGCGCCGCCGCGCGGATGGGGGCCGGTATCCTCGAATGCGACGTGACCTTTACCGCTGACAAGGAACTGGTCTGTCGCCACGCGCAGAACGACCTGCACACCACGACCGACATCCTTGCCACGGACCTCGGCGCGAAGTGCACCACGCCGTTCGCGGGTGCCGACGGCGACACCCCCGCCGTCGCCGAATGCCGCACCTCGGACATCACGCTGGCCGAGTTCCGCACGCTGACCGGCAAGATGGATGCCGCGAACCCCGTCGGCGAAATCGTCGAGGCCTATATGGACGGCACCGCAGGCTGGCGCACCGACCTTTACGCGGCCATGGGAGGCACGCTGATGACCCATGCCGAGTCGATCGCGCTGTTCGACGAGCTGGGCGCCGACTTCACGCCCGAGCTGAAATCACCGTCGGTCGAAATGCCCTTCGATGGGTTCACGCAGGCCGACTACGCCCAGAAGATGATCGACGAATACAAGGACGCGGGCATCGCGCCGAACCGCGTCTGGCCGCAATCCTTCAACCTCGAAGACGTGCTCTACTGGATCGAGAACGAACCGGAGTTCGGTGAGCAGGCGGTGTATCTGGTCGAATGGTCCGAGGGCTTCGACGAGCAGAATGCCGAGACGTGGGCCGAGGATTTCGCGGCGCTGGTGGATCAGGGCGTCAACTACCTCGCCCCGTCGATCAACATGCTGGTCACCGTGAAGGACGGCGAAATCGCCGCGTCGGAATATGCGCTGGCGGCGAAGGACGCTGGCCTGAACCTCATCACGTGGACGCTGGAACGCTCCGGCCCGCTCACCACCGGCGGCGGCTGGTATTACCAGTCTGTCGCGGAGGCCGTGGATAACGACGCCGACTATTTCACCGTGCTCGACGTGCTGGCGCAGGACGTGGGCGTGGACGCCGTGTTCTCGGACTGGCCCGCGACCGTCACCTATTACGCCAACTGCATGGCGCAGGGCATGTAGGCGGTTTCGCCGCGGGCTTGCGCCCGCGACGATCCATGCGAGGGGGCGCTGCCCCCTCGCGCTCCCCCGAGGTTTCTGGAAACAGAGAAGAGGCGCGGCTCAGGTCGCGCTTTTGTCGTTCTGGGGGAAGATGCGGCCCCAGCGGATGCGGGACCAGAGCCGTTCGTGGGCCGCGTAGCAGACGAAGCCGACGAGGGCCGACGTGAGGGCGAGCGCCCCGCCTGTGGTGAGCGATCCGGTGGCGACATAGCCGAGAACGGTGGTCGTGACGAGACCGAGCAATTGCCATGTGATCGCTTTCGCGACTGTGCGGCGCGCGGTGTCCATCCGAGGCTCCCGTTCGTTTTGGCGTTGCGTGGGAAAGGCTTATCGGCTGGACGGGTGGGCGCGAAGTCTGTTACCCGTAAACTGAACCGGCCATTTGTTTATAATAGACAACATCGCTTATGAAAATCGACAAGCGCGACCGTGCGAGCCTGTTCCGTGAACGCCTGCTGTCGGCGATGACCCTCGCGGGGGCCAGCCGCGCCGGGATCGCCCGTGCGACGGGCGTGAACCGGTCCACGATATCGCAGGTTCTGGAGGCCGAGGCCGCACGCCTGCCCTCGGCCCAGCTGACCGCCGACCTGGCGCAGGAACTGGGCGTTTCGACCGACTGGCTGCTGGGGCTCACCGACCGGCCCGAACGGCCCGGCGACGCCATCGCGGCGGCCATGCAGATGACCGAGGCCGACCGCACCCCCGCCGACGACCAGCTTCTCGACTGGTATCGCGAGGCGGCGGGATACAAGGTGCGCCACGTGCCCGCGACCCTGCCCGATATGCTCAAGACCGAGGATGTGCTGCGCTGGGAATACGCGGATTTCCTGTCGAAGACGTCGGATCAGGCGATTTCCGCGATGCGCGAGCGGCTGGATTTCCTGCGCGCCCGGTCATCCGATCATGAGATCGCCCTGCCCGTTCAGGAGGTGACGGCGCTGGCCGCAGGCGAAGGCTATTACCGGGGGCTGGGGGCCGGCGCGCGACGGGCGCAGATCGACCATCTGATCGCGCTTCACGAGGAGTATTTTCCCAGCCTGCGGGTGTTCCTGTACGATGCGCGGCGCGTGTTTTCGGCGCCCCTGACGGTCTATGGACCGTTGATCGGGGTCATCTACGTCGGGCGCTTCTACCTCGCCTTTCGCGAATCCTCGCGCCTGCGGTCGCTGACCGAGCACTTCGACTGGCTGGTGCGCGAGGCGGAGGTGGATGCCCGCGATTTCGGGCGGTATCTGGCGCGGCTGTGAGCCGATATCAGGTCTCGTCGTCGTCCTTCGTGCGGCCAGACAGGGCCGCGCCGATGGCGGCGCCCATCCCGGCCCCGATCGCGATGCCCGCGCCGACATTGTCCATCGCCACGCCGATGGCCGTGCCGATCCCGATGCCCAGCGCGATGGCGGCCCCCATGTTCATGGTGGCCCCCTAGCCCCGGTCCATCCGGCTGCGTAGGCCACTGGCCACCGCGCCGATGGCGGCACCCAGCGCCACGCCCCAGGCGGCCCCCTCGGCCGCAGCCCCGGTGGCCGCCCCGAACGACGCGCCGATGGCGATGCCCAAGGCGACGCAGATACCCATGTTCAGCCTCATGCCGGCCTCCTTTCACAGTAAAAGCATATCTGTCACGTAACATATCCGGGCCTTGCAAACAAAACCCGCCAGCACGATTTTGCCCACTTCCACGCCTGTCGGAAGGGTGTTATCTCCCACCGCCATGACTGACCTCGCTCACATCCGCAATTTCTCCATCGTCGCCCATATCGACCACGGGAAATCCACGCTCGCCGACCGCCTGATCCAGGCCACGAACACCGTGCCGGATCGCGACATGAAAGAGCAGTTACTCGACGCCATGGATATCGAGCGCGAGCGGGGCATCACCATCAAGGCCAACACCGTGCGCATCGAATACGACGCGCTGGATGGCCAGTCCTATGTGCTGAACCTGATCGACACGCCCGGCCACGTCGACTTCGCCTATGAGGTCAGCCGGTCCATGCGCGCGGTCGAAGGTTCGCTGCTGGTTGTGGACTCGACCCAAGGGGTCGAGGCGCAGACGCTCGCCAACGTCTATCAGGCGATCGACGCGGATCATGAGATCGTGCCGGTGTTCAACAAGATCGACCTGCCCGCGTCGGACATTTCGCGCGTGGCCGAACAGGTCGAGGACGTGATCGGGATCGACGCCTCGGGCGCCATCGCGGTGTCGGCCAAGACCGGCGAGGGCATCCGCGAGGTGCTGGAAGCCATCGTGCACCGCCTGCCCGCCCCCACGGGCGACGCCGATGCGCCGCTCAAGGCTATGCTGGTCGACAGTTGGTATGACCCCTATCTCGGCGTCGTCGTGCTGGTGCGCGTCATGGACGGCAGGATGAAGAAGAACGACCGCGTGATGTTCATGCAGAACGGCACGGTTCACCAGATCGACAAGATCGGCGTGTTCCGCCCCAAGATGCAGGACGTGAAGGAGCTTGGACCGGGCGAGATCGGCTTTATCACCGCGTCGATCAAACAGGTGCGCGACACGAAGGTCGGCGACACGATCACGCATGAGAAGAAGGGGTGCGAAAAGCCCCTGCCCGGCTTCAACCCGTCGATCCCGGTGGTGTTCTGCGGCCTGTTCCCTGTGGATTCGGCGGAGTTCGAGGATCTGCGCGACGCGATCGAGAAACTCGCCTTGAACGACGCTTCCTTCAGCTACGAGATGGAGACCTCGGCCGCGCTCGGGTTCGGGTTCCGCTGTGGTTTCCTTGGCCTCCTTCATCTGGAAGTCGTGCGCGACCGGCTGGAACGCGAATACGACATCGAACTCATCACCACCGCGCCCTCGGTGGTCTACAACATCTACATGAAGGACGGGACGATGCAGGAGTTGCACAACCCGGCCGACATGCCCGACCTGACCTATGTGGACCACGTCGAGGAACCGCGCATCAAGGCGACGATCATGGTCCCGGACGAGTTTCTGGGGGACGTGCTGAAACTCTGCCAGGACCGTCGCGGCATCCAGCTCGACCTCACCTATGCCGGGTCACGCGCTATGGTGGTCTATGACCTGCCGCTGAACGAAGTGGTCTTCGACTTCTACGATAGGCTGAAATCGGTAACGAAAGGTTACGCGAGCTTCGATTATTCGATTGAGGGCTACCGGCAGGACAACCTCGTGAAGATGCAGATCCTCGTGAACGACGAACCCGTCGACGCGCTGTCGATGATGGTCCACCGCGACCGCGCCGAAATGCGTGGCCGGGCGATGTGCGAGAAGCTAAAAGACCTGATCCCGCGCCACATGTTCAAAATCCCGATCCAGGCGGCCATCGGCGGCAAGGTCATCGCGCGGGAGACGTTGTCGGCGCTCCGCAAAGACGTGACGGCCAAGTGCTATGGCGGCGACGCGACCCGGAAGAAGAAGCTGCTGGAGAAGCAAAAAGCCGGTAAGAAGAAGATGCGCCAGTTCGGCAAGGTGGAGATCCCGCAGGAGGCATTTATCTCGGCTTTGAAGATGGATGGGTGAGGGGAAAGAAGAAGAAACTGATGCTGCGCAAGTGGCACCAGACCTGCAAGTTGGTTCGTGGTTTTGGATTTGTTCCGCCAGCGAGCCAACTGAGTTCGAGGAACGTCTCGCCACAACCATAAGAGGGATTTGTTCCGAGATTGATTTTGTTTTTCTCTCCCTCTATTCCCTATCGCCTAGGCTATCCGAAAAAGAATATCACCGCAGAATGTTGAAGTTCGCTGGTAGCGATGCCCATTATATCATTCTTACGACCAAAACTGGAGATGAGTTCCGGTCACATCATCTTTCGCTCAACTTCAACTCTGATTGTGTGAAGAACGTCAAGGTTTCCGAGTTTTCACATCGTTTCAATGAAGAGGAGGTATTGGTCGCCTTTAGGGAGGCTTCTGTTGAGAAGGAGGATGGCTTTTCAACTCATAGGGCTTATTCAGAAACGGGTTTAGTTTCATGTTTTCTTGGTTCTGGGATGATTTTTCCACCCATCATTTCGTCTTTCTTCAGTGCAAAAGAGCGAAAATTTTTTACTCGGAAACTCACTATTCGCGAGAAGGCTCCGCTTGACGACATTGCCCAAAAATTTGGAAACCTAATTGATGCTGAGGTGGATTTTACCTTGCTTGGAGAACCTGCGAAGAAAGCCTTAAGGATGTTGACCAAGGCACGGGGTAGTAAGGATGAAGCTGCGAAGTGGGTTTATTACCGTGCTGCGCTAGAACAGTCATTGGGACGAAACTATATCAATGAAATTCGGAGGAGGTACAAGAGACACCCAAAGGCCAAGAATGCTGCTGAGCAGACAGTATCGCGACTAAAGTCCTTGCGTGACAATCTGGTCCATCATGCGGAGATAGGTACTCAATCTAGTTTGGACGAACGTGCAATTCATAGCATCGTTCTAGACGGAATTGGTTTCAGGTTTGACGGTGAATTCGTGCTGACATCAATTCTTAGAGAATTGGCAGAATAGCAACCGACGGGCGGGCTTTAGCCCGCCTCCCCGCCAATCCCTCGCGCCAAATGGCGGGCTGACGCCCGCCCTACGCAATCGCTTCTCCACGATGCCATGTCATCACAACGTCAAATCCATCCCCACCCTAAACCGCCCATCCCGTCACACCGACGACCACGGCCAAGCCTCGGGCCGTCCGGCGACCCCTGGTTCACCGGGCTCACCCAACACCTCCGCAGAAGCCCCGCGAAGTCGCCCTCGCCACAGATGTGTTGAAACAAATCGTCGGACCTACCCCCCACACCCAAACCCGCTATTCTCCCAACGAGGGAGGACAACCCACACCGTGAACCTGCAACTCGTCATCAAGCACCGGGTGGGCGTCCGGATGGAGCGGTTGGGCGCTGATGAGCGGCCCCGGTTTCGTGTGCTCTCAGACCATTGGGAGGCGGCGTTGGCGACGCTTGGCGACCTCTCACGCACACTCGACAAGGCGGGGGTCGAGCATTTCGTGTCGGACGGCACGCTCCTTGGCCTGATCCGTGACGCGGGCTTCATTCCCGGCGACAACGACATCGACGTGAAGCTGCCGCTGGAGGCTATGACCCCCGACCTTGTCGCCACGCTCGCCGGTGCAGGGTTCGTGCCGTTCCGCCAGATCTTCGTGCAGAACAGGCTGGTCAATGTCGGGGTGTCCCGTGACAGCTTTCACATCGATATTGCGGGGCTTTATAGCGAGGACGGCACGGCGTTCTACGACCAGCCGATGCTGCATCCGAGCGGGTGTTTTCGCAACGGCTTCCTCACCTACGGGTTTCCGCACACGGGCCGGGAACGGTTCACCGTGGCCGGGGTCAGGCTCTGGCGTCCGAGCGCGCCCGAGCGGATGCTCGGAGCCTTCTACGGCCCCGGCTGGCGCGTGCCCGTCACCCATTGGGACCATTTCTTCAGCCCGCCCGGCCTTGTCCGGGCCACCGGCGCGCCCGAATTTCTGCGCCGCGTCGCGGGGCGCTGGACCGAGGCGCAGGGTGCGGGCGACGGGCCGCCGCCGATGCCCCCCGCCGACCCGATGCCGCCGCTCGAAATCAAGGAGAGACGAGGATGGCGAAACCGCATTCCGTGGTTCTGACCACTGGGGTCTTCGACCTCATGCACTCCAACCACCTCGCCGCGCTGCGCGAGGCCAAGGCATTCGGCGACCACCTGATCGTGGGCGTCCATGTCGATACCGTCGTCGAAAGCTACAAGCGCACGCCGATCCTGCCTGCCGAGGAACGGCTGAAACAGGTTCAGGCGGTGCGTTGGGTCGATGAGGCCTATATCGACCCGCTGCCGGAGGTCGCGGACAGCTACGAGGCGCGGTATCAGCGGTTCCGCCCCGATCATTTCGTCTATTTCGGCGAGGGGTTCGACGATGCGTTCGAGCCGATGACACGGCGCGGGTTGCTTCGGCGGTTACCTTATCACGAGGGCATCTCGACCTCGCAGATCATCGAAACGGTGCGGCGGCGTCTGGCGGACGGGACACTCTGACGCCCGCATGGCCCCTGCGGCATCCGCCCCCCGGCGGAACAAGAGCGCGCGGGCGGTCGTTCGGTTTCCCGAAGGAGATACCGATGCCGACCGACACTTCCCTGACCGCCCGACTGCCCGACCGTGCCGAGGACCTCGCCCGTGTGGACCGGGTCGCCCGGCTGCTCGACACGCGCTACGGCATCCCCGGCACGCGCCTGCGCTTCGGCCTCGACTCGATCATCGGGCTGATCCCCGGCGTCGGTGATACGGCGATGCTCCTGCCCTCGCTCTGGATCATGTCGGTCGCGTGGAAACATGGCGTGCCCAAGCGCACCATCGGGCGGATGGCGTGGAATGCGGGCGTCGATTACGTCATAGGGAGCATCCCGCTCGTCGGTGATCTGTTCGACCTCGTGTTCAAGTCGCACCGCAAGAACGCCGCGCTTCTGCGCGAGGCGCTTGCGAACGGTGCCTAGAGGCCCGACGCGCACCGGAACCGGCCCCTTTGCCCGCGCGTTGAGCGGCAAAGGAGACACATCATGAAACATGGTTGGAGACTGCTTTTCATCCCGCTCTGGGCGCTCTGCGTCGCCGGTGTGGTGGTGATCGCCGGGCTTGCGCTTGGGCTGTTCACATGGGTGACCTTCGTCGTCGCCGGCGTCGTCGGTCTGGTCGTGGGCATCCCCGCGGGCCTGTGGAACACCAAGAAGGTGCGCCGCGACGATCCCGACTGGAAGACCGACCGGCACATCCCGGCCTGAGGCGAATTACCGCGACGGAATTGCCGTGGCGTGGCGTATGTTAGGGGTGAACAACCCGGAGCTTCGCCATGCCGCATGGATATACCCGCACCCAGATCATTCTTCACTGGGCCATCTTCCTTCTGATCGCCGCGCAATTCGTGTTTCACGACGCCATGTCCGAGGCGTGGCGCAGCCTCATGCGCACGGGCGGCTACGAGGCCAACGCGCTTGTGGCGCAGCACGTGTTCACCGGGTTGGCCGTTCTGGCTCTGGCGATCTGGCGGCTCGCGATCAAGTTGCGGCGGGGTGCCCCGCCGTTGCCCGAGAACGAGCCTGCCGTGCTGAAGCTTGCCGCACATGCCACGCACGTCACCCTTTATCTTCTGATGATCCTCGTCCCGGTGTCGGGCGCGGTCGCCTGGTTCGGCGGCATCGAGAACGCGGCCGAGGGGCATGAACTGCTCAAGACCGTTCTGCTCATCGTCGTGCTGATCCATTTCCTCGGTGCCGTCGCGCAACGGGTGATCTTCAAGTCCGACGTGATGACGCGGATGGTGCGCCCGAACCCGTGACCCGCCTCGTCTTCATGATGCACTCGATCATCGGGGCCACGCTTGCGGGCGTGGCCGTCGTGATCGCCCTTGTGTCGAGTGTGACAGGCCTCTGGCCTCTTTTGGCTTCGGCCGTCGCGGGCTGGGTGATCGCGTGGCCCATTGCCTTCGTCATCGCCAAACGTATTCAGTAAACGGAATGACGTAGATCAAGGACAGGTCCGGCCTGCCCGCCCATCTTCACCCGGAACGCGCGTGTGAATTGGGGAGGGAACGATGTTCCTTTGGATTGCGCTTTACGCAATGGGCGGCACGACGCTCGCCGGTATATTCATCGTCGCCGCGCTGACGGCGGGCTACACCACGACCATGCCGATCGTCTGGGCCGCCGTCGCGGGCTTCGTGGTGGCGCTGCCGGTCGTGTGGATGGTGGGCCGCAAGCTGCGCGGATAGGCGTGAAAGCGGTTGCATGGGGTCGGTTGCTGCGGCTATCTCGCCTGCAAGCGGCCCCTTAGCTCAACTGGATAGAGCAGCTGACTTCTAATCAGCAGGTTCCGGGTTCGAGTCCTGGAGGGGTCGCCAAGGACATCAGGTCATTGGCAGGAAATTGGTCGTCTTGTCGTCGCAGTGGTCAAGCGCAGGGTGCGCTTTTGCTTGGCACTTCCCGCACGCAGTTTCGACGGTTGCGTGCAGAGACTCTAGCTAAATCCCGCCGCTCGGACGCAAGCTGGCCAGACCGCCGCACAGTCCGGGCCGAGGCCTAACCCTCGTTTCGTGATCGACCGCCCATTATTGCCTTGCCCCGCTTCACGAAAACGGCTTGCCTTCCCAAACCGTCAGTCCAGCAGACCGAACAGACTCGCTGCCGCGCCTTCGTGCGCCGCCGCACTCGCCCGGAGCAGGTCGAGCCGCCCCTTCATGTCCCCAATGTTGTGGGGGTAATCGGACCCGAACAGGATCCGATCCGCACCCACCGTCTCGATGCACAAGCCGAGGGCGCCTTTGGTGTAAACCACACTGTCGAGGTAGATCCGGTCAAGGAAGTGCGAGGGTCGATGGTTCGTGCCGGCCGCGCAGGCCGGGATGCGTTCGTGGCAGATGTCCAGCCGCCCGATCAGGAACGGCAGCGTGCCGCCCCCGTGGGCCAGAATCATGTGCAGGTTCGGATAGCGATCGAAAAACCCGTCATAGAGCATCCGGCTGATTGCGAGCGTGGTATCGAAGACGAAGCCGACCGGGGGCGAGAGGTTGTAGTCGCCAAGGCCCAGCGCCTCGCCACCCGGCGGCACGGACGGATGCAGGAAGACCGGCAGGCCCGCCGCGTCGATCGCGGCCCAGATCGGCGCGAAGGCGCGATCCGTGAGCGGCGTGCCGTCAACGGTCGCGACCGCGATGACGCCCGAGGCCCCGAGCGCGACCGCGCGCAAGAGTTCCTCGACCGCAGCGGTCGGATCGGTCCACGGGAGCGAGGCGAACCACCGCAGTCGATCGGGATGGGCAGTGCGCGCCTCGGCGAAGGCATCGTTCATCAGCCGGGCCGCGCGCCTGCCCAGATCGGCATCCGGGAAGATCGCATTGGGCGAGGTCAGCGAGATGACCGCGACATCGACCCCGGCGGCTTCCATGTCGCGAATGCGTTGATCGAAATCCCACATCGGCGGCAAGAGCGTGAAGAACGGCACCCCGCACTTGTCGATCACCTCGCCCCCGCCGGGAAGCGTGCGGAACGTATAGTCCGGCCCGCCCTCGCGGCGCAGCAGATCGAGGTAGTCTTCGGTAAGCATGTGCGTGTGGACGTCGACGATCATGCCGCCACCTCGGCCATCTTGGCGCCCCGCAGCAGTGCGACAAGGGCCGCCGGGTCAGGCGGGAGTGCGTTCCCGCGCCATGCGATGTGGTTGTCCGGGCGGGCCAGCACCAGCGCCTCGGCATAGGGCGCGGGGGCATCCGGCAGGTCGATCAACGTGATCGGCAAACCGGCGGCCCGCGCCGCGTCCAGAAGCGCATCCACGTCGACGGACGTGTCGGTGCGCACCAAGGCGAAGCGGTCGCCCTGAACGTCGTAGAGCCACCGCTCCGCATCCACCTGCACGTTCGGCAGGCGGGCGCCCGGAACGGTCGAAGCCGTGAAACTGCCCATCGTGTAGGGCGGCGGCGTGCCGTCCTTCGCGATCAGCGGAGAGGCGTCGTAATAATAGCCGAAGTTCAGGCCCGCACAGCAATACTGCTGAACGTTGAGGTCATAGAGCGCCCGCCCCGCCGTCTCGCGCGCAGCCGCGCCTTCGGGCGTATCGTCGTCGATCTCGGGCGGCACGGCCTTGCGCTTGCGGGCCATCTCATGCGCATGGTTCATCGCGAAATAGGACACCTGCTCGGTAATCGGCAGTCGCTCGGCCTCGTGCGCGTCCAGCGACCGTGGGTCGGCCCACCCGGCAAAGACGCCGCCAATGTGCATGGCCAGATTGTGCGCATCCGCGATCCCGGCGTTCATGCCGTAGCCCGCGTATGGCACCCACAGATGCGCCGCGTCGCCACAGATGAAGACATTGCCCTCGCGCAGCTTGTCAGACACCAGTCGGCGCCCGAACCAGTCTTCGCGCGCGAGCATGTCGAATTCGAAATCGTCATCGACCCCAAGGATCTGCCGGATCGCCCAGTCGCGGTCGATGCTGTCGAAATCAGCCTCGTCATCCCTCAGGTAATTGTGGACGAGCCATGTTTCGCGCCCGTCGATGGAATAGACGACGCCGGTGCGCACGGGGTTGAAGGCGAACATCCCCCATGTCGGCGGCACCTCCATCAGGTCGATCAGACCGGGCGCACGGATGTAGGTCGATTGCACGCGCTGAACGACAGCGTCACCGCGAAGCTTGGCACCGATCGCGCCGCGGACCATCGACCGCCCGCCGTCGCATCCGACCAGATACCGGCCTTGGGCGCTGAGGGCCTCGCCGCCCGCCCCCCGTATCTCGACCCTGACACCGCCCGCGGATTGGGTGAAATCCGTCACCTCCGCCTCATTCAGCACCGTGATCCCCGACCGCGCCTGCGCCGCCTCGAACAGAACGGGTTCGAGATAGATCTGGTTGATGCGATGCGGAGGTTCCGGTGTCGGCCAGTCGGTATCCGGTCCAGGATCGCCGCGCTCCCGCCCCGCACGCGACGGGATGGGAACGCAGGCGATCTCGCGCCCCGTGAGTGTGGTGCGATAGCTGACACTGTGCGGATAATCGTCCGGCAGGCCGGTCGCGCGAATATCGTCGGCGATGCCGAGGCCCCTGAAGATCTCCATCGAGCGCGCCGAGACGTGATTGCACTTGACGCTCGGCGGTTCACCGGCGCGGCGCTTTTCGACGATGAGGGTCGAGACACTGTGCCGGTCAAGCTCCATCGCCAGCGTCAGCCCGACAGGGCCGGCACCGACGATCACGACATCTGCGGACAGGGCGGTCATGAGATGCCGAAGACCTTGCGGGCGTTATCCTCGTAGAACGCCTTCAGCGTCTCGGGCGGCACCGGCATTGCGTCGAAGAACGCGGTTTCCTCGACCACGTACTGCCACGGATAATCCATCGCATACATCATGCGGTCGGCACCGATGACGTCTTGCACGTACATGACCGGCTTGGGGTCTCCGACGCCGGAGGAGGTGTAGTAGAAGTTCTCACGCAGGTATTCGGACATCTTGCGCTTGAGCGGCCCGACGCCCGGATACCGGTTCGAATGCGACAGACGGGTGTGCATGAAGTCGAGCCGGTAGAGCCAGAACGGCAAAGCCTCGCCGGTATGGCCGAGCACGATCTGAAGCTTCGGGAACCGGTCGAACAGCCCGGACACGATCAGCCGCAACGCGTGCAGCCCCGTCTCGCAGGCGAAACCGTAGACCGCCGCGTCGAGACCGCGCGACAGGAACGGCTCCAACATCTGCGGCGACGGCGTGTTCGGGTGCAGGTAGATCGGCACGCCGAGGCTTTCGGCCGCTTCGAACACGTCCCAGTATTTTTCGTCGTCCATATAGGTGCCGAGCGTGTGCGAGTTCAGGATGCCGCCCCTTAGGCCCAGCTTGGTCACGCCGCGCTCGAGCTCTTTCGCGCCGCCTTCCGGGTCGAGCGGCGAAAACGCGGCCAGACCCACGTAGCGATCCGGGTTCTTCGCGATCCCTTCGGCGAGTTCGTCGTTGGCGCGAATGGCCAGGCTCGTCGCGGTCGCGGCGTCGAAGATCTGGACGCCGGGCGAAGACAGCGACAGAACCGCGATGTCGATGCCCGCGCGGTCCATGTCCGCAAGCCGTTCCTCCCCCAGATCGACGATCCGGCGGTTGTGATCCTTTGCGATCGGATTGTCGCCTGCGAAGAAACCCCAAAGTGCCTGAAAGCCGGGTTCGTTGATCGCCTTGTCGCGGATCTCGGCGCGGTAGAGTTCGAGAATCTCCTGCGGCAGCCACGCCTCTTCGGTGGCGATCCGTTTGTAGGGCGGGTTCGGGTTATGCTCGGGCATCGGATTCTCCGTTCTTCGGGGTTTTGGTGGAAAGCTCTGGAAGGGCCGCAGCGCGCCGTGCCTGCCAGCCGAAAAGGACCACGAGGGCGATACTGCCCACCGCCGCGACCACGGCGACCGGATGGGCGGGATCGAAGACCGCCGTCGCGCAGAACAGGACGAGCCCTGCGAGCGCCGCCGCGATCCGGCCCAGCCCGCCGCCGAAGGCGTGCTTTCGGGCCAGTATGTCGGCCAGAATGTATCCTCCGGCATAGACGGTCGCGCAGGAGACCGCGATCTCGAGCCATGTTCCGTCCATGATAAGCGCGGGATTGAAGGCAAAGACGAACGGCAGCAGATAGGCCACGAAGGCAAGCCGCACCCCGGTCACGCCGGTTTGCCACATATCGCTTTTGGCGATGGAGGCGGCGGCATAGCTCGCGATGGCCACCGGCGGCGTCAGCATCGACAGCAGGCCGAAGTAGAGGATGAAAAGGTGCGCGGCGGTGATGTCGATCCCCTGACGCACCAACGCAGGGGCCAGCAGCACCGCGACCACCACGTAGACGCCCGAGGTCGGCATTCCGACGCCCAGAACAATGGCGATCACGGCGGTGGTGAGGAGCAGCGGCAGCACCCCGCCCAGTTCGGCGATCTTGCCGAGGGCGAGCGTCAGCGCAAAGCCGAGCCCGGTCACGTTGATCGTCCCGATGATGATACCGGCGATGGCGCAGACCAGCAGGATCGGGATCAGCGTTTCGCCGGCCCTGACGAGGATGCCGGGGAGTTCGCGAAGCCCCGACACAAGCCGCATTCCCGTCGCGAGATACAGCACGAGCGCCGCGCCGGAGGCATATAGCGCCGACTTGCCTGGCGCATAGCCCAGCCAGAACAGGAAATACATCAACACGCCCAACGGAACGATCAGCGGCGTGCTCCCTTTGAGCGCCGCGCCGAGGCGCGGCAGCGACTCGCGCGGCTCGCCGACCAGCCCGTTCGCGGCGGCGTAGCTGTCCACCTGCCGATAGAGCAGGATATAGTAGAACGCCGCAGGCAGAAGCGCCGCGATCACGACGTCGGTGTAGGAAATCTGCAAAAACTCGGCGATGATGAAGGCCGTCGCGCCCATGACCGGCGGCGCGATCTGCCCGCCGTTGGAGGCCACCGCCTCGATCGCCCCGGCATGGCGCGCAGGCCAGCCGCTTTTCTTCATCATCGGGATCGTGACGACCCCGGTTGACATGACGTTCGCGACGGTCGAGCCCGAGAGGGTGCCGAACAGCGACGAGGCGAGGATCGCGACTTTGGCCGGGCCACCCCGCCGATGGCCCATCGTGGCCATCGCAAGGTCGGTCATGGCCGCCGAGCCACCCACGGCCGTCAGCACCGCGCCGAAAATGATGAACCCGAGGATCTGCGTGGCGCCGACACCGAGGACCAGCCCCGGCACGCCGTTCGAATCGTTGTAGACGTAAAGAAGGTAGCGGGGCGGCGACAGATAGGCCGCTTCGAAGATGCCGGGCGCGAAGTGACCGATAAAGCCGTACAGCATGAAGCCGACGCCCAGTGCGCTCAGAACCAGCCCGCAATGACGGCGGGTCGCTTCGAACAGGCCGAGAATGCCCACCACCGCAGGCACCCATTTCTCAGGCCCCCGGTTCACCGGATCGAGCAGCCAGTCCTGATAATTCAGGGCCAGCCACCACCAGCCTGCAAGCGAGAGCAGGCCGAACCCCACATCCACGACCATCGGCACCGGGGGCTGGCGCTTGAGCACCAATCCGGCGAGCACGGTCAGGCCCAAAATCACCGCGAGGTATTGCTCGGTGATGTAGACCTGCCCCAGCAGGCCCGGCAGGTTGAAGGTCCACGCGATGCCGAGCAAAGGCAGGCTCGCGGCAAGGACAGCGGCAACGGCGCGCATTTCTGGTGCTCCGGGATTGGGCGTGCGCCGGGACACCGGCACACCGATCAACGCCCCTTGGGCGACGAGACGTGGCGGCCGGGCCGGACCCGGCCGCCGGTTGCGCGGTTACTGCGCGAAGCTCGCTTCGCGGGCTTCGTTCGCGTCCGTCCACAACCCCTTCTCTTGGAAGAAGGCGATGGCGGCCGGGTGATACGGCACCGTGTTGCTTGCGTTGCCCATCGCGTCCTGCGCACCGCCACGCAGCGGCGGATAATCCTCGCGCAGTTGCGGGAAGGCATCGTAGAGCGCGGTGAGGATGGCGGTCGCCTCATCATCAGAAAGCGCCGCGCTGGTCGTCAGGAAGATGTCGTAGGCCGACACCACGACCGGCTCGGTGATCTCGGGCATGGCCGGGTTCGGACCGACCTCGAGCGGGTAGACGCCCGGCAGAGTCTCATCGAAAAAGGCCTCCGTCGCGGTCTCTCCCGTCAGGCTGAGATAGCGGATGCCACCGGGGATCGCCGCGTTGGCCTGCTGCGTCAGTGGGATACCGATGGCCGCGGCGGTCGCATCGACCGAGCCTTCGACGAGCGCGTCGAGCCCGGCTTTCAGACCGGACACCTCGACCGGTTCGACATCGTCGCGCGTCAGGCCCGCGGCCTGAATCGTCGCGAGGTTCACGGCGGTCACACCCGTCAGCGCGGTCATGTCGATCACCGTGCGTTTGCCCGCAAGGTCGCTGACCTCGGTCATCCCATCGTTGGCACGGGTGATGAAGGCCTGCCGGAGCGGCCAGAGACGGGCCAGCACGCGCAGGTCCGTCAGCGCCTCGCCCGAGGTTTCGCCGGAATACCAGCCGCCGGCGTCAATGGCGGAGTTCAACCCGACCGTCACTTCGCCCGCCGAGATAAGCGGCAGATAGACCGACGAGCCGGTGAACGGCTGCACCGTCACCTGCCGCCCCATCGCATCCTGAAGCGCGGCCGCGATCCCGCTGCCGATCGTGTAGTAGAGCGAGCCCTGCGGGTTGGTCCCGATGGTGACGCGCCCCTGTGCGGCCGCATCATCCGCTGCAAAGCCCATTGAAGCGACAAGTGCCACCGAGGCGGCAAGTCCTTTGATCTTCGAAATCATGTGTTCCTCCCTGCACGCCGTCGTCTTTTCTTCGGTGCGACCGACGTGTGATGACAGGCTAAACCGGGATACTTGATAAGATAATCGAATTTTTCTAATTTATTCATGAGCCAAATTTATGTATCCGATGTCCGTCTCACGCCTCACCCTGAAACAGCTTCGCGCGATCCAGCAGGTCTATCGCACCGGCCAGATTTCGGCCGCGGCAGAGGCGCTCAATATCACGCAATCGGCCACCAGCGTTCTGATCCGGCAGGCCGAGACGGTCCTCGGCGCCACGTTGTTCGAGCGTACGACGCGCTCGTTGGCCCCGTCGGCGGCGGGCGAAAGCGTAATCGGGCTGGTCGAACGCATCCTCGGCGACCTGTCGACGCTGGAAGAAACCATTCGCGGACTGCGCGACCTCGAACGCGGTCGCATCCGGTTGACCGCGACCCCCGCGACCGGGCTAACGCTTCTGCCCGAGACGGTGCGGCGGTTCCGGGCCGCCTATCCCGCCGTCAGCCTGATCCTCGACGACTGCGCGCCCGACCAATTCTATTCCAACATTATCGAGCAACGGGCCGATTTCGGGATCGGGACCGAGCCCGAGGACAAGTCCGCGCTCGACTGGCAAAGTCTCCATTCCGATCCGCTGTGCATCATCTGCGCCGTCGACCACCCTTTCGCCGAACGGGATTGCGTCGGGTGGCGCGAATTGAAGGACGAACCGCTCATCCTGTCGCGCCGCGACTACGGCGTGCGGGGCATGGTCGAAACGACCTTGGCGAAACTCAACATTCGGGCGCGCGTGGTCGCCGAGGTGGGCTTTCTGGGCAGCGCGGCCTGGATGTCGGCCTGCGGCATCGGCTTCGCCATCCTGCCCGGCCGGCTCGCCCGCGCGCAACCCGCCCCCGGCATTCGCAGCGTCCCGCTGGTCGACCCGGTCGTGGCCCGCGACGCCGGCCTCGTGAAGCGCCGCCGCCATACGCTATCGCATAGTGCAGAGCGGTTCATCGAGATGCTTGCAGAAGACCTTCAGGAGTAGGGTGTTGCCGAGGGGCCGGGACGGTGGTTACCACCGCTCCAGCCGATCTGCACCGCCAGGACTGGCAGGGCACCGCTTTTGGGTGGACCCCACCCTCACCCGGCGCGTTCGCCTGCCACCCCGGCTGGCGAATGCCGCGCGTCGGACGCTTGGCGCGGCTGGTCGAGTGAGGCCGCGAAATCCGTTAGCTGGTCCTTGAGCACGTCCCGACGCAGGCGGTAGTTGAACCACCGTCCGTCCCGCCGCACGTCGATCAGCCCGGCTTGCGAGAGGATTTTGACGTGGTAGGAAATCGTCGATTTCGCGATCGGCAATTCCGCTTCCAGTGTCGTGCAGGCGAGGTCGTCGACCGCCGCCATCATCTCGACCATCCTGAGGCGCAGGGGATGCCCAAGCGCCTCGAAGAGGTCCAGCGTGCGGTTGTCCGGGGCCGTCATCGCGTCACCACGACAGGACGACCCGGCCCCGGACTTTCTGGTCGAGCAGGTCTTGCGCCAAGCCGTCGACCGCGTCGAATTTCTCGCGCACCAGCATCGGGTCGAAGCTTTTCACCACCTCCGGCGTGAACCGGCCCCAGGCCCGCGCGCGCTTTTCGGGCGGCGCATAGACGGAATCGACGCCGAGCAGCGCGACCGCCCGCAGGATGAAGGGTGCGACCGAAGTGGGCAGGTTCATCGACTGGGCCAGCCCGCAGGCCGCGACCGCACCGCCATACTGCATGCCCGAAATGACATTGGCGAGGATTTCGCCACCCGCCACGTCGATGGCCGAGGCCCACTGTTCTTTCCCCAGCGGACGGGGCTTTTCCTCGAATGGCGCGCGGTCGACCACTTCCGAGGCGCCGAGGCCCATCAGGTAGTCCTTTTCCGAGGACCGGCCCGAAACCGCCTTCACGTCGAACCCGGCGGTTGCGGCAAGGGCGACGGCATAGCCGCCCACGCCACCCGACGCGCCGGTGATGACCATCGGCCCGCTGTCCGGGCGCACGCCATGATCCTCGAGCGCGTCGAGGCAAAGCGCGGCCGTGAGGCCCGCGGTCCCGATGGCGGCGGCATGTTCGTTCGACATCGACGACGGGATCGCGATCAGCCAGTCGGCGGGCACCGCCAGCTTTTCGGCATAGCCGCCCCAGCGCGTTTCGCCCATGCCATGTCCGGTGATGACCACGTCCGTGCCCGGCGCCATGCGGCCCGAGGGATCGTGCTCGACCACGCCAGCCACGTCGATGCCCGGCACCATCGGAAAGCTTCGGAAAATGGGCGAGGTGCCGGTCAGCGCCAGCCCGTCCTTGTAGTTGATCGCGGAATGCGTGACGCGGATCAGCGCCTCGCCGTCGCCCGGCACGACCTCGTCGATCTCGGCCCAGCCGCCGCGCGTTTCCTTGTCGTTCTGAACCCATGCACGCATGATGCACCTCCCGTCGTCAGTTCGAAAATTTTCGAATTGACGCTAGGCGCGCGCGGCCTGGCCGTCAAGCGAAGCGGATCAGGCAGGCAACGGAATGTTCACGGTCACGTCGTCGTCGATGCCCAGCGTCGCCATCACCACGCCGCCTTCGACGAACTGATAGATGTCGAGCGTGTTGCCCTGCCCGTCGGCCACGCCGCTCTGAACCGCCTGCCAGGCGCCCGGCCCATCAGGCAGAAGCGTGATGACATCGCCCGTCTCGCCGAGGATCGTGGCACTCTCGCCAAGTGCCGCGTTCAACAGAAGCTCGAGGTCGGTATCCGCCGTCGAGGACAGGTTGATAACGTCCGTCACGTCGAGGAACAGCGTATCGGCAAGCCCGTTCGACAGGCTTATGGCCTCGATATCGGACCCCGAAAGCGTCTCGATCAGGTCCGAGGCAGCCCCGGTCGCGAGTTCCAGAAGATCGCGCCCCGCGCCGCCGTCGAACACGTCGGTCCCGCCGAAACCGATAAGGATGTCGTCCCCGGCGCCACCGGACAGCACGTCATCCTCGTCGCTGCCCAGCAGGAGGTCGGACTTGTCGGTGCCCGTGGGGGTCTGCGCCGCGTCCTTCTTCGCGATCCGTTCGAACGAATTGATCGTCACCTGATCGTCCGTGGTTCCGAGGTCACCGTCCAGATCGAACGTCGCGAATGCGGAGAACAGGTTCTCTTCTCCCAGAAGCTCTCCGATCCCGGCGATCTCGGCCAGCGGCAAGTCGAAATTCAGGCCGTCGGACGTAAGGGCCGGGCTCGTCTCGTCGGCAATGCCCAGATGCTCCACACCGTCCGCCACCAGCGAAATCGACAGCCCGACGAGTTGTGCGGCGAACAGGGGGGACTGTTGTATCGCGGCGAGCAGAGCACCCGGCTCCGAAACCGCCGTCGGTTCATCGTCGCTGTCGACCCGCGCAAGCTGGGTCGTGTTGTATCCAGATCCTATACCGAAAGCCTGAATGTCGACGTCATAGGGCGCGTTCTCGATGTTCTGAAGCGACGTTTCCCACGGCGAGTTCGAGGTGGGCTGCCCATCGGTGACGAAGTAGAGAATGTTCGTAGCATTCGCCGCGTCCGATTCCGATGCGTCGAAAAAGCCTTTCGCCGCATCGAGCGCGTCGTCCCATTGTGTGCCGCCCCCCGTAAAGCCGAGCGTCGTGATTGCGTCGATGAGTGAGACCTTGTCTTCCACGAGGTCGAAGGTCTGGTTGTAACTGACGTCCGAGGCATAGCGGATGAACTGGACGTTCACGGTCGTCTCGGACCCGGCGAACTGGTCGGACAAAGCCGACAGCGCATTTCCGACGGCCGCACGCATCTGGTTCCAACCCGTCGACCCGACCGACCCCGACGCATCCAGCGCGAAGGACAGGTTGATCGTGTTGGACTGAACCTCGCTCACGCCGATCCTGAGGTTCCCGGCCGGGGCATCGCCCACAGGCTCTTCCGACAGGGCGAGCGAGACGGACTGCCCGCCCGACACCGGAAAATTCTCCTGCGCGACTTCAAGCGTTACGGTGGCAAGGTCGCTCCCCCCATTGCCGTCCGAGACCTGCATGACGAAGTTGTCGAACCCGGTGTAGCCCTCGTCCGGCGTATAGATGTAGCCCCCATCCCCATCCAGCTCGACCGTGCCGTGGTCCGGCGCTTCGGCCAGCGTGTAGGTCAGCGTATCGCCCTCGGTATCGGTCGCCACGACCGCGCCCGCGGTGGCGGTATCGACATCGACCTCGAGCACGCTGTCCTGCGCCTTGGGCGCATCGTTCACCGCGTCGACCGTGACGGTGACTTCGGCCGTATCCGTGTTCCCGTTCCCGTCGCTGACCGTGTAGGTGAAGGTATCGTTTCCGTTGTAATCGGGATCCGGCGTATAGGTCAGGCCGCCTTCCAGATCGGGTACGACCGCACCGTGCGCCCCTTGGGAATAGGACGAAATGAACACCTCGTCACCGTCCGGATCGGTGCCCGCGAACGACGGATAGACGGTGACGCCCACATCCTCATCCGTGCTGACGGCGGCGTCGACGGCCTCCGGTCCGTCTTCCACCGGCGTCACGGTGACGCTGACCGTCTGCGTGTCCGTCCCGCCCTGCCCGTCGCTCACCGTGTAGGTGAAACTGTCGGTGCCGTTGAAGTCCGCGTCGGGAGTGTAGACCAGACCGCCCTCTTCGTCCGTGTCCACGCTGCCGTGCGTGCCTTGCGTGAAACCGCTAATCGAAACCGGGGCGCCGTCCACGTCGGTCCCGGCAAACGCCGGATAGACCACGCCCGAGCCGTCCTCCGCCACCGTCAGGCTTTCCGGCGTCGCGACGGGGTCGTCGTTCACGGCTGTCACCGTGACGGTCACCGTCTGCGTATCCGTCCCGCCCTGCCCGTCGCTCACCGTGTAGGTGAAGCTGTCGCTTCCGTTGAAATCCGCGTCAGGAGTGTAGACCAGACCGCCCTCTTCGTCCGTGTCCACGCTGCCGTGAGAACCTTGCGAATAGCCGCTGATCGCCACCGGGTCGCCGTCCACGTCGGTCCCGTCGAAGGCGGGATAGACCGCGCCTGAACCGTCCTCGGCCACCGTCAGGCTCTCGGGCGACGCGACGGGGTCATCGTTGACGGGAGTCACCGTGACGCTGACCGTCTGCGTATCCGTCCCGCCCTGCCCGTCGTTCACCGTGTAGGTGAAGCTGTCGGTGCCGTTGAACTCCGCGTCGGGAGTGTAGACCAGTCCGCCCTCTTCGTCCGTGTCCACGCTGCCGTGAGAACCTTGCGAATAGCCGCTGATCGACACCGGGTCGCCGTCCACGTCTGTCCCGGCAAACGCCGGATAAACCGCGCCCGAGCCATCCTCGGCCACCGTCAGGCTCTCGGGCGTCGCGACCGGGTCGTCGTTGACGGGTGTCACCGTCACGCTGACCGTCGCTATGTCCGTCGCGCCCGTGCCGTCGCTGACCGTGTAGGTGAAGCTGTCGGTGCCGTGGGCGTTTTCGGCTGGGGTATAAAGAAACCCGCCTTCGCCATCGTCCACGACCGTGCCGAATGAGCCTTGGGTGAACGCGATGATCGAAACCGGGTCGCCGTCGGCATCTGCCGTCGCGAACGCGGGTAGGATCTGAACCGGCGTATCCTCAGCCGTTTCGCTTGCCTGATCTTCGGCAACGGGCGCGTCGCCGACGGGCGTGACCGTGACGGTGAGCGTCGCCGTATCCGTGTTCCCGTGCCCGTCCGACACGGTGTATTCGATGGTTTCCGATCCGTTGAAATCGGCGGGCGGATCGAAGCTGATGTCGCCGTCTTCCCCCGGCGTCCACGGGCCTTCGACGTCCAGCACGGACCAGTCGATGACACTCAGCGTGTCGCCGTCGGCATCACTGTCGTTGGCGAGCACGTTGACGGTCACCGGACCGGCGTCCTCCGCGAGGGTCAGTGCGTCGTCCGCCGCGACGGGCGCATCCTGCGCCGAGGTCACGGTGAAGGTCACGGTGCCGCTGTCGGTGCCGCCGTTCCCGTCCGACACCGTGTAGGTGAAGCTGTCGGTCCCGTTGAAGTCCGGCTCCGGCGTGTAGCTGTAGCTGCCGTCCTGACCGATCGTGAGCGTCCCGTGCTTGGGCCGCGTATTGATGATGACCGACAGGTCGTCGTCGTCCGTATCGCTGTCGTTCGACAACACGTTGCCGGTCACCGGGCCGTCCTCGACCGTCGATCTGGCATCGTTCCGGGCTTCGGGGGCCGTATTCTGCGGTGCCTCGTCGCCCCCCGTCTGGGTCGTGGGCGGCGGCGGGCTGGGCGCGCCGCCCGTGGTGCCGCCGGAGGTGCCGGGCGGCGGCGGCGGTGGCGTGTTGTCCGGGTCGCTCTGGTTGCCTTGCGTCCCGGTGTCGTCGCCGATGTCGGGGCCGTTCGACCCGGAGCCGGCGTTCGAGACGAGTTCGACGAAGGTGCCGCCGGCATCGACCCGCTCGAAGGCGAGCGCATAGGCGCGGGCGGCGTCGAGGAGGAGCGTCTGGTCGTCGGCCAGGTCTTCCGCCGTGCGCACGACCTCGCGCGTTTCGCCTTCGACGGGCGACACGATCCACTTGGTGTCGGTCGAGTCGATGGTCGCGATCAGGTTGCCATCCAGATCACGCAGTTCGAACGCGCCCTGACCACCATCCGGGTCGGTGTTGAGCGACACTTCGACGGTCGAGATACCGTCCAGCGTGGTGATCTCGACCAGCACGGTCGTGCCCCGGATGCCCATGGTGGCGGTCGGCGTCGTGACGTCCATGCCGCCCGTCTTGGCCACCTCGCCCGCGATGAAGACGAACCCGCCCTCGATCAGCGAAAAGGCCCCGCTGTTCCCATCCTGTGACTCGGCATCGTAGACGAGCGAGTCGATGACCATGCGGCTGTCGGCGGCGAGGGTGAAGATCGTCCCGTCGGCGAAGGTGACCGACAGTTTTCCGCCCTCGGTGATGAGCACGTCGTTCTGGTAGATCTTGGAACCCACGTCCAGTTGCACGCGCGTTCCGTCGGCGCGCTCGGCGAAGGCCACGCCGTCCAGCGCCTCGACCTGACCGATGGGATCGGTGCTGGCGGCGCCTCCGACCTGCGCATACTGACCGGGCATGATCGGACCCGCGAGCCGCGCAGCCAGGTCGCCGCGCAGGACCGCGCCGTTCCCGGCCACGAGATCGGGGGGCGTCTCTTGCAGGAAATAATCGACGAGCCGGAGGTCGGGTTGGCCGGGCGAGGTAAGGACGAGGTCATAGCCCTCGCGGCTGAAATCGGCGGTAAAGATCGGGCGGTCATCGACGACGACCGGGTCGGCACTCGTCACGTGTTGAACAGCCGATGGCGCGGCCCCGGAGCCGGTCGAGAAGTCGAGCTGGCGCATAATGTCCCGTGCCTAAGAAATGTAGCTTCACAAAATTGCCATCTTTTCTTACCCGATTCGAAAGAAAATTGCATCTTGGGTGTCGAATGGTTTCGCGGATGCGCCTTGCGCGCGTCATCGGCGGGGCATTGTTTCGATTGAGGATTGACCCACGGCCCCCGCGCCCGTTTGCTTGGCGGGACAACAGGCAGGGGCGGTATGGGCGCAGGGAGTATCTGGTCACGGTTCGCAAACGGGGTGCGCCGGTTCACGTCGTCAAGGGCCCTTGGCCTCGGCCTCGTGTGCCTGCTTCTGGCGCTGCGGATCGCGGACCCATCCCCGGTTCAGGCCCTCAGGTTCGGGGCATTCGACCTGTTTCAGCAGATGAAACCGCGTGAGTTTACGCGCCAGCCGGTCGCCATCGTGGATCTGGACGACGCCAGCATCGAAGCCTTGGGGCAGTGGCCGTGGCCACGGGATCGTCTTGCCGACCTCGTCGATGCGATCACGGCGGATGGGGCGGCGGCAATCGCCTTCGACGTCATCTTTTCCGAACCCGATCGCCTGTCGCCCGCCCGACTTGCCGAACGACCCGGTCTGCCGGACGCCTTGCGCGACGAACTGGTCGATCTGCCGGACAACGATCAGCTCTTCGCCGAAGCCATCGCCCGATCCCGCGTCGTGGCGGGCCAGACCAGTGTGCGCCTTGCCGGCGACCGTGGCGATGCCTCCCCGATCCGCGAGGTGCCCCACGCGATCCTCGGCGACGACCCGACACCGTTCCTCCAGAAATACCCCCGTCTCTTGCAGAACCTGCCGGTGATCGAAGACGCGGCGCTGGGGCATGGGGTGTTTTCCACGCGTCCGGACCCCGACGGCATCTATCGGCGCGCCCCGCTCGTCCTGATGGTTCAGGACAGCCTACGGCTCGGTCTGGCGCCCGAACTCCTGCGTGCCGCGACCGGGGGCGACGCCTTTGCCGTGCGCACGAATGCCGCCGGCATCGAGGGCGTGGTGGTCGCCCGGCAGTTGGTGCCGACGGCGGCGGACGGTTCGGTCTGGCCCTATCTCACACCGTCGAACGATGCGCGCTACGTCTCGGCCGCCGATGTGCTGACCGGACGGATGCCGCAGGGGCGGCTCGCCGGGCACCTCGTTTTTGTCGGCACCTCCGCCATCGGGCTGGAAGACTTCCGCCCGACCCCGCTGGGCGTTTCGATGGCGGGTGTGGAGGTTCACGCTCAGATCCTCGAAAACATCCTCGCCGGGACGATGTTGGAGCGGCCGAATACCACCATCGCGGTGGAGCTGGTCATCACCGCGCTTCTCGGGCTGGTGATCGTGACCCTCGTGCCCGCGTTCCGGGCGAGCTTCGTCATGATCCTCGCCGTCGTCGTCATGGCCGGATATGCGGGCGCGTCGTGGTACGCCTTCGACGCGCGGCGCCTGCTGCTCGACCCGACCTTCCCGATCATCACCGCGGTCCTGACGCTGATCCTGATGGCCAGCCTGAACTATCTGCGCGAGGAACGGATGCGGCGGCAGATCAGGTCGGCCTTCGGTCAGTATGTGTCGCCCGATCTTGTCGACCAGTTGTCCGAAAACCCCGACGCCCTGACGCTGGGCGGCGAGCGCAAGGAGTTGACGCTGCTCTTTTCCGACGTGCGCGGCTTCACCACCATCGCGGAAAGCTACCGCACCGACCCGGTGGGACTAACCCACCTGATGAACCGCTTCCTCACCGCCCTGTCCAACGCGATCCTCGACGAAAAGGGCACCATCGACAAATTCATGGGCGACGCCGTCATGGCGTTCTGGAACGCCCCGCTCGACATCCCCGACCACCCGCACGCCGCCTGTCGCGCTGCGCTGGCGATGTATGACCGGGTGCAGGAAATCAACCGCGAGCGGATCGCGGAAGAGGGCGAAGACGTGCTGCTGATCGACGTGGGCATCGGCATGTCGACCGGACCCTGCACCGTGGGCAACATGGGAAGCGACACGCGCTTCGACTACACCGCGCTCGGCGACACGGTGAACCTCGCCTCCCGGCTCGAAGGGCTGTCCAAGACCTATGGACTGGGGATCATCATCTCCGAAAGCGTTCACGACGGGGTGGGCCCCGATTTCGCGATGCTCGAAATCGACATGGTGCGGGTCAAGGGCAAGACCATGCCGGTGACGATCTTCGGATTGCTGGGCGGAGCTGACCTGTTGTCCCATCCCGATTGGCCACGCGTGGCGAAGGCGAACCACCGGATGCGCGTCGCCTATGCGACGCAGGATTGGGAGGCCTGCGACGCGGCGCTGACCGCGCTGGCCGATGCGGGACAATCGGCTGGGCTGGCTCTGGACGGGTATGTCGAATTGTATCGCGGGCGCGTGGCGGCGTTTCGCGGCACGCCCCCACCCGACGACTGGGACGGGGTCTTCACCGCCACCTCGAAATAGCGGCCCCGCCCGTTACCGCTCGCGCAGCGCCTCGTCCCGAACGCGCAGGAACGGGTTCAACAGGTAATCCAGCACCGTCTTGCGTCCGGTCTGGATATCCACCTGAGCCACCATGCCGGGGCTGATCTGGTTTCCGCCAAGATCCGTGCTGTCGGTGCGCACGGCGACCTGAAAGAACGCGTTGCCGTCCTCGTCGGTCAGGGTGTCCGCGCCGATCCGTTCGACGGTGCCCGACAGCGAACCGTAGATCACGTAGTCGAAGGCGGTGATCTTGACCGAGGCCGGGTCGCCGGGCCGAAGGAAAGCCACGTCCTGCGGACTGATGCGCGCTTCGATCAGCAGGTGGTCGTCGACCGGCACGATCTCGACCAGCGGATCACCGGGGCCGACGACCGCACCGATGGTGGTGACGTTGAGCGTGTTCACGACTCCGCGCACGGGGGCGCGCAGCGTGGTGCGCGTCACGCGGTCTTCGGCGGCCCGCAGGGTTTCGCGCAGAACGGACAGTTCGCCCTGCACCCGCGCCAGCCGTTCGCGCGCGGTCAGAACATAGGCACGGCGCGCCGTTTCAAGCTGGGCTTCGGCCTCGGCAATGGCGGCGTCGAGCCGGGGCATCCGCGCGCGGCTCACGGCAAGGTCGCCCTCAAGCTCGGCAAGCCGGGTTTCCAGCCGCAACAATTCGATCTGCGTGACCGCGCCCGTTTCCACGTATTGCCGGGTCAGGCGCACTTCTTCGGCCAGCGGGGCGATCTGCCCCTCCAGCTTGGCGATCATCGCGCGCGCCTCTTCGATTTCGGCCCGCCTTTGGGTCAGCTGATCCTGAAGAACCTGCAATTCCGACGAAAGCTGCGACCGGCGGGAGGCGAACACCTCCTGCTCAGCCGCGACGGCCTCGGGCGCCCGCGCGGCGAGAGCTTCGGGAAAGGCGAGCGCCTCGCCCCCGTCGGCTTCGGTGCGGACCCGGATGAGTTCGGCCATCAACGTCGCTTCCTGTTCCAGAAGTTCGCCGCGCTGCGCCCCGGCGGCGGTGTCGTCGATCCGCAGGAGAGGCGTGTTCCGATCGACCGTCGCGCCCTCTTCGATCAGGATCTCGCGCACGATGCCACCCTCGAGGCTCTGGATCACTTGCACCTGTTGGCTCGGCACCACGCGACCGGCGCCGCGCGTGACCTCTTCAATCTCGAACACGGCGGCCCACCAGATGAACCCGGCGATCCCCGCGACCAGAACCGTCAACAAAAGCGCCCCGCGCCGCCCCTCGCCCTGTGGCCCCGCTCCGGCGGCATTCACGAAGTCCTCGTCGATGGTCGGACCGAACATCAGGTTGCCTCCCCCTGCCGGGTCAGCGCGGCCTGTTTGAGCGTGCCGAGCACCTGCTGGCTGGATCCGTCGAGCACCTTGCGGCCCTTGTCCATGACGATCATGCGGCCTGCAAGCGCGGCGAGGCCGGGGCGGTGGGTGCACAGGATCAGCGCGGCGCCATCTTCGCGCAGGCCCGACAGACGCTCGGTCACCTGCGTTTCCATGTCCCGGTCCATCGCGTTCGTCGGCTCGTCGAGGAACAGGATGCGCGGGCGGCGCAGGATGAGGCGCGCAAGCGACAGGCCCTGACGCTGCCCCCCCGACAGGTTGCCGCCCCGCTCACCGATAAAGGTGTTCAGGCCGTTGGGGAGTGTCGCGACGAAGCCGTCCATGCCGGACAGCGACAGGGCGCGCGCGATCTCGTCCGACGTAGCGCGCGGCGCGCCGATGGTGAGGTTTTCGGCCAGTGTTCCGGTGAACAACTCCGGCTCCTGCGGAAGGTAACCGACACCGCGGCGCAGTTCTGCCGGGTCGTATTGCGCGATGTTCTGACCGTCGATCAGGATCGTGCCCTGCTGGGCCGCCAGAAGCCCGCTCATCAATTTGCCGAGCGTGGATTTCCCCGATCCTACCCGCCCGACGAGCGCGACGATTTCCCCCGGCTCGATGTCGAGCGTCACGTCGTTGACGGCGGCCACGGTGCTGCCGGGATAGGTGAAGGTCAGGCCCTTCGTCTCGACCCGGCCCGTACCGACGACCAGCGGACTGGTGATCGTGTCTCGGCGCTCCGGCTTCACCGCCATGAGGTCGGCGAGCGAAGCCATCGCCCGCCGGGCATGCTGGGCGCGAAACACGGTCTGTGCGATCGCGCCCAAGGGGGCCAGCGCCCGGCCCGACAGGATATTGGCGGCGATCAGCGCACCGATGGAGATGCGCCCGTCCGCGATCAGGAACACGCCCCAGGTGATGATCCCGATGCTCACGCCTTGCTGGATGACCATGGTGCCGTTGGCCGCGAAGTTGGACCAGAACCGCGAACGTCCCGAGACGCGGGCCGAGGCGGCGGTGGCCGCATCCCATTCGCGCTGCATCACGGGTTCGGCGTTCAGGGATTTGACCGTCTCCAACCCCGCGAGCCCCTCGATCAGCACCTTCTGGCGGCGGTTCGCAGCGGCCTGCGCCTTGGCCACGGCGCTGCCCATCGGGATCTGTGCGGCGAAGGCGAGGACCAGCATGATCGGGATCGCGATCAGCGGGACGAACGCGAGCGGCCCGACGATCAGCCAGAGCACCGCGATGAAAATGCCGATGAACACGAGGTCGATGGCGGCGACGAGGCTTTGGGAGCCGAAGAACTCCCGCACCATTTCGAAGTCGCGCAGAAAGGTGGCGGTGCCCAGTGCGCCGCCGGGCATGTCGGCGGGCCTGAGACCAAGCGCATGGCGAAAGAGCGTGGCCGAGATGCCGACGTCCAGACGACGTCCGATCCGTTCGAGCACGGCCGCCCGCACCGACCGAAGCGCGAAGTCGAGCGCAACGGCAAGGCCGACGCCCAGCGCCAGCGTGGTCAGCGTGACGAAGGCGAGGTTCGGGATCACGCGGTCATAGACGTTCATCACGAATATCGGCATGGCGAGGCCCAGAAGATTGATCGCGAGCGCCGCAATCACGATCTGCACCCAAGCCCAGCGGTTGTCGCGCATCGGACGCCAGAACCAGTGGCCGTCCGGGGGGCCGGCAGCTTCGTCGCGCTGCGCATCGGGCGTGACCAGCATGGCCATGCGCCGGGCGCGGTGGCGCAATTCGCGGGGACTGACCTCGCTCTCCAGCCCGTCTTTCGCGGGTTCCACGATTGTCAGCCGGTTGCCCCGTGCGGCGGTGACGACGAAGGGCGTGCCCTCGAAGTCGAACAGGATCGCGGGGAGCGTCGCCGGGTCCAGCCGGTCCGGGCGGCGCGTGACCATACGGGCGCGTAGGCCCGCCGACGCTAGCGCGCGCGAAAGCACTTCCGGTCTGCACGTGTCTTCGCCCCCCGGCAGGCGTGCGCGGGCGGCGTCATCCGTCCAAGGGCGGTTGTGGTGATCGGCAAGCCATGCGGCGGTCCGGAGTCCGGCGTCGGACCCGTTCCCGGTTGTCGCCGCAGGTGACTGGTTCATTTCAGCGCCGGGATGTCCGTCGAAAAGACCGAGAACGGACCGGCCTCGACCGCGCGGCGTTCAAAACCCGGCGCCAGCGCCATGTTGGACGCACGCACGCCGAAATGGCTGGCCAGACGACTTTCGACGGCGAGCATCTGATACTGGTTGAAGGCGTACGAGGCTTCCGCGCTCACATCCTCGAAGCGGGCGTTGAACCACGCGGCCTCGGCGTCCAGCACTTCGATCAGGCTGCGGGTGCCGGCCTGAAACTGCGTGAAATACTGATCCGCCGTCCGGCGCGTCGCGGAAAGCTGGCGGTCGATCAGCACCGTGCGTTCGATGTTGGCGGAATAGGCGTTCCACGTGGTCGCGGCCAGTTCGCGCACGTCGAGCACCACGGCATCCCGCGCGGCCTGCGCCTGCACGGTGCGCATGATCGCGGCGGATCGCTGCGCCTTGCGCCCGCCCGAGAAGATCTCCCACTCCACACCGACGGCGGCATAGGCATCGACCGAGCGGCCCGGCACGCCGTTCTGATTGAGGCCCGCGTTCACCCCGGTGCGCGCGGCGACCTGCGGCAAGGTGCCGGACCGGACGATCTCTTCGTCGTAGCGGCTTTGCCGGATCGCGGTCTCGGCGGCCTTGACCTGAAAGCTCTGGGCCACGGCCTGACGCAGAAAGGCCTCTTTCGTCAGCGGCAGGTTGCGCACCCACTGCATCGACATCGGCCCCTCGGGCTTGTGGCCCACGACCGCCTCGTACCGATCCTCGGCATCGCGAAGGGCCTGTTGCACCTGCACGCCGACCAGACGCGCGGCGGCGATACGTTGATCGACCTCGAACCGTTCGGAGGCAGGCAACCGGCCCCCGTCGACGAGGTCCATGACCTGATTGCCGATGTCCTGATGCTTGACGAGGTTCTGGCGCGTGACGGCGGCGAGGTTGCGATGGCGCAGCACGTCGATATAGGCCTCGACCGCCGACAGGGCGAGCGTTTCCGACGCATCGAGCAGGCGGAAGATCGACTCGTCCACCCGCGCCGCGTCGCGATAGACCGCATTGGCCCGGCGGAACCCGTCGAAGATGACGTATTTCGCTTCGACATTCGCGCGTGCGCCGGCCGTGACGCGGTTGTTGTTGGCGGGCGCCAGACGCGCGGGGTCGTTGTAGTAATAGGCTCCCGCCTCGGCCGTCGCGGTCACCGTGGGCAGAAAATCGCGTTCGCGGGCCAACAGGTCGAGGGTCGTCGCCTGCACGTCCGCATTGCGCACGCGGGCCGTCGGGTTTTCGGTCACAGCGGCCTGAACGGCAGACTTCAGGCTTTCGGCTTGGACCGGGACGCCCAGCGCGAGCGATAGCCCGAGTGCTGCGGCCCACTGTCCGGCGTGGCGGATCATCCCTGTCTCCCCTCGCCGCACGGGCAGACTTCCATGCGGCAGAATCTCAAATTTGCAAATACTCGTGAAAGAATATGGATTTGCCCGTTGGGTGCAAACCTGCTTTCGACTCCCGGTCAGGCCCGCCCCGTCTGTGTCAGCCAAACCACAAGAGCGCGGCGACGACTCCGACGAGCGTCACCTGATGGCAGAACTGGTCTATTCCGTGAAACACCCAGTATTCACGCTTCTTCGGGTCCGGCTTGCGAACACGCGTGATCCGGTCCTTGGCGAAGTCGATGTGATAGTGGATCGCGAATTCCAGAAGGCCGAGGATCAGGATCGGCCACAGCGCGAAGCCGGTCACGACCAGCACGATCACGGTCAAAAGCGCATGAAGACCCGCATGCGCCAGCCCACCGGGATGGCCGTAGTTGCCCTTGTTCGCGATCATCCAGCCGTTCTGCCAGACATAGTCCGCCAGCAGATGCTTGAACTGCAAGAGCAGCAGGATGAGCAGAACGAAAGCCGGTGTCATGATGCCCTTTGCCCCAGTATCTTGTTCGTGCGGTCGAGTTTTTCCGCCAGCCCCGCCGCCATGGCCTTGTGCCAATGGGCCGCCAGTGTCGGAGCCGTGTCCTGCAACTGCCGCACCTTTTTCTCGCTCAGACGGTAAACGACCGAATCCGCGTCGGCAATGACATCGGCCGTGCGCGGGATGCCCGCATAGGCTGCGATCTCGCCCACGATGGCGCCGGGCCTTTGTTTCAGAACCCGGATACTGTGGCCGTCCGAGGTGCGGATCGACACTGAAAGCGCCCCGCTTTCCAACAGATAGACATCGCCCGACGTCTCGCCCTGCGTGACGATCCGCGTGCCTGCGGCAACCACCTCGCGCTCCATCTGGGCGAACAGGCGTTCCGCCGCCCCGGCGTCGCCCAGCAACGAGACGAGCGACGACAAAGCGTCATCCTGCGCATCGGCGGGCTTCATCCGGGCGATCAGCGCATCCTCGGCCGCCTCGAGCGCCATATCGGTGGTCTTGGCGAACGACAGGTTGCTCTCGGGGCCGATCACGCCGCTGCGCGTCACCTCGCGCACCGTGTCGGCGTTCAGTTCGGCCAGAACGACGTTCACGCCACGGCTCTGGGCAAGGATGTCCAGCTTTTCGAGCGCGGCCATGGAGGAGGCATCCATACGGCTGACCCGGCTGCAATCGAGGATGACGGTCGTCAGATCCGCCTGACTGTCCAGCAGGTCGCGGACACGAGAAATCAGCCGTTCGATGGAGCCGAAGAACAGGAACCCCTGCAAGGCGACGACCCCGACCTCGTGGCCGTGTTTCTTGAGATACTTCGCCTGTTTGCGCCCGCGATCCACGGTGGAGCGCGTCACGGTCAGGTCGGACACGGCGCGCACCACCGGAAGACGGGCATAGGAGATCACGAAGATCACCGACGCCGCGGTCAGGCCCAGAACGACGGCGGCGGGCATCCCGATCGTGACCGAGGCGAGGACGATCGCCCCGGCCAGCAGCCACTCGGCAAGCGAATGCTGGGCGCGCGTGCCCAGCCACCAACGGTTGAAGATCGACACGCCGAAAAAGACCAACAGCCCGGCGGTCAGGAAGGGCGGCACGAAGGCGAGGATCGGACGCGCGAACACCATGCCGAGGGCGAGAACCGCAATGGTCACGGCACCCGTCACACGCCCCTGCCCACCCAGAAGAAGCGCGGCGGTGGTGTTGGAGGAGCTGAGGAAATTCACCGTGCTTCCAAGCAGACCCGTCGCGATGTTGATCGCACCTTCGCGCTTGAGCTCGCGCACGGTGTTCATGTCGCGACGCAGGACCAGTTCGACCCCGGTGATGTTGAGCATCGCGGAAAACAGGCTGACGATGACGGCGGCGACGATGACGGGCGCGGCGTCGAAAATGAGATCGAAGCGCACCGCGCGGATCATGTCGGGGTGCAGGTCGAGCGGCACGCGGGACGGGTCGATGGCGGGCAACAGCCCGATGCCCCGCGCCTCGCCGATGCCGATGCCCAGCACGCTCAACGCGATGTAGAACCCCGCGAGCACCGTGAACAGCGCCCCCACCAGCCCGTAGTTCGGCCAGATACGGATCGCGAGGAAGAAGATCGCGGCGGTCACGAGCGTGAGCGCGACGAGCCATGCCTCGGCGGGCGAGATCGGCCCGGTCACGCCCGACATGCAAAGGTCGGGGGGGCAGACCATGCGCAGCGCCGACACGATCAGAATCGCCCCGGTCGCAGCCAGATAGCCGGATGAAACCGGGAACGGGATAAGCTGGACATACCGGCTCCACCCCATCGTCGCGATCACGAGCATGGCGATCCCGGCGAGAACGGCGGTCACCCCGAGAAGGGCGAACACCGTGACGATCCGCGCCTCGTCTGGCATGTCGAACGCGGCGACCATCACGACCGCAGGCAGCAGGATCGCGACGGTGGTATTCTGCACGTTCGAGAACGCGGGCCCGACGAAGTAGCGGTTGAGCAGAAGCGTTCCGGTCCCGACGATCCCGCTCAGAAGAAACAGGACGATGGACAGTGGCGCACCGGCCACCAGACTGCCGGTGAACACGAGGCTCGCCAGCGCGACGCAACGGCCCAGATTGTCGAAACCCATGACGACACCGGCGAGTGCGCGTCTTGGTAGCGGCACCCTGCCTTGAACGTCAGTCGACATGGTCCGGGGTTCTGGCCGGCGCAGACAGCTTGCGGTTCGCTTCGATCAGCTTTTCCTTGGTCGAGCGCGCCAGATGAACGGACAGGCTCGACGCGAAATCCGCATCGCTTTCGGCCAGAGACCGCAGCGTGGTGCCCGAGACGGTGAAGATGCGCGACGGCTCGGCGACCGTGACCGTGGCCGAGGCGGGCGCCGCTTCCATCACGTTCATCTCGCCCACGAAACCGCGCTTGATCTCGGCGATCTCGGCCCCGCCCGATTTCACCGCTGCCGACCCGTGCAGCATGAAGTGCAGATGCGTCACGCATTCGCCCTCGGCCGTCAGGATCGTGCCCGGCTCGGCATTCACCCAGACACCCCGATTGAGCAGGTTGCGCGCGGTCGGCTTCGACATCCGGGGCAGCCCGTAGGCGATGAGCGTCTGCTCTTCTTCGGAAAAGTTGAGCCGGGAGTTCTGAAGGTAGATACGCACGATGCCGAAGACCGAAATCGCCGCCCAGCCGATCTGAAGCGCAGCCGCCGGCCAGTTGAAGGCGTCCGCGAGACCGGCGAGGACCAGAAGGCTCGCGACCAGATTCAATGCCGGATAGACGTAGCCATTTCCGCGAATGGCCCCGAAGGCCAGCATGGCGTAGGCGCCGACGTAGAGCACGACACCCAGAAATCCTGCAAGCGCCAAAGGGGTGAGTGTGTCAAACGCGATCATCGCAAACGTGCCTAACGTGATTTTCGGGCGAACCAAAGTCTATTTGTCTCATCCCCCTGTTTTATCGTGCCTTTCCCGGTCGGCAAGATTCGTCTGGCCCTGAAAGTCGATTTCGCCCGCACCCTTATTATGCCCGCGACGCTCATCGCGGCCGCATCGGCGCGGTTTGCGGGCGGTGCGTCCCGCAGGCATTCATCGTGTTTTTCGCTCCCAGAGGGATGCGCCGTCGTATGACGGGGCCGCCTCGGGAAAGGTCGGGAAAAGCGCCCAATCTCGCTTGGCGAACCCTCACCCTGAAAGACGAGCAGCGCCGGAACAGACCTTACTTCAGCACGATCACATTGCGCTTGGCGCTGCCCGACTTGGTGCTCGCGATCGCCTCGTTGATCTGGTCGAGCGAAAAGCGGTTCGAGATCAGCTCGTCCAGTTTCAACCGCCCCTGCTCATACAGATCGACCATCCACGGGATGTCGCGGCGGATCACGGTGTCGCCCATCATCGTGCCCTGAATGCCCTGACTGGCGTTGCCCATGCCGAGCGGCGAATACTTCGCCTTCTCGGTCGCGTGCGGCAGCCCGACCATGATGACCTCGCCGCCCGGGGCGAGGTAGCGGGGCGCCACATCATAGACCGGCGCGACGCCCACGGTGACGAAGACCGCGTCCGCCCCACGTCCGCCCGTCAATTTCTTGACCGCAGACCACGGCTTTTCCTCTGTGCCGAGAACGCCATGTGTCGCGCCGAACTCCTTGGCCATGGCGAGCTTGTCTTCGGTCATGTCGACCGCGATGATCCGCGCCGCCCCTGCGATCCGGGCGCCCTGAATGGCGTTGAGGCCCACGCCGCCCGCGCCGATCACCACCACGTTCTGTCCGGGGCGCACCTTGGCCACGTTGACCACCGACCCCAGCCCGGTGATGACCCCGCAGGCCAGAAGGGCTGCGCTGTCCATCGGCACGCTGTCGGGGATCTTGGCGGCCTGCGATGCCAGAACGACGACCTTTTCCGCGAACGCCCCGGTTTCCAGCCCTTGATAGATCGGATCGCCCGAGGCCGTCTTGAGCGGCCCTTCGGTTAGCGAGTCATACGGCGTTTCGCAGGTCACAGGTCGCGCGGTCTGGCACGATGGGCAATGGCCGCAGGCGCGGATGAGCGTGACGACGACCGTGTCGCCCTCGGCCAAACCGCGCACGTTCGCCCCGACCCGTGTGACCTTCCCCGACGCTTCGTGGCCGTAGACAGCCGGAACCGGACCGCCGAACCCGCCTTCGGCAAAGGAAATGTCGGACTGGCAGATCGCGACCGCGTGAACCTCGACCTCGATCTCGTCGGCTTCGGGGGGACGGATGGTGATTTCCTCGATCACGAGCGGCTTGCCGTGTTCGTGGCAGACCGCGGCCTTGATGGTGTCCATGATGCCCTCCCGAAAATGAAACGCCGTTTCGCAAATGCTTTTGATCCGGTTCGCGCGGCAAGGCAAGTGCGAACTGACTTACGTGGCGTTCGCGATCCGGTCGAGGATGTCGGCCAACGGTCCGGGGGCCGAAAAGAACGGGGAATGCCCGGTGGCGAGGTCGAAGGTCTCGTCCGCGCTGAACCCGGCCGCCATCTGTTTCTGATGGGCGAGCGGTATGGCGCGATCCTCGGTGCAGAAGATATAGCGCCGCGGCACGGTATCAGAGGCCCCGGTCAGAGTGGCGGGCACGGTCTGGGTCGAAAGCGGCTGCCAGCCGATATGCGCCATCGCGTAGTCATAAGTGCCCTCGGGACAGTCGCCGTAGAGCGCGCGGGTCAGGAATTCCGGCTTGAACCGAAAGCTCTTCTTGTCGGGCGCCATGTCGAACGCGCCTTTCATCGGCTGCTCGGGCGCCTCGCCCAGCATATCGACAAGGCTCTTGCCCGGCTGCGGCACATAGGCGGTCAGAAAGACGAGGCCCGCCACGTTGGTCGGATCGCGTTCGGCGGCCTGCGTGATCGCGTAGCCGCCCGCCGAATGGCCGACGAGGATGGTCGGACCGTCGAGCGCGGCGAGGATCTTGTCGGCATACGCATCCAGCGTGACCTCAGCGATGGGGGTTTTGTCAGCACCATGCGACGGCAGGTCGAGCGCGGTGGCCGTGTGCCCACGCGCCTCGAGTTCCGGCACCACGTCGCGCCAGCACCAAGCCCCGTGGTTCGAGCCATGAACAAGCAGAAAATGCGCCATCAGATATGTCCTATCTCGGTGAGGAATGTGGTGAGCACCCGGGCGTATTCGTCCGGGTTGTCGACGCAGGGCAGATGCCCGGACCCGCGGATGAGGTGGAACTTGGACCCTGCGACCAGTTCGGTCGTCTCGCGCACCAGATCGGGCGGCGTCGACCCGTCCTCGGACCCGGCGATCCCGAGTGTCGGCAGTTTGAGCCGCGCGGTGGACTCGTAAAGATCGCTTTCGCCGATGGCGGCGGCGCAGCCCGCGTAACCTTCCACCGGCTGGCTCACCATCATGTTGCGGAAAGCCTCGACCGTATCCGGGTCGCTGTCGCGGAACTTCCGGCCGAACCACCGCTCCATCGTCGCGTCCGCCAGCGCCTCGACCCCGTCTCGACGGACCGTCGCCACCCGCTCTTCCCACATTGCCGTGGTGCCGATCTTGGCGGCCGTGTTCGACAGCACCATCGCGCGGATCAGGTCGAGCCGTTCGGCCGCCAGCCCCTGCGCGATGAAACCGCCGATGGACAGGCCCACGACCACCACGTCGCGCACCTTCAGATGGTCGAGCAGTCGCGCGGCATCCTGCACGAGGTCACCCATGAAATAGGGACCGTCCGGCGCCGTCGTCAGCCCGTGACCCCGCTTGTCGTATCGGATCAGGCGCAGATGGTCCGGCAGCCGCGCGACCACCCGATCCCAAAGCCGGAAATCCGTGCCCAGCGAATTGGCGAACAACACGGTCGGGCCGTCCTTGGGCCCCCTGTCGTCATAGTGGACACGGATATCCGCGAGCCTTGCGATCTGCATGAATCCTCCTCGCTCCGAACGTCGCGGCCCGGCACGGAAATTGAAAGGTCACGCCCCGTCGGGGCCGGGACAAGGGACTAGCGGAGCACGCGCTTTCGCGCCATCGCGCGGGCGTAGAACCACAACAGAAGCGCCACGATAATGATCGCAGCCGTGAATGCCATGGACCCCGGCCCCATCATGTCGACCAGCGCGTTGCCCATGCTGGTGAGCGAGTGGAGCGTATTGCCCAACAGCCCGATCAGCGACAGGACGAAGGCCAGTTGCGCGAAGCCTGACCGCAGAAGCAAGAGGATCGACCCGATCACAGCGCCCCAGACGCCCAGCGCCCAGAAGATCTCGGCCCAGAGCGGGAAGTCGGAATACCAAGCGCGCTGTTCCTCGGTCATCATGCCCATGTAGCTGTCCGCCGCGAAATGGGCCATCACCCAGTCATAGGCGCCGCCCGCGTTCCACAAAAGCGACAGCACGCCCACGACCCACAAATGCCACGGTGCTTTCATCGGATATCCCTCCCCGTTTTGTCACGATCCTTGCTGGTGGACTGCGCCCGGTCAAGCGGCCTAGTCTCGCCCCATGACGATCCTCATCCTCACAGGCGCAGGCATTTCGGCGGAAAGCGGTCTTGGCACGTTTCGCGACAAGGACGGGCTCTGGACGAAATACGACCTGAACGAAGTCGCGACGCCCGAAGGGTTCGCGCGCAATCCGAAACACGTCCAGACGTTCTACAACGCGCGCCGCGCCAACTGCCGGGGGGCCACGCCGAATGCGGCGCATGTCGCGCTCGGCCAGCTCGTCTCGGCGCGCGAAGACGTCATCCTCGTCACCCAGAACGTCGACGACCTGCATGAGCGCGGCGGCGCGACCGGGGTGATCCACATGCACGGCGAATTGGCGCGCGCCCTGTGTGCGGCCTGCGACCATCGGTGGGACGCGCCGGACGAGATGTCGGTCGACGATCCCTGCCCCGCCTGCGGGACCAAGGCGACGCGGCCCGACGTGGTCTGGTTCGGTGAGATGCCCTACCACATGGAACGGATCTACGACGCGATGGCAGAGGTGGACCTGTTCGTCGCCATCGGCACATCGGGCAACGTCTATCCGGCGGCGGGGTTCGTCACCGAGGCGAAACAGAACGGCGCCGAGACGCTCGAACTCAATCTCGAACCCACGGACGCGCGCGGCCTGTTCGACGCCGGGCGCTATGGCCCGGCATCGCAGGTGGTGCCCCTGTGGGTGGACGAGGTGCTGGGGCGCTAGTTCGACCCCATGGACCCGTGGTTCATGCCGCCCATGTTCGGCTGCCGCTCGAGATCGACGGGAATGTCCACCTCGATCTCTCCGGCTTTCTCGAACACGAGGGTGACCGTGACGGTGGCGTCCTGTTCCATCGGTGCTTTCAGCCCCATGAACATGACGTGGTCGCTGCCGCGCTGAAGCACGTGGCTGGACCCGGCCGCGACCGGGAAACCGTCTTCCACCTGCCGCATCTGCATGACCCCGCCCTCACCCTCGATATGCGTGTGAAGCTCGACCTTGGCGGCGATGTCCGAACGCGCGCCGATCAGGCGGTCGTCCACGTCGCCGGTGTTCTCGATGACGAAGAACGCGGCCCCCGCCATGGCAGAGGCGCCGGCGGCACGGGCATAGGCGTCGGTGATGGTGATCTCGCTGCCGGCCATGGCGGGCAGAGCGAAGGTGGCGGCGGTCAGCGCGCCAATAAGGATGCGTTTCATTGCTGTCTCCTGAAAGGGTGTCTGAGGTTTGGGTTCAGACCGCAGCAGGAGGCCCCCGTGCCGAGGGGCTGAGTTCATCACGCGACAGGCGACCTTCCGGCTCGACCGGCGCGACCGTCGCGACCAGCCGTGCCATCGGCGTGGGCATGTCCGGCACGGCGAAGACGGCCCCGAAGATCGTATGACCTTCCGGGCAGACCTCGACCTTTTCGACCGGCTCGCCGTCCGGCCCGAGGGTGATCGTGGTCACGTTCACGCCGGAACAGATGACGATGTCCGTGCCGTGCACCGCCGGCACGCCCTTGGCCCCGGCGAGAACCACGCTGGAAAACGCAATGAGCGTGCTTAGAACTATGGCAACGAGCCGTTTCATCGCCTGTCGGGGTAGCGCGGGCGAAAGCGGGCGGCAAGTCCCATGACGTCGCAGGTATCGGGTTGGTCTTGGGCCGGAACCGGCCTAGGCTGCCCCTACACCAACATGAGGGGAGACAGATGGCCGGCCTGACCGAAGCCGAAGACATTTCAGATATCGCGTTCGCCTACATGGGGTCCAAGGCCCTGTTCGCCGCGATCAAGTTCGACATCTTCACGACGCTCGCGGCGGGTCCGTTGGACGCGGGCACGCTGGCCCAACGGGTCGGATTGCCGACCGAGCGGTGCCGCACGCTCATGACCGCGCTCACCAGCCTCGACCTGACGACGGTCGACGATGACGGCACCTTCGCCAATTCCCCCGCCGCCGCCGCGTTTCTGGTGAAAGGGGCGAAATACGACTTCTCCGACTACCTCGAACGGCAGGTGGGCCAGCAGATGTATCCGCTGATGGACCAGATCGACGATGCCCTGTCCGGCGACATGGCCGAGGATGCGACCGACAGCTACGACAAGTGGTTCTCCGACCCCGAAGAGGCGCGGCTCTATTCCGAAAGCCAGCACGCCGGATCCCTGGGCCCGGCGCGCGGCCTCGCCAAGCGCGTCGACCTGTCCGGGGTCCGCACCCTGCTCGACGTGGGCGGCGGCACGGGCGCCTTCGCGATCACGCTGTGCAAGGCGAACCCCGACCTCACGGCGACGATCATCGACTTCCCCAACGTCGCCGCCCTGGGCGAAGCCTATGTGGCCGACGCGGGGCTGTCGGACCGCGTGACCTACCGCCACGGCAACGCGCTTGAGGGCGACTGGCCCGATGGGCAGGACGCGATCCTCATGTCCTACCTGTTTTCGGGCGTGCCCGATCACGCGCACGAGGGCCTGATCGCAAAGGCCTTCGCCCACCTCGCGCCGGGCGGACGCCTGCTGATCCATGACTTCGTGGTCGACGCCGACCTGTCGGGGCCGAAAAACACCGCGCTCTGGCAACTCCAGCACACGGCCTTCACGCCCGAGGCCCGCTCGCTCGACGACGACTGGCTCGCGAGAGCGATCGAAACCGCAGGGTTCACGGATGTCGCCGTCGGCCCCCTCATTCCGGGCATGACGAAACTCGCACAGGGCACCCGCCCCTGATCTTCTTCGTTTCCGAAAACCTCGGAGGGGTGGAGGGCGTTTTCTCGAAAACGCACTCAGGGGAGGCTGGCCTCCCCCATCGCGACGACTCGCGGAACGCGAGGCGGCGCAAACCCTGCGCGCGCCTTGGCGCGCACCTTTCGGCAGCACCCACAAAGAAAAACGGCCCCGCCGCTCTGGCAGGGCCGTTTCCAAAATCCGTCGGGAAGCGATCAGGCGCTGGCCTGAGCCTTCGCGATCTCTTTCTTGACCTTCAGCGCCTTGGCCGACAGCTCCGCGTCCTTGGCTTTGGCAAGGAACTTGTCGAGACCACCACGGTGGTCGACGGTCCGCAGGGCCGAAGCCGAGATGCGGAACTTGATCGGGCGACCGAGGGTCTCGGAGACCAGCGACACGTCGTTCAGGTTCGGCAGAAACCGACGCTTGGTCTTGTTGTTGGCGTGGCTGACATTGTTGCCCGTTGCGGGGCCTTTGCCAGTCAATTCGCAGACGCGCGACATGGGTTCATCCTCATCTATCGGGCAGTTTCCGGAACGTTTTCGCCGTTTTCCAGACTTGCCAGTCAATACAAACGGGCGCCGCACGCGCAGCGCCCTGAATTCCGTCCGCGGGCTTTAGGCGGTTTTTCCGGGTGCGTCAAGTGAGTCGCCTCCCGAAAAACAGGGGTTTGTCGCGATATCCCCGCTGCCCGACGCGCCAACAGGGCAGGCCCTGTCACTGGCGATCCAGAAACGCGAGCAACGCCCCCTCGCCCGCCGCCAGTCCCGGCAGTCGGTCGGGTTTCGGCAGCTTGGGCCGTTCCACCCCCGCCAGATCGATGACCGCCGGGTGGATATAGCTCTTGCGCGCGATCGCGGGCGTATTCTGAAGCCTGTCCGCCGCAGCATCGCACAAGGCCTTGATCGTATGCCCCTCACCGTCGAGCACGGTGCGGAACGCGGCAAGGGTGCCGGTCCAGGTGCGAAAGACCTTGGCGGTCACACCGTCCTTGCCGGCAGCTTCGGCGAGATAAGCGTTCAGCCCCTGCGACGTGACCCCATGCGGCGTGCCGTCGTCATCGACCCAGGTGATCAATTCCGCGCCGGGAAGATCGCGCGCCTGTGCCAGCGCCTTCATCAACCGCTTGTCGGTGACCCGGCGTCTGGCCCGTTTGCCGCCCTTGGCGGTGAAGGCGATCTGCATCTCGCCGTCCTTCAGCCGCAGGTGGCGCCGGGTCAGGGTCACCGCGCCGTAGGAGCCGTTCTCTTCGGCATAGGTCGGGTTGCCGACCCGCAGCGCCAGCTTGTCGATCAGCGCCAGCGTGGCCGCCAGCGCGAATTCCCGCTCCCCCGGCTCTTCGTTCAGGTCGCGCGCCACCCGGCGCCGGATCGTCGGCAGAAGCCGCCCGAACCCGGCGAGTTCGCTATATTTGGTCTGGGACCGCGCCTCGGACCAGTCCGGGTGATAGCGATACTGCTTTCGCGCACGGGCGTCATATCCGGTGGCGAGAAGATGTCCGTTGTCCTTCGGGGTCATCCAGACGCGCTCGTAAGCCGGCGGGATCGCCATGGCTTCCAGCCGGGCGCGTTCGGGCCCGCGCGCGATGGTCGTGCCATCCGCTCCTTTGTAGGTGAAGCCCCGCCCGTGCCGCATCCGGGTGATGCCCGGGCGATTGTCAGGGTAGTAGATCAGGCCCGCGGGAACCATTTCACGCCGACTTCACTTCGGATGCGAGCTTGAGAACTTCGTCTCCGTCGTCCTGCTTGATGACCAGCGCCGGGTTGTCGTCGGACCCGTCCCGCGTGATCTTGGACCCCTTGATCTTGCGGGTGACCTTCTGGGTATAGCGTTTGCGCACCGTGCCCTTGGCGGTCCCGTTGCCCCAGGGCCATTTCACCGTGTCGCCGACCGTAATGCTCATCTCAAGCCTCCTTCCGGGTGCCGTATGAACGCGGCAGCGGAAGGCCGGGTTCCGATGTCAGGCGGCGACGGCCCCCATGTGGGGCCACCAGACGGTCGGGTCGGCGAAATCGACACCGTCGCGGGCGGCGAGCGTTGTGGTGACGATTTCGCCGCCCTCTCCGGTCGACAGATCGAGGATCTGCGACTTGAACTGGTCGATGGCAGCGGAGCGGTCCGAACCGCGCAGGCGCAGGAAGTGGATGCGCTGGCCGACGTAATCGGCCGCGTGGGTCATAGGTTCCAGCATTTGACGGAACACGCCCGCACGGGTGTCGGCAGTGCCCGTCATCTTGTCGAACCCGTCGAGCGGACAGGTCCAGTCGGGCGAGGCGCCCACCACGGTCACGTCCTTGACCCGGCTGACCATGCGCGCGGCCCCCAGCGCCACATCGCCCCCAAGGCCGAAGCCCGAAAGCGAAAGCGGCAGATCGCCGAAACGGCGGCGCGCCCATGTCGCGACGGTCGGGATGTCGAGGATGGTTTCGCCGAGAAGCGTCCAGAGCACACGGGTGTAATCGTTCGCCACCTCGGCTTCGAGCGAATGGCCATCCCGGCGTGCGCCATGACGTTGCAGGTCCAGCGTGACCGCGATCAGACCCTGCCGATTGAAAAGCTCGAGCAGACCCGTGGTCTCTTCCTTGCGCTGTCCGAAGTCGGGGATGTGGATCACGATGCCGGTGGGGTCACCTTCAGGCAGGGTCCAGAGCAGCGGAATATCGTCCAGACGGGCCTCGTGATACGGGCGGAGATAATGGATACTGGCGGTCATGTCACTGTCCTTTCAGTTACCCCGACAACGCAACTAAGCCTATATTGTTCCCAATCAATGAACGGACACATCATATGGACGTGATGAGCGGCTCACCGCCGTTCTGGCGGGAGCCGCTCACTAGGTCGTCCGAACCTGTTCAGGTCGTTAGCGCACGACGCGCACGATCTGACGGCTCTCATTGTCGACGATCACGGTGTCGCCGTTCACGTTGAGGTAGGAATACTGGTACTCCGGAACCTCGTAGGTCTGCACTTCCTGCGGAACGGTCACGCCGACCACCGGCTCGCCTTCGAGGATCACCGGCTGGACCGGGTTCGCCTGCACGTAGGTCACGACTTCCTGCTCGAGCGAGGCCGCCGTGCCGCCGGTCGCGGAACCGACGATGCCGCCGATGACGGCGCCGACCGGGCCGCCCAGCGTCGCGCCGACCGCAGCACCCGCCGCGCCGGTCACGAAGGCCGCTTCGCCCGCGTTGTTGTCTTCTTCATACTCGATGACGGTGACGTTCTGCATTTCGGCGACCGGGGTCTCTTCGACCGTCAGGTAGGGCGAATAGGCCCAGCCGGTCGTGCCTTCGAACGTCACTTCGCACCAGCCACCGCCGGGCACGCAGCCGTTCAGGTCGACCATGCCTTCGGCGGGGATCACGTCGACGATGGAATAGTTCGGGCCGGGGCCGACGCGCATGTTCAGGTCGGTCGCAGCCGAGGCGGTCCCTTCGGCGGCATAGGCCGCGCCGGCACCAAGGGTCAGGGCCGCAGCGGACCCAAGCAGCAGAGTTTTCTTAAACATCTCATTCTCCTTCTCTTTTCGGGCGTCATCGCCCTTGAGCGTGGTGCGACAACGGTCCGGACCCGCGATACGTTCCAACGCATCCGGGACATTCGGCGGAGGTTTGCTTGTGGGCCGTCGGAACCGCCCGGATTCCACGGGAAACGACCCGCGACCGCGCGCGGAGAACTGCCTGCGGACCCCCACATGGCTGTCAGGCGCAAATGCTTGCACAAGGCACAGGTTTGGCGTCTAACCGCCCCATGACCGACATTCCCGACATCCCGGAGGCAAGCGAACGCGCCCTGTCCTATCCGCAGTTCCGGCGGTTCTACGTGGGCGCGGTGTCGGGCACGAACGGTGGTTGGGTCAGTCGCATCCTGATGTCATGGCTTGCGTGGGATCTGACCCATTCCGCGACCTTCGTCGGCGTGATCGCGGCGACCACGCTCCTGCCCGTCGCGATCTTCGGCCCGTTCTTCGGCGCGGTCATCGACCGCATGTCCACGCGGCTCGCCTTCCGGCGCGTGGCTTTCGCGATGATGGGGGCGCCCGCGCTTCTGATTACCCTGATGCTTCTCGACGTCCTGACGGCCCCGGCGCTTTTCTTCGTCTCGCTGACCTTCGGCACCGTCATGTCGTGCTACCACCCGGTGCGCCAGTCGCTGGGACCGCGCCTTGTGGAGCGGCCCGCGATCGGGTCGGTGGTCGCGCTCTCGGCGTTGAACTTCAACATCGGGCGGCTGCTCGCCCCGGCGCTCGGCGGGATGCTGATCGCCGAATTCGGCACGTTGCCGGCCGCGTGCCTCGCGCTGGTTATGACGATCCCGAACGTGGTGATCGCGCCGACGCTGATCCCGCGCGAAGGCGATCATTCCGCACATGGCCGGATGATCGACGATCTGAGCGAAGGGTTCCGCGTCGTCTGGCAACGCTGGCCGATCCGGCGGTCGATCCTGCTCGCCGTCGCCGCGCTCGGCATTCTGCGCGGCTTTTCCGAGATCATGGCGGTTCTGGCGGATGGCGTCTTCGAACGCGGCGCCGCCGGGCTGGGGCTGCTAACTTCGTGCGTCGGTGGCGGCGCATTGATTGCGGCGGTCTTTCAGGTCGTCGCGGGAAACCGGCTCGTGCGGCACCGCCTTTTGCGGTTCGCGCTGATCTGGGTCGGCTTCGCGGGTATCCTCGGCACCGCCTTCGCGCCGAGCTTCAATTGGGCGCTCCCGCCCGCCGCGGCGATCGGGTTCGCGTCGACCTATGTCGGCGTGTCGTTGCAGATCGGCGTGCAGGCGCGGCTCGAGGACGAACTGCGCGGCCGCGTCATGTCGATCTGGATGCTGGCCAACACCGGCTCGACCGCGGCGCTCGCCTTTCTGCTGTCCGCCTTCACCGAATGGCAATCCATCGGCTTTGCCGTGGTCACGTTGCTGACGCTGTGCGCGGTCGCGACCCTCGCGATCTGGATGCGCCCGGTCGGCGACTGACCTATTCGGCTGCCGCCTCGCCCAGAAACCCGCCTGACTGGCGCGCCCAGAGATCGGCATAAATCCCGCCCTGTGCGAGCAATTCCGCATGGCTGCCCTGTTCGACGATGTGGCCCTCGTCCAGCACGACGATCCGGTCCATATGGGCGATGGTCGAAAGGCGGTGTGCAATCGCGATCACCGTCTTGTCGGACATGACGTCGTAGAGCGTTTCCTGAATAGCGGCCTCGACCGCGCTGTCGAGCGCCGAAGTCGCCTCGTCCAGCACCAGAATGGGCGCGTTCTTGAGGATCGCGCGCGCGATGGCGATGCGCTGGCGCTGGCCGCCCGACAGCTTCACCCCGCGCTCGCCCAGATGCGCGTCATACCCTTCGCGCCCATCCGCATCTTCGAGATCGGTCACGAAGTCATGCGCCTCGGCCCGTTCGGCGGCGCGGATCACCGCCTCTTCATCCGCTTCGGGACGACCATACAGGATGTTGTCCCAGGCCGAGCGATTGAACATCGCCGTGTCCTGCGTGACCATCCCGATGGCCCGGCGCAGGCTGTCCTGCGTCACCGTGCGGATGTCCTGACCGTCGATGGTGATGCGCCCCGCCTCGGGGTCGTAGAGCCTGAGAAGGAGCGACACCATCGTCGACTTGCCCGCACCCGACGGGCCGACGATCGCCAGCTTTTCGCCGGACCTGATCGTCAGGTCGATGTTCTGCACGCCACCCTTCAACCGGCCATAGGCAAAATCCACGCCTTCGAACCGGATCTCGCCCTCGCTGATCGCAAGGTCCGTCGACCCCGGCGCATCGCGCAACTGCTTGTCGGGCGTGAGCGTGCGCATCCCGTCCTCGATCTCGCCGATGTCGCGGTAAAGCCCCATGAGCGCGAAGCTCACCCACCCGGTCATCTGCGCCAGCCGGACCGAGATCGTCCCGGCGGCGACGATATCGCCCTCGGTCGCCGTGCCGCCCTGCCACGCGACGAGCGTGCCCCCGACGAGCATCACCGGCAAGGTGCCCGCGAGTGTCATCAGGACCAGCCGGAAGGTGGCCGACAGTTGGCCGAAGTGAATGACCGTGTCGCGGAACGTCTTGACCGCGTCGAGCGCGGAGCCGTCCTCATGCCCGGCATTGGCGAAAAGCTTCACCGTGCGGATGTTGGTGATCGTGTCGACCACGCGCCCCGTCACCACCGCCCGCGCGCCGGCCCGCGCCTTGGCGCGCTTGCGCACCTTCGGGATGAAATAGCGGATCACCCCGGCATAGGCCACGAACCACAGGATGAAGATCGGCGCGAGCCAAAGGTCGATGGACACGATCAGCGCGAAGGCCCCGACGAGCGAGGCGAGCGCGAAGGCGACCACGTTGATCGCCTCGGTCACGAAGTTCGTCATCGCGTTCGACGTCTGGGCCTGCTTCTGCGCCAGCCGCCCGGCGAAGTCGTTGTCGAAGAAATCGACCGACTGACCGAGCATCCAGCGATGCAGCCGCATGATGACCAACGGCGCGATGGCGGGCGTCACGACCACCTGCGTCATGAGGTTCGAAATGGCGAAGATCACGGGCCGCAGAACCATGAAAAAGCCCAGCGCAAGCGCGAAAAGGCCAAGGTTGCGGGCCGAGAAAAAGTTCTCCCGGCCGCTTTCCACGACGCCGTCGATGACCTTGCCAAGCACCCAGGCGGTGCCGGTTTCCGACAGGCCCGCAAGCACCGACACGAAGGCCGCGAGCCACAGGACCGGCCACGCGCCCTTCAGCGTCCAGCGCACGAAGGCGATGAACGTGCCGGGCGGCGGGCCGTCCGCCGGGCGGAACGGGTCGATGAGGTTCGCGATCTTCACCGGTTCTACCTAAGCCCTCGGCGTGCGGCGGCCAAGTCACCCCCGCGTTATCCGCCGAGGAAGCCGCCCGACTGGCGCGCCCAGAGACCGGCATAGGTGCCGCCCAGCGCGAGCAGTTCCTCATGCGTCCCGTCCTCGGCGATCCGCCCTTCGTCCATCACCACGATCCGGTCCATCGCCGCGATGGTCGACAGCCGGTGCGCGATGGCGATCACCGTCTTGCCCTCCATCATCCCGTAGAGCGTTTCCTGTATGGCGGCCTCGACCTCGCTGTCCAAGGCGCTCGTCGCCTCGTCCAGCACGAGAATGGGCGCGTCCTTCAGCATGACCCGCGCGATGGCGATCCGCTGGCGTTGTCCGCCGGACAGCTTCACGCCGCGCTCGCCCACCTGCGCGTTGTAGCCGGTGCGTCCCTTGGGGTCGGCCAGTGCGCCGATGAACTCATGCGCCTCGGCCCGCCGGGCGGCTTCGACCATCTGCGCCTCGGTCGCATCGGGCCGGCCGTAAAGGATGTTGGCCCGGACCGACCGATGCAAAAGCGACGAGTCCTGCGTCACCATCCCAATGGACCGGCGCAGGCTGTCCTGCGTCACTTGGCTTACGTCCTGACCGTCGATCAGGATGCGCCCGCCCTCGGCATCGCGAAACCGTAAAAGCAGGTTCACGAGCGAGGATTTGCCCGCGCCCGACCGGCCAACAAGCCCCACCTTCTGCCCGGCGGGAATGTCGAGCGTAACGTGATCCAGCCCGCCCTGCCCCTTGCCGTAGTGATGCGACAGGTCGTCGAAACGGATCGCCCCCTTATGCACCACGAGGGCGGGCGCGCCCGGCGCATCCACCACGGCGTGATCGACCGAGATCGAGCGCAGCCCCTCGCGGATCACGCCCGCATGTTCGAACATCCGGATCGCCACCCACATGAGCCAGCCGGACATGCCATTGAGGCGCAGCGTCAACGCGGAAGCCGCGGCCACGTCGCCGACCGTGACCCGCCCGATGGACCAAAGCCACACGGCGGGACCGAGCATTCCGGCGATGAGCAGCCCGTTCAGCAGGTTCTGCCCCACCGCCATTTCGGTCATGAGCCTCAGGAAGCGTTGCAGCCGTGCCCGGTGGCGGCGCATGGCGGAGCCGACATAAACCTCCTCGGCATTGCCCTGACCGAACAGTTTCACCGTCTCGACATTGGCATAGGCGTCCACGATCCGCCCGGTGACGAGGCTTCGGGCATCCGACCACTTCTCGCTTGCCGCACCCACGCGTTGTGAGATGAACAGGGTGTACCAGACGAACCCGACGACCCAGAGCACCAGCGGAATGGCGAGGACCGGGTCCATCTGGCTCACGATGAACGCCGCCGCGACCACGTATGTGGCCGAGAACCAGAGCGCCTCGAACGCCATGAACACGCTGTCCTCGACCGCCGGGCCGAGCTGCATCACGCGGTTCGACAACCGCCCGGCGAAGTCGTTCTGGAAGAAACTCATGGACTGGCCGAGCAGGTGCTTGTGCGCCCGCCAACGCACCTGATCCTGCATGTTGGACACCAGCACGTTTTCAAGAAACAGCGAGTTGAGGCCGATTACGAGCGGACGCAGCAACAAGATGAACAGCGCGGCGAGCGCGAGTTCCCACCCGTGCGCGGCCCAGAACCCGGCCTGCCCGGTGTCGAGCAGGTCCACGACCCGGCCCGAATAGGCGATGATCGCCGTCTCGGTGATCGCGACGAACATCCCGGTCAGCGCCATGAACGGCAGGATGCGACGGAAGTTACCGAGTTGCGACTTGATGTAGGGCCAGTAGTGGCCGGGCGGCGTGTCTTCGCGGAACGGGGCGAAGGGGTTCACGAGATTCTCGAAAAAACGAAACATGACGGGGACTCTTGGTCTGAAAACGGACCAGCAATGTCTGAATTGTGCTGGCAAAAATGCGAATGGGCTGCGCACAGCCCGACAGGTTCGGGCCGTTAGGCGTGAACGTGGAACCTGTCTGTTGGCATCTTGACCTCCGTCATGGGATGGCACGGTCTTAGCCTGCCGACCGCATTTTGTCACCCCTGTCTGACCAAGCACTGCAGGATCGCTCTTCTCTGGTCCGAAAATACCTCGGAGGGGAGTCGCGCTTCAGCGCGACGGGGAGGCTGGCCTCCCCCATCCGCGCGACCCTGCCGCAGGCGGGGTCGCGCTTGCCATGCCGCGCCGCAGGCGCGACCTTTTTCGGGTCAGCCGCGCATCGCGGCGAGCACCTCATCGGCGGCGGCGGTCGCGGAAATCGCGCCTTCGGCCACGTCCTGTCCCAAACGCTGAACCATCGCCTTCACCTCGGGGTCGCGATCGAGTTGCGCCAACAGACCGGCCCGCAGGTCTTCGAGAAACCAGTGCCGGGCCTGTTCGGCGCGGCGGGCGTCGAAATGACCGGCTTCCTTGCGCCAGTCCGACAGGGCCTCCATCGCCTCCCACGCGGCCGGCAGACCGTCCTGCGTATAGGCGGAGACGGTCATCGCCTTGGGAAACCCTTCCGGGTCCTGCGGCCGCTTGCGCAGGAGCTTCAAGGCGCCCGCATAGTCGGCACAGGTCCGGGTCGCCGTCGATTTCAACTCACCGTCGGCCTTGTTGACGAGGATGATGTCGGCGATCTCCATGATCCCGCGTTTGACCCCCTGCAACTCGTCGCCGCCCGCCGGGGCGAGCAGCAGAAGGAACAGGTCGGTCATCTCGGCGACCATCGTCTCGGACTGGCCGACGCCCACCGTCTCGACCAGCACGACATCGAAACCCGCCGCCTCGCAGATCGCGATCGCCTCACGCGTGCGCCGCGCCACGCCGCCCAGATGGCTTTGCGAAGGCGACGGCCGGATGAAGGCATCCTTTTGCCGCGACAGCTGCTCCATCCGGGTCTTGTCGCCCAGAATGGAGCCGCCCGACCGGGTCGAGGACGGGTCGACCGCAAGCACGGCGACCTTGAGCCCGCGATCTAGTAGGAACATCCCGAAGGCTTCGATGAAGGTGGATTTGCCGACGCCCGGCGTGCCGGACAGACCGATGCGCAAGGCCGTGTTGCCGGAGGTTTTCAGCGCCTCGATCAACTCGACGGCCTGCGCCCGGTGATCGGCCCGGCCGCTTTCGACAAGCGTGATCGCGCGGCTCATCGCGCGCCGTTCGCTAGCCATCACCCGCTTCGCCAGATCGTCGATGTCCATCCAAGCCCTCCGGTTTGGACCGTCTTGCAACGCCCGTCCGCCGATGTCCAGCCGGGCAAGATCAGGGGTTGCCAGATGGGCCTGCCCCCTCATTATGACCACACGTTTCCGACTGCCCATTGCCGAAACCTATTTCAGGAGCCTACGCCATGGACTGGAGAGCTTTGGCCCTCGCCGCCCTTGTCGCAGGACCGCTGCCCGCCGCGGCAGCCGACCAGTTCCAGATCAAACTGCGGGGGATCACGATCGGCACCCTGACGGTAGACCACAGCCGCGACGCCGACCGCTTCGATTTCCGGTCGCAGTTTCACACGTCCGGCGTGGCCGGCGTCGTGAAGAAGGTTCAGTTCATCATGCAGTCGCGCGGGCTTCTGTCCGGGCACCTACCGATCCCGCGCAGCTACGGCGAACGGATGGACACCGGGCAACGTGTGTCGAACGCGGCGATCACCTTTCCGAGCGGCGACAGGCGGTGGGACCCGAACACCGCGATGGTCTATGCCCTCTCCCCCCGCCCGCGTGAGGCCGGGTGCGCGCTTGACCGCAGGCTGTTCGACGGCGAGCGGACCAACGACCTGTCGCTGGTCGAGGTGGCCCGCACCGCCAGCACGATCACCTGCACCGGGTCGATGACGCGGGTCGCGGGCTATTCCGCCGAGGAACTCGAAAAGCGCCGCCACGATTTGCGTTTGACCTATACCGCGCGAGGGGACGCCTATGTGCTGACCGAGGTGCGGACCCAGACCGTCTATGGCGACGTGACCATCACGCCTCGCTGACTTGCCCCGCCCCGGCACCTCGCCGATAAGCGAGCCATGACACCGTTACCCATCGACGACGTGATCCCCGACCTCCTGTCGGCCATCCGGGCAGAGGGCCGCGCCGTGCTCATGGCCCCGCCCGGCGCGGGCAAGACGACACGGGTGCCGCTTGCCCTGCTGGACGCAATCCCGGGCCGGATCGTCATGCTGGAACCGCGTCGCCTTGCGGCGCGGGCGGCTGCCGAACGAATGGCCGAAACGCTGGGCGAGGCGGTGGGCGACACCGTCGGCTATCGCATCCGGGGCGAGGCCAAGGTCGGCAAGGCCACCCGCATCGAGGTCGTGACCGAGGGTATTCTGACACGAATGCTGCAATCGGACCCCGGATTGACCGGGATCGGCGCGTTGATCTTCGACGAATTCCACGAACGCTCGCTGAATGCCGATCTCGGCCTTGCACTGGCATGGGAAGCGCGCGGGGCGCTGCGCGAGGACCTCGTGCTGATCGTCATGTCCGCCACGCTGGACGCCGACCCCGTGGCCGACCTGCTGGATGGCGCTCCGGTGTTGCTTTCGCAGGGGCGTGCGTTTCCGGTCGAAACCCGGTGGCTCGACGCGCCGCTCCGCAAGGAGGTGCGGTTCGAAACCTCCGTGGCCGGGCTGGTCGAAAAGGCCGTGTCCGAGACCGAGGGCGGGCTGCTCGTCTTTCTTCCCGGCGAGGGCGAGATCCGCCGCGTCGCGTCGGCCCTGTCGCTGCCGCCGGACTGCCATGTCCACATGCTGTTCGGGGCGATGGAGATGAAGGCCCAGCGCGCCGCGATCCGCCCAGCACGCGAGGGGCGCAAAGTGGTGCTCGCCACGGCGATCGCCGAAACCTCCCTCACCATCGAAGACGTGCGCGTCGTGGTCGATGCGGGCCGCGCGCGACGAGCGCGGTTCGATCCCGGTTCCGGCATGTCACGGCTAGTGACCGAGCGGGTATCCAAGGCCGAGGCCGAACAACGCCGGGGCCGCGCGGGCCGGGTGGCGGAGGGCACCTGTTACCGGATGTGGACCAAGGGCGAAGAGGGCGCGCTGCCTGCCTTCGCCCCGCCCGAGATCGAGGTCGCGGACCTCGCCCCGCTGGCGCTGGAACTCGCCCTGTGGGGCGCGGGCGATGGTGAGGGACTGGCTTTTCTGACCCCGCCCAATCCCGGCGTTCTGGACGAGGCGCGCGCGCTTCTCACCGACCTTGGGGCGCTGCACGGCGGGCACATAACGGACCACGGCAAGGCTCTGGCGCGGCTGCCGCTTCATCCCCGCCTCGGACATATGCTGACCATCGCCGGACGGGGCGCCGCCGACCTCGCCGCGCTTCTGGCCGACCGTGACCCCCTGCCCCGTGGCGCATCTTGCGACCTTGCGCTGCGGCTTGCCGCGTTGCGCGATCCGGGACGACACAATGCCAATCGCGGAGCGGTCGAGCGCATCCGGGCCGAAGCGAAACGCCTGTCCCGGCTCACCGACCATGAGCAGAAGATGAGCCCGGCGGAAATGGCCGCGCTCGCCTATCCCGACCGCGTCGGGCTGCGCCGGAAAGGCACCGATCCGCGCTATGTGCTTTCGGGTGGAAAAGGCGCGGTGATGGACGAGGCCGACCCGCTGGCCGGCACGCGGCTGATCGTCGTGACCGACACCGACGGCAATCCGCGCGAGGCCCGCATTCGTCAGGCCATCGCGATCAGCGAAGCCGAATTGCGGGCGATCCACGGCGAACGCATCGCATGGCAGCAGGTCTGCGAATGGTCCCGACGCGAGGGCCGCGTGATCGCGCGGGAGCAGGAGAGGTTCGGCGCCATCGCCCTGAGCGACCGGGTCTGGTCCGATGCGGACCTGGAGCTGGTGGCGCGCGCCATGCTCGACGGTGTTCGCCAGCTGGGCCTCTCCCCCTCCCCCGCCGCCGAACGTTTCCGCGCCCGCGTGGCACTGGTGCGCGCGAGCGACCCGGACCTGCCGGACCTGTCCGACGACAGGCTGATGGCGTCGTTGGAAGACTGGCTGCTGCCGCACATTTCGGGCGTTCGAAGCACGGGCGACTGGAAGGCTTTCGACATGCTCGACGCGTTGCGCGCCACGCTGTCATGGGACCAGATGCAGCGCCTCGACCGCGCGGCGCCTTCGCATTTCACCACGCCGATGGCACGCAAGGTGCCCATCGACTATGCCGGCGAGGCCCCAGAAATCGAAGTGCGCTTGCAGGAGATGTTCGGCGTGACCGACCACCCCACCGTCGGACGAACGCCCCTGCGCATCACGCTCTTGTCGCCCGCTGGCCGCCCGGTTCAGACCACGACCGACCTGCCCGCGTTCTGGGCCAACACCTATGCCGATGTCCGCAAGGACATGCGCGGGCGCTACCCCAAACACCCCTGGCCCGAGAACCCCGCGGACGCCGCGCCGACGCTGCGCGCGAAGCCACGCGGGACATAAGGGCTCACGTTCTCGGCACATATCGCGAACAAAGTTGATTTTTGGAGCGTTTACAGCTAGTTTGGATCACCAAGTAAAAATAAACGATACAGGCGGTTTCGGATGACAACCCTTTTTTCAAAGGCGTGGGACGAGGTGTTCAAACCTCTCATCAAGCGCCCCAACAAGTTCCAGGTCGCGGCGCTCTGCTACCGCAAGACCGATGGCGGCAAGGACGTGCTTCTCATCACATCGCGCGGCACGGGCCGCTGGATTCTGCCCAAAGGCTGGCCGATGGACGGCATGAGTGCCGCCGAAGCCGCGCGCATGGAAGCATGGGAAGAAGCCGGGGTCGAAGCGAAGGCGGTGGGTGAGACGTCGCTGGGCACGTTCGACTACATCAAGGACCGGGACGAGGGCCTTCCGACGCCCTGCGACACCGTCGTCTATCCGGTGGAAGTGGCCGACCTGTCCGACGATTATCCCGAAGCGGGCGAGCGCGAGCGTCGCTGGCTACCCGTGGACGAAGCCGCCGAGCTTGTCGAAGAAGACGGGCTCAAGGATATCCTGCGTCGTTTCTGACCGCTTTCGTTGCAATTCGCCGTTCCGTGCGGTACGCGCAGCGCGATTGTGACAGGCGTGTAACAGACAGGTAACGGGGCACGGATGACCGAAAAGAGCGGTAACCAGTGGAAAACGCTGGACAGAGACCTCGACCGCATCGCGACCCTCGAGCGCGGCACGCAATACGTGTCGCGGCCGATGGTCGGTCTGGGCGTTTCGCTCGCCTTCATCGTGGTCGCGGGGCTGGGTGCCGCGCTGTTCTTCGGGTTCCAGCCCGGCAGCCTGATCGTCATCGTCGCCGCCGGGTTCGGGGCCTACATGGCGCTGAACATCGGCGCCAACGATGTCGCCAACAACATGGGCCCCGCCGTCGGGGCCAATGCGCTGACCATGGGTGGCGCGATCCTGATCGCGGCGATCTGCGAAAGCGCGGGCGCGCTTCTGGCAGGCGGCGACGTGGTTTCGACCATTTCCAAAGGTATCGTCGACCCGTCCTCGATGGCCGATCTGCGCATTTTCGTCTGGGCGATGATGGCCGCGCTGATCTCGTCCGCGCTCTGGGTGAACCTCGCAACATGGGTCGGCGCGCCGGTCTCGACCACCCATTCGGTCGTCGGCGGGGTCATGGGTGCAGGCATCGCCGCAGCCGGGTTCTCGGCGGTGAACTGGCCGTCGATGGGCGCCATTGCCGCAAGCTGGGTCATTTCGCCGGTTCTGGGCGGGGCGGTTGCCGCCGCCTTCCTCGCCTTCATCAAGGCCAACATCATCTACGTCGACGACAAGATCGCCGCCGCGCGCCGCTGGGTGCCGGTGCTGATCGGCATCATGGCCGGGGCCTTCGCGACCTATCTCGCGGTCAAGGGGCTGAAGCGGATCGTGGCGATCGACCTGCCCATGGCGCTTTTGATCGGCCTCGTCACCGCCGTGGTCACCACCCTGATCTCGCGCCCCTATATCCGGCGCAAATCCGAGGGGCTGGAGAACCGCAACAAGTCGCTCAAGGTTCTGTTCGGCCTACCTCTGGTGATTTCCGCGGCCCTCCTGTCCTTCGCGCACGGTGCGAACGACGTGGCGAACGCGGTGGGCCCGCTTGCGGCCATCGTCCATGCCGAGCAGGTGGGCGAATTCGCGGGCAAGGTTTCGATTCCGACATGGGTCATGGTGATCGGCGCATTCGGCATTTCCTTCGGTCTGGTCCTGTTCGGCCCCAAGCTCATCCGCATGGTCGGCAGCCAGATCACCAAGCTGAACCCGATGCGCGCCTATTGCGTGGCGCTGTCCGCCGCCATCACCGTGATCGTCGCCTCGTGGCTCGGCCTGCCGGTGTCCTCGACCCATATCGCGGTCGGCGGCGTTTTCGGCGTCGGCTTTTTCCGCGAATGGCACGCCGAACGCCGCTATCGCCAGAACGCGCAGCGCCGCGGCGTCGAGCGCCGTCTACCGCCCGAAGAACGCCGCCGCCGCAAGCTGGTCCGCCGCTCGCATTTCATGACCATCGTCGCGGCCTGGATCATCACCGTTCCCGCCGCCGCGCTGCTCTCCGGCCTGATCTTCACGGTCCTGAACCTGCTTACACCCTGAAGCCAAGCCCGCTTCTTCTTCGGTCCTAAAATACCTCGGAGGGGGGTTTGGGGGGAGGCTGGCCTCCCCCCAAACCGGGTCGTGCCAGCGTGCTGGCGCGACATCAGGTCAGCAGTTCTTCCAGCACCAGCGCCATGACGCCCGCGCTGTCCACCATGTCGTCGATCCCCACCCATTCGTCCGGCTGGTGCGCCAGGTCGAGGATACCCGGGCCATAGGCGATGCAGTTCTTCAGCCGCCCGATCCGGTCGATGTGCTTCTGGTCATAGGTGCCGGGGCTGACCACGTAATCGGGCCGCTTTCCCAGAACCTTTTCGATCGCCGCCGCAGTCGAGCGCACGACCGGCGCATCTTCATCGGTCATGGACGGGATCACTTCGAACAGTTCGCGCACCTCGTAGTCGAAGCCGGGACGGTCGGCTTTGACCTTCTCCAGCAGCGAACGGACCTCGGCTTTCACCTCGTCGATGTCCTCTTCGATCAGGAAGCGGCGGTCGATCACGATGCGGCAGCGGTCGGCCACGCAGGGTGCGGGCAGGCCGGTGTAGCCGTCTTCCGGCTCGCGTTCGCCCCCGTGGATCGAGTTGATGTTCAACGTCGATTGCCGGGCGCCCTCGGGCACCACCGGCATCGCCGTGTGCTTGGAGGCGAGGAGCGGATAAAGCGTCGCCTCGATCTCTTCCAGCACCGCGCCCATGTGCCGGATCGCGCTGTCGCCCAGAAACGGCATCGACCCGTGGGCGATGCGCCCGTGGGTCTCGATCTCGGCCCACCAGACGCCACGATGGCCCAGACAGATACGATCCTTGTTCAAAGGCTCGGGGATGATGACGTGCTGCACGCGCTCGGGGTCGAAGTATCCGCGTTCGGCAAGGTATGCGACGCCGCCGTAGCCGCCCGTTTCCTCGTCCGCCGTCGCGGAAATTTCGACCGCGCCCGCGAAATCAGGATTGGCCGCAATGAACGCTTCAGCGGCGATCACGCTGGCGGCCAACCCGCCCTTCATATCGCAGGCGCCGCGCCCATAGACGCGCCCGTCCTTCACCACGCCGTCGAAGGGCGGCACGGTCCAGCCATGCCCGACCTCGACCACGTCGTGATGCGAGTTGAAGTGGACGCAGTCGCCGGGCCGCGCGCCTTCGTAGCGGGCCACCATGTTCCATCGGGGCCATGTGTCGCTGTCGCCCGGCGTTCCCTCGGCCCGGATCAGTTCGACCTGCCAGCCTGCGCCGCGCAACCGCCCGCCCAGCATCTCGCAGATTTCCAGGTAATCACGTCCCGGCGGGTTCAACGTGGGGATACGGATCAGATCCTGACACAGGGCGACAAGCGCATCGCGCCGGGCTTCGACTTCACGAATGACGGGGGATTGGGTCTCGGTCATGGCGCAAAGCTAGGCGGGCCGGCGGCGGGGGGCAATCGCAAACGGCCCTGCCGCTAATTTTGCCCACGCCCCCGATTTGCGGGGTGACGCCCTCTTCACATTCGCGGTAGGCTCACCATATCAGATAATGTTACGCCCATTAACTTTGAGGATGTCATGGCCGGAAATCTCGATGCGCAGATCAAGGAAAGCCAGGCCCAGGTGCAGGAGGCGCAATCGAAGATCGCCGAGCTGACCAGCCGGATCGAAACCGCCCGCGACAAGTTGAACACGGGCGCGGACATCTCCATCGACATCGAGAACGCGACGCTGGACGACGTGCATGCCCATACGCAGGTGATGAACGCGAATATCGCCGAGCTCATCATGGGGCTGGACGACGTGACCGCCGGGTTCTCGAAGGACTTCGACGAGATGCGGTCCAAGACGGGCTGGGAAAGTTTCGTCGGCGTCTTCTCGAAACACCGGTCGGAAAGTCTGCGGCAGGAGCGGATGCGCACGGCGTCCATCGACGACAAGCTTCAAGACCTCATCTCGAAATCCGACGTGATCGTGCAGCTTCTGCAAAGCCAGCTCGACATGCTGAACGAGCAAAAGACGCGCGTCGAAGTGAACCTGACCGAAACGCTGGACGAGCGCGAAATGGTGGTGGGCGAGCTTGAAACGCTCAAGGCCGACATTCAGGCGCTGGACCCGAAGATCATCGAGCTCGAGCAGAAGATTTCGATGGAACAGGACGCCGCCGCGCGGACCAAACTCGAAAGCGAACTGGCCGACCTGAACGCTAAATACAACGAGATGGTGCAGCAGGAGCAGGTGAAACTGGCCCGCTCGCAGACGCTGGAACGCTATATCGAGAAGGGCAAGACCTGGGTCGACTCCCTGCAAAATCAGGCCGCGACGCAGATGGTGCTCATCAACAAGCTGCAAACGGACACCAAGCAGCGCGTCGTGCTCTACGATGCCCTGTCGAAGTCGCTGAAGACCGCCCAGCAACAGGACGTGGCGCACCGGATCAACGAGATCGGGGTCAAGACCGATCAGGAGGCGCAGGCCGCCATGGCCTCGATCGGGACGGCGACGAACCAGAAGATGGCCGACATGATGGAAGCGCACGAGGAACACATGGTGTTCGCGCGTGACGTGCTGGAAGCCAAGGCCAAGGCGGACGAACGCTTCGCCCGCCGGTTCGCCGAGATCGTCGAGAAACACGACAAGAACCTTTACGGGGCCTGAACATGATCCTGCGGGTGGTCAAATGGGTGGCGGTCGTGGCGCTGGTCCTTGGGATCAGCACCGGGCTTGCCATCGTGACCAAGGACGCGGGGCCGCTGGAAAGCCTTGGCGGCAAGATCGTCATGGGCGCAATCGTCGGCGCGCTGACGGTCGGGCTGATGCGCCTGTTCGGACTTGGCCGCTGGGAAAAGACCAAGGGCGATCATGCCTGAGACAGACGCCCTGACCCACGACCACACGGACCTCGAAGATACGAGTGTCACGCGGCGCTATTTCTCGAAATGGCAATCCATCACGACGCATCTGGGCCGGGTCGCCGCGCAGATGGAGGCCGAGGGCAGCCTGAGCCGCGACGAGGTTTCGGTCATCGCCCGCTACATCGTGAACCTCAGCTTCACCTTCCGGGCGCTTGCCAACAAGTATCACATGTCGGGCCGGGTGCAGGGCATGGCGCCCGGCAAGCTGACCTTCGACCGCGAGGAAAGCGGCTTCCCGATCCATGCCGAACTGCTTCAGATGTCGGCGGACGCGGCGCAGGCGATGAAGCACCTGAAGAACATGCCGTCCACGGCGAAGCTCAAGGACGAAATGATCGAAGAGATCGTCGGGCGCCAGACGATCCCGACCAAGCTGCAATTCGCGATGAGCCAGCGGCTTTACTACGAGGAACTGGCCAAGGGTGACCTGTTCTGGCCGCAGATGGACCCGGATTCGCTCTGGATGGGAAACCTGTCGGACGGGCGGGAGCCGCGCAGGCGCTACCTTTTGCACTGGGCGGTCTACGACAGCGGCCTGAATCTTCCCACCATCTATCTTATGGAATGCGAGGACACGGGGCGCACCGCCCTGCCAAAGGACGAGACCCGCTGGCCGCAGGCCCAGCAACACCTCATGGCGCAATCCGTCGGCGGCCTGAAGCTCGTGACGATCGCGAGCGGGTTCGACCGCGATTTCGACGACCTGCACCCCAAGCGCCTGCGCCGCATCCACATCGGCCCGATGTATTCCCATGCCTATACGCGCCAGACCGGCCCGCTGCGTCAGGTGCTGGAAGAGGCGCGTGCCCCGGAGGGCGAGGATTGGGCACTGGCCTGGACCGTCGAGGAGTTGGAAAGCGAGCGGGTGGAGCGCGAGAAATCCGGCTGGTTCGGCAGCGTGGAGCGGCAGATCTTTGCGCTTGACCCCTTTTCCGGGCGCGGCGCCGACACCGGCGCCACCCGCATGACCCGCGCGGTGATCCTGCCGCAACGCCCGTTTCAGGTGCTGGCCGAAAAGAACCCGCCGGGGTTTCGGGACGTGCGCAAATTCGTCGTAAGCCCGGGAGGGCAGGTTTTGAGTTATTCTTGATCGGTTTCGGACCGGGCTGCGCCCTGTCCGACCCGCCGGGGGGCGCTGCCCCCCGGACCCCCCGAGGTTTTTTGAAACGAAGAAGAGGATAAGGAATGTCGCTGCCCGCTGACCAGATGGAGCTCTCGGAGGAGGAGATCCGCGCGCATTACGAGGCGGCGGCGGCAATGCTCGAGGGTTTCGAACATGCCCCAAGGATCGGCAAGGCGCGGGCCGAGGCGCCGGTGGAGCGTTCGCCGGGCGTGACGCGCACGCGGCGGTTCCGCTCGACCACGCCGGGGCTTGTGACGCGCTCGACCGCGAAGCCCGACGGGGTGCATCTGGCCCAGCGGGTCGAGGCCGTCGGGGGCGACGACCCGCTCGTGTCCCCGGTCGAGGCGTCGGTGCTGTTTTCGCTGCGCCGGGCCATCGCCATCGCGCTTGCCGTCGGTGAGGGTTATGCGCAGCAGACGGGGCTGGCCGAGTTGAAGAAGGCGAACCTTGGCGGGGCCCTTCCGCGCGAAAAATCGGTAGAGTTCGCGGAGTTGCTGGCGGGTGAGGCGCTGGCTGTTTTGGGCGTTTTCGCCAACGCGACGTCGTTCCTGCTCGCCTCCCACGCAGGCGAAGTGTCGGTCGAGGTCGGCAGCGTCGAAGAGGTGCTGACGGACAATGCGCTTCTCGCCCTGCACGGCGCGCTTTGGGAACTGGATCAGGAGATCGCGTCCCATGCCGCCGACGAGCCGCGCCTTGTGGCCACCGTCACCGCCTTTGCCGAGGCGCTAATGGAAAAGGTGTCTCTGCGCGCCCAGACCGCGCCGCGGCTGGAGCCGTTCAAGGGCGCCAACTACCGGATCGAAGCGGACGATTTCACGATTTCGGGCTTCGCGGCCAGCCGCAAGGCACGTGGCTCGACCCTGACCATGCAGTTCAAGAAGCCGCATCAGGTGGTCGGCAACCACATCGCCAAGTATCAGGCGATGAAGCTGTCGAAGATGCTGATGGCCTATGATTTCGACCGCAAGCTGAACCCCTTCGCCGATCTCGGCGGGTTCATCTTCACCTTCATGGGGGACGGCGCGCCGGGCACGGGGAAGACCACGCTCATTCAGATGATGGCTGGCCTCATTCACGGGTATTGCGAGGTGGCGGGGTATCCCTTCCGCTATCAAAACCTGTCCACCGAAAGCATCGACAGCTATCAGGGCAAGTCGGCGCAGAACGCCAAGGCCTTCATCAACAACGTGATCGACCCGAACGTCATCGGCTTCGGCACCATCGACGACATCGACCAGCTTGCCGGCAAGCGCGGCGACCGGCAGTCGAGTGCGGGGCAGTTGGAAATCACCGCGGTGCTCATGGAAAGCTTCGCGGGCGCGAATACGGTCGTGCGCGGGAACTGCACCTTCGGGATGTTCAGTAACTACCCGGAGAACGTGGACGACGCGCTGCGCCAGCGGGCGGGCGCCCGGTTCCTCGTCGATGGGCCGCAGACGCGGGAGGATTACATCGACATCCTCGCGCTGCTCATGGGCAAGAACCATGACATTCCGCTGGGCAGCCATGACCTCTATGCCGCGCAGGAGATCAAGAAAGCGGTCGCGGCGAGTTTCGAGAGCCATTCGAAACCGCATGAGGACGGGCTGCTTCGGGTCTATGAACGGGTCGCCAAGGATATCGGCAAACTCGACACGATCGCCAAGCTGGGCACCTATCTGAAGGGGATTCAGGAGGCCGATCATCGTTTCACGGGTCGCGCGATCAAGAACATCACCGATGCCGTCAAAGTCCGCGCGATGGACTTTGAACTGCCCGACGAGTGGATGGAGGAGCCGGACCTGTTCCTCTTCAAGTCCTACGGCGAGAAGAAGGGAATGATCGAGGAACTGCGCCGGCCCATCACCATCGAGATGGTCATTCAGGAGATCAACCGCTACGCCGACAGTGAATTCCGCTATGCCGACAAGTCGGACGAGGTCGCCATCGAGAAGATGGTGCGCGAGTTCGGGCTGACCGAGGAAGCGAAGCGGCGGTATGTGGAGGCGAAGTCGCGATGATGATGGATTGCGGATATGCCGTCGGCCTGACGCTGGTTCTGGCCATCGCGGTCGCGGTGGCGGCATGGTTCGTGGGCCGCGCCACGGGCCGGATGCGCGAGGCGAACGCATGGGTGATCCTCGCCATCATCGTGGTGTCGCTGGTCGTCCTGCAACTGGGCGCGCGGCTCGCCGTGATGACGCTCTGGGTCTACGGCTGGGCCGGGGTCGACCCGCTGGGCGTCTGCGGCGGGCAGCTTCAGGTGGTGACATTCGCCGGAACGCTCGTCGTGATCGCGGCCTATGTGGCGGCGTTCTTCTGGAGCTTCCGGCGGACGCGGAAGGGGGCGTGATGGATTTACGTCAGGCACAATTGGATTGGCGCTTCTCAAAAGATTGTAACGCTCCGGATGAGCACCGCCAAACAGTTGGAACTTACGAAGGCAACATCGAAGACGCTAGGCAATGGCCGCATTGTTAGTTGAATAAATGTCGAACACTAGGATCGAACACATTTATAAGTACGAGATATCGCCCGCAGAGATCGCTTCTCTACCTGCCGACCAAGCAGCATGTCTCGGCGTTCTGAGTTTTGCGGCGAGTGAGTCGAATGTACTTCGCCGATCATATCTCCACGCATCACATGACATTATCGGCGATATGACCTTAGACACAGGACTATTCGTACAGCGGTTCATTTTCCTTCGATTGATATCTGCAAAACTATTTGAAGTTCAGGATTTCCTAAGTTTTGGAGGACGAAAGAAAACGACCGAAGACGCGATCATCTTGCGATTAGCGGAAGACGCTTTGTCTGATTTCGAGTCGATCAAAAATACAGACGGCTACAGGCTGGCAAGAAAGATGAGGCACGAAGCGACGGCACATTATTCGTTTGCCGCAGCAAAGAAGAATTTAAGACACCTACCCATAAAGGCGAACTGCAATATGTATCTCCACAACAAAGGGGGAAACTCATTCTATCCTTTTGGTGAGGAACTGATGTTCATGGCGGGTGTAACTGCCTACGCTGGTGGAGGAAAGTCTACGCAGGACTTGCTAGAGCTGTTTGATCTTTGGTTCAACTGGACCACGCAAGCTGGATCTTGGCTTGATCGTGTGAACTATAAATTTCATCGAGAATTGGTACTGGATGTATTCCCCAAGAAAGTCGCTCGACAGGAAGTCAAATGGCTATCCAAAGACATGGCTGCTTCACATGAAGAAATGAAGATTCCATTGTTCCTAAGGAGCGAGGATCAAGACAACAAATGAAACGCCTCATCCAACGCGGTCTGATGTTCGGCAACCTGATCCGGGTGGACTCCCCCGCCCTGATCGAACGCTACAACCGCGCGCTGCACTCCCTCACCGGCAAGCGCACCGATCTGACCGAGTTTCACATCGACATTTCGGGCTATTCCTACGAGGTGGGCGAGGAGCTTGGCGATCACCTCTACCTCAACCCCAACGGCGTGAACCGGCTGTTCATCATCCTGACGACCGAGCAGAAGACCGCGCCGCTGCTCAATGCCAAATTCTCGACCTCGCGGGGCATCCTGCGGCAGTTCATCGAGGAAAACGAGGCCAAGCTTTTCGCGCTTACCGCCAATGACGCCGTCGCCGGGGAACTCGACAATTCGGTCTTCGAGGTGTCGCAGGCGGCGCGGCTTCTCGACATTCGCACGATCACCGTGAACGCCGACACGACCCAGAGCCATGTCAAGAACGCGCGCGATCTGGCGGCCAAGATCGAGCGGTTCCAGAGCGAGGAGGACGCTTGGTTCGACGACGTGCTGATCGCCGAGATGATTACGCTCGCCAAGACTACGGGCGACGTGACACGCCAGCCCATCGATCTTGCCCGCCCCACGTATACGCAGGACAACTTCTGGACCGCGCATTTCGGCGGCCTTTATGTGTTCCGCGACGTGGCAGAACCGGCCGTGATCTCGGTCGGGCCGAAAGAACCGCTGGGCGTTCTGCCGATCGAAACGACGCTCGACTTCGCCGACCGCAACGGGATCGCTGCCTTCCTTGAGGTGAACGAGTTGGTCGAGCCGATCATCAAGGCGCGCGGCGTCGATGGCGCGGCGATCCTCAGGCAGAAGATGGATTTCATCCTTGTCGATGCCGCCACCACGCAAGGGGTGGAGATCGACGGGATGGATCACCGGGCGCTGCATCGGCTGGCGCAGCGGATGGGGTCGTCGCTGCCCGAAGAATTCCTCAAACTGAACCAACTTGTCCGCTGGGCGCTGAACGGCGGCAAATGGCCCCGGATCGCCAGCGATGATGCGAGCTATTTCTACACCCTGCGCGCCCGGCCCGATCATCCGGACCGCGACCTCATCAACATGCTGCTGTCGGAACTGGCCCCACTCGACATCCGGCAGCTGTTCATCTGCCACAAGCAGGCGTTCTACACCGCCTATCACGACTGGCCCGACGCCAAGAAGGAATACGTGGCCGAATTCCTGTATCGCGACTACGCCGCCAACAAGGCCGGTGCGCGCGAAGCCCTGTTCGGGGGGGAGGAACCGCCCGCCAAGCCGGTTTCGCCCAAGCCGAAAGACGATATAATCGAATTGGTTGGCCCTTGGGGCGCCGTCAGGAGGTAACCGAATGGCTCTTCTCAGACTGATCGTCGTCTTGTTCCTGCTGTGCAGCGTCGTCTACCTGTGCGTGGCGTGGTATTCCCGCTCGGTCCGGCATGAAAAGCTGGAAAAGGAATGGGACGAGGATCATCCAGGCGGCGGCGACAAGATGGCGCGCCAGACCTTCATCACCCAAGGCATGATCGACTACAACGACTCGATCCGGCCCAAGCTGCTTTTGCTTATCTACGTGGTGCCCGCGATCTTCGTCGGCGCCGTTCTCTATATCACCAACGCGAATTGAGGCCCCTATGCGCTATGTCCGCAACACGATCGTAACCATTCTGGTCGTCGCCTTCGCGCTGCTGCTCTACTACGTGCTGCCCCGGCACGACGTGGCCCGGATCACCGGGACCGAGATCATCCGCATGGATTTCTCGGCGCTCAACCGTCCGTTCTACGCCCAGACCGACAGCGCCAATACGGATATGCCGACACGCGACGTGCGGCTCATCAATACGGTCAAGAAACGTACGTGGTTCTTCGGCTTCTTCCAGCGCGACAGCGAGCGGGTGTTCGTCTACCGCAACGAGGATACGGGTTGGATCTGGCCGCCCTATTTCAAGTTCGACTCGTCCGATTTGCAGGCCGAGGCGCTGGCGAACGTGTCATCCCCGGGCAACGAGCAATGGGTGGTCATCACCAAATACGGCTGGCGCAACCGGTTCTTCACCATCTATCCCAACATGATCGCGATCAAGCCCGTCGAAGGGCCGAATGTGACCGTGATCCCGTGGTTCAACATCATCTTCTTCATTCTGCTGGGCGCCGCGATCCTGTTCGTCCGCGCGATGTGGCGACAGTTCCGCGAACGCGCCATCGATCCACGTATGCAGGACGGGCGGGACGCATGGGACAAGGTCGATGCTTATGCCGACGAACGGCGCGGGCGCGTGACCCGGTGGTTGAAAAGCTGGACGGGAAAGTAACCCGTTCCGGGGCCTTATCGATGGACGTTACGTCAACCATCAGGCGAATGTGCCTTGCCACGTGACGGCGCCTCGCCTTGAATGGGCGAAAAGACCAACGAGAACCAAGAGGGAGATTCCATGAAACACCTGCATCTGACCGCGGCTGCGCTTGCGCTCGTCGCGGGGCCCGCACTCGCCCAACAAGACACCATCAGCATCGGTATGGTGCTGGAGCCGCCCAACCTCGACCCGACCGGCGGCGCGGCGGCTGCCATCGACGAGGTGGTCTATGCCAACGTGTTCGAGGGTCTCACGCGCTTCGGGCCCGACGGCTCGGTCCAGCCGGCACTGGCGAAAGATTGGGACGTCAGCGAAGACGGGATGGTCTATACCTTCTACCTCAACGAAGGCGTGACGTTCCACGACGGGTCCGAGATGAACGCCGATGACGTGGTCTTCTCGCTCGACCGCGCACGCGCCGAGGATTCGACCAACGCGCAGAAGGCGCTGTTCGCGGGCATCGAAAGCGTAACCGCCGCCGGGCCGCTGACCGTCGAGGTCACGTTGTCCGAACCCAACGGCAACTTCCCGTTCAACATGGCTTGGGGCGATGCGGTGATCGTGGCACCGGAAACTGTCGAACAACTGGCGACGACGCCGATCGGCACCGGCCCCTTCACCTTTTCGGAATGGGTGCAGGGCGATCACGTGACGCTGGTGCGCAACGAGAATTACTGGGGCGAGCCGGTCGCGCTGTCGACCGCGACCTTCAAGTTCATCTCGGACGGCAACGCCGCCTTCGCCGCGATGATGGCGGGCGACATCGACGCCTTCCCGAACTTCCCGGCGGTCGAGCTTCTGTCGCAGTTCGAAAGCGATCCGCGGTTCGAGGTGGTCGTGGGCTCGACCGAAGGCGAGACCATCCTCGCCATGAACAACAAGCAGCCGCCGCTGGACGACGTGCGCGTGCGCGAGGCGATCAGCCACGCGATCAACCGTCAGGACATCATCGACGGCGCCATGTTCGGCTACGGCACGCCCATCGGCACGCATTTCGCGCCGCACAACCCGGACTATGTCGACCTGACCGAGATGTCGAACTACGACCCGGAAAAGGCCAAGGCGCTGCTGGACGAAGCGGGTGCCACCGACCTGACCCTGCGCATGATGCTGCCGCCCCCTGGCTATGCCCGCAACGGCGGCGAGATCATCGCGAGCCAACTGCGCGAAGTGGGTATCGAGACGGAGATCACCAACCTCGAATGGGCACAGTGGCTTGAGCAGGTGTTCGGTGGCAAGGATTTCGACCTGACCATCGTCAGCCATACCGAACCGCAGGACATCAACATCTACGCGCGGCCGGACTACTACTTCCAGTACGACAATGCCGAATTCCAGGCTCTGATCGAAGAGCTTTCGGTCACCTCGGAACCCAGCATGCGGACCGAGCTGAACCAGCAGGCACAACAGGTGATCGCCGAGGATTTCGTCAACGGCTACCTGTTCCAGCTTGCGAAGGTCGGCGTCATCAACGCCAAGATCGAAGGCATGTGGGAAAACGCGCCCACGCAGGCGAACGATCTGACGGGCGTGCGCTGGGTCGAATAAACCCGCGTGGCGGATTGGGAAGGGCATCGGGGCGACCCGGTGCCCTTTTCCTTTGTCGACCGAACGGAGGGGGCTCAGGTGCTGGCTTCGACGTTCGCAAGGAAAGCCGCAAGCCGGGCCGGTTCCAGAGGTTTGGGAAACAACGTGAGGCCGAGCTTGCCACAGGCCGCGATCAGTTCGGGGCTTCGGTTCGCGGACACGATGCAGGCCGGGATCGGGCCGAGCCGCCCCCTGAGCGATGCAATCGCATCGGTGCCGAGCCGCTCGTCGTCAAGCTGGTAATCGGCGATGATCGCGTCGGGGGCGACGCCGACCTCGTCCACCAAGTCATGCGCCTCCGCTTCGCTACTGGCGGCGAGCACGGACAAGTCCCATTTTTCGAGGATCGTGGTGAGCGCGCGCAGAACATCCGCGTCGTTCTCGATCAGGAGGACGAGTTCCGCGCCGAGGTTTCGTGGCGCGTTCCAGCCCCGTGGCGCCGCCTGTTCGGGATGAAGCGCCGCGCCGTCATGCAGAGGCAGCGTGACCCGGAAACACGTGCCGATGCCCGGTGCCGAGGTGAGCGTCAAGTCATGCCCCAAAAGCCGGCAGGCCCGCTCGACGATGGCGAGGCCAAGCCCCATACCCTCGGCGGCGCTGGCAGAGGCGTTGAGGCGGCGAAATTCGTCGAAAATCGCCTGCTGCTGATCCTCGGGAATGCCGGGGCCGGTATCCCAGACTTCGATCCGCACCCCGCGCGGCACGTGCCGCGCGCCGACAAGCACCCGGCCCGTATCCGTGTAACGCAGCGCGTTCGAGACGAGGTTTTGCAGGATGCGCCGAAGATAGGTCGGGTCGCTTCGGACCACCGCACTCGTCGAGACCATCCGCAAATCGAGGCCCTTCTGCCGCGCGACGGGCATCAGTTCCTCGCCCAGTTGCGCAAGCACGGTCCCCACCGACACCGGCGCTTCGTGCAGCGCGGCCTTGCCGATATCGAGTTTCGAGATGTCGAGTAGGGCGTCGAGAATGTGTTCGACGCTTTCCAACGCCCGGCTGACCTTGGCCACGACGGGGCTTTCCCCCTCGCCTTCCAGCGACGCCAGATAGAGTTTCGCGGCCGAGAGCGGTTGCAGGAGGTCGTGGCTCGCAGCCGCCACGAAACGGGACTTCGACGCATTCGCGCGTTCCGCTTCCGACAGGGCCTCCTTCAGGGCGAGGGTGCGTTCCGCCACCCGCGCTTCGAGCATTTCGTTGGCATCCTTGATCGCACGGACCGCCGCACGTTCCGCCGTCACGTCCGTAAAGCTGATGACGAACCCCTGATCCGGCATCTCCTGCGCCGTCACCGCAAGGATCAGCATGGGGCCGCGCTTGACCTCGAAGTTGACCGGCGGGCGGCCACCGGGCATCTGCACCCAAGCCTCGACCGTTTCGATGGTGGTCCCGTCGGTGAACGAGATATCGTCGCGAAACCGGTCGAGCAGCGTGGAAAACCGGATCCCCATCCGCATCAGCGTGGCCGGCATCGACAGGAGTTCCCCGACCCTCTGGTTCCAGCCCACCAGCCGGGCCTGCGCGTCGAAGATGCAGACGCCCTGGTTGAGCTGTTCGAGCGTCGCCTGAATGACCCGCGCCTGATCGTCGAGCATCCGTTCGCGTTCCTGCCGTTCGAGCCGCATGATGTCGGTCACGTCGGTCTGGATGATGACGGTGCCGCCGTCCGGTGTGCGATGCTCGGACACCTGCACCCATCGGTTCCAGATCATCCGCACATTGAAGATGACATGGTCGTCCTTGTGCCGTTCCAGCCGCCCGCGCGCCCAGTCCTCCGGCGCTTCGCTGTCGGCATGTTCGCGGAACCGCGACCGGCTGATGAGTTGCACGTAGTCGTGGAAATCGAGCCCCGGGACGAACGCCGCACGAATGTCGGGCATGTGCAGACCGAAGCGGCTGTTGCACATGACGAGCTTCTCGTCGGGATCGAACAGCGCGAACCCTTCCTGAATGGTCTCGATGGCATTGGCGAGGTTCGAGCGCGCCTCTTCCGCCTCGCGGTTCGCCTCGGCGAGTTTCGCGTTCGAGGTGTTGAGCAGGTCGAGCGCATGTTCTAGATCGCGGGTGCGCTCCTGCACCTCTTCCTCCAGCATGGCCGCGCGCTGGAACTGGGCATAGGCCGCGCCTTCGGCATCGGTGTTCTGTTCGATCCGGCGCATCAGCGCCTCGCTGATCTTGATGAGCTTTTCGTTCTGCCGCTCGATCGGGTCCTCGGGGTTGAGGATTCCGCGCATCATGGCCTGTCCTCCTCGGGCGGATAGATCGCCACGCCGGTCAGGGTCTGGTTCACATGCATCGAGTTGAACTGCTCGCCGTAGGTCGAGAACCCGATCACCCGGTTTTCCCGCAGCAGCGACGAGATTTCCCCGGTCATCTGGTTCTCCTGCGCCTCCATCCGGCGGAGCAGGCAGTCGCAGCCGAGGATATTGGCGGGCGGCCCGTCATCGGACAGCGCCCCCAGCTCGCGACGCAGGTGATCCACCATGTTCTCGGCCTCGGCCAACGTCAGGACAAGGCCCTCGTCGATCGCCGAAAAAAAGACGAGGTCGCCGTTCTCGGCGACCCGCTGGATGGCGCGCACATGATGCTGCCCACCGATGCGCACGACGACGGGATGGGCCGCGAAGGTGAAGGTCGTCAGCTGCTCGGGGTCTTTGCCGAGGATGCGGGCGTATTCGCGGGCGGCCGGTTCGGCGTTGATTTCATGCACCGTGCGCCGTTCCGGGTCGGCGCCGGTCACGACCATGCGCGTGTCGGACGGGATCAGGTGGTCGGTCTTGAACACGCGCACCGGGCAACGTGTCCGAAACTGCGCCAGAACGGCGGCATTGCGATAGGCCTGACCATCGTAAAGAACGAAGGTCTCTTCGAAATCGGTCCCGTCTCCCGCCGAGCCGCCGAACAGCGGCACCGGACCCAGACCCATCGCCAACCCCGATGTCAGCGCGTCTTCGCGTTTGGACAGCCCGTCGATCAGCACGAAGTTGAATTCGAAACGCCAGTCCGGCTTTTCGGAGTCCAGCTCGCCCCGGCTCTGGATCATGCGGTCGATCAGGTTCTGCGGCGCGATATCGTCGAGATCGGGAATAAGGTGGATCTTCGCGCGAAACAGATCGCGGGGGAAACCGACCGCGACGATCTCTCCCTCGGCGTAGCCGTCGGGCGAAATCTCACCCGCCGTCGAACACCCGATCACATGCGTGCCCGCGCAACAGGCGCTGATGCGGGCGAGAACCTCGTCGAAATCGGCCATCGACGAGACGAACAGAACGATCAGTTCCATGTCTTCCGGGCTCATTCGGTCCGCGAGCCCGGCGAGGCTGTCGAGGTCGTCGTGGCGCAGATGGACCGTCCGCAGAACATCTGCGGGATAGCTGCGTGTCAGTGCGGCAGCGTCGAGCTGGCCCACACGGCTCCTCCCTCATTTCCCCCCGGAGGCGAGCCTATGCCGGACGCGCCGCCCCCTGCAAGACGCTCGCAAAGCTCGTCTCCTTGGCGATCAGAACCGCCTGCGTTCGGCTCTGCACGCCAAGTTTTCGCATGATCGCCGTGACATGCGCCTTCACCGTCGTCTCGGCGATGGACAGATCATAGGCGATCTGTTTGTTCAGCTTGCCCTCGCAGATGAGTTGCAGAATGCGGGCCTGCTGATTGGTGAGCGTGGCAATGCGCGTGGCGGCGTCGTCGCCCCGGCGCGGCCCGCTCGCTTCGGTTTTCTGCGGCGTCACGTAGCCATCGGGAAGGTATTGGCCGTCGGCCCGGATCGTGTCGATGGCCGCACGAAAGACGTCGCGCGGGCTATGCTTCGGGACGAATCCTGACGCACCGCTTTCGGTCACCGCGGAAATCATCCGGTTGTCCGCCATCGACGACACGACCAGCACGGGAACGCCCGCCGCCTTTCTCAGACGGATTAACCCGTCGAGCCCGTCGACATCGGGCAGATTGAGGTCGAGCACGATCAGATCGACCGATGCGCCGCCTTCGACCTCGGCCATCGCGGCCGTCAGGCTCCCCGCCGTGGTGACGCTCCTGATCCCGCCGACCGCCTGCAACGTCATGGCGAGCGCATCGCAGAACAGCGGATGGTCGTCGACGATGAGGGCGGAGGTGATGTCCATAAGGCTTCGGTCCCGTCTGGGGCGCAAGGCGCGCGCTGGTCTGTCCATCTTACCCTAACAAATCGGAAAGGGGTCGAAATATGCGCCAAAGGTCGAATAAGGCGCGCACGGACGACTTGAACGAAGGTCGCATAGTCGGACCGCGCCGCTCCGCGTATCACCGGACCCGATGATCGAGGGCACGCCAAGACCGAGCTTGCCGGCCAAGGCTCAGGCACAGGTCGCGCGCCCACGACCCCGCAGACACCCCGACCGGTCCAACCCGACGGGCCAGAGGACAGGACAAGACCATGGAACTCACCGATTCCCGTGACATCGCCGCCGACCGCCAGACCGTCTGGAACGCCCTGCTCGACCCGGATGTCCTGAAAGACTGCGTGCCGGGGTGTCAGGAGATGTCGGGCTCGGTCGAGGACGGCTTCCAGGCGGTCGTCATGCAGAAAGTCGGCCCGGTCAAAGCGACCTTCAAAGGTCAGGTCACGCTGTCGGACATGACGCAGCCGGAAGCCCTCACGCTGATGGGCGAAGGCAAGGGCGGTGCCGCCGGGTTCGCCAAAGGCGGTGCCAGGGTCAGGCTGGACGAGATCGAGGGCGGCACGCGGCTGACCTACGAAGTCGAAGCGAAGGTCGGCGGCAAGCTCGCCCAGTTGGGCAGCCGCATCATCGACGGTTTCGCCAAGAAAATGACCGACCAGTTCTTCACGCGGTTTCAGGAGGTGGTCGAAGGACCGGCCGAAGCCGAAACCGAACTCGAGGGCGCGGGCGACACGCCGGACGACAAGAAAGGCTGGCTGAAGCGCCGATTCTCGAAATCCTGATCTTCTTCGTTTCCGGAAACCTCGGGGAGTTTGAGGGGCAGCGCCCCTCATTCCGCCTTGGGGTCCGGGAACCGGACCCCAAGGCTCCCAAAGCGCGGGCCGCTTGTCGGCCCGCTCCTTTCGTGAACCACTGACCGGCCCCGGCGCCCGATCGGGCCGGGCCGGACCTTAGCCAAGCCTCCGGGCCGCAATCCCCCTTTCCCCTCCCCACGCCCCGGCATAGGCTCCCCCCATGCTGCGGTTCGCCCTTACCCGTGCCCTGTCCCTCGCGCTGTCGCTCGTCGTGGCGTCAGTGGTGATCTTCGCCGTGATCGAGGTCATTCCCGGCGATCCGGCGGCCTATATGCTCGGCATGAATGCGAGCCCCGAAGCGGTCGAGGCGCTGCGCGATCAGCTTGGCCTGAACGGCTCGATCCCGGAACGCTACATCAGCTGGATGGGCGGGATGCTCACCGGCGATTTCGGAACGTCCTATACCTACAAGGTGCCGGTGTCGGAACTCGTCGCCCAGCGCCTGAACGTCTCGGTGCCGCTTGCGCTCTACGCCCTCGTTCTCTCCACGATCATCGCGATTCCCGTGGGTCTGATCGCGGCTTCCACCCGCGGTTCGGTCGCGGATTACGGGATCATGGGGGCCACCCAACTTGGCATCGCGGTGCCGAATTTCTGGTTCGCGATGATCCTCGTCTTCATCTTCGCCGTGACGCTCAGGTGGTTCAACGCGGGCGGCTTTCCGGGCTGGGACGCAGGCTTGTGGCCCGGACTGAAGGCACTGACCCTGCCCGCCGTGGCCCTTGCCCTGCCGCAAGCCTCGATCCTTGCCCGCGTCATGCGCTCGGCACTGATCGAAACACTCGGGCAGGACTATATCCGCACCGCCCGCGCCAAGGGCCTGAGCCGGGGGCAGGCCACCACCCGCCACGCGCTCAGGAACGCGCTCATTCCGGTGCTCACCATCATCGGGCTTCAGTTCTCGTTCTTGCTCGCGGGCGCGATCATCATCGAGAACGTGTTTTACCTGCCCGGCCTCGGTCGCCTGATCTTCCAAGGCATCACCCAGCGCGACCTCGTCGTGGTCGAAAGCCTCGTCATGCTGCTGGTCTTCGCGGTGATCCTCGTCACCTTCCTCGTCGACATCGCCTATGCCGCCGTCGACCCGCGGCTGAGGAAGCCACGATGAAGGTGCCCGCAACGCTCATCTTCGGCGTGATCCTGTCGGCCTTCTTCGTGCTGGTCGCGCTCCTGTCCTTCGTCTGGACACCCCACGACGTCGCCGCGCTGAACATCTCGGACAAGATGCAGGCCCCGAGCGCGACCTACTGGCTCGGCACCGATCATTTCGGGCGCGACACGCTGTCCATGCTCATGGTCGGCGCGCGCACCTCCATCGCGGTCGCCATCGTGGCCGTCGGCATCGGGATCGTCATCGGCGTGCCGCTGGGTCTCGCCGCCGCCGCCAATCGGGGATCGCTGATCGACGAGATCATCATGCGCGGCAACGACCTCGTCTTCGCGTTCCCTTCGCTCGTCATCGCGATCCTGATTACCGCCGTCTTCGGCCCGTCCGCGGTGAACGCGATCCTCGCCATCGGCATTTTCAACATCCCCGTCTTCGCCCGCGTCACGCGCGGCGGCGCGCTCAGCCTCTGGACCCTCGACTACATCCTCGCGGCCCGCGTGGCCGGTAAGGGGCGGCTCAGGATCAGCGCCGAGCACATTTTGCCCAACATCCTGAACCTGCTGATCGTCCAGGGCACCATCCAGTTCTCGCTGGGCATTCTTGCGGAAGCGGCCCTTTCCTACATCGGCCTCGGCGCGCAGCCGCCAACGCCAAGCTGGGGCCGGATGCTGTCGGAGGCGCAGACGATGATCTACACGGCCCCGCGCCTCGCCCTCTGGCCCGGTCTTGCCATCGTCGCGATGGTGCTGGGCCTCAACCTCATGGGCGACGGTCTGCGCGACCTGACCGATCCGCGGCTCAGACGAGGCCGCGCATGATCCGGGTTGAAGATCTGTCCCTCACCATCGGCGAGGCGTCGATCCTGCGCCATGTGTCGTTCGACATCGCACCGGGCAAGGTGACCGCGCTCGTGGGCGAAAGCGGCTCGGGCAAATCCATGACCGCCTTCACAGTCATGGGGCTTCAACCCCGGAGCGCCGAGGTCACCGGGCGGGTCATGCTGGACGACCGAAACCTGCTCGACGCGGACGAGAAACAACTCAACCGCATCCGGGGCAACCGGATCGGCATGATCTTTCAGGAGCCGATGACGGCGCTGAACCCGGTCAAGACCATCGGCGACCAAGTGGCCGAGACCCTGCTCATCCACGGCAAGGCCTCGCGCGCCGAGGCCCATCGCATCGCTGCCGAAAAACTGACCCGCGTGGGCCTGCCCCCCGACCGCTTCCCTCTGTCGCGCTTCCCGCACGAACTGTCCGGCGGTCAGCGTCAGCGCGTCGCCATCGCAATGGCCATCGCGCTTTCGCCCGAGCTTCTCATCGCCGACGAACCGACGACCGCGCTCGACGTCACCACGCAAGCGCAGATCCTCGACCTGTTGAACGAATTGGTGGATGAAAGCGGCATGTCGCTTCTCCTCATCACCCACGACCTTGCCGTGGTCGCGGGCATGGCCGATCAGGTCGCGGTGATGAAAGAGGGCGAGATCGTCGAAGCGGACGCGACCGAACCGCTCTTTCGCGGGATGCGGCACGACTACACCAAGCGCCTGTTCGCCGCGACATCGCACCAGCCCCAGCGCAGCCCCCTGCCCCCGGACGACGTGATCCTCGACCTCGCGGGCGTGGTGCGCGAATACCCCGGCAGGCGGCGCGGTCTGTTCGGTCGCTCGGACCCTTTCCGCGCCGTGAACGAGGTGTCGTTCAAGCTTCACGCGGGCGAAAGCCTTGGCCTCGTGGGTGAATCCGGCTGCGGTAAATCAACGCTCACCCGCGCCATTCTGGGCCTCGACACGGTCCAGGGCGGCACGATCAACGCTTTCGGCAAACGGATCGGCCCGGATTTCCCGAACGCCCTGCGCTCCGGCATTCAGGTCGTGTTCCAAGACCCCTACGCCTCTTTCAATCCGCGCTGGCGGGTCGAACGGCTGGTGGCCGAACCCTTCCACCTCATGCCCACGCCGCCCGCCGACCGGCGCGAACGGGTGGCCGAAGTGCTCAGGGACGTGGGCCTCCCCACCGATGCGATGGACCGTTACATTCACGAATTCTCCGGCGGCCAGCGTCAGCGCATCGCCATCGCGCGCGCGCTCATCACGCGCCCCGAATTGATCGTGCTGGACGAGGCGGTCTCGGCGCTCGACGTGTCGATCCGCGCCCAGATCCTCGATCTCATCGCGCGGCTTCAGGCCGAGCATCGGCTGGCCTATATCTTCATCTCCCACGACCTGTCCGTCGTGCGCGCGGTCACCGACCGGGTGATGGTGATGAAGGCGGGCGAGATCGTCGAGGCGGGCGAAACGCAAACCGTGTTCAACGCGCCCCGGCACCCCTATACGCGGCAACTCATCGCCGCGACCCCGCGCATCCCCGAAGACTGGCAGGAGGCAAAACATGCGTGATCATCTCTGGTACGACGCGACGCAGGTGCATATCGGCGGCGAATGGCGCGCGCCCTTCGGCGGCGCACAGCTCGACCTCGAAGACCCCTCGACGGGCGAGGTCATCGGCTCCATCGCGCGCGGCACCGCCGAAGACATCGACGCCGCCGTCACCGCCGCGCAAGCCGCACTGGATGGCGACTGGGGCCGGATGAGCGCGCTGGAACGTGGTCGCATCCTCGCCGAGATCGGGCGCCTCGTCGAACGCAGGATCGACGATCTGGCGATCATCGAGGCGACCGACGTGGGCAAACCGCTCACGCAGGCGCGCAACGACGCCATCGCGCTTGCCCGCTACATGGAATTCTACGCGGGCGCCGCCGACAAGGTGCATGGCGAGACGATCCCCTATCTCGACGGCTACACCGTCTATACCTTGCGCGAACCGCACGGCGTGACCGGACACATCATCCCGTGGAACTACCCGATGCAGATCATCGGCCGCTCGGTCGGCGCGGCGTTCGCCATGGGCAACGCATGTGTCCTGAAACCCGCCGAAGAAGCCTGCCTCACCGCGCTGGCCTTCGTGGCGCTGGCCGAAGAGGCGGGGCTGCCCCCCGGCGCGCTGAACGTGGTGCCGGGATTGGGGGAAGAGGCGGGCGCGGCGCTTACCTCCCACCCCGGCGTGCACCACATCAGCTTCACCGGCTCCGTTGGCGTCGGGTCGCTCGTGCAGGCATCCGCGGCCCGGAACGTGGTCCCGGTCACGCTCGAACTCGGCGGCAAGTCGCCACAGATCGTCTTTGCGGATGCCGATCTCGAAGCTGCGATCCCCTTCCTCGTCGGCGCCTGCATCCAGAATGCAGGCCAGACCTGCTCGGCCTCGTCCCGCGTCCTGATCCAGCGCCCGATCTACGAAGAACTGATCGAGGCGATGGCGGCACGATACGATGCTATGATCTCGGCCCCCGCCCGGATGGACGCGAACCTCGGCCCACTGATCTCGGCCAAGCAGAAAGACATCGTGACGGGCTATCTGGAAAAGGGCCGCGACCTGCGCGTGGCCGGCATGGGCTCCATCGCCGAAGGCGCGCCCGAGGGCGGACACTACGTACCCGCCACGCTCTTTGCCGACGTGCCCCCCGATCACCCGCTCGCGCAGGAGGAAATCTTCGGCCCGGTTCAGGTCGCCATCCCCTTTGACACCGAGGACGAAGCCATCGCCGTCGCGAACGGCACCGACTACGGCCTCGTCGCGAGCGTCTGGACGGAAAACGGTGCCCGCCAGATGCGTATGGCCAAGAAAATCCGCGCCGGTCAGGTCTTTATCAACAACTACGGCGCGGGCGGCGGCGTCGAACTGCCCTTCGGCGGTACCGGCAAGTCCGGCCATGGCCGCGAAAAGGGGTTCGAGGCGCTTTACGGCTTCTCGACGCTCAAGACCGTCGCCGCGAAACATGGCTGATACTCTGCTCACGGCCCGCTGCCCTTCATCGTGCCATGAATACGCCGGTAGGGGTTTGAGGAAGCCAGCGCGTCCCGCAACGGATCGCCCGCGCCAGCGGGGGAAAGCCCCGTGATCGCGACACGCCTGACGAACCGAGACGCCCGCCGCCTCTGGCTCGCGGCCCACGGTCTGCTCGACGCGCCGACGCGGACGCCGGACGTGATGGCGATCATCCGTGATCTGGGCTTTCTCCAGATCGACACGATCCGAAACGTGGTCCGCGCGCATGACCACATCCTCTGGAGCCGCGCCCAGACCTATCGCGAAGGCCGGGTCTGGCGACATCTGGCGCGACGAGAGCTGTTCGAACATTTCACCCACGACGCCTCGCTCATCCCGCGCGAGGTTTTGCCCGACTGGCACCGACAGTTTCGCAGGCTCGGCGCAAAGGCCGCGCGCGGCGCGTGGTATCAGTCAGGACTCGCACGTGGCGAGATCGACGCGATCCGCACCCGCATCGCCGAGGAGGGGGCCCTGTCCACCCATGCCTTCGACACCAAGGTCGAAAGCCGGGAAATGTGGGCGCGCCCGCCGCACAAAAAGGCGCTGGACCAGATGTGGTATGCGGGCGACCTCGCCACCTGCCACCGGGAAAATTTCGTCAAGTTCTACGATCTGGGCGACCGCGTCTTGGGCGCGATCGACCACGCGCGGAGCGAGGCCGAACAGGCCGGCGCATTGCATGACGCGGCCATGGCGCGGCTCGGGCTGGCCAACGCAAGCGAACTCAACCGCTACTGGGATGCGACAGGCCCCGCCGAGGCTCGTGACTGGATCGAGCGCGCCGACCTCGTCCCGGTCGAGGTCGAGGCGGCGGACGGCACCGTGGCCCGGTCCTTTGCGCACCCCGAGCACCTCGCCCGCCTGCCCGATCTGGCCGACCCGACCAGCCGCATCCGTATCGTGAACCCGTTCGACCCCGCGTTTCGCGACCGCGCCCGCACCGAACGTCTGTTCGGCTTTCACTACCGAAACGAGATGTTCGTGCCGCAGGCCAAACGTGTCTACGGATACTACGTCTATCCCCTGCTTGAAGGGGACCGGTTCGTCGGGCGGACGGAGGTGAAGGCGGACAAGGCCTCGGGCATGCTGACCGTCACGGGCTTCTGGCCCGAGCCGGGTGTGCGCTGGGGCGCAGGGCGCACCGCACGGCTCGACGCGGAGCTCGACCGCTTCGCGCGGTTCGGCGGTCTGGCAGGCGTCACGTGGACTTGCCCCCGCCCCTGACCTGCGTCAGTCTCGCGGCAAAATCGGGAGAGGACCATGCGGCTTCAAGACAAGACAGCGATCGTGACCGGCGGCGGTTCGGGCTTCGGCGCGGGCATCGTGCGCAAATTCGCAGCCGAAGGCGCGAAGGTCTGCGTGGCAGACATCAACCTCGACGCCGCGCAGACGATCGCGGAGGAAGTGGGCGGGGTCGCGCTGTCCGTGGACGTGGGCAAAGCCGCGTCGGTCGAAGCCTTCGCGCGGGACGTGAAAGCGGCGCTGGGGGAAATCGACATCCTCGTGAACAACGCGGGCGTTACCCATCTCCCGAAACCGATGGAAGAGGTCACCGAGGACGAATTCGACCGCGTGCTCACGGTGAACGCGAAATCGGTCTACCTCATGGCCCGCGCTTTCATCCCCGACATGAAGGCGGCGGGCAAGGGCGCGATCCTCAATATCGCCTCGACCGCAGGCCTAAGCCCGCGCCCGAACCTGAACTGGTACAACGCCTCGAAAGGCTGGATGATCACGGCGACCAAGACCATGGCGGTGGAACTGGCCCCCTTCGGCATCCGCGTGAACGCGTTGGCCCCCGTGGCCGGTGAAACACCGCTCCTCAAGTCGTTCATGGGCGAGGATACGCCCGAGATGCGCGCCAAATTCGTGTCCACGATCCCGCTGGGCCGCTTTTCAACGCCCGAAGACATGGGCAACGCCGCCTGCTTCCTGTGTTCGGACGAGGCCAGCATGGTCACAGGGGTGGCGATGGAAGTGGACGGCGGGCGCTGCATCTGAGGGCAACGCCCGTGGCGCGGGCCGGGGGTTTCACACCCCCGGACCCCCGTGAGGTTTTTTGAAACAGAGAAGGGGCGGCGATGCGACCCGGAGCGCGAAACCTGATTACCGACGTGGCGGGCCTGAGGGTCGGCAACGCCTCCGACGCCACGATCAAGACCGGGTCGACGGTGCTGGTGGGCGACACGCCCTTCGTCGCGGGCGTGCATGTCATGGGCGGGGCGCCGGGCACGCGGGAGACCGACCTGCTCGCCCCCGACAAAACGGTGCAGGAGGTCGACGCGCTTGTGCTATCGGGTGGCTCGGCTTTCGGGCTGGATGCGGCTTCGGGCGTGGCGGATGCGCTGCGCGCGGCAGGGCGTGGGTTCTTCGTCGGGCCGGTGAACGTGCCGATCGTTCCGGGCGCGATCCTGTTCGACCTCATCAATGGCGGAGACAAGGATTGGGGCGAGAACCCTTACAAGGCACTGGGGCGCGCAGCTTACCAGGCCGCGCGTGAGGACTTCTCTCTGGGCAGCGAAGGCGCGGGCACGGGGGCCTTGACGGCGGACCTGAAAGGCGGGCTCGGGTCGGCCTCGCTCGTGCTGGACAACGGGGTGACGGTCGGGGCGCTGGTCGCGGCGAACCCGGTGGGCGGTGTCGTGGGGCCACAGGGCCAGTTCTGGGCCAGCCCCTGGGAATTCGACGGTGAATTCGGGGCGCGCGGACCTGTCACCGGCTTCGACCCGGGCGAAACGCCGGTCACGAAGCTGACCCCCCGAACGGCGACGACCATCGCCATCGTGGCCACGGACGCGGCTCTAACACAGGCGCAGGCCACCCGCATGGCAACGGCGGCCCACGACGGAATGGCGCGCGCGATCCATCCGAGTCACACGCCGCATGACGGTGACCTCGTCTTCGCCGCCGCCACCGGCGCGCGCGCGCTTGCAAGTCCCGACATCGACCTGATGCACATCGGTCATGCGGCCGCCACCTGTCTTGCCCGTGCCATTGCGCGCGCGGTCTATACCGCATCCGCGCAACCGGGCGACGTGATGCCCACCTGGGCCGCGCGTTTCGGCGGCGATTGACCGGACGCCGATATGCGCCGACACTCCTCGCGATTTCAGCCAGTCATTCGGAGGACACCATGACCCGTATCGCCGCGTTCGCCGCCGCCCTTTCCCTTGCCGCGACCCCGCTTCTTGCCGATGAAGTGACCGACACCCTGTCCTCGGCCCTTCAGGCCTATGAGGAGGGCGACATCGACTATGCCATCGAGGAACTGGACTACGCCAAGTCGCTGATGCGGGCGATGAAGACGACCGCGCTGGAGCAGTTCCTGCCGGAGCCGCCCGCGGGCTATACGGTCGAGGTCGACACGGACGTCGGCACGGGAATGGCGATGCTGGGCGGCGGCGTCGGGACCGAGGGCACCTATTCCAACGGGTCCGATGAATTCTCGATCTCGATCATGGTCGACAACCCGATGGTCACAGCATTCGGCGGGATGCTTCAGAACGCGGCCCTTCTCGGGATGAAGGTCGAGCGGATCGGGCGGGAGAAATTCATCGTCGACGACGACGAGATCACCGGGCTGATCGACGGTCGCATTCTGATCCGGGCCGAGGGCGGCGAACGGGAGCTCGTACTCTCCGTCCTCGAAACCATGGACTTCGAGGCGCTCGAAGACTTCGGGGGTTGAGCTACGCGTCCAGATCGGCTTGCGTTGCCAAAGGCCCCGTTTCGCTTTAGAGCGATACAATTAACACGTTAAGCACTGGAGGATGCCATGCCGCGCGACACCACCGATCTGGCCGGACTTCTGAAAGACCCCTCGCTTCTGGCGACCAAAGCCTATGTCGCCGGGGAATGGATCGACGCCGATGATGGCGCCACATTCCAAGTCACGAACCCCGCGCGGGGCGATGTGATCTGCACCGTCCCCGATCTGGGCCGGGCCGAGACCGCGCGCGCCATCGCGGCGGCTGAGGCGGCGCAAGCCGGATGGCGGGCGATGACGGCGAAGGAACGCGCAAACATCCTGCGCACATGGTTCAACCTGATGATGGAGAACCAGGAGGATCTGGGCGCGATCCTGTCGGCGGAGATGGGCAAGGCGATCACCGAGGCCAAGGGCGAGATCGCCTATGGCGCGTCCTTCATCGAGTGGTTCGCCGAAGAGGGCAAGCGCATCTATGGCGAGACGATCCCCGGCCATCAGCCGGACAAGCGCCTTATGGTCATTCGTCAGCCGGTGGGCGTCGTCGGCTCGATCACGCCGTGGAACTTCCCCAATGCCATGATTACGCGGAAATGCGGCCCGGCGCTTGCCGCAGGCTGCGGTTTCGTGGCCAAACCGGCGGGTGAAACGCCTCTGTCCGCACTCGCCCTCGCCGTGCTGGCCGAACGTGCGGGCATTCCGGCGGGGCTGTTCAGCGTCGTCACCTCGTCGCGCTCGTCCGACATCGGCAAGGAGTTCTGCGAGAACCCGACCGTGCGGAAGCTGACCTTTACCGGATCGACGGGCGTCGGGCGCATCCTTCTGGCCCAAGCCGCCGATCAGGTCATGAAATGCTCGATGGAGCTGGGCGGCAACGCGCCCTTCATCGTGTTCGACGACGCGGACCTCGATGAAGCGGTTCAGGGCGCCATCGCCTGCAAGTTCAGAAACAACGGCCAGACCTGTGTCTGCGCCAACCGGATCTACGTGCAGGACGGGGTTTATGACGCCTTCGCCGAAAAATTCGCGGCTGCCGTCGCCAAACTCAAGGTGGGCGACGGGCTGGACCCGGAGACCGACCTCGGCCCCCTCATCACATCGAAGGCGGTCGAGAAGGTGGAGGAGCACCAGAACGACGCGGTCGCCAAGGGCGGTGAGATCATCCTCGGCGGCGCGCCGCACGATCTGGGTGGGCTGTTCTATCAGCCGACCATCGTCAAGAACGCGACGCAGGACATGGCCTGCGCGACCGACGAGACGTTCGGTCCGTTCGCCCCGCTCTTCCGTTTCACCGACGAGGCCGATGTGATCCAGAAGGCGAACGATACCATCTTCGGCCTCGCCAGCTATTTCTACGCCCGCGATCTCAGCCGGGTCTACAAGGTGGCCGAGGCGCTGGAATACGGCATCGTCGGGGTGAACACAGGCATCATCTCGACCGAGGTCGCCCCGTTCGGCGGTGTGAAGCAGTCCGGGCTTGGCCGCGAAGGATCGAAGCACGGGATCGAGGATTTCCTCGAACTGAAATACATCTGCATGTCCGTCTAAAGTTTCTGCGCTGTCCGGGAACCCGAGACGTAAAGGGCGCGGCGTCCCGGCTTTGGTCGGGGCGGCACGCGGGCCACTTCAATTGAAGCCTGTGCGGGCCGTTCGGTGGATTGGCCCGCGCTTGACGCGGTCGGAGGTGCGGCCAAGGCGACCGAGCGGGGTTTTGCCCCGCTCGTTTCGCTTCAGTGCAGCCGAAGGTCCATCGTCGCCTCCATCCGGCGACCAAGGCGGATGACCGCGGATTCTTCGGCCTCCTTCCTGAACAACCTCTTGTCCGCCATCATCTCCTCCTGTTCGGCGATCATGCCGGCGATGATCGGCGTGGACATATCTGTGAAACCGCCCCACCACGCCTTCGCGATCTTGGGATGGTCGTGATGCGGCAGGTATTCGATCAGCGTTTCCAGAAAGGTCGAGCCGAAGATCGGGAACATATCCTGCTTCACACCCAGCCGCGCATGGCGTTTGCCGAACTCGATCAGCTCCCCATCCAGATCGCGACCGGACTCCATCCCACGCATGGTCATCGCGACGGCGGCATACAGCATCAGCGCCTGCTTGTCCTGATTATGGACGAACAGGCGTCGCGCTTCCGGCACCTGTTCAAAGAACCGGTCGTAGAACCGGCGGGAAAATTCGATCCGGACCGAATACAGATCGCTCAGGCACGCCCGTATCAAACCTGCGTTTTCAAATGGCATTACCCCACTCCTCAAAATAGTCACGCAGGATGGGTATGGCCGGGGTCGCGTTAAAGATGGGTGACTAACCGCCATCGGAACACGGCGTTTTTGAAACAAACCCGACGCAAAGAAAAACGCGCGGGCCGAAACCCGCGCGTCTGCACCTTTGTATGTGGCCCGGGATCAGGCCTCGATGGCTTTCGCCTCGATGTCGTTCGCTTTCGCGATTTCGATCCGGCGCGGCTTCAGTGCTTCCGGCACTTCGCGCACAAGATCGACGTGGAGCATACCGTTCTCATGCACGGCGCCCGTCACGCGGACGTGGTCGGCAAGATGGAAACGGCGCTCGAACGCGCGGGTCGCGATGCCGCGATGGAGGTAGGTCTTCTGCTCGCCGTCTTCGGCCTTTTTCGCCGAAATCACGAGCGACTTTTCCTTCACCTCGACGCCCAGCTCCTCATCGGTGAAGCCGGCCACGGCCACCGAGATACGCCAGCCGTCGTCGGCGGTCTTTTCGATGTTGTAAGGGGGGTAGCTCTCACGGCTCACGTCGTTGGTGAACACCCGGTCCATCAGGTCGGCAATCTGGTCGAAACCGACGGTGGCACGGTAGAGCGGCTGCATATCAATCGTACGCATGGTCATCCTCATCTGAGCAATAACAATGTTGAGCCTTCCCAAGGGGACAGGCGGGGATACGGACCCGGTCATCGGCGCCCGTGATAGTCAGATGGGGAAGGATTTTCGGGGTTTCAAGACCCGCGCGAACGGTTCCGGATCAGTGGCCCGGACGCAGGAATTTGGCGGTCGACGCCGCGCCCGTATCGCGGCGCACCACGACCGGCGCGGCCCCCTCGGTCGGGGCCGCGACATGAACGAAAATGCCGTCCGAATTGGCGAGAGCCACCTTCAGGGTGTCGAGCGTTTCGCCCAGGCTGGTGCCCAGTGACACCGGAAGCTGACCCGCCGTCGCCTTGGCCGACACGACCGAGACCACGACCGGGCGGTTCCACTGGATCATGAAGATCGGCGCACCGGAAGATCCGTGATCCACGTCGCAATTCATGACGAGCGATCCGCCCTGACGACCCAGCACCTTGCACGTCTCCTGTATCGACGGGGCCTCGGCCCGGTCGAAGGCGTAAGACACGACACCGACCTCATCGCCCTTGCGCGGCCAGTCGCCCACGGCGAAGGGGGCCACGTTGGTTTTCTGGATCGGCTGGTCGAGTTCCAGAAGCGCGATGTCGTTCGCCACGCGCCGGGTGTTGTCCTCACCCGCGAAATCATACGCCTCGTTCACGACGTAGCGGCGCACGCTGCGATAGGCGACCGCGCGCCCGTTGCGCCAGCCTGCGAGAAACTCGATGCTGTTCGCCGGATACCGTTCGCCCGTATCGGCGTTGTAGACGCAATGCGCCGCCGTCAGCACGAGCGTTTCCGAAATCAGCGCCCCGGTGCAGAACGCCTCGCCCGCGATATTGAGCCGCCCGACCGCTTCCCACCCCTTGCTGTCGTTCGCCGTCATCAGCGCGCGCAGTTCCGACGGATCCGCGGCCACGGGCATCGCTGCGAAAAACGCCATGAGGGCGGCGAACAATCGGATCATCGGTGAACCTCGGCCTGCAATTCGGGTCGAGGTTCGGGCTACCGGGGGTTTAGGGCGAAAATGTGGCCCGGCGCGCGGCGCACCTCAGTCTGTTGCCATCTTGCGCGGACGCGGCCCGCCCGTCGCCCAATCGAGAAGCTCGACCGTATGCACCACCGGCACGTCCGCGCCGCTCCCGATCTGGATCATGCAGCCGATGTTGCCCGCCGCGATCACCTCAGGCCTTTTCGCCATGAGCGTGCGCACCTTGCGCTCCTTCAGCTTGCCCGAGATCTCTGGCTGCATCAGATTATACGTTCCCGCCGAGCCGCAGCACAGGTGACTGTCGGCAGGCTCGACAATCTCGAACCCGGCGCGTTTCAGCAGGTCCTTGGGGTAGGTCTTGATCTGCTGGCCATGCTGAAGCGAACAGGCCGCGTGATAGGCCACGCGCATGTCTTGCGTGCCCTCGGGCAGATCGAGTTGCATGAGCAGTTCCGAGACATCCATCGCGATCCCCGACACCCGCGCCGCTTCCTCCGCCATGTCCGTCGTGCGGAACATATGGCCGTAATCCTTGACTGTCGTCCCGCAGCCCGAGGTGTTGATGACCACGGCGTCCAGCCCCTCGCCGTCCATCTCGGCCACCCAGGCGCGGATGTTCCTGGCCGCCGTCCCATGCGCTTCGGCCTCCTTGCCCATGTGGTGCGTCAGCGCCCCGCAGCAGCCCTGCCCCTTGGCCACCACAACGTCGCATCCCAGACGGCGAAGCAGCCGGATCGTCGCGTCGTTGATATCCGTATCCAGCGCCCGCTGCGCACAGCCCGTCATCAGCGCGACGCGCTTCTTGCGCGGCCCCGTTGCCGGAAACACCTGCGCGTCGTCGTTGCGGCTGACCGGCGGGATCTGCTTGGGCGCCATCGCCAGCATCGCCCTGAGCCGCGCGTCGGGCACGAACCTGCGAAACGGCTTGCCGATCTTCGCACCCAACAGAGCGAGCCGGAACCGCCCCGGATAAGGCAGGATGCGCGCCAGCGTCCAGCGCAGCACACGGTCCATGAGGGGCCGCTTATAGGTTTTCTCGATATGCGCCCGCGCATGATCCACCAGATGCATGTAATGCACGCCAGACGGGCAGGTCGTCATGCAGGCCAGACAGGACAGACACCGGTCGATGTGCTTGACCGTCTTCTCGTCGGCGGGCCGCCCACTCTCCAGCATATCCTTGATGAGGTAGATGCGCCCGCGCGGGCTGTCCAACTCGTCGCCAAGCACCTGATAGGTCGGACAGGTCGCGGTGCAGAACCCGCAATGCACACAGGCGCGCAGGATCTCGTTCGACCGGGCGATGCCGGGGTCGGTCAGTTGCTCTTTCGAGAAAAACGTCTGCACCTAAACCCCCATCAGACCGGGGTTCAGAATGCCCCGGGGATCGAATTTCGTCTTGATCTGCCGATTCAGCGCCGCGATGGGCGCAGGCTCCGGCTGGAACACCGGCACGGCGGCCCGAGTCTCGGCACGCGCGCGCACCAGCGTCGCATGCCCACCGAGCCGCGCGATCTCACCCCGCAACACCTCAGCGCCGCAGTCCCCCGCCTCCGGCACCGCAAGCCACATGAGCCCCCCGCCCCAGTCGAGGATCGCATCGCTCACCCGTGCGCCGAGAGCGTCCAGAAGCCTCGGCGCATCCCCCGGCTTCACGCTGACTTTCCACACCGCCGCATCCGTCCCGGCAAAGGGCGCCACGTCGCGCACCTCGGCCCAGAGCGCCGCACTCGCGGCCCCCTCGACCAGTTCGAACCCGGCGAGTGCCCCGTTCTGCAACGCCTTGGTCCGGTAAGCGACCGCACCCGCCAGCCCTTCGAGCCGCACCTGCGTGCGCCCGCCCACCAGATGCGCCGCCGCGGTGACGTCGAAGGGCGATCCCAACGCGGCGGACAGTTTCCCCACCGCCTGAGCGGACGAAAGCCCCTCGGCGACGAGCGAGGCCTGCACTTCGGGCCGCGCCTGCACCTTCAGGCTCACTTCGCTCAAAACCCCGAGCGTGCCCCAGGACCCGGCCATGAGCTTGACCAGATCGTAGCCTGTGACGTTCTTCATCACCCGCCCGCCGTTCTTCACGATGCGCCCGGCGCCATCGACGAACCGCGCGCCCATCGTGAAATCGCGTGCCGCGCCCGACTGGATGCGCCGTGGCCCCGACACGTTCGCCGCGACCGCCCCGCCGATGGTCGGCACGCCCGAGGTGCCCAAGAGCACCCGATGATCCATCGGCTCGAACGCCAACCTCTGCCCCTCGGCCTCCAGAAGCGCCTCGATCTCGGCCAGCGGCGTCCCGGCCCCGACCACCAGCGTCAACGCACCCGGTTCATAGAGCGTCACGCCAACGATCCCGACCTCCAGAACCTCGCCGACGACCGGCGCGCCCACGTCGCGCGTGCCACCGCCCTTGATCCGCAGCGGCCCGTTCGCCCCCTTCACCGCCTCCGCGAGGTCCGTCTCACTCTCGATCCGCATCATCTTCTCTGTTTCAAAAAACCTCGGGGGGTTCGGGGGGCTGGCCCCCCGACCGGGTCGACCGGGCCCAAGCCCGGGCGAAATCTATCCGCGCCGCGCCGCGCTCACGTCGAGCGGAAAGACCTTGGCCGGGTTCAGGAGCCACCCCGGATCGAACACGTCCTTCACCGCCATCTGCATGTCCAGATCCTCGGGCGTGTATTGCACCCTCATCAGATCGCGCTTTTCGATCCCGACCCCGTGCTCGCCGGTCAGGCAGCCGCCCACCTCGACGCAGAGCTTCAGGATATCCGCGCCCATCGCCTCGCATTTCTCAAGCTCGCCGGGGGTGTTGGCATTGTAGAGAATCAGCGGATGCATGTTGCCGTCGCCCGCGTGAAACACGTTGCCGACCTTCAGCCCGTATTGATCCGACAACTCCCCGATCCGGCCCAGCACATGCGGCAATTCGCTGACCGGGATCGTCCCGTCGAGGCACATGTAATCGTTGATCTGCCCCATCGCGCCGAAGGCCGACTTGCGCCCGAGCCAAATCTTGGCGCTCTGCTCGGGCGAAGCCGACTGGCGCACCTCCACCGGGTCGTGGCGTTCGGCGATGGCGATGATGCGCGACAGCTGGTCGTCGATCTCGGCCTCGCTGCCCTCGACTTCGATGATGAGCAGCGCCTCGCAATCGGGATAGCCCGCGCCGGTGAAAGCCTCGGTCGCCTCGATACAGGGGCGGTCCATGAATTCGATGGCGACCGGCACGATGCCCGTCTTGATGATGTCCGACACACAGGCGCCCGCGACGACGTTCGAGTCGAAACCGATCAGCACGGGCCGCGCCCCTTCCGGCTTGGCGAGAATACGCAGCGTCGCCTCGGTCACGACGCCCAACTGGCCCTCGGACCCGCAAACGAGGCCCAAAAGGTCAAGCCCGCCCGCGTCCAGATGCGCGCCGCCGATCTCGATCACTTCGCCATCGGCCATCACCATCGTCACGCCCATCAGGTTGTTGGTCGTGACCCCGTATTTCAGGCAATGCGCCCCGCCGGAGTTCATCGCGATATTTCCCGCAATCGCGCAGGCGAGCTGGCTTGACGGATCGGGGGCGTAGAAGAACCCGTCCGCCTCCACCGCGCCCGTGACCGAAAGGTTGGTGCGCCCGGCCTCGACCCGGATGAACCGATTGGCGTAGTCGACCTCTAGCACGTCCGCCAGCCGCGCCACCCCAAGGATCACGCTGTCCGCCGTGGGCAGCGCCCCACCGGCGAGCGAGGTGCCGGAGCCACGCGGGACCACCGGAACGCCCTCGGCATGGCAGATTTTCATCACCGCGCTCACCTCGGCGGTCGAGGTGGGCAGGACCGCGCACATCGGCGGGCAGCGATAGGCCGACAGGGCGTCGCATTCATATGCCTTGAGTTCGATCCCGTCGTCGATCACGGCGTCGGCGGGCAACACCTCGCGCAAGCGCGATACGATCCGGTCCTTTCGGGCGAGGATGTCCTCGCGCGGTTCTGGCATCTGCATGGCGCACCTCCCTGTCCCGAACCGTAATACGGCCCGCACGGCACCGACGCAAACCCGTGTATCGCCCTTGCGCTCGCATCGGATGTCGGGTCATCTCGCATCATGGTTTGGGTCAAGATCATACATATCCTTTGCGTCATGGGCTGGATGACGTCGATTTTCGCCGTTCCCCGCGCGATCATCTATTGGAAGCGCGACTGGGACCGGCACACGGCGCAGGGACCGATTGGCGACCTGACTTTCCGCCTGTACCGCTTTTCCGCCGGGCTCGGCGTGATCGCGGCGATCACCGGGCTTTGGATGGCGTGGGATCAGGGGTTTCCCGGCTGGGTCTGGCTGAAACTCGGCCTCGTCGCCCTGCTTGCGGTTCACTACGTCTGGACCGGACGGCTCGTCATCAAGGCGCAGCGCGGATCGTTCGAGCAATCGGACAAGTACCTGCGCATCTTCAATGAACTTTCGGTCCTCGTCGTCATCGCGATCCTCTGGGCCGTCGTGGCCAAGCCGTTCTGACCGATGGGAACGGTGGCCGAGGTTCTCGCCGCGTTTTCCTGGCTCGACGGCGTGGCCGTGGCGTCACTCCTCATGGCCTGGATCGGCATCCGCTGGCTGATCGAACATTCGCCGGATCACCGCCCGTCGATGGGCCGGGTCATGCGTCAGTATCGTCATGACTGGATGAAGCAGTTCGTGACCCGTCAACCGCGCATCTTCGATGCCTCGGTGCTGTCGTCGCTCCGGCAGGGCACGACGTTCTTCGCCTCGGCCTGCATGATCGCCATCGGCTCTGGCCTCGCGCTTCTGGGCAATGCCGAACGTCTGGGCAACGTGGCCGAAGACCTGATCGACGCCCAAGCCCCGCAGATCGTGTGGGAGATCAAGATCCTCTTCGTGCTGCTCTTCGTGACCGCCGGGTTTCTGGCGTTCGTCTGGTCGCATCGGCTGTTCGGCTACAACGCCATCGTCATGGCGAGCGTGCCCAACGACCCGAACGATCCCGACGCCTACCCGCGCGCCGAGAAGGCCGCCGAAATCAACATCAACGCGGCCCGCAGCTACAACCGGGGCCTCAGGGCCGTCTATTTCGCGATGGCGGCGCTGGCGTGGCTCTTGGGACCTCTCGCACTATTGATTGCAACCGTCATCACCTTCGTGGTCCTCTGGCGGCGGGAGTTCGCATCGAATTCCCGCAAGACCCTGATGACCCCGGACCCCTAATGAAACCCGCGCTGATCCTTGCCCTCATCCCCCTGCCCGCGCTGGCCGACGTGCCGGTGATCGAACGCGCGTGGCTTGAGGGGACGACGGTCAACGTGACCCTGAGCCACCCGGACGAAGGCTGGGATCACTATGCCGATGCATGGGAGGTGTTCGGGCCGGATGGCACCTCGCTGGGCATCCGGGAACTGGTGCACCCCCATGTGGACGAGCAGCCCTTTACCCGCAGCCTCACGCTGTCGGAGGTGCCGGATGGCGCCCTGACCATTCGGGCGCGCTGCCTTGTGAATGGGTGGGGCGATACGCGCGCGCCCGTCAAACGCTAGGCCCGAAAACGAAAAACCCGGGCGCGTGGCCCGGGTTTTCCAAATCATCGCGTGTGAAGCTCAGTGAAGCTTGGCTTCGACCTCGCCGATCGACGCATCGATCAGCTTGTTCGCCTCGGTCGCGGTCATCTTCTTGGCGATCACCTCTTTCGACGCGCCGATGGCGGCGGCGATGGCGGTGTCGCGGATTTCCTTGATCGCGGCGGCTTCGGCCGACTTGATCTGCTCTTCCGCACCGGCAAGGCGGCGCTTGATCGACTCGGCGATCTGGATCTTCGCCTGTTCGGCAGCCTCGGCGGCTTCCGTCTTGGCATGTTCCACGATCTGCGCGGCCTGATCCTTCACTTCCTGCTGCTTGCGCTCATAGGAGGCGAGGATGGTCTGCGCTTCTTCCCGCAGGGCGCGGGCTTCTTCGAGTTCGGCCTTGATCGTGTCCGCCCGCTTGTCGAGCATCCCGCCGATCATGCCGGGCACCTTGAAGTAGACCAGCACGAGAACGAACAGGATGAACGCCAGCAGCACGATGAAATCGGTGTTGCCGAGCGAGATGAACGGGCCGGTCGCGGCCAGCGCGGGCGTGGCGGCGACGAGGGGGAGAAGGGTCAGAAGTTTCTTCATGGCCTTACCCCTTGATCCGTTCGGAAACCGCGGCGTCGACGGTCTTGGCATCTGCCGAAAAGCCCATCGCGGCGAGGATTTCCTTGGTCGTGTCCTTTGCCACCTCGGTCGCGCTTTCCAGCGCACCCGCACGGATTTCGGAGATGGCTTTCTCCGACTCGGCTGTCTTGGCTGCGATTTCCGCATCGGCCTTGGCCTGAGCGGCGTCGAGGTCCGACTGGATTTCGGCCTTGGCGTCGGCGACGATCTTGTTCGCCTCGGCACGGGCGTCGGCCAGTGCTTTCTTGTACGCCTCTTCGGCGTCAACGGCCTTCTGCTTCAGCTCTTCGGCTGCGGCGAGGTCGTTGGTGATCGTGCCCTGACGTTCCGCCAGAACCCCCGCGATGCGCGGCAGCGCGATCTTGGAGAGCACGAAGAAGATGATGACGAGCGCGACGACGAGCCAGAAGATCTGGTTCCCGAAGGTCGAGAACTCGAGCTGCGGCATACCAGCACCGCTGGCCTCGGCTGCGCCATGCGCCGCGTCGGCTACGCCGTTTTCTGTTTCAGTTGCCATCGTGTCCTCCTGGAACCCTGAATACTTCGGTGGGATCGGCTAGTGCCGACCCCACCGGTCGTAAGGATGGTTCGGCAGGATCAGACGGCGAACATCAGCAGAAGCGCGACGAGGAACGAGAAGATCCCCAGAGCTTCCGCGAAGGCGATGCCGATGAAGAGCGTGGCGGTCTGGCCGCCGGCAGCCGACGGGTTGCGCAGAGCGCCGGCGAGGAAGTTACCAGCCACGTGGCCCACGCCGATGGCGGCAGCGCCCGAACCGATGCCAGCAAGACCAGCGCCGATGAATTGACCGAGTTGTGCGATATCGCCTTCCATGATGTTTCTCCTTACGATGGAATTCGAGTTGATATTCTTGGGTTAAGCGGGCCTGAGCCCCCGTTGTCCTTGGATTAGTGCGACGGGTGCAGCGCGTCGTGCAGGTAGACGCAGGTCAGGATCGTGAAGACGTAGGCCTGAACACCGGCCACGAGCACTTCGAGCCCGTAGATGGCGGTGATCGACACCACGGCGAAGGGCGAGATGGCCGCGACGGCGGCGAAGCCCGCGAACACTTTCATGACGGCGTGGCCGGCCATGATGTTGCCGCCCAGACGAATGGAGTGGCTGACGGGGCGCACGAAGTACGAGATCAGCTCGATGATCGCGAGGATCGGGCGCAGGGCGAGCGGCGCCGACGAGACCCAGAAGAGACCCAGGAACTTGGCGCCGTTCTTGACGAAACCGACGATGGTCACGGTCAGGAACACGGCCAGCGCGAGCACGGCGGTCACCGCGATGTGCGAGGTGGTCGCGAAGGACATCGGCAGAAGGCCAAGGTAGTTCGCGAACAGGATGAACATGAACAGGGTCATGATGTAGGGGAAGAACTTGACCGCATCCTTGCCAGCCACATCCTCGACCATCTTGTAGGTGAAGCCGTAAAGGATTTCGCCGATCGACTGGGTGCGGGTCGGCACGATGGCCCGGCCGCGCGAGCCGAAGACGAACAGGGCGACGATGGCGATGACGGCCAGCGCCATCCAGAGGGTCACGTTGGTGATCGTGTACCAATGAACCGCATCACCCGCCTCACCGAACAGCGGTTTAACGATGAACTGGTCCAGCGGGTGGAATACCAGGCCGCCTTCCTCACCATGTGCTTCAGTCGCCACGAGCGTCTTCCTTACCATCTGCGGCCTTGGCCGCTTGTTTTTCCCCAAGCTCCCGGGCCGAGTTCAGCATCGTCTTGATGCCGGCTGCCAGCCCGAGCAGCGTGAATATGACGAGGAACAGGGGCAGAGTGCCGAACAGGTAATCCAACCCGTATCCCATCCCGAAACCGATCCCCAGACCGGCCACCAATTCGATCACCATGCGCCAGGCGAGGTTCGCTATCGCATAGTCCTTCTTCTGGTGGGGGCTATCCTCGGCCTTCGGCTTTCGCGATGCGATCCGGTCCTCGAGCGCCTTCAGGCGGTCTTTCGGAAGATCGTCCAGCGGGTTCGCCAAGTCGGATTTGCCCCCTTCGAAGAGTTGCCGGATTGCTAATCCGTGGGACGTGAGGAGTCAACGCCGGAACGGTTCGCGGGAAATGGAGTTAAGCATCTGTAATGGTTGACTTTTTCCAATATCGAGAATCCGAAATGGCGCGCGCGTCCCCGCGCAGGCGGACCGTTTGGTGCGTCCGGGCATATTCAACCTTTTGGTTGATCGTGCTCGACCGCAACCGATCAAGACGGTCCCGGCCCGCAACCGGATGGGCTTCAGGCCAATCGGCATTTCGTAGCTGCGCCGCTCAGGATACTCACTCGAAATCGACCCACTTGTACGAAATTGTCCAATAAAATTAAATAGTTGCTTACTTTCAAGACGCCTAGTATCGGTACTGGCTCCGACCTGACGTCGGAACCAGAAGGGGAAAATAATGAAATTCGGAAAATACGGTGCCCTCATAGGGCCCATCATCCTGCTCGCCGGGTGTCAGATGTCGTCGGATGCCGCCGGTCTGCGTGATGCAAGGCTCGATGCCTACTATGCTGCGTCCGAAGCGACGGAGGGCGCGCTCTACGCGGACGCAACTTACGACATGCCGGTTTCGGGGACGGCGACATACGAGGGTCAGGCCACGATCGCGGTCGGCAATCAGGCGACCACGAGACAGGATCTATTCGCGGGGACATCGACCTATGAAGCGCGGTTCACCGGGTACGAGGCCGACATTGACGGCAAGCTCCAGAACTTCGTGGTTCGCGAGGATCTGAGCGTTCAGGAACTGGAGCAGGTGCTGAACGCATACGCCAGCGCCGATACGACGGCGGAACAGGAACGCGCGTTGAAGAGCATTATGCAGAACGCATCGGTCGTCGACGGCGAAGTTATCCTGACCGCGCGCGGCGAATACGACCCATCTTTCTTGACGTTCGCGACCGACGGCACTTTGACGAGCGGAACGCGCGTGACCGATCTGTCAGGCCAGACGAGCGGCGCTTTCATGGGCGACGGTGCCGAATACCTGGCGGTCTATGGGAGTTCTGACGACGGCTTGAGCTTCGACCAGGGCGGTCAGGATCGGTTCGGTATCCTTTTGTCGCTGTCCCGAAAGTGATCCCACGGGTGGGCGGGGAACACCCCCGCCCGCCAAGTGCATTGACCAAAGCCGCCGCGCGACCTACGCCCATAACGTGAATGACAAGCTCGACCTCACCTTCGCCGCGCTGGCCGATCCCACGCGACGGGCGATCCTGACCATGCTCCTCGAGGACGACATGGCGGTGACGGACGTGGCCGAACCCTTCGACATGTCGCTGGCCGCGATTTCCAAGCACCTGCGAATCCTGACCGCCGCTGGCCTCATCAGTCAGGAAAAACTCGGGCGGGTCACGTGGTGCAAGCTGGAACCCGGTGCGCTGAAGGCGGCGAGCGTCTGGATGCAGGGGTTCGGACAGTTCGAGCCGGTGAACCTCGACGATTTCGAGCGGTTTCTGGAAGCCACGCTCAAGGACTGATGGCGCATGCAGGCTCGGCGCTTGATCGGGCAGCATTGATACGCCACCCTCAGAACGATTGTTGAGGGTTTGTCCATGAGTTCATTTCGGTTGCTCCTGTCGATGGCGGTGTTGACCATCCTGACCGGATGCATGGGGTCCAGACACGCAGATGTCTGGGTCGACGCCCAACGCGCCTACTTCTACGCAACGGTCGATCAGCAAGTGGCCAATGTCCCCGCCTCCGGCACGGCACGGTATGAAGGGATCGCCGAAGTCAGTGCGGTCGATCCGAACCGAAACACGAAAGACCTTTACGTCGGGCTTGCGACCTACAACGCCGCGTTCTCATCCACGGGAGGGCGCATTTCAGGGGAAGTGTCCGGTTTTCTCGTGCTGGAAAACCTCGGGGTTTACGAAGACCCGGTCGACAGCAACGTCTCGTGCGGCGGGTATTGCGTCGACACAGAGGCCGCACGCGCAAGGATCACTGCGGCCTTGCGGCCTGCGAAAGCGGTCTCAGGCCAGATCACCTTGGCCGAAACACCCGTGCAGAACGGTGTTTTCTTCGCGAGCGCCTCGGGATCGGTCGAACATGGCGCGGGCGGCGAGACGACCTTTGACGGGGTCTTGCAGGGCAACATCCTTGGAAACTCAGGCGAAGTGGTCGCGGTGAACGACACGCATGGCCGCACGCTCGATCCGAGTATCGGGAGTCTGTTCAGCGCGACGAGGAACGGCGAAACCCTGATCGGGTGGTTCGAGAGCATCGCGGTCGCCCGCTGACCCGAACCATCTTCACCCCAAGAGCGTGTTCGCGGATGCAGAGTATTTCTGGCCGCATCGCGGGTTCTGTGCATCAATGTAATGATTAGGACACTTAGGGGATTCGTTATGCGTTACTTGACGACTTTCAGGTCGTATCTGGTCTGGCCTGTTTCCGCGTTGTCCCTGTGTGGATGCACCATCGCGTCGACGACGGGCGTCGGCAACGACGAAGGATGGATCGAAGCCTTTGCCTTCGCCTACACCGCCGCGATTCTGGCGACCGACGAATCCGACCAGACCGCGACTTTGCCCACCAGCGGGACGGCCACCTACACGGGTGGGATGTACCTCGACATGACCCGACCGGGCGCGACGGACCACGACCTGATGCTCGCCTCGATGACGCTGGAAGCCGCGTTCTCGGCGTCGAGCGGCACCATTTCCGGGCGGGTGGAGAACGCGGGGCGCATCCCGGTCTACGACCCGAAATTCGCGGGGTTCGAGTCGCTTCTGACCGACCGCGCGTTAACGCCCGAACAGGCGAAGACCACCGCCGTCGAAGCGACGAATGCCGACGCATTGGCGATATTGACCGGCGCGCTGGAGATCGCCGAGACGACGATCACCGATCAGCACATCAACACGCGGCTTTCGGGCAACCTGACCGGCGACGATACCGACATCGACATCGACGCCCCGATCTATGGCTTCCTGACCGGCGCGGACGCCGACGGCGTGAGGATCACGGGCACGAATTTCGGGAACATCGAGATGACCCTGAACGGTGACAAGATCGACGCTTACCTGAACGGATACGCCAAGCGGGACTAAGGCTCAGGGAAGTTCCGCGCTTGGAATGATCGGGAAGAACGCGCCTTGCGAACGCAGGCCGAACCAGCTTTCGCCCTCGTGGTCGGCATGTTCCCCGATCTCGACGAGCCGGTAGAAGCTCTTGCGGTCGATCAGGGCTTCAAGGTTGCGGCGGATGTTGACGTAGGGCGACGGCTCGCCGGTTTCCGGGTCGCGGACCACGCGGATCGGGTGGTCGGGGCCTGCCAGCACCTCATCCTCGACGTTGGTGACGAAACGCAGCGCGTCGCCCTCGCGCGCGAAATCGACCGCCACGAAGGGCGCGTCATCGACGGTGATCCCGACCTTTTCGACCGGCGTCACGAGGAAATAGTCGTCCCCGTCCTTGCGAAGGATAGACGAGAACAGCTTCACCAGCTCATGCCGACCGATGGGCGTGCCAAGGTAGAACCATGTCCCGTCCCGCGCGATGCGCATATCCAGATCGCCGCAGAATTCGGGGTTCCACTTGTCCACGGGCGGCAAGCCGCCCTTGGCTGCCTTTTTCGCGGACGAGGCGAGGCTTTCGGCGCTGATTCCGACTTGTCCGGTCATCGTGGTCTTTGTCATCCGTACACCTTGGTTGTTTGGCCTTCCCAACACGTATCATCCGGCCCGCGTTCCGTGAACCACGGCAAGCGGGTGCCGGATTCCCGCCATGCTCTGCCCGCCCGCACGGGCAGTCGGCGTTCTATTCCGGCACGCGAACAGCGAGAATCCGCCTCGATTTTCCGCAAGGGCCGCCGACACGGTGCCGTGAACGGCTTTTGTCATAACTGTCATTTGCTTCCCCCCGGTCCTTGCCCTTTACTGATCCCGACGAACAGATCGGAGACGTGTCATGGACGAAGCAGAAGACCTCGTGGCAGATATCGAGGCGCTCGGGGGCCGGCTGGCCGAGGCGCGCAGCATGGTGGCCAAGCGGATCATCGGACAGGACACCGTGGTCGAACAGGTCATGGCGGCGATGCTGGCCGGGGGTCACGCGCTTCTGATCGGTCTGCCGGGTCTGGGCAAGACACGGCTGGTGGAAACGCTGTCGACCGTCATGGGTCTGTCGGGTGGGCGCATCCAGTTCACGCCCGACCTGATGCCCGCCGACATCCTCGGCTCCGAGGTTCTGGAAGAGGGCGCCGACGGCACCCGTTCGTTCCGGTTCATTCAGGGTCCGGTGTTCTGCCAGCTCCTGCTGGCCGACGAGATCAACCGGGCGTCGCCGCGCACGCAGTCGGCGCTGCTTCAGGCGATGCAGGAACGCGCGGTGACGGTCGCGGGCCACGAACACGCGCTCGACAAGCCGTTTCACGTGCTGGCGACCCAGAACCCGCTGGAGCAGGAAGGCACCTATCCGCTGCCCGAAGCGCAGCTCGACCGCTTTCTCTTGCAGGTGGATGTCGAATACCCGGACCGCGATGCCGAGCGTGACATCATTCTGGCCACGACCGGCGCGGACGAGGAACAGGCGAGCGCCGTGTTCAACACCGACGACCTGATCGCCGCGCAGCGCCTGCTCCGCCGGATGCCGGTGGGCGAGAACATCGTCGAAATGATCCTCGACCTCGTGCGGGCCTGCCGCCCTGACGACACGTCCGCCCCCGACACGGTGCGCGAATCCGTCGCCTGGGGCCCCGGCCCCCGTGCCGCGCAGGCGCTGATGCTGCTGACCCGTGCACGTGCGCTGATGGACGGGCGGCTCGCCCCCGGCCCCGACGACGTGCGCGCACTGGCCCGCCCGGTGCTCATTCACCGGATGGCGCTGACCTACGCGGCGCGTGCCCGTGGCGAATCTTTGGGCGGGATCATCGATGGTGTGGTCGGAAGCCTGAGCCTGTCCGAGGCCGCCGCTTGACCCTTCCCCTGCGCCCAAGGGCCGAGGCGCTTGCCGCGCCGCTCCCCCCCCTGCTCGCCGAGGCCAGCCAACTGGCCCGGGGTGTCGTGCTGGGGGAACACGGGCGGCGCCGACCCGGCATGGGCGATGCCTTCTGGCAATACCGCACGGCTCAACCCGGCGACCCCGCCAGGTCGATCGACTGGCGCCGCTCGGCCCGGTCCGACGTCCATTTCGTCGCCGAAAAAGAATGGCAGGCGGCGCAATCCGTCGTCTTCTGGGTCGATCGCGGCCAGTCGATGCAGTTCTCGTCGGAAAAGAACCTTGTCACCAAGGCCGACCGCGCCGCGCTCCTGTCGCTCGCGGCCGCCGTGCTGCTGGTGCAGGCGGGTGAACGCGTGGGGCTGACCGATATGGGCATCCGCCCGATGCGCGGCGAGGTCCAGCTTGGCCGCGTGGCCGAACGTCTGGCGGACAAGACCCCGCAGGATTACGGCGTGCCGGACGTGTCGATCCTGCCGCGCCATTCGCGGGCCGTCTTCATCTCGGATTTCATGGCGGACCCCGGCCCGGTGGAAGAGGCGCTGGCGACCGCCGCCGACCGGGGTGTGCAAGGCGTTCTGCTTCAGGTGCTCGACCCCTCGGAAGAGGCGTTTCCCTTCGACGGGCGCACCGTGTTTCATTCGATGGGCAACACGCTTGAATTCGAAACGCGCAAAGCCGGTGAATTGCGGGATCGCTATCTGGCCCGGCTGGCACGGCGCAAGGAACGGCTGACCGCGATGGCGGGACTGACCGGATGGCGGTTTCACACGCATCACACCAATGACAGCCCCGCCTCGGCGCTGCTTTGGATGTATCAGGCGCTGGAGGGCCGCGCCTGATGTTCACGCTCGGTCCCATCGGTTTCGTGACCCCATGGCTGCTGATCGCGCTGGCCGCCCTGCCGATCCTCTGGATCATCCTGCGCGCGATCCCCCCCGCACCGATCCGCCGTGCCTTTCCGGGTGTCGCGCTTCTGCTGGGTCTCGAGGACGAGGACAGCGAGGCCGACCGAACCCCTTGGTGGCTTCTCCTTCTGCGGATGCTGGCCGTCGCCGCGATGATCTTCGGCTTTTCCGGCCCGATCCTGAACCCGGAGCCGGTCGAGACCGGCTCAGGCCCGCTGGTCGTGCTGGTCGATGACAGCTACGCCGCCGCGCCCGACTGGCGCCCGCGGCTCGAGGCTGCGGATCGGCGGTTGGAGGCGGCGGCATCGACCGGGCGCCGCGTGGCCGTGGTGGCGCTGAACGACCTCCCACCCGAAGGCGGCCTGCCCCTGCGCTCGGCCGCCGACGCGCAAGCCCGGCTCGACGGCCTTCTGCCGAAAGCGTGGCCCGTCGATCATGCGCCCGCGCTCGATTGGCTGGACACGGTGGACGAGGGGTTCGACACGCTTTGGCTGTCCGACGGATTGGCGGGCGACTCCCGCGCCGCCTTGGCCCGCGAGCTTCAGTCGCGCGGTGCGCTGACGGTGTCGGAGCCGCCTGCCCCGCGTATCGGTCTGCAACCGGCTCGGATCGCGGACGGCTTAGTGCGTCTGTCGGCCACCCGTTCCACGTCCGATGCCGCGCAAAGCATAGAGGTGACCGGCCAAGGCCCCGATCCGGCTGGCATCGAACGCGAACTGGCCCGCGCCACGCTTACCTTCGAACAGGGTGCGACCGAAGCGGTGACCGAGATTTCCCTGCCCCCCGAACTGCGCAACCGGATCGCCCGGTTCGAGGTCGAGGGGGTGCGCAGCGCCGGAACCGTGACGCTGGCCGACGACACCCTGCGCCGCCGCAAGGTCGCGCTGATCGGCGGCGACAGCGAAGAGGGGCTGGAACTGCTTTCACCGCTTCACTACCTGCGCGAAGCGCTCGTGCCGACCGCGGATGTGCTGGAGGGCGCGCTGTCCGACCTGATCGCCGCCAGCCCCGATGTGGTCGTCCTTGCCGATGTCGCGGCGCTTGCGCCCAGTGACAAGGACGCGCTGGAGGAATGGGTGGCCGAGGGCGGCCTGCTGCTGCGCTTCGCCGGACCACGGCTTGCCGCTGCCGACACGGGCCGCGCGGAGGAAGATCCGCTTCTCCCCGTGCGTCTTCGTGTGGGCGGGCGCGAAGTGGGCGGCGCGATGAGCTGGGGTGAACCCCGCACGCTGGCCCCGTTCCCCGAGGACAGCCCGTTCTACGGTCTCGCGATCCCCGATGACATCGAAGTCACCAGTCAGGTTCTGGCCGAACCCGGCCCCCTGCTGGCCGAGCGCACCATCGCGGAACTGGTCGATGGCACCCCGCTCGTCACCCGCAAGACGCTGGCCGATGGTCAGGTCGTACTGATCCACGTGTCGGCCAATGCCGAATGGTCGTCGCTTCCGCTGTCGGGCCTGTTCGTTCAGATGCTCGAACGCCTCGCGGTTTCGACCCGGACCGGCACGCCCGACGCGGGCGAATTGGAGGGCACGACATGGGTGCCCGAGACCCTGCTCGACGGCTTCGGCGCGCTCGACGACGCGGGCGAGCGGCCCGGCGTGCCGGGCGAGGAACTGACACAGGGCGTCGGCCCCGACCTGCCGCCGGGCCTTTATGCCGACGAGGATCGCCGCGTCGCCGTCAACGTGATCGATGAAGACACCGTGCTGCGCCCCGCCGCTTGGCCCGCGGGCGTCGTCCCCGAATGGCAGGGCGAGCGCGAAGAAACCGATCTGTCCGGCTGGCTTCTCCTGCTGGCGCTGGCGGCGCTGGCCATCGACGTGATCGCCTCGCTGTTCCTCACGGGTCGTCTGAGCGGCAAGCGCGGCAAGGCGGCGGCGACCGCCGCGGTGATCGGGGTCGCCCTGATGATCGCGCCGCAATACGCCCGCGCACAGGACGAGGCCGAGGCGACCCCCATCGACGAAGCGGCACTGGTCGCGGCCGCCGGCGAGGTCACTCTTGCCTATGTGCGCACGGGCAACGCCCAACTCGACCGCGTATCCGAGGCCGGGCTTCTGGGCCTCGGCCAACAGCTTTTCGCCCGCACCTCCGTCGAACCCGTCGCCCCGGTCGGGATCGACATCGAGACCGACGAACTCGCGGTCTATCCCCTGCTCTACTGGCCGGTCGAGGAAACCCAGCCCGCGCCCTCGTCCGAAGCCTATGCCAAGCTCAACGCCTATCTGCGCGGTGGCGGCATGATCGTGTTCGACACGCGTGACGGGGACGTGGCCGGGTTCGGCTCAGGCGCGACGGCCGAAGGGACACGGCTGAGATCGCTGGCCCGCCCGCTCGACATTCCGCCGCTGGAGCCGATCCCGAACGATCACGTGCTGACGCGCACCTTCTACCTGCTCGCCGATTTCCCGGGCCGCTATTTCGGTCAGTCGGTCTGGGTCGAAAGCTCGCCGCCCGACGCCGAACGGGCCGAGGGCATGCCGTTTCGCAACCTCAACGACGGGGTGACGCCGGTTCTGATCGGCGGCAACGACTGGGCGTCGGCCTGGGCGGTGAACGAGAACGGATCGCCGATGTTTCCGGTGGGCCGGGGCTTTGCAGGCGAGCGGCAGCGCGAGATGGCTTATCGCTTCGGCGTGAACCTCGTGATGCATGTGCTCACCGGCAACTACAAGTCGGATCAGGTCCACGTGCCTGCCCTGCTGGAAAGGCTCGGCCAATGAACGCCTCGTCCGTTATCTTCGACCCGGCCTTCGACTGGCCGGTCCTCTGGATCGCCGGCGGGATCGTCGCCGCGATCCTGATCTTCGCCATCTGGCGCGGGCTCAAGGGCTGGGCACTCAGGATGCTGGGCGCGGCGGCGCTTCTGCTCGCGCTCGCGGGGCCGTCGCTTCAGATGGAAGAACGCGCGCCCGAGGGTGACATCATGCTCGCCATCGTGGACGAAAGCGCCTCGCAGGGCCTGTCGGACCGCGCGGAGCAAACCGAGGCGGCGCTGGACGCGCTCACCGCCCGCGTTGCGGCGACGGAAGGTCTGGAACTGCGCATCACGCGGATGAGCGACGGCGAGGACAATCGCGGCTCTCTCCTCATGACCACCTTGGCCGAGGCGCTGGCCGAAGTGCCGCGCGACCGCGTCGCCGGGATGGTCCTGATCTCGGACGGCCGCCTGCACGATCTCGAAGCCGCGCCCGATCTGCCCGCCCCGCTGCATCTGCTCAGGACCGGCCGGGAAGAGGACTGGGACCGGCGGCTGGTGGTCACCAACGCCCCGGCGTTCGGCATTCTGGACGAGGAGCAGCAGATCGGGCTGCGCATCGACGACATGGGGGACGCGGACGAAAGCGGACTGGTCGACCTGTCGATCTCGATCGACGGCGGCGAGCCGGAAGTGGTTCAGGTGCCCACGGGCCGCGAGCTGACCGTGCCGATCACGCTGACCCACGGCGGCCAGAACGTGATCCAGTTCACCACGCCCACGCTCGACGGCGAGCTGACAGACCGCAACAACACCGCCGTCGTCACCATGAACGGCGTGCGCGATCGCCTGCGGGTCCTGCTCGTTAGTGGCGAGCCGCATCCCGGCACGCGCACGTGGCGCAACCTTCTGAAGTCGGATTCGGCGGTGGACCTCGTCCACTTCACCATCCTGCGCCCGCCCGAAAAGCAGGACGAGGTGCCGGTTTCGGAACTGTCGCTCATCGCCTTCCCGACGCAGGAACTGTTCATGGAGAAGATCGACGAGTTCGACCTCATCATCTTCGACCGCTACAAACTACGCGGCATCCTACCCGCCAGCTACCTCCTGTCGGTGCGCAACTATATCGAACAGGGCGGCGCCGTTCTCGTCGCGGCTGGCCCAGACCTCGCCTCAGCCCAGAGCCTCGCGCGCTCACCTCTCGGGCAGGTGCTCCCCGGCGAACCCACCGCGCGGGTGGTCGAGGAAGGTTTCTCACCCCAGATCTCCGAGTTGGGTCAACGCCACCCCGTGACGCGCGGGCTCGAAGATTTCGCGCCCGAGGGCGGCTGGGGCCGCTGGATGCGCCTTGTCGAACTCGAAGAAACCGCTGGCATGACCGTCATGCAGGGCGCGGGCGACCGTCCGCTCCTCACACTGGACCGCGTGGGCGAAGGTCGCGTCGCGCTCCTCGCCTCCGACCACGCGTGGCTTTGGGATCGCGGCTTCGAGGGCGGCGGGCCGCAACTGGAATTGCTGCGCCGCCTCGCCCACTGGATGATGAAGGAACCGGAATTGGAGGAAGAGGCGCTGACCGCGGAAGCCACCGGCAATCAGGTCACGATCACCCGCCGCACCATGAGCGAGGGCGCAAGATCCGTCACCGTCACCCGCCCGGACGGGACCGAGGAAGAGGTGCAGATGGAAGAGGTCGCGCCCGGTCTCTACCGCTCGGAATTCGCCTCGGCCCAGATCGGTCTGTTCCGGCTCGAAGAGGGCGACCAGACATCGGTCGTCGCGGTCGGCCCCGCTTCGCCCAAGGAATTCGAGGAAACCATCGCCAGCGGTGACCCCCTCGCCCCGATCATGGGCGCGATGCGTGGCGGGACGGCCGCCATCGAAGAAGGCAATCCGCAGCTTCGGTCGGTCAACGCGGGCCGCGCCGCCATCGGTCGCGGCTGGATCGGCTACACCCCGCGCGGGGCATACGTGGTCGAAAACCTGCGCGTCATGCCGCTCGCGCCCCCGTGGCTCATGCTGCTGATCGCGGCCGGCCTCGCCGTTGCCGCTTGGTTGTGGGAAGGCCGCGCACGGACCCGAAAAACCGCCTGATCCGGTTCAGCGCCCGTGACTGCGGTCGTAGCCGTTTAGTGCGGGCGGCGTCCAACCGCCCAGCGCGGCCTCGGGCGTGAAGACTTCGACCAGCAGCGGATGGCAGGCAGCAGTGTCCGACGAGTGCTCGGACGAACAATCGCCGCCGGGACAGGCCGACAGGGCGCCGAGAAGGTCGATCTCGGCGAAAAACTCCAGATAATCGCCGGGGCGCACGGGCGAGGCCTTCATGAAATACTGCCCCGTGTCGCGCGTGAAGCCGGTGCACATGAACACGTTCAGCACGTCATGCACATGCGGCTCGGCCTCGGCCGGACAGACCCCAAGGTGATCCGCCAGCGCCCGCGTCAGGTTGGAATGGCAACAGTGGTGATACTGTCCGCCCGACAGCAGATTGTTGGTGTAAGGATCGCAGCGCGTGCCGATCACGTCGTGGACCGAACCGCCGAAGCTGTCGATCCCATACCAGCCGAGCGTATCTTCGGTGATGGTCGCGATCGGCCGCATGCCCGGAAAGCTCGACCACATCCGCTCGCCCGCCGTCAGATGCGTGCCATGAAGGGCGCGGGTCTTGCCGGAGTAGAATCGCTCCGACAAATCCTGCGCGTTCCACAGGTTCAGGTCACCGACCTGCGGCCCCTCGACGCTCGAAATCCGGAAGAACGACCCAGCCGGGACGGTGAAGGTCGCAGCGTCACGGGGCGGGACGAGCACCTCGCCCACCTTCCGCGCCGTCCGCCGCGCCGCCCGATAGAGCGCAAGATCGGGCGCAGGTAGCGTGTCGGTCGGATAACAGATCACCGGCGCGATCGCGCGGCGCTTTTCTGCGTCTTCGGGCGGTGTCGTGGGGATCGTCGTCATGGGCGGGACTATAACGGTTAAGGCGATCCGCGCCAGATCGTGCAGCCTGATCGGCGGCGGACAGGACCAGACTTGACCGCGGCGCAATGGGGCGTGAATAATCGACCATCTGGTCGGCCATTATTCCGCAATGCAAACGGTCGTTTCACAATATTGACCTGCTCGCTTTGCTGGACTACGGTCCGAATACGGGCCGCCAGAGCCCGAGGGAGGATCAATGGATCGCATTCACGAACTGACCCGCGGGCAGTCGCCCGACGCCCTTGCAATCGTCGACCATGACGGGGCGCACTACAGCTTCGGGGATGTCGAAGCCATGGCCGATACCATGGCCGGGATGCTCAAAGCCGCAGGGGTCGAGCGCGGCGACCGGCTGATGATCGTTTCGGAAAACTGCGCCACCTATGCCATCGCGATTCTCGCGGCGAGCCGCCTCGGTGCCTGGGTCATGCCCGTGAACGCCCGCATGTCCGACGATGAACTGGACGCCCTGCGCAACCACGCAGGCGCCCGCTTCGCGATCTTCACGCCCGAGGCATCTGTGCCGTCCGCAGCCCATGCCGACCGACTTGGCGCGACGTCGCGCGGCACCCTGTCTTGCGGCGACGTTCTGGTGGCTGGCCCCCTGCCCGGCGAAAACACCGCGCCCGAACCCGAGACCGGGACACCGCGCGATGCCGTCGCGGCTCTGATTTACACGACCGGGACCACATCTGCCCCCAAGGGGGTCATGCTCACCCATGGGAACCTGATCTGGAACGCGGAAATATCGGCGCGCCTGCGTGGGATGGCCCCCGGCGATCTGGTGGTCGGCGTTTTGCCCGGCACGCATATCTTCGGCTTCGCCTCGGTCTTCCTCGCCTCGCTTGCCGGGGGCAGCGCGATCCGGTTCCTGCCGCGCTTCTCGGCGCCCGCAATCCTCGACGCCTTCGCCGAAGGCGGCAGCGTCATGCCCGCCGTGCCGCAGATGTATCAGGCGATCCTCGCCGAACTCGCAAAGCGTGGCACACCGCCCGACGCCCCGAACCTGCGCTACATCTCATCCGGCGGGGCGCCGCTGGACCCCGAGTGGAAGGAAAAGATCGAAGCGACCTTCGGCCTGCATCTCCAGAACGGCTATGGCCTGACCGAAACCTCTCCCGGCGTGTCGGGCACTCGGCGCGACACCCCGCGCGACGACACGTCCTGCGGCCAGATCCTCGACGGTGTGGAATGCATCATCGACGAGCCGGATGACGAGGGGATCGGAGAGCTTCTGATCCGTGGCCCCAACATCATGAAGGGCTACTACCGAAACCCCGAAGCGACGCGGGCCGCCATTCGCGAGGACGGGTTCTTCCGGTCCGGGGATTTCGCGAAGATCGACCCGGACGGAACGCTTTGGATCATGGGCCGCAAGAAGGAACTCATCATTCGGTCGGGCTTCAACATCTACCCGCCGGAAGTCGAAGCGATGCTCACACGCCATCCCGACGTCTACCAGACCGCCGTCGTCGGGCGTCGCGTATCCGGCAACGAAGAGGTGCTGGCGTTCGTCACCGCGAAGCCCGGCGTGTCGGAAGCGGATCTCAAGGCCTTTCTTCACGAGCACCTCGTGCCCTACAAGGTGCCCCAGCATATCTTCATCATCGAACAGTTCCCGGCGGCAGCGACCGGGAAGATTCTGAAACACAAACTGACCGAGACTTTCGCCCACCTGCTCGACGAGCGGGATGCGGCGGTCGCGACCTGACAGAGGACAGAGCCACCCATGAGTGAGACCACCAAGATCAACGACGTCATGACCCTCGAACGTGTGGGCAAGGTCGGGCTGATCTGCATCGACAACCCGCCCGTCAACGCCTCGGGCCAAGCCGTGCGACAGGGGCTGGTCGACGCGGTCGCCGCCGCCAACGCGGACGCCGGGATCGAGGTCATCGCAATCTACGCCGCAGGACGCACCTTCGTCGCAGGTGCCGACATCAAGGAGTTCGGGAAGACGCCGCTGGAGCCGTCGCTGCCCGACACGATCAACGCGATCGAGGCGAGCGAAAAACCCGTGATCTCTGCCCCGCACGGCACCGCGCTTGGCGGTGGTCTGGAAATCTGCATGGGCACCCACGCGCGCGTGGGGGTCAAGGGGCTGCGCGTCGGTCTGCCCGAGGTGGACCTTGGCCTGTTGCCCGGCGCGTCCGGCACCCAGCGCGGGCCGCGCCTGATGGGGATGAAGAACACGCTCGACATGGCCCTGTCCGGGCGGCAGGTCTCGGGCGAAGAGGCGTTGTCGATGGGCCTGATCGACGGGCTCGAGGCGGGCGCGCCGCGCGACGTGGCGCTCGCCGCCGCCGAAGACGTGCTCGCGGGCAAGCTCAAGACCCGCCGCACCAGCGACCTTGGCGTCGAACTGGACGAAGCCGCGCTGGACGATGCGGCCAAGATGGTCGCGAAGAAGATGAAGCACCACCCGACCGCGCCGAACATGATCGAAGCCGTCAGGATGTCGACCGGCCCGATGGCCGACGGCATGGCCTATGAGCGCAAGAGTTTCATGGAAGGGCTGAAAGACCCCGCGTCGCAGGGGATGCGCCACGCCTTCTTCGCCGAACGCGCCGTGTCGAAGATCCCCGAAGGCAAGGCGACGCCGCGCGAGATCGCAAAGATCGGCGTCATCGGCGGCGGCACGATGGGGTCCGGCATCGCCACGGCGGCCCTGACCTCGGGCTTCGCGGTGCGCCTGATCGAGATTTCGCAGGAGGGGCTCGACAAGGGCGTCGGCTTCATCACAGGAAACCTCGACGGTGCCGTGAAACGCGGCAAGATGAGCGAGGCCAAGCGCGACGACGCGATAGCGCGGCTTGAACCGTCGACCGACATGGAATCGCTATCCGACGTCGACCTCGTGATCGAGGCGGTGTTCGAGAATATGGACGTGAAGAAGGACATCTTCGGTCAGCTCGACAAGATCTGCAAACCGGGGGCCATTCTGGCGTCGAACACGTCCTATCTGGACATCAACGAAATCGCCTCGGCCACGTCCCGGCCCGCAGATGTGATCGGCCTTCACTTCTTCTCGCCCGCGAACCTCATGCGCCTGCTCGAAGTCGTGGTCGCCGACAAGACCGCGCCGGAAGTGGTCGCCACCGGCTTTGCGCTGGCCAAGAAGATGAAGAAGGTCGGCGTGCGCGCCGGCGTCTGCGACGGCTTCATCGGCAACCGCATCCTCGCCTATTACGGCAAGACCGCCGGATACCTGATGGAGGATGGTGCGAGCCCACAGCAGATCGACAACGCGCTTGAGGATTTCGGTTTCGCGATGGGGCCTTACAAGGTCGGCGACCTCGCAGGCCTCGACATCGGCTGGGCCAACCGCAAACGCATGTCGGCAACACGCCCGAACGACGAACGCTACGTGCGCATCCACGACAAGATCTGCGAAGAGGGCATGTTTGGCCGCAAGACCGGATCGGGGTTCTACATCTACGACGACGAGGGCATCCGCCCGAACCCCCGTGCGCTGGAAATCATCGACGCGGAACAGGCGGCCAAAGGCATCACGCCCAAGCCGTTCACCGACGAAGAGATCGTCGAGCGCTACATGACCGCCATGATCTCCGAAGCCGCGCGCGTGGTCGAAGAGGGGATCGCGCTGCGGCCCATCGACGTGGATGCGGTGTTCCTGTTCGGCTACGGCTTCCCGCGCTTCCGCGGCGGCCCGCTTCACTATGCGGACACCATCGGCGCGAAAGAACTCGTCGCGCGGATTGAACGCTATGCCGAGGATGATGCGTATTACTGGAAAGTGCCCGCGATCCTGCGGCGTATGGCCGAGGACGGGACGACCTTTGCCGATCTGAACAAGGAGGGGTGAGATGGACCTGAGCTTCACCAAGGAAGAGGAGGCGTTCCGCGATGAGGTGCGCACGTTCCTTGCCGACAACCTGCCCGACGACCTTGCCGAAAAGGTGCGGATCGGCGGAGAGCTGGAAAAACACGACATGGAACGCTGGCACGCGATCCTGAACGACAAGGGCTGGCTCGCCTATGGCTGGCCGGTCGAATTCGGTGGCACCGGCTGGTCGCCCGTGGAGAAGCACATTTTCGAGGAAGAGGCCGCGCGCGCCAACGCGCCGCGCATCGTGCCCTTCGGCCTCGCCATGCTGGGGCCGGTTCTTCAGAAATTCGGATCGAAAGAACAGCAGGACCACTATCTGCCCCGCATCCTCGACGGGACCGACTGGTGGTGTCAGGGCTATTCCGAACCGGGCGCCGGATCGGACCTTGCCTCGCTCAAGACCCGCGCGGTGCGCGATGGTGACGAATACGTCATCAACGGGCAAAAGACATGGACCACGCTCGGCCAGCACGCCGACTGGATCTTCTGCCTCGTGCGCACCAAGACCGACGGCAAGCCGCAGGAGGGGATCAGCTTCATCCTCGTCGACCTCGCCACGCCGGGGATCGAGATGCGCCCGATCAAGCTGATCGAAGGCGGCCACGAGGTGAACGAAGTGTTCTTCACCGACGTCCGCGTGCCTGCCGCGAACCTCGTGGGCGAAGAGAACATGGGCTGGACCATCGCCAAGTTCCTGCTGGGTCACGAGCGCACCAACATCGCGGGTGTCGGGTTCAGCATGAAGGCGCTGGAAGAGGTCAAGGCGCTCGCGCGCCGGACCAAGCGGAACGGCAAGCCGCTGATCGAGAACCCGCTTTTCGCCGCCCGGATCGCGGATGTCGATATCGAGCTTGAGGCGATGAAGATCACCAACCTTCGGATGCTCTACACCGCACAGACGCAGGGCGCGCCTGGGCCGGAAACCTCGATCCTCAAGATCAAGGGAACCGTGATCCGTCAGGCGTTGAACGACCTCAGCCGCCGCGCGCTGGGTCCGGCCGCGGCCCCCTTCCCGTCCGAGGCGATGTTCGGCAACGCCGCCCTCGTCGAAGCGGGCGACGTGAACAACGCCGCCGACTATTTCAACAACCGCAAACTGTCGATTTTCGGGGGGTCGAACGAGATCCAGCGAAACATCCTGACCAAAGCGATGCTGGAGCTCTGACATGGACTTTTCCCTGACCGAAGACCGCCGGATGCTATCGGACTCGCTGAACCGCTTCATTTCGGACAAATACGGCTACGACCACCGCGTGAAAGTGGCCTACGACTTGCCGTTCCACGACACCGCGCTCTGGGCCGAGATGTGCGAGTTGGGCGTGCTCTACGCCCTCGCGCCCGAGGATGCGGGCGGGTTCGGCGGCGCTGGCTTCGACATCACGACGGTGTTCGAGGCGCTCGGGCGCGGCATTTGCCCCGCCCCGGTTCTCGGTTCGCTCTTGGCCTCGAAACTGCTGACCGCCGCCGGGGCCGACCAGTCGGCGCTCCTCGACGGTTCGGTGCGCTACGCGGTCGCCATCGGCGAACTCGACGCGCCCTACGACCTCGACGCGATCGAGACCGAGGCGAAGGACGGCAAGCTGACGGGCCGCAAGGCCGTGGTCTATGGCGGCGCTGATGCCAAGGTGTTCCTCGTCGCGGCCAGATCCGGTGGCACCCTCGCGGTCTATGAGGTCAAGGCCTCGGACGCGCAGGTCACGGGCTACGCCTTGATCGATGGCGGCGGCGCGGCGGAACTGTTCCTCGACGCCACGCCGGGGACGGAAGTGCTCGCCGATGCCACCGCCGCGCTCGAAGACGCGCTGGACGCAGGTCGCCTCGCCCTGTGCGCCGAGGCTGTCGGCGCGATGGATGCGACCAACGAAATCCTGCTCGACTATCTGCGCACGCGAAAGCAGTTCGGCGTGGCCATCGGCAAGTTTCAGGCCCTGCAACACCGGGCCGTGGACCTTGTGACCGAGATCGAACAGGCCCGGTCCATCACCATCCTCGCCGCGAGCAAGATGGGCACCGAGGAGCAGGCGAAGTTCGTCGCAATGGCCAAGACTCTGATCGGCCGGGCGGCGCGGCTGGTGGCCGAGGAAGCGATCCAGATGCATGGCGGCATCGCTATGACCTGGGAGGCCGCGGTCAGCCACTATGCCAAACGGCTCGTCATGATCGACGCGCAACTGGGTGATGTGGACTACCACCTCGAACGTGTGATCGCGACCTACGCGGCCTGATCGGGCGGGTTGATCTTGCGAATTCCAATGCGGGGCCATCGCCCCGCATTAACTTTTTCACGGCGCCGGGCGACGCGGAAAATCAAGCAAGCCACTGATTTTATGATATATTCAAAGGCATTGAGAGCCGCCTAGGATACTAGAATCCTAGTATTCTGGTATTGCGAACAGGCACCGATCACGGCCCCATGCACACCCGGCAAACTCCAAATGTCAGGTAGAGCGATACCGGAAAACGCCCGTCCCGGTCGCGACCGTCACCCCGGTGTCATCGGTGATCGACGCTTCGGCGAAGACACTCTTGCGCCCCCCGCCCGTCCGCCGACCCTCGGCGATCAGGACCGTGCCCTTGGGCTGCGCCAGGTAATTCACGTTCAGGGAAAGGGTCATCGCCAGCCGCCGCGTTTCCGGGTCGCCCGTGTAGCAGGCAGCGAACCCCATGACCGTGTCGATCAGGGTCGCGTAGACGCCGCCATGCGGAATGCCATAACGGTTGCCCAGCTTGTCGGTGATCGGCAGCCTGAATCGGGCATAGTCCTCGGACCAGTCCTCGATCTCGAACCCCAGAAGCTTCTGGAATTCATACGGGTCTTCGATGAGCGACGGGTCGAGGCTCACGCCGCCGGTTTCCCCGGTGCCCCCGACGACAGGTTATGCGCCGCGCGCTTCACCCGCTCGGCATAGTGTTCAAGCAGTTGATCCGGCTCGACGAAGAACGACGGCCCCCCGACGTTCAACCCATAGATCCGGTCGCCGTTCAGGGAAAACACCGGCACCGCCAGCCCGTTCACATCTTTGCGCCACTCCCCGAAGCCGGTGCAAAGCCCGTGCTCTTCATAGTCGCGCAGGCCCTTTTCGACCGATGAGATGATCCGCTCCCGCTCGTCGGGCAGTTGCGCGAGCCCCTGATCCACCAGTGCGGTTCGCTGTTTCTCCGTCATGCCGACAAGGATAGCGCGACCTATGGCCGAGTAGAACAGAGGCAGCCGCGCACCGACGTTGATCGTCAGGGCAATCGCCTCTTTCGACCGATGAACGGTCGTATAAACCGCGCGCATCCGGTGCTGTTCGGCCAGCGCCGAGGTGATGTGCGGGTTCGGCCCCTCATCGCACAGGGCGGCCAGTTCCTCCCGGGCGCGGTCGGTCATCTCGATAGACGACAGCACTCCGAAGCCCAAGGCCAGAACCCCCGCGCCAAGGCGGTAGGTGCCGGTGCGTTCGGAATAGACGAGATAGTCGAGCTTGCGCAGCGTATGCGTCAGACGTGAAATCGTCGGTTTCGGCAGGCCCGTGCGCTGCGCGATTTCCTGATTGGTCAGGTTCGTTTCATAGGGCCGGAAGCATCTGAGCACGTCGAGACCCCGCGCAAGCGCGGTCACGAACTTGCGGTCACCATCCGCGTCGATGTCGTCGATCAGATCGTCCTTACCCATGACAGTCCCCTTTATACAGCGGTCAGGCCCCCATCAATCGAAATGGATTGGCCTGTCATGAACGTGTTCGCGTCCGAGACGATCCAGAGCATCGCCTGCACCACCTCCATTGGGTCCGCCACCCGGCGCATCGGAACACGGCTGGCGATCATGCCGTACGCATCGTCCCGGCTGACGCCGTGGCGTTCGCCCATCGCATCGCCCATCGCCTCGACCATCGGGGTGGACGCGAAGCTGGGGCAGATCGCGTTCACGCGAATGCCCTTGCGCGCGACCTCGTCGGCGGCGGCCTTGGTCATGCCGATCACCGCGTGCTTCGATGCGGCATAGGCCGAAAGCTGCCCCGACCCGACCAGCCCCGCAGCCGAGGCGGTGTTCAGGATCGACCCCGCCCCCTGCTTCAGCATCACCGGCAACTGATGTCGCATCCCGATAAAGACGCCCTTCGCGTTGATCTCCATGATCTGATCGTAGGTGTCGAGCGGTATGTCCGGCAGCCGCGCCAGCCCGCCCCCGATCCCGGCATTGTTCAGTGCGATGTCGAGCCGTCCGAAGCGGTCCACGCCCTTTTCGATATGCGCCCGCATCGCAGCGTCGTCGGACACCGACAGCGCGTCGGCAACCACCTCGGCCCCGAGGCTTTCGAGATTGCGCGCGACCTCGTCCAGCCCGTCGCCATTGATGTCGGACAGCATCAGCTTTGCGCCCGCCCGCGCGAACTCCGTCGCCGCCATCGCGCCGAAACCCGAAGCCGCGCCGGTGATTTGCACCACTTTTCCGTCGAATTCAGCCATGCGCCGCCTTCAGCCCCCCTGCCGCGAATTGTGGAACCGCCTTGCCCAGCCGCATTGCGCGTTCCGGGTTCGACGCATTGCCGTCGAGCGCCCGTTTATAGACGCCCTGAATGATCGCCCCCATGCGGAAGAACGCGAAGGCGAGGTAGAAGTTCATGCCCGCAATCCCCGGCAGCCCACGCCGCTGGCAATACATCGCAAGAAACTCCTCGTCGGTCGGGATACCCAGCGCCGCCCGGTCCACGCCAGCCAGCCCCCGCCCCTCGGCCCCCGGCGGCATCTGCCACTGCATGAGGAGCGAGGCGAGATCGGCATAAGGATGCCCGATGGTCGATAGCTCCCAGTCCAGCACGGCGGCGCAGCGCGGCCCGTCCGTCTCGAACAGCATGTTGTCGATGCGGTAGTCGCCATGCACCAGCCGCCGCTGATCGTCTTCGGGTATGTTCGTCGGAAGCCAGTCGATCAGCGCATCCATGTCCGCGATGCTTTCGGTCTTGGAAGCGCGATACTGCTTGGTCCAGCGCCCGATCTGGCGCTCGAAGTAGTTCCCCGGCGGGCCATAGTCCGACAGACCAACGGCCTCGATATCGACCTCGTGGATCGCGGCGAGCACGCGGCACATTTCGGCATAGATCGCCGCGCGTTCCTCGTTCGACACGTCCGGGATGCGCGGGTCGTCGATGTTGCGGCCCGCGACCGCCTCCATCACGTAGAAATCCGAGCCGATCACGTCGGGGTCTTCGCAAAGGACATGCATCTTGGCGACCGGCACGTCCGTATCCGCCAGCGCCGACTGCACCCGAAACTCGCGATCTACCGCATGGGCCGATTTCAGAAGCTGCCCGGGCGGCTTTCGCCGCAGAACATACGGACCCGTAGGGGTGTCGAGCCGGAAGGTCGGGTTCGACTGGCCGACGTTGAACTTCTCGGCCGTGATCGGCCCCTGAAAGCCGTCCATATTGGCTTCCAGCCACTTGGCGACGGCGTCGGTGTCGAGCTGCTGGGTGTCGGTCATGGCTCCCTCAGCTATAGGTCAGCATTTCGTCCGCGTTGGCGGCGTCGATATGCGGGGTTTCGTTGAAGCCGTGCAGATAGGTGCCGTTGCGGCCCTGCACGATCTTGTTCACGGCGCAGTTCTTCATCTGAAGCTGAAGCAGGATCTGCTGCTCGGCAGGGGCGTCCATAACCAGCCGCACCATCTGGCTAATCGCGCCACCGGACGAGACCATGAGCGTGTCGCCCTCGGCCGCCGCCATCGCATCCTGCACCCGGCCGACGAAGGCGCCGAAAGTCTCGGGCGGGTTTTCGATTTCATCCGCCTGCCACGCCAGAACGGTCGCCTTGAGCTGCCGGAAATGCGCGGCGCGGTCCCCTTTGGTGTGTTCGGGCAGCGCGTCGGTCTGCTTGTGCGCCGCCAGCAGCGCCGAGAAATCGAACTCGTTCAGGCCCGGATGCACGACCGGATGGGCCGCGACGCCAAAGCCTTTCGCGATCCCCTCCAGCGTCTCGCGGTGCCTGACTTGCGAGCCGACCATCACCTTGTCCGGCCACGCCCAGCCCTGCCGTTTGAGCGCCACGCCCAGCGCCTCGGACTGGCGATGACCAAGCTCGGAGAGCTTGTCGTAATTCGCCGCGCCGAACGACGCCTGAGCGTGACGTATGACGGTGAGAAGACCCATTCAGATCTTCTCGTTGGTATACTTGCGCAGCTCGGCGCGTGCGACCTGACGCCGGTGGACCGCATCGGGGCCGTCGGCGAAGCGCAGGGTGCGCAGGTTGGTGTACATCCGCGCCAGCGGCTGATCCTGACTGATGCCCTCGCCACCATGCATCTGCATGGCCTCGTCCACCACCTTGGTGGCCATGAGCGGTGCCACCACCTTGATCTGCGAAATCCACGGCTGCGCTTCCTTAACACCGACCGTATCCATCATGTAGGCGGCCTTGAGGCACAGAAGCCGGGCCATTTCGATCTCCATCCGCGCGTTCGCGATGATGTCGAAGTTGGCACCGAGCGAGACGATCTTCTTGCCGAACGCCTCGCGCGACAGGCCGCGTTTGCACATGAGTTCCAGCGCGCGTTCGGCCTGACCGATGGCACGCATGCAGTGGTGGATGCGACCCGGTCCAAGCCGCCCCTGTGCGACCTCGAACCCCCGGCCTTCGCCAAGGATCACGGCGTCGGCGGGCAGGCGCACGTCGGTGAACTTCATATGCATGTGGCCATGCGGCGCGTCGTCGTTGCCGAAGACCTGCATCGGGCGAAGGATCTCGACGCCGGGCGTGTCGGCGTCCATCACGAACATCGTGTGACGCGCGTGCTTGGCAGCCTCGGGGTCGGTCTGGGCGAGGACGATGTAGACCTGGCAGCGCGGATCGCCCGCGCCGGAGATCCACCATTTTTCACCGTTCAGCACCCATTCGTCCCCGTCCTTCTTCGCCTCGAAAGACAGTTGAACGGCATCGGAGGAGGCCACGCCCGGCTCGGTCATCACATAGGCCGAGCGAATTTCGCCATCGAGGAGCGGTTTCAGCCAGCGGTCCTTATGTGCCTGCGTGCCATAGCGTTCCAGCACTTCCATGTTGCCGGTGTCCGGGGCCGAGCAGTTGAAGGTTTCGGCCCCCAGCGGCGCCTTGCCCATCTCTTCGGCGAGGTAGGCGTATTCCACTGTGGTCAGGCCATAGCCCGCCTCGCTGTCGGTCAGCCAGAAGTTCCACAGGCCGCGTTTCTTCGCCTCGGACTTCAGCTCGTCGAGGATTTCCTTCTGACGGTCGTTCAGCACGAAACGGTCGTTCTGAGGGTTGTTCCCGATCTCGCCTTCGTATTCCTCGCTGAGATGCACGATCTTTTCCGCCATCAGCTTTCGCACGGCTTCGATCAATGGCTTGACCTTTTCGGTGACGCCCAGATCCATATTCTGTCCTCCTTGTCCGGCCGGATGCCGGCTCGCTTATTTGAACACTAGTGTTCAATTATTGGCAATAGTGTTTGGCGCTTAGAGCACCTCGAACAACCCTGCCGCGCCCATGCCGCCGCCGACGCACATGGTGCAGACCACGTATTTCGCGCCGCGGCGTTTTCCTTCGATCAACGCGTGCCCGACCATGCGCGCCCCGGACATGCCGTAGGGGTGGCCGATCGAGATTGCGCCGCCGTTCACGTTCAGAATTTCATTCGGAATGCCAAGGACGCGGGCGGAATGGAGCACCTGACAGGCGAAGGCCTCGTTCAGTTCCCACAGCCCGATGTCGTCCATCTTGAGCCCGTGCGCCTCGAGCAGTTTCGGCACCGCGTAGATCGGCCCGATCCCCATTTCGTCGGGGTCGAGACCGGCGGCCATCACGCCGACATAGCGGCCCAAAGGCTGAAGTCCGCGCTTCTCGGCCTCTTTCGCCTCCATGATGACGCTTGCGCTGGCCCCGTCGGACAGTTGCGAGGCATTGCCCGCCGTGATGAACTTGCCTTCCTGAACGACCTGCCCGTCGCGGAACACCGGCGACAGGCCCGAGAGGTTTTCGATGGTCGTCGAGGGCCGGTTGCCCTCGTCCTTCTCCAGCTTCACCTCGGCGAAGGACACTTCCTTGGTGTCCCGGTCGATGATCGCCTGCGTCGAGGTCAGCGGCACGATCTCGTCGTCGAACCTGCCCGCCGCCTGCGCCGCCGCCGTGCGCTGCTGGCTTTGCAGCGCGTATGCGTCCTGATCCTCGCGGCTGACGTTGTAGCGGTCCGCGACGATCTCGGCGGTTTCCAGCATCGACATGTAAAGCGACGGCACATGCTCCATCACCCAAGGGTCGCGCAGGTGATCGGTGCGCATGTCCTGGTTCTGGACGAGGCTGATCGACTCGACCCCGCCCCCGATGGCCACCTGCATCCCGTCATGCACGACCTGCTTGGCCGCCGTCGCAATCGCCATCATGCCCGACGCGCACTGCCGGTCCATCGACATGCCCGCCACGCTGGTCGGCAGCCCCGCGCGGATGACCGCCTGACGCCCGATGTTGCCACCCGTGGAGCCCTGTTGGATCGCCGTGCCGATCACGCAATCCTGCACCTCGCCACCCTCGAGCCCGGCGCGGTCGACGGCATGGCGAACGGCATGACCGATCAGTTCCTGCGCATGGGTGTTGTTGAAGGCACCGCGAAAGGCCTTGCCGATCGGGGTGCGGGCGGTCGAAACGATGACGGCATCGCGCATGGTTCTGTCCTTCCTTATTCGTTCCACGGGAGCGGGAGACCACGGGCCGCCGCGCCCATGCGGGCATATTTGCGAGTTTGCGAAAACGCGTTGTCCATCACGGCAGCGCCTTCGGGGTCACGAATGCGCCCCATCGCGGCGACCACGCCGTCGACGTTCAGATCGTCGCCGACGAGCGCGACACCTTGCGTTTCGGTGATGCGGATCTCTGCGAAACAGCCGCCGCCTGCGCCCAGCACCATCTTGGTCGGCGCATCCTCGGCCACGAGCGCCAGAAGGCCCGGCGTGATCGTCTCGGGCTGGAGCAATTCCAGCGTCTCGGGCGTGAGGAGCGCCTCGGTCATCCGCGTGGCCGCCGTGGGGGCCAGCGTGTTGACCTTGATGTTCTTCTTCGCGCCCTCGATGGCGAGCGTGTTCATCAGCCCCACGACCCCGGCCTTGGCGGCACCGTAGTTCGACTGTCCGAAATTCCCGTACATGCCCGAGCAGGAGGTCGTGACCACGATCCGCCCGTATTCGCGCGCGGCCATGTGGGTCCAGACCGCCTTGCAGCAATTCACGGTCCCCATGAGATGCACGTCGAGCACCTTGGCGAAGTCGGACAGGTCCATCTTGGCGAAACTCTTGTCGCGCAGGATGCCTGCGTTGTTGACGAGAATGTCGACATGGCCGAATTCGGCAATCGCCTCGTCCACCATCTTGCGGGTGTCGTCGGCGCTGGTCACATCGGCCCCGTTGGCGATGGCGTGACCGCCCGCCGCCCGGATCTCCTCGACCACCGCGCGCGCGGCGTCCGACCCCGATCCGCTGCCGTCGGTCGCGACGCCCAGATCGTTGACCACGACCTTGGCGCCGCGCTCGGCCAGACCCAAGGCGTGACACCGGCCCAGCCCGGCCCCGGCGCCCGTGACGATGGCCACGCGGCCCTCGAAAGAAACACTCATTCGTTCGTCTCCAGATATCTGCGACCGATCCACTCGGCGATGAGAGCCGGTTTCTCGGCCCCGTCGATTTCGACGGTCACTTTGGTCACGGTGGTGATTTCACCGGGCCGGGACGTGTCGCAGGATTTCAGTTCAAAGCGTGCGCGAATGCGGCTCCCCACCTTCACCGGCGACAGGAAGCGCAGCTTGTTGAAGCCGTAGTTGACGGACATCTTCGTGCCGTCGATCGCCGGAACGCCGTCGTATGTCATGGCCGACAAAAGCGACACGGTCAGAAACCCGTGGGCAATCGTCCCGCCGAAGGGCGAGCGTGCGGCGGCCACCGGGTCGGTATGGATATACTGGTGATCCTCGGTCACCTCGGCGAAGGCGTCGATCCGCTCCTGCGTGATGTCGAACCAGCGCGAAACGCCGAGTTCGTGACCCTGAAGCGAAAGGTATTCATCGAGCGTCATCGCGTCACTCCGCAAACAGCGAGCCGGGAGAGTGGACGTTGATACCACCGGACAAGGGCAGGATCGCCCCGGTGACATAGGCGCCACCCGGTCCGCACAGGTATTGCAGCGCCGCGGCGATGTCCGAGGGCTGCCCGAGACGCCCAAGCGGCACACGGTCGGCGGTGCGCCCGGCCTGATCCTGATCGGTCAGCGCGAAGGCGGTCATCTTCGACGGAAACGGGCCCGGCGCGATGGCGTTCACGGTGATGCCGCGCTCGGCCAGTTCGTTGGCGAGGATCGCGGTCATGTGGTGCACAGCCCCTTTGGACACGGCATAGGAATAGGCCCCGCCACCTTTGGGCACGGTGCCCATCACCGACCCGGTGTTGACCACACGGGCCGGATCGGCATCCCGCGCCCCTGCTTCGAGCAGGGGGAGAAGCGCCTGGGTGAGCTGGAACATACCCGTGACGTTAAGCGCGTTGATCTTGTCCCAGCCGTCCCAGGGAAACTCGCCCAGCGGCGCGCCCCAGGTTCGGCCTGCGTTGTTCATCAGGATGTTCAGATGATCGGTGCGGGTCTTGACCTCGGCGACGAGCGCATCGACGCCCTCTTGTGTCGAGACGTCGCCCGCGAACCCTTCGACGGTTCCCGGCAGGCCCAGCGCGTTCAGTTCCTCTGCGACCGCCACGCAGGCATCGCCCTTGCGGCTGGCGATCAGCACCTTGGCACCCGCGGCCATGAGCCCTTCGGTCGCCATACGCCCGATACCCGATGAACCGCCGGTGACGAGCGCCACCTTCCCGGTGAGGTCGAAAAGACGTGCAGGGGTCATGTTCATGCCGCCATCCCCCGCGCCCGTGCGACGACCGCCGCGTGATAGCCGTAGTCGCCCAGCCATTCGGCCGCGACCCGTGCGCGTTTCATGTAAAAGCCCATGTCGTATTCGTCGGTCATGCCGATCCCCCCATGCATCTGAACCCCCTCGCGCACGGCGAGGTTCGCGGTTTCCGTGGCCCGCGCCTTGGCGAGCGAGACCGCAAGGTCGGCCTCATCGGGGGTGGCGTCAAGCACACGACCCGCGTTCAGGATCGTCGAGGCGGTGACCTCGATTTCGCACCACAGATGCGCGGCCCGATGCTGGAGCGCCTGAAAGCTGCCGATGCGCCGCCCGAACTGCCTGCGCTCCTTGAGGTAGGCGGCGGTAATGCCGAAGGCACCCGCCGACAGGCCCGTCAACTCGGCGGCCAATGCAGCATGTCCGGCCCTCAGCGCCGGAGCCAGAGCGGCCAGACCCTGCCCGACTTCGCCCACGACATCCTCGCCCGTGGCCTGCACGTCGTCGAAGGTCAACGCGGCGTGGTCACGGCTGTCAACGAGATCGAACTTGTCACGGGTCAGGCCCGCGCGGTCGGCTTCGAGATCGAAGAGCGTGAGCCCGGCGTCGGCCTTGGCGAGCACGAGGACGCGGGTCGCGCTGGTGCCTTCGCCCACGAATGTCTTGGTGCCCGACAGCCTGAACCCGTTTCCATCGGCGCTGGCCTGCATCACAGTCGCGGCGGGCGCGAACTTCGGCCCCTCGTCCACCGCCAGCGCATAGGTCACGTCGCCCGACGCGATTGCACCGGCCGGCCGCCCTGCCGCGCGCAGCGCGCTGGCAGCGATCACGGCGGAGGACAGGAACGGCGACGCGACAAGCGTGCGCCCCATCTCTTCGGCCAGGATGTTCGCGGCGGCGAACCCCATGTCGGAACCGCCCTCGTCCTCGCCCACGAGCACACCGGCCCAGCCCATCTTGACCATCTCGGCCCAGAGGTCCGGGTCGAAGGCACGGCCCTGATCGCGGTTCGCCCGCAGGTTCGCGACCGGGGCCGCGTCGTCCAGAAAACCGCGCGCGGCATCGCGCAGCATGGTTTCATCTTCGGTCGGTATCAGCATCGCCATTCCGTCAGTCCCCCGGCAATTCGAGGACGCGCTTGGCGAGGATGTCGAGCATCACCTCGGACGTGCCGCCCTCGATCGAATTTGCTTTGGTGCGCAGCCATTCCGGCGCGAGCGTGCCGTAAGACCCCTCCCACGCCAGCGCATCGGACCCGCCAGCGGACATGAGCAGCTCGAACCGCGCCTTGTTCAACTCGGTCCCGTAGTATTTCAGCATGGCCGAGGCATTGCCGACGCCCCCCTGTTTCGCCATGTCCTTGTAGCGATCCAGCGTCAGGTTCATCGCAAGCTCATCGACGCCCAGTTTCATCGCGCGGCCCATGATGACGGGATCGTCCTGCCCCTCGTCCGCCAGCACGCTCGCCACGCTGCGCCCGCCGGTCAGACCCGAGCCACCGCCACCGATCATCTCGCGCTCATGGGTCAGCAGGTGCTTGGCCACGTCCCAGCCCCGGTTCTGTTCTCCGACGATCGCCGACAGCCCCTCGCCATAACTCTTGGGCACGCGCACATTGTCGAAGAACGTCTCGCAGAACGGCGACTTGCCCGAGATCAGCCGGATCGGCTTGGTCGTGACGCCCTCGCTTTCCATGTCGATCAGCATGAAGCTGATGCCGCGATGCTTGGGCGCGTCCCGGTCGGTGCGCACGAGCGCGAAAATCCAGTCGGCCTTGTCGGCGTAGGAGGTCCAGATTTTCGAGCCGTTCACGAGCCAATGGTCGCCCATGTCCTCGGCACGGGTCTGAACGCTGGCAAGATCCGACCCGGCGCCGGGTTCCGAATAGCCCTGACACCAACGCACCTCGCCGCGCGTGATCTGCGGCAGGAAATGGCGTTTCTGTTCTTCGGTGCCGAAAGCCAGCAGTGCCGGGCCGAGCATCCAGAGGCCGAAGCTGTCCAGCGGCTTCTTCACGCGAAGCCTATCCATCTCTTCCTTGAAGATCTTGTCCTGCGCCCGGCTGAACCCTGCGCCACCGTATGCTTCCGGCCATGTCGGGGCGGTCAACCCGCGCTCGGCGCAGGCCTCCAGCCACGCCTTCTGGTCGTCCGAGGCGAAAACCCAACGCTTGCCACCCCAGCAAATGTCGTCTTCACTGAAGGCGCGATCCCGCAGCGAGGCGGGCGCGGTGCGGTCGATCCAGTCAGCGATCTCTGCCCGAAAGTCGGCAAGACTTTCCTGACCCATATCCGGCATGGGTGATTCTCCTCCCGTTTTCTTCATATCGGCACAAAGCCTCGCAGTTCTGCAAGGCGAAAATGAGTTTCACAAATTTCTTGACTCGGATGAAACATCGTTTTTCACTGCGGAACATAGAAGGCACCCGCAGACGGGCGTTTTCGAAAAAAGGGAGGATTCAATGAACTTTCGCAAAACCGCCATTCTGGCGGCTGCAACATCCGTGATCGCGATCGGTGCGGCCAGCGCCGACACCATCAAGATGGCCTTCATCGACCCGCTTTCGGGTCCGTTCGGCCCGTCGGGCGAAGCGGCTTACACCAGCTTCCAGCTCGCCGCCGAGCACATCAACGCCAATGGCGGCGTGAACGGCGACATGATCGAGGTCACCGGCTACGACAACAAGGTGAACCCGAAAGAGTCGCTGGTTCAGCTTCAGAAAGCCATCGACGACGGCGCACGCTACATCCTTCAGGGCAACGGTTCCTCCGTCGCCGCCGCGCTGATCGAAGCGGTGAACAAGCACAATGCGCGCAACCCCGGCGAAGAGATCCTGTTCTTCAACTACGCCGCCGTGACGCCCGCCTTCACCAACGAGCTGTGCAGCTTCTGGCACTTCCGCTTCGATGCCCACGCCGACATGAAAATGGCCGGGATCACCGACTGGATCGCCGAGCGTGACGACATCAAGTCGGTCTATCTGATCGGTCAGGACTATGTCTTCGGTCAGGCCGTCGCGGCCGCCGCCGAAAGCCAGCTTGCCGAGAAGCGCCCGGACATCGAGATCGTCGGGAACGAGCTTCACCCGCTGGGCAAGGTCAAGGACTTCACCCCCTACATCCAGAAGATCATCTCGTCGGGTGCCGATGCGGTCATCACCGGCAACTGGGGCGCGGACATGCAGCTTCTGATGAAGGCTGCCGCCGAAAGCGGATCGGACGTGCCCTACCTGACCTTCTACGGCGGGTCCAAGGGTGCGGTGTCGTCGCTGGGCGAAGCAGGCATCGGCCTTCTGTATCAGGTGTCCGAAGTTACCACGAACCTCGAAGCCTCGGATGAGCAATACGCGCTGATCGAGGAATACAAGGAGCGTTTCCCGGACTACGACTACTACTACCACCGCGCCTGGAACGCGATGGACATGTTCGTGGCCGCCGCCGAAGCTGCCGGCTCGGCCGATCCGATCCCGGTCGCCAAGGCGCTGGAAGGTCTGACGATCGAGCACGCCTACGGTTCGGCCACGATGCGCGCCGAGGATCACCAGATCCAGCAGCCGCTTTACATCTCGGTGGTGTCGGACGACGTGAAATACGGCGTGGACAATATCGACCTCGGATGGAAGCTCGTGGATGCGGGCACGATTTCGATGGAAAGCGCAGAACAGCCGACCACCTGTGAAATGGAGCGCCCGGAGTAAGTCCGCGCGCCCGTATCCGGGCTTGTCACTGGCTTGATATGGGGCGCCGTGCGGCAGCGTACGGCGCCCTTCGTTCCCCCACGAGGTCCCAATGGAAACGATTGTCTTCGGGCTATTGAACGGTGTGAGCTATGGCCTGCTCCTGTTCATGCTGTCCTCCGGCCTGACGCTCATCTTCTCGATGATGGGCGTTCTGAACTTCGCACATGCGAGCTTTTACATGCTCGGCGCCTACTTCGCCTTCACCATCACCGGCAGCACGAGCTTCTGGATCGCGCTGTTCATCGCGCCGGTCCTCGTGGGCCTCGTCGGCGCGCTCGTCGAACGCTACGGGCTGCGCAAGGTCCATGCGAACGGCCATGTCGCGGAACTGCTGTTCACCTTCGGCCTCGCCTACCTGATCGAAGAGGTCGTCAAGATCGTCTATGGCAAGACCGCCGTGGACTACCGCGTGCCGGACCTTCTGAATTTCGCGGCGTTCGAGATCTACGGCGCCACCTTTCCGGCCTACCGGATTTTCGTGATCTTCATCGCCATCGCGATGCTCGTGGGCCTTTGGTTCCTGCTCAAACGCACCCGCGCGGGCCTTATCATTCAGGCCGCGCTGACGCATCCGCACATGGTCGGCCATCTGGGCCACAACGTGCCCTTCATCTTCATGACCGTCTTCGGGATCGGCTGCGCGCTCGCGGGTCTTGCGGGCCTCATGGCGGGCAACATCTTCGTCACCGATCCGGCCATGGCGGTCCAGATGGGCCCCATCGTCTTCGTGGTGGTCGTCGTGGGTGGCATCGGGTCGCTCGAGGGGGCGTTCCTCGCCTCGCTCCTCATTGGCCTCCTGCAAAACTTCGCCGTCGGCATCAACGCGAGCTTCGCTGACCTCTTCGGCTTCATCGGCCTGACCGAGATGTCGGAAGTCGGGTCGATCACCATTTCGTCGCTCGCGCCGGTCCTGCCCTTCCTGCTGCTGGTCCTCATGCTGATCTTCCGTCCGCAGGGCCTGATGGGGGAGCAGGAGCTATGAGCGACACGACACAAACCTTCCAGAACCTCGCGCCCAGCGCGGGGGCCAAGTTCCGGCAACGCACCCTGCCGATCCTGATCTTCGCCGCCTGTCTGGCCGCAATCCCGATGGTCGGACCAAGCCGGACGTTCTACACCATCGCGCACCAGATGGGCATCAACATCGTCTTCGCGCTGTCCTACAACATGATCCTCGGCAAGGGGGGCCTTCTGTCCTTCGGTCATGCCGTCTACTTCGGCTTCGGCGGGTACGTCGCCATGCACGCGATGAACTGGATCGAGGACGGGTCGGGACTGTGGGCCGGGTTCCCGGTGTTCTTCCTCCCCCTCGTCGGTTTCGCCGGAGGGGCGCTCGCCGGTGCGATCATCGGCTGGCCGTCCTGTCGCAAGGCGGGCACGACCTTCGCCATGATCTCGCTCGGCGTGGCGGAACTGGTCTTTGCCGCCGCCTTCATGTTCGACAGCTTCTTTGGCGGCGAACAGGGGATTTCGGGCGACCGGATGAACGGAGTCGAATTGTTCGGCCTGTCCATGGGTCCGATCAGCGAAGTCTACTGGTTCATCGCCTTCTGGACCGTCGTCGGCCTCGTCGGCATGTGGGCCTTCACCCGCACGCCGCTGGGCAAGCTGTCCGAGGCGACACGCGACAATGCCCAGCGGGTGCAGTTCATCGGCTACAACCCGCAGCGCGTGCGCTACCTCGTGTTCATCTTCGCGGGCGGCTTCGCGGGCCTTGCGGGCGGCATGGCGGCCGTGAACTACGAGATCTTCACGCCGGACGCGATGTCTCTGGTGCCCTCGGGCTTCGTGCTCATCATGGCCTACGTGGGTGGCATCACCTACTTCGTCGGGCCGATCTTCGGGGCGATCCTGCTGACCTACATGCAGTCGATGCTGTCGGACTTCACCGAGGCGTGGCTGCTGTATCTTGGCGTGCTGTTCATCGCCATCGTGATGTTCGCCCCGCGCGGCATCGCAGGCATCGTCTTCGGCATCTGGGACGGGCTGCGCGGCAGCAATCCGGGACAGTATATCGCGGGGCTCCTGATGAAGCTCGCGGGCATCCTGCTCATGCTCATCGGTCTGATCGTGCTGGTCGAGGTCTCGGTCCGCTGGTCCAACGGCTACGGCGAAGTCTATGAGCCGTTCGGAATGCACCTTGGCCACCAGAACGTCCTGAGCTGGCTGATCATCGTGGTCACCGCCGTCGCCGGGGTCGCCCTGACCCGCTACGCATCCAAAGACAAGGAGGCCGCATGACGACCCCTGCGCTTTCACTGGACAAGCTGAACAAAAGCTTCGGTCCGGCCAAGATCATCAACGACGTTTCGCTCGACATTGCGCCGGGCGAGCGTCACGCGATCATCGGGCCGAACGGGGCGGGCAAGTCGACGCTCTTCAACCTGATCTCGGGGCTTTACACGCCCACCTCCGGCACCGTCTCGCTCCATGGGCAGGACATTTCGGACATGCCGCCGCACGAGATCAACAAGCTCGGCCTCAGCCGGTCCTTTCAGGTCTCCAACATCTTCACCAACATGACCGTGCGCGAAAACGTGCGCTGCGGCGTGCTGCATTCGATGGGTCAGGGCTATGCCTGGTGGCGCAACATCGGCTCGAACAAGGCGGTGCAGCAAAAGACGTGGGAGGTGCTGGAACATTGTTCGCTGGCCGACAAGGCCAACGTTCCGGCGGCGCTTTTGCCCTATGCCGACCAACGCGCGCTGGAGATTGCGATCACCATCGCGGGCGGGGCCGACGTGATCCTGCTGGATGAGCCCACGGCGGGGATGAGCCATTCGGAAACCGCACGCGCCGTGGACCTGATCCGGCGGGCGAGCGAGGGCAAGACGCTGGTGATCGTCGAGCACGACATGGGCGTGATCTTCGACCTTGCCGACCGGATCAGCGTGCTCGTCTATGGCGAGATCATCGCGACCGACAAACCCGAGGGCATTCGCGGCAACGCCGCCGTGCGCGAGGCTTATCTGGGCGATGAAGCCCTTCCCGAAGAGGTGACGGCATGACCCAAGCGATGCTTCAGGTGAAAGACCTGCACGCCTATTACGGCAAGTCTCACGTTCTGCGCGGCGTGGATATGGAGATCATGCCGGGCGAGGTGATCGCGCTTCTGGGTCGCAACGGCGTGGGGCGGTCGACCACCGCCAAGGCGATCATGGGCGAGGTGACGCCGCGCGGCGAGGTTCTGTTCAAGGGCGAACCCATAGCGGGGCTGGAAAGCCACAAGATCGCGCGGATGGGGCTGGGCTACGTGCCCGAAAGCCGTGACATCTTCCCCTCGATGACCGTGCGCCAGAACCTCGTCCTCGGCGTCAAGGACATGCGCAATCCGGGCAAATACACCATCGACGAGATGCTGGACATGTTCCCGAACCTGCGGGCGCGGGCCGATAATCCGGCGGGCGTGCTGTCGGGCGGCGAGAAGCAGATGTTGACCATGTGCCGCACGCTCATGGGCGACCCGGAGCTTATCATCATTGATGAGCCGACCGAGGGGCTGGCCCCCAAGATCGTCCAGCAGATCGGTGACATGATCGCGGAGATCGCCAAGACGGGGGTCGCGATCCTGCTGGTCGAGCAAAAGCTCTCCATCGCCCTGCGCATCGCGCACCGGGTCTATGTGATGGGTCATGGCGAGATCGTCTATTCCGGCACCCCCGCCGAGTTCGCCGAGCGCGACGATGTGCGGGCGGAGTGGCTTGAGGTCTGATCAATCGCCGGGCGTTCAGGCGCCCGGCGGCGGCCCATAGGCGTTGATGCCCGGATCACCGGGCCGCGCGAGCCAGTAGAAGAACCACAGGAAAACCGGCGTCGCCACGATGAACACGGGGATCAGCGCCTCGTACCCCTGCGTGATGAGCCGCCGTTCATTCACGCTGACCAGCATGACGGCGGCGGTCGGCAGGATCGTCAGCGCGCCGGGTTTCCCGATATCCTGCAAGCGCCGCGCGGTGAGCGCGGACATGGGCAGGATCATCGACCAGAAAAAGAACCACGACACGAGCGAAGCCCACTTGGCCAGCCCGTAGACCTCGCCCAGCAGCGCGAACTTGGTCAGGTTCACCAGAAGAAAATTCCCGACGACGAAAAAGCCAAGAAACCACCACGCCGCGCGCCGCCCGGTGCGGCCCCGGAAGGTCGCGTAATTGCGGAGCGCCTGCGCGACAGCGCGGATCATGCGGCGGGGGCTGTGCTGCCCAGCGGGTCGCGGCCGTAGTCGTTCGGGCCCTCGGTGCCCTTCTGGACCGCCCAGAAAAGGATCACGAGGAAACCGATGACGGGAAGCAGGAACAGAAGCTGCCACCAGCCCGAGCGCCCGACATCATGCAGGCGTCGCGCGGTCACGGCGATGGCGGGGATCAGCGTGATGAGCGTGAAGATCGCCGAGAGCGGCCCGATGTCCCGCAACACGCCCTCGAACAGCGCCATGTCGATGAGTGACAGGATCGTGGAAACGACGAAAACGAACAGGATGAACCACCAGAACTCGGCGCGCCGCGCACGTCCGTTGAATTCCACGTACTTGTCGCGCAACACCGTCTCGACGGCGGTCTTCATGTCCATCTGCCTGTCTCCCTTCGGTTACCTGCCCCGGTCCCCGTGTAAAAAGGGGCGGCGCTATGGCCGCCCCGTTCGATGTTCTAACCCACGTCTCAGACCTTGGGAATGGAGGTCTCGCTATAGGAGGGCTCTGCCGGCCCCTCGCCTTCGCCGCTGATCGGATCGCCACCATACTGGTTCGGCCCCTTGTCCCCGGCTTTCGCCAGCCAGACGATCAGGATGATGATTCCGACGAGCGGGATGAGCGCGATCAGCAGCCACCAGCCGCGACGGTTGATGTCGTGCAGGCGCCGCACCCCGACCGCGAGGTTCGGGATGAGCGAACCGAGCGCGAAGATGCCCGACAGGATCGGCGTGTCGGTCGAGGCCGAGAAACTCCCATCACCGGTCGTCGTCGTGCCGAAGAGGAGCGAGTCCACCACGCCCAGCACCAGATAGACGATCAGGTAAAACAGGTAGAACCACCAGTATTCCGCCCGCCGGGCACGCCCGGAAAACTTCGCGTAGTTGGAATAGACGGATTTCACCGCCTCCATCATGTTCATGGTGCCATCTCCCCTTCAGATGCCAGTGTCACACACGCGGAACCGAGGTGTCCGAATACGTCTCGCCCCCGTCGCCGTCGCTGCCGTCGATCGGGTCGGGACCGAAACGGTTCGCCCCCTTGTCACCGCCGGTTGCGAACCAGACGATCAGCACGATGAAACCGACCAGCGGGATCAGACCGATGAACAGCCACCAGCCAACGCGGTTGATGTCATGCAGCCGCCGCACGCTGACGGCGAGGTAGGGGATGATCGTCGCAAGCCACCAGACCATCGACAGATACGGCGTGTCGGTCGAGGCCGAGAAGCCGTTCTCGGTCGTCGTCGTGGTGCCGAACAGGAACGAGTCCACGATACTCAGCACAAGGTTCACGATCATGTAGAACAGCACGAACCACCAGAATTCGGCCCTGCGCGCACGTCCCGAGAAGGTCGCGTATTTCGAAAAGACGGTCTGCACCGCCTGCATCATGTTCATTGTCCCAACTCCCTGATCTCGAAAATGTTATTGAGTTCAGTTTGCCTGAAAGCCGCCGAAAATCAACTTTTTGGACCGTGCGGCTTCACATATTCACGGTTTCGGTTTCATACGCGTGACCTTGTAGGGCGCGCCCTCCTTGTCATAGGTCGTCCATTCTCCGACCTGCACGCCGCGTTCGAAATGGCCCGAACGCAGGCGCGTGCCGTCCTTGCGGAAGAACTCCCAATACCCGTGTTGTTCGCCGTCGCGCAGCGTTCCCTTCGCCCAGAGCGACCCGTCCTTGTGAAAGTGCTCGAACGTCTCGTCCGTCATTTCTTGCCGATCCGGCTTTCGGTCCCGGCGAGGATGCGTGCGATGTTCTGGTGGTGGCGGATATAGATCAGAACCGCCAGCGCGACGAGCAGCGCGATGGTGGTCGGAAAGCCCAGCACCCAGGCCCAGAGCGGGGTGAGAGCCGCGGCCACGAGTGCGGCGAGCGACGAGATGCGGAAAAGCCCCGCCGTCGCCAGCCATGTGAGCGCGGCGGCGATCCCCACCGGCCAGGCCAGCGCGAACAGGGTGCCGAGCCATGTGGCCACGCCCTTGCCGCCCCGGAACCCAAGGTAGACGGGGAAACAATGGCCCAAGAAGGCGGCAAAGCCTGCGATCTGGCCCGCATCCTCGGCAAAGAACGCCCGCGCGATCAGCACCGCGAACCCGCCTTTCCCGGCATCGAGGATCAGGGTCAGGGCCGCCGCCAGCTTGTTGCCGGTGCGAAGGACATTCGTCGCACCGATGTTGCCGGACCCGATCTTGCGCAGATCGCCCAGCCCGAAAAGCCGCGCCATGACGATCCCGAACGGAATGGACCCGACGAGATAGGCGACCAGCGCCGTGACGATCAGGAGCGGTAGAAGTGTGACAGCTTCGGGCATTCTTGGCCTCTACAGTTGGTATTCCATGCGCGGCAGCATCCGGTCGGGCCACGTGGCCGAGGGCACTTCGCCGACCTGAACACAACCCATCTTCTCATAGAACGGCGTGGCATAGGGGTCCGCGTCAAGCCCCAGCCGTTCGGCCCCCTCTCCACGGGCATAGTCGCACGCCCAGCCGAAAAGGTCGCGCCCGATCCCCTGCCCCATCGCCTCGGGCGCGACGAACAAAAGGTAAAGCTCCGCCACGCCGCCCGCCATGACCACATGGGCCACCGCCCTTGGCGCCTCGTCCTCCCACGTCATAAGACCGGGGCCGAGGTCGGCGGCGGTGGGCGACAGTTCTTCGCGGCAGGCTTCGAGGAAATCGGCGTCATAGCCCCAATGCGCCTTGGACCGCATCGCGACATCCCCGAGCGTCGCAAGATCGTCTGGCCGCGCAGGCCGGATCACCCGAACACCCGCTGCCCGCCGACCCATGTGCCCAGAACCTTGCCCTGCATCCGCGCCTCGTCGAACGGCGTGTTCTTGGATTTGCTCTCCAGCGTGAAGCGGTTGAGCACGAAGGGCGCGTCGGGGTCGAACAGGACGAGGTCGGCGCGCCGCCCCTCGGCCAACGTGCCGCCAGGCAGGCCGAAACGCTTGGCCGGATTGGTGGACAGCGCGCGCCACAGGGTCGGCAGGTCCATCGACCCGTCGTGGATCAGGCGCATCGCGGCGGGCAGGATGGTTTGCAGACCCACCGCGCCGCTGGCGGCTTCCTCGAACGGCAGGCGTTTCGATTCCTCGTCCTGCGGCGTGTGCATCGAACAGACGATGTCGATCAGGCCCGAGGCCACGGCTTCCACCATCGCCTTGCGGTCATCCTCGGACCTCAGCGGTGGCTTCAGCTTGAAGAAGGTGCGGTAGTCGCCCACGTCCAACTCGTTCAGCGTCAGGTGGTGAATGTTCACCCCGGCGGTGACGTCCAGTCCCGCCGCCTTAGCCCGCTCCAGCGCAGGCAGCGCGGCGGCGGTCGACAGGTTGTCGGCGTGATAGCGCACCCCGGTCAGTTCGACGAGCGCCATGTCGCGCTCCAACCCCAGCCGCTCGGCCATCGGAGACACCGCCGGCAGGCCACGTAGCGACGCGAACTTGCCCGAGGTCACGGCGGACCCCGCCGTCAGCGACGGGTCCTGCGGATGCGCCATGATGAGCGCGCCGACCGAGCGGGCATAGGTCATGGCGCGGGAAAACACCTTGTTGTCCCCGATCACATGGTCGCAGTCGGTGAACGCCACCGCGCCCGCATCCATCAGGAACCCCATCTCGACCATCTCGCGCCCTTCACGCCCTTTGGTCAGTGCGGCCATCGGATGCACGCGCACCGGCGCCCGCTCCCGCGCCCGGCGTTTCACGAAATCCAGCGTCTCGGGGGTGTCGATGGCGGGCGTCGTGTCGGGCCGCGTGACCATCGTGGTCACCCCACCCGCCGCCGCTGCGCGCCCGGCGGTGCGGAACCCCTCCTTGTGCCGCTCCCCCGGTTCACCGATCTTCACGCCGATGTCGATGATCCCCGGCGCGAGGCACTTGCCGCCACAGTCGATCACCTCGCCCGCAGGACGCCCGTCACGCGCGATGATCGCGCCATCCTCGATGGTCAGCGACCCCATCGCATCGGTCCCGGCTTCGGGGTCGATCAGCCGGGCGTTGATGAAGGTGCGGATGGTCATGTGTGCTCCCGGATCATCGTCTCGTCCACTTCCTGTGCCTTACGGACCTGACGCATCACCTCGTCGCCGTTCTCGAGCCGCTCGAACCCGATCTTGACCTTGTAGCTGCCGCCCTTGCTGCCGCGCTTCCATTCCTCGGCGAAATGGATCGAGGCCGGGTCGCCCTGCTTATAGTCGATCACGGTGTTCGGCCCGATGGGATAGCTTTTCAGGGTGCGGCCCTTGAACGGCATGTCGGTGGCGATGAAGGCGCGGCGGTCGGTCAGGGTGTACCAGCTGTGCCGCCGTTTCCACGTCGGCCCGACGATGGAGCCGATGGAGAGGGCGAGGCCGACGCTGAAGTGGATCAGCCCGAACATCCAGAAATTCCCCGGCGCGTTCGACGCCATGACCATCCAGAACACCGCGAAACCCGCGAAGAACAGGCCGAAGATGCCGCCGAAAAAGCCGCCCGCGCCAACGTGAAACCCCTGTCCGGGGCGGCCCTGCCACAGGATTACCTCGCCCTCGTCGAGGATGCCTTCCCAGCCGGACGGTGTGCTCATGCCTGCGCCCCTTCGATGGTGGCAGCGGTCGCCGCCGGGTCGGACTGATACTTGATCATGTATTTGTCGCCGGAGCGGGTGATGACCTGCGCGGCGGAAAAGATCGTGCGCACCTTGGCGATCTCGGACCGTGGGATGCGAACCCCGGCGGGCGAGACGAGCGTCGTGGGCGTCAGCACCCAGTCCTGCCCGATCTGTTCCGAGGCGACATAGACGCCGCGCACCGCAATGGCCGCGACCGCACCGACCACGCCGGTCCAGGCATGTTCGTTGCCCATCGCCATCAGCACGCCGACCGCCGCGACCGAGCCGATGGCGGCGAGCATGACGTGCTCCTTGATGTAAGTCGTGCGGTTGCCGGTGAAGGTCGCGATGGTCTCTTCGGTCATGCCAGCCCCATGAGGATCGCGGCGATCAGGACAATCGCCGCAGCGGAAATCAGAAGGATGCCCCACGGCATCCGTCCCGGCGCCTTGCCCGGCGTCGATCCGCCCGACAGGGTGCCGCGCGTCGCCTCATAGCTCGTGGTCGGGGTCGAGACCGAAAGGCTCTGCGCCTCGGTGTAGCGCCCCACGAACTCCGCCTCGTTGCGCGGCTTGAATTCGCCCTCGCCCGAGACCGCCTTGTTGTGGACGAGCACGATGACACCGCGCAGGGCCGACAGTTTCTTGGCATCCGCCGCCACGCTTTCGACGCTCATGCCGCTGGCGTCGGTCAGATACCGTGTCAGCCCGAATTCCGTGATCTGGCTCACGGGAAAGACCTCGACATGCGCCGGGTCGAGCTTTTTCACACCCAGCGCATATTCCAGATGCATGTCCCCCGCCTCGTCCGGCTTCGACCACGCCTCGACCTCGTTCGGGTCGATGTCGAGCTTGAAGACGAAGATGGTGCGCGGCGCGTTCGGGCCGGGAAAACTCAGATCGGCGATCATACCATGACTCCCTCGTCTTCGGTCTCGGCCCGCAGGTTTCGGGCGAGAAGATCCATAGCCGCCATGCGCACGGCCACGCCCATTTCGACCTGTTCCTGAATGACCGAGCGATTGATGTCGTCGGCGATGGTTCCGTCGATCTCGACCCCCCGGTTCATCGGGCCGGGATGCATGACGATAGCGTCGTCCTTGGCCAGCCGAAGCTTGTCGGCGTCCAACCCGTACCGGTGGTAATACTCGCGTTCGGACGGGATGAAGCCGCCGTCCATCCGTTCGCGCTGAAGCCGGAGCATCATGACCACGTCGGCGTCTTCCAGCCCCGCCTTCATGTCGTCATAGACCTCGACCCCGAACTCTTCGATCTTGGACGGCATAAGGGTCGGCGGGCCGACAAGCCGCACCCGGTTCTCCATCTTGCCCAGAAGGATCAGGTTCGAACGTGCCACGCGGCTATGCGCGATGTCACCGCAGATCGCGATGGTCAGGCGGTGCAGCCGCCCCTTCGTCCGCCGGATCGTCAGCGCATCCAAAAGCGCCTGCGTCGGATGTTCGTGCTTGCCGTCGCCTGCGTTCAGGACCGCGCAGTTCACCTTTTCGGCCAGCAGGTTCACCGCCCCCGAATGCGGATGTCGCACGACCAGCAGATCCGGGTGCATCGCGTTCAGCGTCAGCGCCGTGTCGATCAGGGTCTCGCCCTTTTTGATCGAGGACGCCTGCATCGCCATGTTCATCACGTCCGCGCCCAGACGCTTGCCCGCAAGCTCGAAACTCGCCTGCGTGCGGGTCGAGTTCTCGAAGAACATGTTGATCTGGGTCAGGCCCGACAGAACCTCGCGCCGCTTGTGGGGCGATTTGTTCAGATCGACATAGGTATCGGCCAGATCGAGGAGCGTCGTGATTTCCGTGGGATGAAGCGGTTCGATCCCCAGAAGGTGACGGTGGCGGAATGTCATCGGCGGCCCCTTTCGCCCCTGCTTATAGGAAGCGGGCCGGAGACGGGCAATCCCCGGAGACGGGGGTGCGGCGCGAGCGCCATGGACGGCCCTCGCGCCGGGGCTTAGGTTCACCGGCATGGAATCGGCTCTGGACTGGCATCAGGCGAAAGCACTGCTCGAATGGTATGTCGAGCTTGGGGTGACCGATGCGGTCGCCGAGGCGCCGATCGACCGCTACGAGCTGAAGCCGGAGCCACCGAGAACACCCGCAGCGCCCGCCCCCGTGCCCGAAGGCCCGACCCCGCTGCGCGAGGTGCCCCGCACAGATTGGGTGGCAGTCGCCAAGGAACACGCCGCTGGCGCGGGCAGCCTCGAGGCGCTGGCCGAAGCGATGCAGGCTTACGATGGCTCGCCGCTCAAGAAAGGTGCGCGGTCCTTCGTGTTTTCCGACGGCAACCCGGCCGCCCGCGTGATGATCGTTGGCGAAGGGCCGGGGGCGGAAGAGGACCGTGAAGGTAAACCCTTTGTCGGCCCCGCAGGGCGGCTCCTCGATCAGATGTTCGCGGCCATCGGTCTGAACCGCGCGACGCCCGACGCGCAAAACGCGCTCTACATCACCAATGTCTTGCCCTACCGCCCGCCGGGCAACCGCAACCCGACGCCGGAAGAGATCGCGATGTTCACGCCGTTCCTGCTGCGTCACATCGAACTGGCCGACCCCGACATCATCATCCCGATGGGCAACATCGCCCTGACCGCGCTTCTGGACCGTCAGGGGATCACCAAGCTGCGCGGCACGTGGACCGAGGTGCTGGGCAAACCGGCGCTTCCGATGTTCCACCCGTCCTATTTGCTCAGAAACCCGATCTCCAAACGCGAGGCCTGGGCGGACCTTCTCGACATCCAAGCCAAGCTGAGGGCCAAGACATGAGCCGCATCGACACGTCGAAGGAGTTCATTCCGGTGCGTATCGCCGTCATGACCGTTTCCGACACCCGCACGGTCGAGGATGACCGCTCCGGCGACACCCTCGTCGGTCGGATCGAAGCGGCTGGCCATGTGCTTGCCGACCGCACCATCGTGAAGGACGAGCGCGAGGTGATCGCGGCCAAGCTACGTGACTGGTGCGCCAACCCCGAGATCGACGTGATCCTCTCGACCGGCGGCACGGGGCTTACGGGTCGCGACGTGACGGTCGAGGCGCATCGCGACGTCTACGAGAAAGAGATCGAAGCCTTCGCGACCGTGTTCACGATGGTCTCGATGCAGAAGATCGGCACATCTGCGGTGCAAAGCCGTGCCACGGGTGGCGTGGCGAACGGCACCTACCTATTCGCGCTGCCCGGCTCGACCGGGGCCTGCAAGGACGCTTGGGACGATATTCTGGCCTACCAACTCGACTATCGCCACGCGCCCTGCAACTTCGTCGAGATTTTTCCACGTCTCGACGAACACAAGCGACGGAAATGAAGCCGACGGCCGTTTGAAATCGTAACGGCCTTGTCAGCCGTGCCCGATTGCCAGCGGCATTGGGTGCGGGCAAGGTGAATTGTCTGATTTGAAACGGGACGCCACATGCGCTTTCTCCGCCGTTCCCTGACAGGGTTGTTCCTTGCCGCGCTGACCGTCGCCGGATTGGGGCTGGCCGCCTATATCGTGCGCGATGCCGTCGAAACGCGCATGGCGCGCACGTCCGGCTCGATGCCCGCGCGCGAGCGGGTCTATTCCGTGGCGCTCGTGCCGGTTCAAAGCCAGACCGTTTCACCCGTTCTCGAAGCCTTCGGTGAGGTCGTTTCGCGCCGCACGTTGGAAATCCGTGCGCGCACGGCAGGCACCGTTGTGGAACTGGGCGAGAATTTCGTCGAAGGCGGGCGGGTTCAGAGCGGACAGATGCTCGTGCGGATCGACCCGTCGGACCTTGAAGACGCCGTGGCGCTGGCCCGGGCCGACATGGCGGATGCCGAGGCGGAAGTGTCGGATGCCGAGGCCGCGCTGATCCTCGAACAGGACGACCTTGCCAGCGCCCAGCGCCAGTACGAACTGCGGCAGACCGCCGCCACCCGCCAGCAGGACCTGCTCGACCGTGGCGTGGGTCTCGCGGCCGATCTCGAAACCGCGCGACTGGCCGAAAGCTCGGCGGAACAGGCGGTGCTCTCGGCCCGCTCGAACATCAACGCGGCCCGCGCCCGCGTTTCGTCGGCCAAGATCGCGCTCGACCGATCCACCATCGCGTTGAACGAGGCCGAGCGGCGGCTGAACGAGGCGACCATCCGCGCCGACTTCTCGGGCGCATTGGCCGATGTGGCGGCGCTCGAAGGTCGGCTCGTCACCGCGAACGAACAGATCGCGACGCTGGTCGACCCGGACGCACTGGAGGTCAGTTTCCGCCTGTCGACCGCGCAATACACCCGCCTCATTGACAGCGAGGGCAACCTCGTCCCGGCGGAAGTCGTCGTCAGCCTCGACCTGAACGACCTCGACCTCGTCACCACCGGCACGATCGCCCGCGAAAGCGCGGCTGTCGGCGACGGCCAGACCGGCCGCCTGATCTTCGCGACGCTTGCCCGCGCGACGGGGTTCCGGCCCGGCGATTTCGTGACCGTCACCATTCGGGAGCCGGAACTTGAAGGGGTGGCCGAAATTCCCGCGACCGCTCTGTCATCGTCCGGCACGGTTTTGGTGCTGGGCGAAGAGGACAGGCTTCAGGAGGTGTCGGTCACCGTCGCCCGCCGTCAGGGCGACACCGTGCTGATCGAGATCGGCGATCTGGAAGGCCGGGAAGTGGTCGAGGAACGCACCCCGACCCTTGGCGCCGGTATCCGCGTGAACCCGCAACGGGTGGACGAAAACGCGGAAGGTGCCGAAGGGGTGCCGGCGGCACCGGCGATGGTCACGCTCGACGAAGAACGCCGGTCGCGTCTGATCTCGTTCGTCGAAGGCAACCAGATGATGCCGCCCGAGATCAAGGATCGCATCCTCGCCCAGCTGCGCCAGCCCGAGGTGCCCGCGAACATGATCGAGCGCATCGAAAGCCGGATGGGGGGCTGATCCATGGCGGGTCGCGTCAACGCCGGGGGCATCCTGTCCTACTTCACCCGCCACGCCACGGTGGCGAACCTGCTCTTCGTGCTGCTCATGGTGGCGGGCCTTGCCGCGATGCCCAACATGCGCGCGCAGTTCTTTCCCGACGTCGTCGTCGACGACATCCGCGTGACGGTAACGTGGAGCGGTGCCGGCGCCGAAGACGTGGACGCGGGCATCATTCAAGTGCTCGAACCCACGCTTCTGGCCATCGACGGCGTGGACGAAAGCTCGTCACGCGCCCGCGAAGGGTCCGCCTATATTCGGCTGGAGTTCGAACCCGGCTGGAACATGGCGCAGGCACTGGACGACGTTCAGGCCGCCGTCGACAGCGTCTCGAACCTGCCTGACGCCGCCGAAGACCCGAACGTCTCGGGCGGCGGCTGGCGCGACCGGGTGACGGATGTGGTCATCACCGGACCCGTGGGCATCGACCAGCTCGCCCGGTTCTCGGACGAAATGGTCGCACGGTTGTTCCAAGAGGGTGTGACGCGCACCACCATTCAGGGCGTCGTCGCCCCGCAGACGGTGGTCGAGGTCAAGACCGCCGATCTTGTTCGTTACGACGTGACAATGGCGCAGATCGCCCAGGCCATCGCGGGCGAGGCCGAGGCGAGCCCGGCGGGCAACGTGGCGTCGGGCGCGGCGCGCATCCGGGCAGGCGTCGAAAAGCGTTCGGCGGACGAGATCGAGGCCATCGTGCTGCGCTCGGAACTGGACGGCGCGACGCTGACCGTCGGCGACGTGGCCACGGTTCGGGTGGAGGGCGTGGACCGCGCCCGCACGTTTTTCGTGGGCGACAACCCCGCCGTGACCGTGCGGGTCGACCGCAACGCGGCGGGCGACGCCATCGGCATCCAGCGCACGGTCGAACAGGTCGCCGAACGGATGATGACCACGCTGCCGCAGGGCGTGTCCATCGACCTTGTGCGCACGCGGGCCGAGCTTATCACCGGACGCCTCAATATCCTGATGGAAAACGGGGCGATGGGCCTCGTCCTCGTTCTCATCACGCTGTTTCTGTTCCTGAACGCGCGCACGGCGCTTTGGGTCGCAGCGGGTATTCCGGTGTCCATGCTGGCTGCGGTCGCGATCATGTATATGTTCGGGCTGACCATCAACATGATCTCGCTCTTCGCGCTCATCATCACGCTGGGGATCGTCGTGGACGACGCCATCGTCGTGGGCGAGCACGCCGATTTCCGGGCGCGACGGCGCGGCGAGGCCCCGGTCGAAGCCGCCGAGAACGCGGCGCGGCGCATGTTCTCGCCCGTGTTTTCCTCGACCCTGACGACGATCATCGCCTTTTTCGGGCTGACCATGATCGAGGGCCGGTTCGGCGAGTTCATCGCGGACGTGCCCTTCACCGTGATCGCGGTCCTCACCGCCTCGCTCGTCGAATGCTTCCTGATCCTGCCCAACCATATGTCGCACGCACTCGCCCATGCGGCGAAGGAACACTGGTACGACTGGCCGTCGCGGCAGGTGAACAAGGGGTTCCGCTGGTTCCGCGAGACGCTGTTCCGTCCGCTCATGACCTGGGTCGTCACCGCACGATACGCGGTCTTCGCGGGGGGCGTTCTGCTGCTTGCCACGCAGGCGGGGCTGTTCATCCGGGGCGACGTGCCTTTCCGCTTTTTCAACGCGCCTGAGCAGGGCACCGTGACCGGCAGCTTCGCGATGGTGAACGGCGCATCGCGCGAGGATACGCTCAGGTTCCTGCGCCAGCTTCAGGCCTCGGTGGACGCGACCGGAAAACGGCTTGAAGAGGAACACGGGCGCAATCCGATCACCTATGTCCTTGCCGAAATCGGCGGCTCGTCGGGCCGTGGCCTTGCCAGCGCCGAGGACAAAGACGAAGACCTGCTGGGCGCGATCACCATCGAACTGATCGACGCCGATCTTCGCCCCTATTCCTCGTTCGAATTCGTCTCGATCGTGCAGGACGCGGTGCCGCAGCACCCGCTGCTCGAAGAATTCTCGTTCCGCGGCGGCCGGTTCGGGCCGGGCGGGGATGCCATCGATATTCAGCTTATGGGGGCCGACAACGAGCTTCTGAAAGCCGCCGCCGAAGCACTCAAGACCGCGCTTAGCGATTTCCCGGAGATATCGGCACTGGAAGACAGCCTCGCCTACGACAAGGAAGAACTGGTTCTGGAACTTACCCCGCAGGGGCAGGCGCTGGGCTTCGCCATCGACGATGTCGGGCAAGTGCTGCGCAATCGCTTGTCTGGGATCGAGGCCGCGACCTATCCCGACGGAATGCGCTCCGCCGCGATCCGGGTCGAACTGCCGGACGAGGAGCTTTCCCTCGCCTTCCTCGAAAAGTCGCAGCTTCGCACCGATGCCGGGAACTACGTGAACCTCTCGGACATCGTGCGCGTCACCTCCCGCACCGGGTTCGCCAGCGTCAACCGCGAGAACGGCCTGCGCGTGGTCGAGGTGACGGGGGACATGGACGAAGGCGACGCCGACCGGGCCGCCGAGATCCAGCTTGCGATGGAGCAGACCATCCTGCCCACCATCGCCGAGGACTACGGCGTCGAATACCGCCTGTCGGGCCTGAGCGAGCAAGAGGATCAGTTCCTGTCCGACGCCATGGTCGGCCTCGTCCTGTGCCTTGTCGGCATCTACATCGTGCTGGCGTGGATCTTTTCAAGCTGGACCCGTCCGCTCGTCGTCATGGCGATCATCCCCTTCGGCCTGATCGGCGCGATCTATGGCCACCATGCCTGGAACATTCCGCTGTCGATGTTCTCGGTCGTGGGTCTGATCGGCATGGTCGGGATCATCATCAACGATTCCATCGTGCTGGTGTCGACCGTGGATGAATACGCCGCCGAACGCGGCATTCGCCCGGCTATCGTCGATGCGGTGGCGGACCGTCTGCGCCCGGTGTTCCTGACGACCGCGACCACGGTGCTGGGCCTGCTTCCGCTCTTGTTCGAAAGCTCGCAACAGGCGCAGTTCCTGAAACCCACGGTCGTCACGCTCGTCTATGGGCTTGGCTTCGGCTTCTTCCTCGTCCTGCTCGTCGTGCCCGCGATCCTCGCCATGCAAGAAGACGTCCGGCGGCAGATGAACGCGCTGCGCCACGGTCTTGCCATCGGGCACCGTGCACCTTGGGTCATGCGGATCATGGCGGTGTCGGCCAGTCTCATCGCTGCGCTGTTCGTGGCGACGATGGGATGGGTGCTGGTCACCGGAACGATGCCCGGCGGGACCGGGACGATCGGCGCGGCGACGGGTCTGTTCGTACTGGGGGCCGCGCTGGTCGCGGTGGGGGCCTATGTGACGGCCCTGATCGTCAGGCCAAAGTCACTCTGACAGGTCGCAGCCGGGAATATCCACGGCGCGGCCCGCACCGATGACCGTCAGACGCACCTCGTCGCCCTCGATGTCGAAGGGTCGCGCGTTCGGCGGCACGAAATCCGCATGCGCCATGAGTGCCCCTTCGGCCCCGCGCGTTGCCACGGCTTCGGATACCCAGATCGCCGGGTTCGCGGCCTCCATGACCACCAGTTCGTCGCCACCCAGCGACGGCATGTCGATCTGAGCGGTCAGGCGCACACCGTCGGAAAGCTCCTCGCGCTTGCAGCTGGCGGCGGACACCCCCGCTTCGGCGGCCGTGTCCGGCCGGGCCGCCAACGCGCGTTCGATCACGGGATCGGGCGCGGTCAGGTCGGCTGGCAGGACCGAATCGAAGCCGGTCTCGAGCGGCACGCAGATTTCCTCGCAGATACCGACCAGCACGTCGGCGTCGATATGAATGGCTTCGCCGCCGCGCGCGGGGACCAGTTCGACGGGCAGCACGAGTTCGTCCTCGTATCCGATCGTCGTCACCCCGTCGCGCCGGATAACTTCCGGCACCGGCCAGTGAAACGTGACCCCGGCCACGTTCGACGATTGCGACCAGTCGATTTCGGGCGGGATCCCGCCCTCGCCCGGTGCGCGCCAGTAGGTCTTCCACCCATCCGACAGATCGACGCGGATCGCAGCCATGTGATGACCATTCTCCATACGCCAGCCGGGCAGGAGCGTGACATTCGCAGGCGCAGGCTCGGCCGACACAGGTGTGGCCAGCATCGCCAAAGCGAGGAAAAGGGGGGCAGTTCGCAACTTCATGCATCCGATATAGCCAGCATCGCGTGAAGCAAAAGTCACATTCCTGCCAGTCCCCCGCGATCCGAGCGAAGCCCTTGCAAACCTGTGGCCCGCATGCCCATCTTTGGGACATGAAGACGCCTGTGAATTTCAGCGACCTGACGGGCAAGCTGCTCGTCGCGATGCCCGGCATGGGCGATCCCCGGTTCGAATCGAGCGTGGTGTTCCTGTGCGCCTATTCGGACGAAGGCGCGATGGGCCTGATCGTGAACAAGACGGTGCCCGATATCGTGCTCGACGACGTTCTCGACCAACTTGAGATCGGGCGCGGTGCCGGAAGCGCCGGCATCCACGTTCATTTCGGCGGCCCGGTCGAGGGCGGGCGCGGCTTCGTCCTCCATTCCGGCGACTACGAGGGCAGCGCGGGCACGCTCGCGGTCGACGGCGGTTTCGGCATGACGGCGACCAAGGATATCCTTGTAGACATCGCGAACGGTGACGGGCCGGACAAGGCGCTGACCGCGCTGGGCTATGCCGGGTGGGGACCGGGCCAGCTCGAGGGCGAGTTGCAGGAAAACGCCTGGCTAATGGTGGATGCCGATGCGGCCATCGTGTTCGACAGCGACAACGAGTCCAAATGGTCGCGCGCGCTGCGCAAGCTGGGTATCGACCCTTCGGTCCTGTCGTCCGGCGGCGGGCGCGCCTGAAACATCACCAACCGCTTGCCCTTCCACGCCCCTCATGTTCAGGTCGGCGCAATGAACGAAGGAGGGGTCAACCGTGCAAATACAGTCTGAAAACGCCTGCTTTGGCGGGGTTCAGGGGGTCTATACCCATTCTTCGAACGCGACGCGCACGGACATGACCTTTGGGCTGTTCCTGCCCGAGGAAGCCCGCGAAGGGCCGGTGCCGCTTTTGTGGTATTTGTCGGGCCTGACCTGCACGCATGAGAACGCGATGACAAAGGCCGGTGCCCAAAGCTGGGCGGCCGAACATGGGATCGCGCTTGTCTTTCCCGACACGTCGCCGCGCGGACCGGGTGTGGCCGATGACGAAGCCTATGACCTTGGCCAAGGTGCGGGCTTTTACGTCAACGCCACCGAACCGCCATGGTCGCAGCATTTCCGGATGTGGGATTACATCACCGAGGATCTGCCGGAGCTTTTGTTCAACCACTTCGCCCTCGACCCTGAACGCCAGTCGATCACCGGACATTCGATGGGCGGTCACGGCGCACTCACCATCGGAATGACCCTGCCGGAACGGTTCTGCTCGATCTCGGCCTTCGCGCCGATCTGCCACCCGACCGCCTCGGACTGGGGTCAGAAGCAGCTCACCGCCTATCTCGGCGACGATCAGGACGCGTGGGAAGCGCATGACGCCGTGTTCCTGATGCGCGAACGCGGGTTCGACGGGCCGATGCTGGTCGACACCGGCACCAAGGATCAGTTCATCGATCTGCTGATGCCGGAGACTTTGATGCAGGAGGTCGGGCAGAAGCGCCAGCAGGCGATCATGCGGCTGCAACCGGGGTACGACCATTCGTATTTCTTCGTGCAGAGCTTCATGGAAGAGCATGTCGCCTTCCACGCCGAGGCGCTTTACGGGTGATCTACGTCGATGCCGACGCCTGCCCGGTCAAGGCCGAGGCGGAAGCTGTGGCCACGCGCCACAAGGTTCGGCTGGCGCTGGTGTGCAACGGCGGTCTTCGCCCGTCGTCCAACCCTCTGATCGAAGTGATCTACGTGCCCGACGGACCGGACGAAGCGGACAAGTGGATCGCCGAACGCGCCGGGCCCGGCGATGTGGTGGTGACGGGAGATATCCCGCTCGCCTCGAAATGCGTCGAAGCAGGCGCACAGGTGGTCAAACATGACGGCGAGGCGCTGACGGTCGCGAACATCGGACAGGTGCTTGCCACGCGTGATCTCATGGCGGACCTCCGGGCTGCGGACCCGTTCCGGCAGGGTGGCGGCAAGGCGTTTTCCAAAGCGCACCGGTCGCGGTTTCGCGATGGGCTGGAGCGGGCGCTCAGACGCGCTGCTGGTTGAGCGCGTTAAGAACTTCGTTAACGCTGGAGGCATGAGCGGCCTGTAACTCTCTGAAATCTATGCATTTCAGGATACTAGAATCCTAGTATCCTAGGATTCTGGTGCATACCAAGACCCCGGCCTTCACCCCACCAAACGCTCCAAATCCGCTCCCCACTGGACAGACGGACCGAATCAACTATAAATCTAGTTTATTAGTTGAAAGGTATCCTCATGACCCCCGAAGCGGCCTCCGCCGGTTTCTCTGCCATTGGCTCGGAATCCCGTCTGTCGGTTTTGAAATCCCTGGTGCGCGCTGGTGAAAGCGGGCTCAACATGGCTCGCATCCAGGAGCGGACCGGAATCGCGCCTTCCACCCTCGCCCATCACCTCAAGTTCCTCGTCGCGGGCGGCCTCGTCCTTCAGGAACGGCAGGGGCGCGAAACGATCAGCCGGGCGAGCTTCGACCAATTGCGTGCGCTTGCGGCCTACATCGTCGAGGAATGCTGCGCCGACGAATGCAGCGATACCTGCGGATCGGGCTGCGCCAAGGACGGGTGCGACGACACCTGCGGCTGCACCGGGGGAGAAGCGGCATGACCGACAGCACAGCACCGCGCGCGCCATCTGTCGGCGAGATTGCGAAGCGCCTCAGATCTCCGTGGACGGCGTCGGCCCTCGCGCTCATAACGGTCGCCGTTCTCGACCCGACCCGTCTTGCGACAATCGGCACCGATGCCCTCCGCGCCTTCGCAGGCACCCTGCCCTTCATTCTCGTCGCGGTCGCTCTGGTCGCCTATCTCAAGGCCTCCGGCGCCGAAACCCTGATCGGGCGCGCCTTCGAGAGGCGCGAGGCATCTGCCATCGTGCTCGCCGCCCTCTTCGGCGGCCTCGCCCCGTTCTGCTCCTGCGAGGTCATTCCCTTCGTCGCGGGCCTCATCGCGCTCGGGGCACCCATCGCCGCGATCATGGCCTTCTGGCTCGCATCGCCCCTGATCGACCCGGGCTCGCTCCTCATCACCGCCGCCGCGCTCGACTGGCCCTTCGCCATCGGCAAAGCCACCGCCGCCGTCGGCCTCGGCCTTTTCGGAGGCTTCGCGACCATGGCGCTCTCTCGCGCGGGTCTGCTCGCGAACGTCGCCAAACCGCGCCCGAAACAGGGATGCGGCTGCGGCGCGAACCCGGCCACCGGGCGTCCTCACTGGCGCATCTGGACCGAGGCCGCGCGCCGCCAAGCTTTCCGCCACGAAGGATGGGAAAACCTCGTGTTCCTCACCAAATGGCTGGTGCTGGCCTATATCCTGGAGGCCCTGCTCATCACCTACATGCCCGCCGAGATGATCGCCTCGGTCGTGGGCGGCACGGGCGCTGGTCCCATCGCGCTCTCGGCGCTGGTCGGTATGCCCGCCTATCTCAACAGCTACGTGGCGCCCGCCCTGCTCGCCGGTCTCATGGAACAGGGGATGAGCTCCGGGGCCGCCATGTCCTTCATGGTCGCGGGCGCGGTCAGTTCGATCCCGGCGATGGCCGCGGTCTGGGCGCTGGTGAAGCCGCGTGTCTTCGCGCTTTACCTCGGCCTCGGAGTCTTGGGCGCGATCCTTGCGGGGCTCGTCTTTCAGGCGGTGGTCTAGCCGACCTCCGCCTCCCACCGCTTCTGCATTTCTTCCCCGGTCAGCACTTCCTTGACCTTGGCCAGCATCCAGCGGTGCCCGAACGGGTCCTGCACCGTCGCCGTGCGTTCCCCGAAACTCTGATCGGCTGGCGCGCGCAGCACCATCGCGCCGGCCTGTTCGGCCTGTGCGACGACCGCATCCACATCCTCGACCTGAAGGTAAAGCGTGACCGCCGTGCCACCGATACTGTCGGGCGAGAGCGCGCCGAAATCCGGCCATTCATCAGCGAGCATCAGCCGCGCGCCACCGATCTCCAGCTCAGCATGGCCCAGCTTGCCGGAGCCCGGCTCGGTCATCCGGAAATCCTCGACCGCACCAAAGGCCGCAACGTAGAAATCGATGGCCGCCGGCGCGTCCCGGCAGACGATATAGGGAATGAGTTTCATCGCCGTCCATCCTTGCCCGACTCGCTTATTTACGTTACGTATCGTAATTAAATGAGTCAAGACACCCCCAGACCCCGCGGTCGCCCACCCTCCAAGGCCGCACGAGACAAGGCGCTCGCCGCCGCGCGCGAGATCCTGTTCGATCAGGGTTTCGGTCGATTGTCGGTCGAGGCGGTCGCGGCCCGCTCCGGCGTTGGCAAGCCGACGATCTATCGCCACTGGGCCAACGCCTCCGAGCTTGCAATGGCCGCGCTTATGGCTGGTTTTCCCGAAAGCAAGTCTCAGGGCGCGTCGCTGGAACACGCCCTCTCCCGCCAGCTCACCGACCTCGTGCGCGCCTTCGCGACGACCCGTGGCCGCCAGATCGCGATGGCGCTCGCCACCGCCGACCCGGACAGCGAATTCACCCGGGCCTTCCGCAACCGCGTGATCCTGTCCTCGCGCGAGGCGGGGCGCAGCCTGATCGCCACCGCAGCCGAACGAGGCGAGATCCCCCCGCCCGACGGGATCGAGGTCACGCTCGACATGATCTACGGCCCCGTCCTCTACCGCCTGCTCGCAGGTCACCAGCCGCTCGACGACGCCTTCGCCGCCGCGCTGGTCGACGGCGCGCTGAAGCTGCTCACCCCCGCGAAATAACGCCGTTTCGGCACGTCGCCCCCCGCCGTCCCCCTTGCCAGTCCGCCCCCCCGGCGCTAGGCAAGACCGGACCCGTGAACGAGGGGAGCACGATGGCCAAGGACGATCCGAAAACGCTGGTCTCGACCGACTGGCTCGCCCAGCACTTGAACGATCCCGATCTCAGGATCATCGACGCGTCGTGGCACATGCCCGATGCCGGGCGCGACGGTCAGGCGGAATACGACGAAGCGCACATTCCGGGGGCGCGGTTCTTCGACATCGACGAGATTTCCGATGCCCGCTCCGACCTGCCTCACATGGCCCCGCCGGTCGAAAAATTCATGTCGCGGATGCGCGCCAAGGGGATCGGCGACGGTCACCAGGTCGTGGTCTACGATTCCAACGGCATTTTTTCCGCCCCGCGTGTCTGGTGGACCTTCCGCCTGATGGGCAAGACCGATGTCGCCGTGCTGGACGGCGGCCTGCCGAAATGGCTGGCCGAAGGCCGCCCGACCGAAGACATGCCGCCGATCATCCGCGACCGCCACATGACCGTGTCCCGTCAGGCCGACATGGTGAAGGACGTGACGCAGGTCGCCGCCGCCGCCAAACTTGGTGACTGGCAGATCGTCGATGCCCGCTCCGCCGCCCGGTTCAAAGGCGAAGCGCCCGAGCCGCGCGAAGGCCTCCGCTCGGGCCATATCCCCAATTCACGCAACGTGCCCTTCACCGACCTGTTGGACGCGGACGGAACGATGAAGGATGTGGACGGCCTGAAAGCCGTGTTCGAGGCGGCAGGCGTGGACCTCGCAAAACCCGTCATCTCGTCCTGCGGCTCCGGCGTGACCGCGGCGATCATCGACCTCGCGCTCGCCCGCCTCGGCCACCCGCGCCACGCGATCTATGACGGGTCGTGGGCCGAATGGGGCATGTACAACGACCTCAAGATCGCCACCGGCGAAGCCTGAATGCGAACGGCCCCTTCGGGCTGACAAGGAGAGAGAGATGTTCGAACATCTGAACGCACAAGCTCAAGACAAGATCATGGCGCTCATGGTCGAGTACCGCGAAGACCCGCGCGACACCAAGGTCGATCTTGGTGTGGGCGTCTACAAGGACCCCACCGGCAACACCCCGGTGATGCGCGCGGTGAAAACGGCGGAGAAACAGCTGCTCGAAAAAGAGACGACCAAGAGCTACACCGCTCTCGGCGGCGACCCGGCCTTCGTCAAGGCGCTGTCCGGTCTGGTGCTGAACGGCGCGGTCGAAGAGGGCCGCCTCGCCGCGGCGGCCCAGCCCGGCGGCACGGGCGCAATTCATCAGGCGCTGGAACTTGTGAAAATGGCGAACCCCGACGCGACCGTCTGGGTGTCGGACCCGACCTGGCCGAACCACCTGTCGATCATCAAGCATCTCAAGATGAAGATGACGCCGTACCGCTATTTCGACAACGACACCCGTGCGGTCGATTTCTCCGGCATGATGGCTGACCTCGGCAATGTGGCGGCAGGCGACGTGGTGATCCTGCACGGCTGTTGCCACAACCCGACAGGCGCCAATCTGAATATGGAACAGTGGAAGGAAGTCACCGAGCTTCTGGGCGCCAAACAGGCGCTTCCGCTGATCGACATCGCTTATCAAGGCTTCGGTGACGGGCTCGAAGCGGACGCGTTAGGCGTGCGCCACATCACCTCGACCCTGCCCGAAAGCCTGATCGCGGCGAGCTGCTCCAAGAACTTCGGGGTCTATCGCGAACGCACGGGCCTTTTGATGGCGGTGTCGCCCGACGACAAGATGAAAGCCGTCACACAGCAGAACCTGACGCACCTGAACCGTCAGAACTTCTCGTTCCCGCCGGACCACGGCGCGCGCGTGGTGCAGATGATCCTCGACGATCCGACGCTTCGGACCGAATGGGAGACGGAGCTGGAGGAGGTTCGCAACACCATGCTCGGCCTGCGCACGCAACTCGCCGAGGCGTTGCAGGCGCGCACCGGCTCCGACCGTTTCGGCTTCCTCGCCGAACACCGCGGCATGTTCTCGCGCCTGGGTGCGACCCCCGAACAGGTCGAGACGATGAAGGAAAAGCACGGGATCTACATGGTCGGCGACAGCCGCATGAACATCGCCGGGCTGAATAAGGATACCGTCGACATCCTCGCCGATGCCATCGTCGATGCGGGTGTCTGACAGGGATTGCGCCGGCTTCGCCGTCGCGACGCGCCGCGCCCTTTGGGCGCGGCGTTTGCGTTTCCGACCTCCAAAATCGCGCTGACGTCGAAGCCAGAGGGGGCGCTGCCCCCGCGCCGGCCAGCAAGCTGGCCAACGCCCCCCGAGGTTTTTTGAAACAGAGAAGGGGCGGGTTTACCGCTTATTAAGGTTAACACGCTATCGTTGGCATGCGGCACCAGCTGAGGAGCCAGGGCCGTAAACGGAGAAGCCCCCTGCCATATAAGCAGGGGGTGGACCGTTCATCTTCTCTGTTTCCGGAAACCTTCGGGGGGTGAGCCCGCAGGGCGAGGGGGGCAGACAGCCCCCCTACCCGATCGCCATACACAGCCCGACCTTTCGAGGTCTTCCCCAGCCGAGCGCAGCGAGGCGCCGTCGCGACGCGGGCGTAGCCTGCGGCGCAGTGCTTCTTACATATGGATCGGCCCGTCGCCGCAGGCCAACGCCGCCTCGCGCACCGCTTCCGAGAAGGTCGGGTGAGCATGGCAGGTCCGGGCGAGGTCTTCGGCGGCCGCGCCGAATTCCATCGCCACGCAGGCCTCGTGGATCAGGTCGCCCGCCGAGGGTCCGATGATATGGACACCGAGTATGCGGTCCGTCGCCTTGTCGGACAGGATCTTCACGAAGCCGTCGCCCTGAAACACCGCTTTGGCGCGCGCATTGCCCATGAACGAGAATTTGCCGACCTTGTAGTCGCGCCCCTCATCCTTCAGCTCCTGCTCGGTTTTCCCGACAGCCGCCACTTCCGGCACCGTGTAGATCACGCTGGGGATCACGTCATAATTCACGTGACCCGCCTGACCGGCGATCGACTCGGCGACCGCCATGCCTTCGTCCTCGGCCTTATGCGCCAGCATCGGGCCGGAGGTCACGTCGCCGATTGCCCAGATGCCGTCGACGCTGGTTTTCCAGTGGTCGGTCTTGATGACGCCGCGGTCGGTCATTTCGACCCCCGCTTCGGCCGCGCCCAGCCCATCGGTGAAGGCGCGGCGACCGGTGGCGACGAGCACCACGTCGGCGTCCAGCACCTCTTCGCTGTCGTCTTTCTTGAGCTTATAGGTCACCTTGGCCTTGGTCTTCATGGCCTCGACGCCCTGAACGGCGGCCCCCAGAACGAACTCCAGCCCCTGCTTCTTCAAGAGCTTCTGGAACTGCTTGGACACCTCGGCGTCCATCGTCGGGGTGATCGTGTCGAGGTATTCCACCACCGTCACGTCCGACCCGAGCCGTGCGTAGACCGACCCCATCTCAAGCCCGATGACACCTGCGCCGATCACCACCAGTTTCTTCGGGATCTTGCCGAGCTCCAGCGCGCCGGTGGAGGTCACGACGACCTTCTCGTCGATCTCGACACCCGGCAGGCTCGACGCTTCGGACCCGGTCGCGATCACGATATTCTTGGCCTTGTGGGTCTCGTCCCCGACCGTGACCTCGCCTTTGCCCGAGATTTTGCCCCAGCCCTTTAGCCAGTCGACCTTGTTCTTCTTGAACAGGAATTCGATGCCCTTGGTGTTCTGGCCGACCACGTCGTCCTTGTAGGCAAGCATCTGCTTCCAATCGACCGAGGGCGATTTGCCCTTGAGACCCATGGTGGCGAAGTTGTGTTCGGCCTCGTGCAGCGAATGGGTCGCGTGCAGAAGCGCCTTGGACGGGATGCAGCCGACGTTCAGACAGGTGCCGCCCAGCGTATCGCGCCCTTCGACACAGGCGGTCTTGAGGCCCAGTTGGGCGCACCGGATCGCACAGACATAGCCCCCCGGCCCGCTGCCGATCACGATCACATCATAGTCTGCCATAGGTCCCTCCTTTGGCCGTTTCTTGCTGTGCACCGCGCGTACACATCATGTGCACATGCCGTACATACGATTGTCACCCCCGCCTCAAAACAGCGCGGCGAGGATCATGAGCGTCGTCGCCAAGAGGCCGACGAAAAAGATGAACGACCGCCACGGCACCCAGCCGAAGGCATAGGCCGGGATGTAGAGGACGCGCGCGCCGAGGTAGATCCAGGCGCAAGCCGCCGTGAAGCCCGTGGACTGATCCGACACCGACACCACCACGACCGCTATCGTGAACAGGATCAGCGCCTCGAAATGGTTGGTGAAGGCGCGCATGAGTCGACCGGTCCGGTCCGAAACCTGCTCGACCAGCGGGGTCTTCAGCCGGGACGTATCGCGGGGCGACGCCGTTTTGCCGACACCGAGCTCGAGGTTCGCCGGAATCGCCATCAGGGCGAACTGCACGACCTGTAGCAGGGCGGCAAGGGCGAGGACGGTGAGTTCCGGTGTCATGCTGGCCTCAGTCGAAGGTGATGGTCACGTCCGGGTAGCCCCAGACATCGGCGGTCTTGTCGCGGGTGACGGTCTGGGCGGCGGCCACGGCACCGCCCACGAGCACGCCGACGACACCCGCGTTGGCGCCTGCCGACACCGTTCCGGTGATGTCGCCCAGCGTCTTGTTCTGCGCCTGAAGCGCGCGGGTCTGGGTCCGGCCCTCGAAGCTGCACTTGACCGAAGCGGCGGGCGTGCGCGCGCCCATGTTCGGTGCGGTCACAATGGCGGGCGCGGTGAAGGACGACACGAAGCCGTCGCCGCCGAAGGTGCAGGGGATACCCGTCATCTCTTTGGGAATGCGGCTCGCGCCATTCATCACCCGCACGCTGAACGACGACGTGCCGACCTCGTTCAGGGGTTTGAGCGCCGTGTAGGGCACCGGCGCCTGATCGATCTGAGCGGGCACGGTGCAGGCGGCAAGCGCGAGGGGAGCGAGAAGCGGGAGGGCGCGGCGGATATGCATGTTGGGGCCTTTGTTAACACCCCGAAGCGGGGCGCGGCCATATCGCGCGGGAAGGGTCTTGGCGTCAACGGCCCCCCGCCGGGTGTTCACGGATTGGCGATCAGGCGCGGAAAACATCATCCGACCAGCACTCCAATCAGGATGAGGACGATGCCGAGCGTGGCCACCTGCCAGAACACCGTGCGCACCCAAGGCAGACCCGAGAGATAGGCGGGCAGATAGGCGATACGCGCCCCAAGATAGAGCGCGACGCCCCACGCGACCCAAGCCCCGCCCCGCGACGTGAGTTCCGCGACAAGTGCGACGGCGAGGAAGGCGGGGGCGGTTTCGAGAAGGTTCCAGAGCGCGCGATGGGCGCGCGCCGCAATTGGGCCGATCTCGGGCGGGTTGTCCCGCGCGCCGACCGTCCATGCGTTGCCCACGCTGCCTTTCAGAAGAAAGCTGTCCGTGCTGACGTAGACGAGGACCAGCAGCGCCAATCCGACCAGTCCCCAAAGCGCGATGGACATTCATTCGGCCTCCGACCAAGCGCCAGCGTGGGTTGCACCCGCCCTCCCCGTCCCAAACGGGACCGTAGGGTGGGTGCCAACCCACCGCACCTTACAGATCCATCAGCAGACGGCGCGGATCCTCGAGGGCTTCCTTCACCCGGACGAGGAAGGTAACGGCGCCTTTGCCGTCGACGATGCGGTGGTCGTAGGAGAGCGCCAGATACATCATCGGGCGGATCGTGATCTCGCCGTTCACGACCATCGGACGATCCTGGATTTTGTGCATGCCGAGAATGCCCGACTGCGGGGGGTTCAGGATCGGCGAAGACATGAGCGAGCCATAGACGCCACCGTTCGAGATGGTGAATGATCCACCCTGCATCTCGGCCATCGACAGCTTGCCGTCACGGGCGCGTTTGCCGAGCTCGTTGATCTTGGCTTCGATCCCGTGGAACGACATCTGATCGGCGTCGCGCACGACCGGCACGACCAGCCCGGTGGGCGTGCCGACGGCCACGCCCATGTGGACGTAGTTCTTGTAGATGACGTCGGTGCCGTCGATTTCGGCGTTCACCTCGGGCACCTCTTTCAGCGCATGGGCGCAGGCCTTCACGAAGAAGGACATGAAGCCGAGCTTGATGCCGTGCTTCTTGAAGAACAGGTCTTTGTATTCGTTACGCAGCGCCATGACCTCGGTCATGTCCACCTCGTTGTAGGTGGTGAGCATGGCCGCGGTGTTCTGCGCTTCCTTCAGACGGCGGGCGATGGTCTGGCGCAGGCGCGTCATCTTCACGCGCTCTTCGCGGGCCTCGTCGTCGGCCGAGACGGGCGCGCGCGGGGCGCTGGCCGGTGCGGGCGAGGACGCGGCGGACTTGGAGGCCGAAATCGCGGCCTGCACGTCCTCTTTCATCACGCGGCCATCGCGGCCCGTGCCCTTGACGTCATCGGATTTAAGCCCGGCCTCGGCCATCATCTTCTTGGCGGACGGTGCATCTTCCACGTCCTTGCCGGAGGACGACTTGGCCTCATCGCTCTTCGGCGCTTCGGACTTCTGCGCCGGGGCCGGGGCGTCGCCCGAGGCCGAGATCACGCCGAGTTTGGCACCGGCGGCAACCGTTTCACCCTCGTCCGCGAGGATTTCGGTGATTGTGCCAGCGGAGGGCGCGGGCACTTCGACCGACACCTTGTCGGTTTCAAGCTCACACAGCATCTCGTCCGCCGCGACGGTGTCGCCCACTTTCTTGAACCACGTCGAAACGGTCGCCTCGGACACCGATTCACCCAGCGCGGGGACCATGATGTCGACGCTGTCGCCACCACCCGAAGCGGGGGCTTCGGATTTGGGTTCATCCTTCGGCGCGTCTTTCTTATCGGACTTGGCGGGCTTGGCCCCCTCGCCTTCCTCGATCGTGGCGAGGAGCGCGTCGACACCCACGGTATCGCCCTCGTTCGCGACGATGTCGCCCAGCGTGCCGGCGGCGGGGGCCGGAACTTCGACCGTCACCTTGTCGGTTTCAAGCTCGCACAGCATTTCGTCTGCTTGCACGGCATCGCCGGGTTTCTTGAACCACGTCGCGACGGTGGCTTCGGTCACGCTTTCGCCCAGCGTGGGAACACGGACTTCGGTGCTCATGATCTTATCCTTCGATGGTCAGCGCGTCATTAACGAGCGCGGCTTGCTGTGCTTTGTGCTGGCTGGCCAGACCCGTCGCGGGCGAGGCCGAGGCGGCGCGGCCGGCGTATTTGGGCCGGTAGTTGGTTTCGCGGATGCGCGACAGGACCCATTCGATGTTGGGTTCCATGAACGTCCACGCGCCCTGGTTCTTGGGCTCTTCCTGACACCACACGACGTCGGCGTTCGGGAAGCGTTCCATTTCCTTGACCAGCGACAAGGCCGGGAAGGGATAGAACTGTTCGACCCGCAGGATGTAGACGTCGTCGATCCCCGCCTCGTCACGGGCTTCGAGCAGGTCGTAATAGACCTTGCCGGAGCACATCACGACACGGCGCACCTTGTCGTCGGACTTCAGCTCGATATCGGCGTGGCCGGTCCGCTTCTGCGCATCCGCATCGTCCCACAACACGCGGTGGAAGGACGAGCCGGAAATGAAGTCGGCGGCCTCGGACACGGCGTGCTTGTGCCGCAGAAGCGATTTCGGCGTCATCAGGATCAGCGGCTTGCGGTAGGAGCGGTGAAGCTGCCGGCGCAGGATGTGGAAGTAGTTCGCGGGCGTCGTGCAGTTGGCGACGATCCAGTTGTCGGCGCCGCACATTTGCAGGAACCGCTCAAGACGCGCCGACGAGTGTTCAGGCCCCTGCCCTTCGTAGCCATGCGGCAGCAGGCAGACGAGGCCGGACATACGCAGCCACTTCGATTCACCGGAACTGATGAACTGGTCGAACATGATCTGCGCGCCGTTGGCGAAGTCGCCGAACTGCGCCTCCCACAGCGTCAGCGCATTCGGCTCGGCCATCGAGTAGCCGTATTCGAACCCGAGCACCGCGTATTCCGACAGCATCGAGTCGATGACTTCGTAGCGCGCCTGACCCGACTTGATGTTGTTCAGCGGGTAATAGCGTTCTTCGGTGTCCTGATTGATGAGACCGGAGTGACGCTGCGAGAACGTGCCGCGCGTGGAATCCTGCCCGGCAAGGCGCACCGGATAGCCCTCGGTCAAGAGCGAACCGAAGGCCAGCGCCTCGGCCGTGGCCCAGTCGAAGCCTTTGCCGGACTTGAACATCTCGGCCTTGGTGTCGAGCAGACGCCCCACGGTCTTATGCAGCGTGAACCCGTCCGGCGCGGTGGTCAGCGCGCGCCCGACCTCCTGGAACGTGTCCTCGGAAATCGCGGTTTCGCCCCGCTGATAATCCTCGCCCTGCTTGTCGAGGTGCGACCAGCGCCCGTCCAGCCAGTCGGCCTTGTTCGGCTTGTAGTCCTTGCCCGTCTCGAACTCTTCGTTGAGGTGGGCCTGGAACGCGGCCTTCATATCCTCGATCTCGCCTTCGGGGATAAGGCCATCCTTCACCAGACGGTCGGTGTAGAGTTGCAGCGTCGTCTTGTGGGTCTTGATCTCTTTATACATGAGGGGGTTGGTGAACATCGGTTCATCCCCCTCGTTGTGGCCGAAGCGGCGGTAGCAGAAGATGTCGATCACCACGTCCTTGTGGAACTTCTGCCGGAACTCGGTCGCCACCTTGGCGGCGTGAACCACGGCCTCGGGATCGTCGCCGTTCACGTGGAAGATCGGGGCTTCCACCATCAGCGCGATATCCGTCGGATAGGGCGAGGTGCGCGAGAAACTCGGTGCGGTGGTGAAACCGATCTGGTTGTTCACGACGATATGGATCGTGCCGCCGGTGCGGTGGCCACGGATCCCCGACAGCTGGAAGCACTCGGCCACCACGCCTTGCCCGGCAAAGGCCGCGTCACCGTGCAGAAGCACCGGGATCACCTTGTGATGCTCGGGGTCTTTCAACTGGTCGCCCTTGGCGCGCGCCTTGCCCAGCACGACCGGGTTCACCGCTTCGAGGTGCGAGGGGTTGGCGGTCAGCGACAGGTGGACGGTGTTGCCGTCGAACTCCCGGTCGCTCGACGCGCCGAGGTGGTATTTCACGTCGCCCGACCCGTCCACGTCCTCGGGCTTGAAGCTGCCGCCCTGAAACTCGTTGAAGATCGCGCGGTAGGGCTTGGACATCACGTTGGCCAGCACCGACAGACGACCCCGGTGAGGCATCCCGATGACGACTTCCTCGACGCCGAGGTTGCCGCCGCGCTTGATGATCTGCTCCATCGCCGGGATCAGGGCTTCGCCACCGTCGAGGCCGAACCGCTTGGTGCCCATGTATTTGACGTGCAGGAACTTCTCGAAACCTTCGGCCTCGACCAGCTTGTTCAGGATCGCGCGCCGCCCTTCGCGGGTGAAGCGGATTTCCTTGCCGTAGCCTTCGATCCGTTCCTTGAGCCAGCCGGCTTCTTCCGGGTTCGAAATGTGCATGTATTGCAGCGCGAAGGTGCCGCAGTAGGTGGCGCGCACGATGTCGATGATCTGACGCATCGACGCGACTTCGAGCCCGAGCACATTGTCGAGGAAGATCGGGCGATCCATGTCCGCCTCGGTGAAGCCGTAGGATTTCGGGTCAAGCTCGGCGTGGCCCGACGTGTCGCGCATCCCCAGCGGGTCGATGTCGGCGGCAAGGTGGCCCCTGATCCGGTAGGCCCGGATAATCATCAGCGCGCGGACCGAGTCGAGCACGGCGCGTTTGATCGCGTCCTCGGAAATCTCGATTTCGCGGTTCGACGCCTCGTCCGCGATCTTTTTCGCCAAATCCTTGGGCGCTTTTTCCGGCTCGGCGGGCCATTGACCGTCAAGCGCGTGGGTCAGGTCATCGCTGGGCTGCGGCGGCCAGTCGGCGCGCATCCACGACGGCCCCTGCGCCTCGCGTTTGACCGACACCTCGTCATCCCCAAGCTCGCGAAAGAACGCCTGCCATGCCTCGTCGACCGCATTCGGGTCGTTGGCGTATTTGGCATAGAGCTGTTCGAGATACTCGGCGTTGTGTCCCTGCATGAACGAAGAGGCATGGAACTGGTCGTTGGGGCTTTGGTCCGTCATGGCTTCACCTGACAAAATGGTTTACGCGCGCCCGGACCATACCGGACACGCGCGTTTTCTTACTTGCCGATTGCTTCCAGCACGGCTTCGCCAAGCTGGGCCGGGCTTTCCGCGACGACGATACCGGCCGATTTCATGGCTTCGATCTTGTCCTCGGCACCGCCTTTGCCGCCAGCCACAATCGCGCCAGCGTGGCCCATGCGGCGGCCCGGAGGGGCCGTGCGCCCGGCAATAAAGCCCGCGACGGGTTTCTTGCGACCTTTTTTGGCTTCGTCCTTAAGGAACTGTGCCGCTTCTTCTTCGGCGGAGCCGCCGATTTCACCGATCATGATGATCGACTCGGTCTCATCATCCGCGAGGAACCATTCCAACACGTCGATGTGCTCGGTGCCCTTGATCGGGTCGCCGCCGATGCCGACGCAGGACGACTGGCCAAGGCCGACGTCGGTGGTCTGCTTCACAGCCTCATAGGTCAGCGTGCCCGAGCGGGACACGACCCCGACGGTGCCGCGCTTGTGGATGTGGCCCGGCATGATGCCGATCTTGCAGGCGTCGGGCGTGATGACGCCGGGGCAGTTCGGGCCGATCAGGATCGACGACGACCCTTCCAGCGCGCGCTTGACCTTCATCATGTCCATGACCGGGATGCCCTCGGTGATGCAGACGATCAGCTCCATCTCGGCGTCGATGGCCTCGAGGATCGAGTCGGCGGCGAAGGGCGGCGGCACGTAGATGACGGAAGCGTTGGCTTCGGTCTTGTGCTTGGCCTCGTGGACCGAGTTGAACACGGGCAGGTCGAGATGCGTCTGGCCGCCTTTGCCGGGGGTCACGCCGCCGACCATCTTGGTGCCGTAGGCGATCGCCTGTTCCGAGTGGAAGGTGCCCTGCGAGCCGGTGAAGCCCTGGCAGATCACCTTGGTGTTTTCATCAACGAGTACGGCCATTGTTATATGGTTCCTGTCTGTTGCGTGTTGCGTTGGTCGCGGCGGGGCATATCGACCCACTGTCCCAGAAAGTCGTATTCGGGTTCCAGCCACGTCATGAGTGCGTCAAAGGCCGCGTCCGACAGGTCGTCGATCGTGGCCCTGTAGGCCTTTGGGGAAGCGTTCCGGTGCGGAATGGTGAAATCGGCCACGCCGGTGCGCGCGCGGATGTCGGTTTGAAGCTGGTCAAGCTCGTGCACCGTATAGATGCGGTCGTAGATCCCCAGATCGGGGCCAAGGAACCAGCTTGCCGACTGCACGTGATGGGCGACGGCCGGATAGGTCGCGGCATAATGGTCGAGGTTCAGCACGAACTGGTCGAGCGTCGGGCGCGGGTCCAGCATCGGCTGCGCCCCCATCCCGCCGGTGACCTTGCGCATGATCCGGGTCAGACCCGATCCCATGCGCCGGTCGTTCGCAATCTCCAACCGGCCCGCCCCCATGACCCGCTCCGACCAGGTGGAGAGCACCCGTTCGGCGGGGTCACGGATCACGGCGAAAAGCCAGGGATCGTCAAGCTGGGCGAAATCGCCCCGCTCGAACCGCGTCGTCGGAAAAGCCTGCTGGAGCCCCAGCCGCTTGCCGTCCGTTTCGACGCCCCTGAACTCGGTGCCATGCTCGAGCCGGTACATGGCCCGTTTCAACGACGTGCACGCGGCCTTGGGAACGGCCGCGTAAACGAGGTTGTATGTCGGGACCACGAAGACCATTCGTCCGGGCCTTAGCCTTTCACCGCTTTCACGATCTTCTGCGCACCGTCCTTCAGGTCGTCGGCAGCGATCACGTTCAGGCCGGAGTTCGCGATGATCTCTTTCCCCTTGTCGACGTTCGTGCCTTCGAGGCGGACGACGAGCGGCACTTCGAGACCGACTTCCTTCACCGCGGCGATCACCCCCTCGGCGATGACGTCGCAGCGCATGATGCCGCCGAAGATGTTCACGAGGATGCCCTTCACGTTTTTGTCGGACGTGATGATCTTGAAGGCTTCCGTCACTTTCTCTTTCGTGGCGCCGCCGCCGACATCGAGGAAGTTGGCCGGTTCCGCACCGTAAAGCTTGATGATGTCCATCGTCGCCATGGCGAGGCCCGCGCCGTTCACCATGCAACCGATCTCACCGTCGAGCGCGATGTAGTTCAGGTCGTACTTGGAGGCCTCGAGTTCCTTCGAGTCCTCTTCCGTCTCGTCCCGCAGGTTCGCGACATCCGGCTGGCGGTACAGCGCGTTGCCGTCGAACCCGAACTTGGCGTCGAGCACTTTGAGGTCGCCGCCGTCGGTGACGATCAGCGGGTTGATCTCGAGCATCTCCATGTCGCGCTCGGTGAACACCTTGTAAAGGGTGGCCATCAGCGACACGCACTGCTTGACCTGCGGACCTTCGAGGCCGAGGGCGAAGGCGATGCGGCGGCCGTGGAACGGCTGATAGCCGGTCGCGGGATCGACCGAGAAGGAGAGGATCTTTTCGGGGGTCGACGCGGCCACCTCTTCGATATCCATGCCGCCCTCGGTCGAGCAGACGAAGGACACGCGCGAGGTTTGGCGGTCCACCAGCAGCGCGAGGTACAGTTCGGTTTCGATGCCCGAGCCTGCTTCGATGTAGATGCGGTTGACCTGCTTGCCCGCCGGACCGGTCTGGTGCGTGACCAGCGTGCGGCCGAGCATCTTCTTGGCTTCTTCGGCGGCTTCTTCCACCGACTTGGCGAGGCGCACGCCGCCCTTTTCCCCGGCGCTTTCTTCCTTGAAGTGGCCCTTGCCGCGGCCGCCAGCGTGAATCTGAGCTTTCACGACCCAGAGCGGGCCGTCCAGTTCGCTGGCTTTGGTCTTGGCTTCTTCGGCCTTCATGACCACACGGCCATCGGAGACCGGAGCGCCATAATCGCGAAGGAGCGCCTTCGCCTGATATTCATGGATGTTCATGAACTCGTCCCATCTGGTTTGCGTTCGGGCCCTACATGCACCCGCGCGAACCGCCATGAAACGTATTTTTCGGTGTTACCGATAAAATGGCCAAGAATTGCGCAGCTTGTGATCACACCCCGCGAAGTCGTGATCACAAAACTCCGGTGCGTCAGCCGGTCGCAGCGGAGATTCGGGGCTTCAGCCCTGTTTTTGCAGTCCGCGCATCATCAGGTCATAGGCGGCGCGGCGGCCTTCGGGCCCGATATTCGGCGTGGTCGCGGCGGCTGCGAGCATGACGGCGAAGATCACGATGTCGGCTTCGCGCAGATCCTCGCGCACCGTTCCCGCCGAAATCGCGGCCTGAACATGGGGGCGCAGCAGTGCGTGGAAGCGGTCGATGGCTTCGAGCAGAACCGGGTCTTCGCGGCTTTGCGCACGCAGGAAATCGGCGACCGGCGCGTAGTGGATCATCTGATCGTAGAACATCGGAGTGATTTCGTTGATCGATGTCTCGGTCACGTCCAGCTTGCTGCTGGTTTCTTCGAGCTTGCTCAGGAACAGATCCAGCATTTCGTTGATAAGTGCGCGGCGGTCCGGGAAGTGCCGGAAGAACGTCGCACGTCCCACGCCGGCCCGTTGCGCGATGGAGTCGAGTGGTGCCCCCACGCCGCGCTCGACGAAGATTTCATCCGCAGCCTCGAGGATGCGCACACGATTTTCGGCGAAATCCGCCCTGCGTTTAACTGCCATGTCAGTCCTTTGTCCGTCATCGTGTTGTGACGCCTCGAACACCAAAACAAAAGGGTTAACTGGACTTAAAGCCGTCAATGACCCTAGCTTAACACAAATCACGGCACAAATGACCCCCAAGTGAAACAGAACGTATCGACTGCATCGGGAAAACCGCCGCGTTGGGGCGTCGTGGCCACGGTGCGCGAGCCGGTCGCGCTGATCGTGGGCTTTGCCTGTCATCACCTCGCACTGGGCGCCGAGCGGGTTCACCTGTTCTTCGACGTGTCGCATGACCCGGCGGCCAAGGTGGCGGCGACCATTCCCGGTGTCACGGTGACGCTATGCGACGCCGACCACTGGCGAGAGGCCGGGTTCGCAAAGCCACCTGCGCTTCAGACCAAACGACAGACGGTGAATGCGAACCGGGTCATGGCGCAGAGCGATCTGGATTGGCTGCTTCACGCGGATGCCGATGAGTTGCTCTGGTTGCCGGGGCCTCTGGCCGACGAGCTGGCCCAGGTGCCCGACGGCGCGTGGCTTCATATTCCCAATGTCGAGCGATGCTGGCAGGCGGCACCGGACGGCGAGATCTACGGCGGGATTTTTCGCGGGCCGTTGCATGACATGCCCGGTCTGGCGGAACGGGTCTATGGCAAGCGCGCGGCGGCGTTGTCCGGCGGCATGGGCGGCTATTCCGCGGGCAAGGCCATGGCCCGCGTCGGCGAGGGGTTTCTGGCCATCCACAAGGTGCGGGACGCCGAAGGCGCGCCGGTGCGCCCGTCGGTCCCGGCACCGGGCGCGCGCATCCTGCATTTCGACGGGATCACGCCCGCGCATTGGGCGCTCAAGAACCTGCGCTATGCCGAGCAGGGCGCGGCCATGAACAAGCTCCTGAACACACAGCGTATGGCCTCGATCGGCGCGATCCTACAGGCGCCGAACCCCGAGCGGGCCGGGGCGCGGGTCTATGAGGCGCTCTATCGCCTGAACGAGGACGAGGCCGCGACACTGCGCGAGGCCGGGGCGCTCTTTGACTACCCTGTGGATGTGGCGGGGGCGGTCGCGCGGGTGGCCCCGCATCTTTCGCCGGATTTCAGCGCAGAGGGGTTCGACCGGCTGCATCGGGCCGAGCTTTCGGCCCGCGCGCAATCCATCGTCCGCCAGAAGCGTCAGGCCAGACGCAATGCCTGATCGCCGTTGGGGCGTGGTCGCGACGGTGCGCGAACCTATCGACCTCGTGCTCGCCTTCGCCTGCCATCACCTCCACATGGGGGCCGAAGTCACGCTGTTCTTTGACGACCCCGACGATCCGGCGGCGGCGGTGCTGGACGGCGTGGACGGCGTGCACGTGATCCGCTGCGACGCCGCGCACTGGTCTGCGTTGGGATGGGACAGGCGGCCGGACATTCAGACGCCAAGGCAGAACACCAACTTCCGGTGGGCCGTGGCACAGGGACTGGCGGATTGGCTGATCCATCTGGACGCGGACGAGTTTCTCTGGGCACCGGAGGGGGTCTGGCACGACGTGGACGCGGTGGGCGACGCCGACTGGCTGGCCGTTCCGCCGTGGGAACGGGTCTTGGCGCCCGGCGACACGGGGCTTTTCGCCGGTGCGTTCCGGGGCGCGGTCGAGGGCAAGCTGGCCGACGTTTACGGCGATGACGCCCGCTTTCTGGAGCCGAAGGGGATGGCCGGCTATGCCTCGGCCAAGCCGATGGTGCCCGCATACATGCCGCACCACGTCGTGACGCACCGGGTCATGGGGCCAGACGGGCCGCGGCCGCGGCGCAGAGCCGAAAGGATGCGCATTCTGCATTTCGAAGGGCTGACGCCGACGCACTGGGCGGTGAAGCAACTCCGCTATGCCGTGCAATCGGAGCGGCGCATCCTGATGCGGCCTGCACGTTACGCCGCTTTGCGCGAAATCATCGCGGCGCGGGACGTGAAAGCGGCGGCGCTCGAGCGGTTCGAACGGACCTATCGACTGTCGGTCGACACGCTGGCGACCCTGTCGGCGCGCGGGGCGCTGCACAGCGTGCCGTTCGATATCGAGGGCATCGTCGCGCGTCACGCTCCGCAGGTGGAATTCGATGCGACCGGCGCGCGGCTGGACCTCGCGCTAGCCCCCCGTCTGGACGAACTTGCCGCAGAAGTGTCGGCACGTCGGGGCGCGTTGCTTTCGGTGCCTGCGCCGGGATGAGGGGCGGTGGGGCGTGGTTTGGAAGGGGTTCTTGGACGCGCGTGTCGGAATCCTAGGATACTAGGATACTAGTATCCTCCCCGAAAACATCCCTTTTCTTCCAAAGACTTAACTCCACGAAATCCCGCCAAAGGTTAACGCAGCGCCGTCACCCCCCAAAAACGTAAAAGGGCCGGGCAACCGCCCGACCCTCTCGAAACTTACCTGTGGACTGCGATCAGCCGAGGTTCGAGTCGATGCCCTTGCAGGCTTCGACAAGGCCCTTCACCGCTTCGACCGAGTTGTCGAACATCGCCTGCTCGTCCTTGGTCATCTTGATGTCCACGATGCGCTCGATGCCGCCGGCACCGATCACGGTCGGAACGCCGACATACATGCCGTTCAGGCCCAGCGCACCATCGACCCATGCCGCGCAGGGCAGGAGGCGTTTCTGGTCCTTGAGATAGGCTTCCGCCATCTCGATGGCCGAGGCGGCGGGCGCATAGAACGCCGAGCCGGTCTTGAGCAGGCCGACGATTTCGGCGCCGCCGTCACGGGTGCGCTGCACGATCGCGTCGAGCTTGTCCTGCGTCGTCCAGCCCATCTCCACCAGATCGGGGAGCGGGATACCGGCGACGGTCGAATAGCGCACCAGCGGCACCATCGTGTCGCCGTGGCCGCCCAGCACGAAGGCGGTGACGTCTTTCATCGACACGTCGAATTCGACCGACAGGAAGTGACGGAAACGACCGGCGTCCAGAACGCCCGCCATGCCGACGACCTTCTCCGGCGGCAGGCCGGAATACTGCTGAAGCGCCCAGACCATCGCGTCGAGCGGGTTGGTGATGCAGATCACGAACGCGTCCGGCGCGTTGTCCCGGATGCCTTCGCCGACCGATTTCATCACCTTCAGGTTGATGCCGAGGAGGTCGTCACGCGACATGCCGGGCTTGCGCGGCACACCGGCGGTGACGATGCAGACGTCCGCGCCCGCGATGTCGGCGTAATCGTTCGTGCCCTTCAGCGCCGCGTCGAAGCCTTCGACCGGGCCGCTTTCCGCGATGTCCAGCGCCTTGCCCTGCGGGGTGCCTTCGGCGATGTCGAAAAGGATGACGTCACCGAGTTCCTTGAGGGCGGCGAGGTGAGCGAGCGTGCCGCCGATCTGGCCTGCGCCGATGAGCGCGATCTTGGGTCGAGCCATGTGATTGATCTCCGATCAGGTTTTACTGTCCTCGCGCTGCCTAGCCCCGTTCACCAGACGGCGCAAGGGCGCTGCATTGCGGCAGGATGCCTTGCAGGCCCCGTTGATACCGCTAAAGGTGTGGGCAATCAGAGACTTCGGGAGCGCGCGCTTTGGAAATCGACCTCATGTTCTTCCTCGTCGCGATCCCGGCCGTGATCTTCGCGGGGATATCCAAGGGCGGCTTCGGGTCCGGGGCGGCCTTTGCCGCGACACCGCTTTTGGCGCTGATTCTGGAACCAGGCCAGGCCGTCGGTCTGATGCTGCCGCTTCTCATGCTGATGGATGTCACTGCGCTCAAGCCCTACTGGAAGAAGTGGGATCGCTTCGCAGCACTGATGCTGATCCTCGGTGCCATTCCCGGTGTGGCGCTTGGTGCGGTCTTCTACCATCTGGCCGATCCGGATGTGTTCAGGCTGCTGATCGGCGCCGTCGCGATCGGGTTCGTCGCGTTTCAACTGGCACGGAAACTCGGGCTGCTTCGGCCCGCCCGGCAGCCGATGGGCCGAACCGGCGGGCTCATCTCGGGCACGGTCGGTGGCTTCACCTCGTTCGTCAGTCACGCCGGCGGCCCGCCCGCCGCGGTCTTCCTTCTGTCACGCGGGCTGGACAAGACGACGTATCAGGCGACCACCGTCTTGGTGTTCTGGGCGATCAACCTGATGAAGTTCGTGCCCTATATGTTTCTGGGCATCTTCACGTGGCAGTCGCTCAAGGCGGACCTGATACTGATTCCCGCCGCGGTGATCGGCGTCTGGCTCGGGGTCAAACTTCACGACATCATCCCCGAGCGCCTTTATTTCACGATCACATATACGCTCCTCGTCCTCACCGGGACCAAGCTGATCGCGGATGCGCTTACGTAGGCTGGCCCGCAGGCGTCACCTCGTCCTCGACACGTTCCCAGGCCTGGCCCGCACCGATGATGCAGGTGCGCCCGTCGGGCGTGGTCATGGTCAGGGTCCATGTGCCGGTTTCGGGCGAGGCGAACATCTCGACGATCCGGTTGCCGGACGCGAGTCCGATGGACTGGCGCGCCTCGCCGAAGCGGTCGGCGAGGTGTCCGACGACATGGTCACGGGTCGAGCAATTGGCGGTCTGGGCGGCTGCGGTCGACGCGGCGAGCGTGGACAGGCAGACGAGGGTCGATGCGATAAGGGTCCGTTTCATGGTTCGGTCCTTCAGGTCGGGGCTTGCTGGCCAGCCGGTAGTCCGACGGCAAACCCTGTGACATCGCCGGGCTTGTCCCCGTGGCGTGATGGCCAACCGCATTGGGCCTCCGTCGCCCGGCTTGTGCATTCATCCTCGCGCCACATCCCCGAAAGTTTGGTTAACGGCAGGGGCGTTGCTTCGTCTCCCCCGCGTTTTTCTGCATTGCGGCACATTGACCCTTGCCAATTCGTGCGCCCCATGTTGGTTTCGCGCAACAAAATTGCTCAGAGGTAGAATCATGACCCAATCGACGCGCCCCGTCCGCTCCGTGCTCTACATTCCCGGCTCGAAAGAGCGGGCGCTGGACAAGGCGCGGGGGTTGCCCGCCGATGCGATCATCTTCGACCTCGAGGACGCCGTGACCCCCGACGCCAAGGCGGATGCACGGGCCACCCTGCGCGCGGAACTGGACAAGGGCGGCTTCGGCAACCGGATGCGGATCGTGCGGATCAACGGGTTCGATACGGTCTGGGGTCGTCAGGACGTCGAAGCGATGCAGGGCGCCGAAATCGACGCGCTGCTTCTGCCCAAGGTGAACTCGGCCTACGATCTGCAAACGCTGGCCGACATGATCCCCGATGTCCCGCTCTGGGCGATGATGGAGACGCCCGAGGGCATCCTGAACGCGCGCGAGATCGCGGCCCACCCGCGTCTGGCGGGGATCGTCATGGGCACCAACGATCTGGTCAAGGAACTGGGTTGCCGCGTCACACCCGACCGCTCCACCGTCATGACCAGCCTTCAGATCAGCCTGATCGCGGCCCGTGCCGCTGGCGCCCTGATCGTCGATGGAGTCTACAATGCGTTCAAGGACGACGACGGTCTGCGCGCGGAATGCGAACAGGGCCGCGACCTCGGCTTCGACGGCAAGACGCTGATCCACCCCGCGCAGATCGAAATCGCGAACGAGCTCTTCGCGCCCTCCGAGGCCGACATCGACCTCGCCCGCCGCCAGATCGCGGCCTTTGAAGAGGTCGAGGCTTCGGGACAGGGCGTGGCGGTCGTCGATGGAAAGATCGTCGAGAATCTGCATATCGTGACCGCGAAAGCTCTGCTCGCGAAAGCAGAGGCCATCGCCAGTCTCGAAGGATAAGCCATGCTCGTTCTCATTCTGGGCGTCCTCATCTGGGCGCTCGCGCATCTGTTCAAACGTATCGCGCCCACGGCGCGCGCCAATATGGGCGACAAGGCCAAGGGGCCTGTCGCGCTTTTGTCTCTCGCCGGGATCGTCCTGATGGTGATCGGCTACCGGATGTGGGACGGGTCGGTCTATTGGGGCCGCAGTCCCGCAATGGTGGGTATCAACAACCTGCTCATGCTGTTCGCGGTCTACCTGTTCGCGGCGTCCGGCATGAAAACGTGGATCACGTCCAAGATCCGCCACCCGCAGCTTACCGGCGTCAAGACATGGGCCATCGCGCACCTGCTGGTGAACGGCGACATGCCGTCCTTCGTGCTGTTCGGGGGCCTTCTGACTTGGGCCGTGATCGAAGTGATCCTCATCAATCGTCAAGCCAAACCCGCCAAAAACACCGGACCCTTCCCGGTCGGCAAGGAAATCGGGGCTGCCGTCGGTGCCGTCGTCGTCTTCGCCGCCATCGCGGGCGTCCACTACTGGCTCGGCTACCCGGCGTTCGGATAAGGAGCAGCCATGCAACTCTATCGATTTCTGTCCGCCGACGACACGTCGGAGTTCTGCCACAAGGTGACGGCGGCCCTGAACAAGGGCTGGGTGCTTCACGGCAGCCCGACCTATGCCTTCGACGCCGCCAACGGCGTGATGCGCTGCGGTCAGGCCGTGACCAAGGACGCCCCCGGCGACTACCACCCCGACATCAAGCTGGGAGAGCAATAGCGTGGCAAAGACCAATCCGGGCCGGTTTTTCGAGGATTATCGCATCGGCGAGGTGATTACCCATGCCGTGCCGCGCACGGTATCGGGGGGCGAGCGTGCGATGTATCACGCGCTCTATCCGGCCCGTCACGCGCTCTACTCCTCCGACGAATTCGCGCGGGAGTGCGGGCTGGATGCCTCACCGTTCGACGACCTTGCCGCGTTCCACGTGGTGTTCGGCAAGTCGGTCCCGGACATCTCCCTGAACGCGGTCGCGAACCTTGGCTACGCCGAAGGGCGTTGGCTGAAACCGGTCTGGCCGGGCGACACGTTGCGTTCGGAGTCCAAGGTGATCGGGCTCAAGCAGAACTCGAACGCCAAATCGGGCGTCGTCTACGTCAAGACGACCGGCTACAACCAGCATGACGAGCCGGTGCTGGAGTACATCCGCTGGGTCATGGTGCGGAAGAAAGACCTTTCCGCCGATGCGCCGGACACGCTGGTGCCGGAGTTGAGACAGGTCGTGCCGGTGGAGGATCTGGTGATCCCCGAAGGGCTCGATTTCTCACGCTACGAGTTCAAGCTGGCGGGCGAGCGGCACAGGTTCGGCGATTACGAGATCGGCGAAAAGATCGACCATGTGGATGGTGTCACCGTCGAGGAAGCCGAGCACATGATCGCCACGCGCCTGTGGCAGAACACGGCCAAGGTGCATTTCGACGCGACCAACCGCGAGGACGGCAAGCGCCTGATCTACGGCGGGCACGTGATTTCGATGGCCCGGAGCCTCAGCTTCAACGGTCTGGCAAACGCGCAGATGATCGTCGGCCTGAACGCGGGCGCCCATTCCAACCCGTGCTTCGCGGGCGACACCGTGCGGGCATGGTCCGAAGTGCTCGACAAGGCCGAAACCCCGGCGCCCGGCGTGGGGGCGGTGCGGTTGCGGCTAGTGGCGACCAAAGGCGACATTCAGGACTTCGCGCTCAAGGGCGAGGACGGGAAATACCTGCCCCACGTGATGCTCGATCTTGACTACTGGGCGCTGATGCCGATGTGATGACCCCGTTACTTAGGGGTATTCGCACATGAAATTTCTGAAAGAGGGGCTTGGCTTCGTCGGCGGATTGCTGGCTGCCGGCGTCGCCGGTTTCGCCCTATTCGATCGCGCCACCGATACGACGGTCAGCACTATCGACGACCTCGTCGCAAGTCTCGACAGCATTGCCACGTCGATCTCGGATCAGGGTATCGCGCCCCAGAACGACGAACAGTTGGAAAAGGCCATCAGCGCCTTGGGCGGCGTTTCGCAGGCTCTGGCCGAAACCGCCGACAACAGTGGCGAAAGCGGCTCTTACCTACGCGTCTTCAGCGGTGTCTTCGACCTGCCGCCCAACAGCGCCGTCGACCTCGACGCGCCGGACGGCGACTTCGCCAGCCTCGGCTTCCACCGTTTCAAAAGCGGGAGCGAGACCTGGGCCGGCGTCTATTTCAACGGCGAGGAGCATAACCTGCTTCCCGGTGAATTGCTGAGGTTCCCGCAGGAAACGGAAACATGTCAGGTCATGTATGTCGGACCGACCGATGCCGAGGCGACCGCGGCGCGGTTTCGCTTTCGGTGCCGTGACAGCTAGTTCTTGACGGCGCCCGCGGTTCGCGCCCTCATGTAGCCATGCGTTTCGCGGCTGCCATCGCCCTCGCCCTGTCTCTCTCTCCGGCGCACGCCGAAGGGGACAAGGATTTCTACACCTTCGCAAAGCCGGGCGGCCAAACCCTTCAGGCCGCCCCTGCCCGCGTCGATCCCGTGCAGTTGTATGTCGAGGCGAACGTCACCGAGACGCTTTATCACGAACTGGCCCATGCGCTGATCGACCTGCTGGACCTGCCGATCTACGGGCCGGAGGAGTTTGCGGCCGACACCTTCGCAGTCGTCCTGATGAACCGGCTGCATGACGACGTGACGGTGCAGCGCATGGCGGGGGATGTGGCCCGCAATTACTGGCTCTTCGCGGAAGGCGCGGGAAAGCATCGCGACGACCTTTCGCTGTGGGACGTGCATGGGCCGGACCTGCAACGCTATTACAATTTCGCCTGTCTCATGTACGGGGTCGATACCGACATGCGGGCCGACCTTGTCGATCTGTTCGATCTGCCCGAAGCGCGGGCGCGCACCTGTGACGAGGAATATGCGCTTGCGGAAACGTCATGGAACGCGGTGCTCGATGGTCTGGTCACCGATGCGCCGGGGCAGACCATCCGGCTCGACTGGGTGATGAACGAGGACGACCATCTGACCCGTTTCGTGCGGAGCGAAGTCGCACGGCTGAATGCCGAAATGGTTCTGCCCGAGACACTGAATATCAGCGTGATCCCCTGCGGCGAGGCGAATGCCTTTTATGACCCGGGCCTGCTGGAGATTCAGATCTGCACGGAATTTGGGGAAGAACTGGCCAATATGGCCCGCTAGGGGGATACCGAATTGCTGAAAGAACTCGCCACGGCGGCCCTTGTGGGACTGCCGTCTCTTGCGGTGGCGCAGGATGTGGAAGCCTTCGTGGAATCGAACATCTTGGCCACGCTTTATCACGAATTGGGCCACGCCCTGATCGACATTCAGGACGTGCCGATCTTCGGGCAGGAGGAGGACGCGGCGGATGTTCTGTCGATCCTGCTCGTCGATGCGTTCTGGGAAGAAGAGGACGCGGTCGGCATCGCCTATGACGCGGCCTTCGGGTTCCTGACCGAGGCGGACATGGCCCGCGAGGCCGGGGAAGAACCGATGTTCTGGGACGTGCATGGGCCGGACGAACAGCGGTATTACAACCTAGTCTGCATCTTTTACGGCGCCAACCCGGACGAGCGGGACGACGTGGCCGAGGAGCTCGGCCTGCCCGAGGAACGCGCCGAATGGTGCGAGGACGAGTTTCTTCAGGCCAACAACTCATGGGGACAGGTCTTGGACGCGATGGCGGAGGCCGGAAAAGGCGAAACCTTCGTGGCAGGCGGATTCGAGCGGGACGACTATATCGCCGATCTTCTGTTCGACGAGATCGACGCGCTGAACGCGGAATTCAGCCTCGACGACGATCTGGTGATCTCATACGCGGGTTGCGGCGAGGCGAACGCCTTCTACGACCCGGAATATCGCGAGATCACGATCTGCACCGAATATGTCGATTTCCTCGCAGAAATGGCGGATTGGTGATTTGTGATCACGCGGACTTTGACCGTGATCACAAATGTCACAAAATCTTCACGTTAGCGCCGATCAAACGCGATTTGGTGGAATCCACCCGTGACTCTCGGTCAATTTTGTCTATGGATGGGGCCGAATTGCAAACAGCTCGTCGCCAACTGCATCGAAAGGTCGCTTCATGGCTGATGTGAACCAGGGCAACCGCCCGCTCTCCCCCCACCTTCAGGCCTATCGCCTTCCGCTCAATGCGAAACTGTCGATCCTGCACCGGATCACCGGCGTTGCCATGGGCTTTTCCGGCGTGCTGATCGTCTGGTATTTTCTCGCGCTCGCAACGGGGCCTGAGTATTTCGAGACGGCCAGCGCGGTCCTGACCTCATGGTTCGGGGATATCGTGTTCTTCCTGTCGATCTGCGCGCTCTGGCTGCACTTCGCCAACGGCGTTCGGCACCTGATCTGGGACACGGGTTCGCACTTCGGACAGAAAACCGTGAACCGCACGGCCTTGATCGGCATCGGCTTCGCCGTCGTCATGGTCATCGTGACCATCATCGTCGGATAAGGGGGACATCATGCGTTATCAGACCGACCGCGCCCGCGTCGAAGGCCTTGGCTCCGCCAAGCAGGGCACCGGGCATTTCTGGGAACAGCGGATCAGCGCCATCGCGCTCCTGTTCCTCGTGCCGCTCTTCGTCTTTCCCTTCGCCTACAACCTTGGCGATGGATACGAGGCGGTGCGCGCCGCATATGCGCATCCGGTGAACGCGATCATCGCGATCGCATTTTTCCTAACCGCCTTCCTGCACCTCTTCCAAGGCGTGCAGGTGGTCGTCGAAGATTACGTGCATGGCCGCGCCGGGATGGTGATCATCATCGCCACCCGCCTGCTCTGCACGCTGTTCGCGCTCGTCGGCGTCTACGCCGTTATCCGCATCTCGCTGGGCGCCTGAGGGACAAGACATGGCTGAATACGAATACGAAACGCACGAATACGATGTGGTCGTGGTCGGTGCCGGTGGCGCGGGCTTGCGCGCGACGCTGGGCATGGCCGAGCAGGGTCTGAAAACCGCCTGCGTGACCAAGGTGTTCCCGACCCGCTCGCACACGGTCGCGGCACAGGGCGGGATCGCCGCCTCGCTGTCGAACATGGGGCCGGACAACTGGCAGTGGCACATGTACGACACCGTGAAGGGGTCCGACTGGCTGGGCGACACGGATGCGATGGAATACCTCGCCCGCGAAGCGCCCGCCGCCGTCTATGAGCTCGAACACTACGGCGTGCCGTTCTCGCGCACCGAAGAGGGCAAGATTTACCAACGCCCCTTCGGGGGCCACACCACCGAGTTCGGTGAAGGCCCGGCCGTGCAGCGCACCTGCGCCGCCGCCGACCGCACGGGTCACGCGATCCTGCACACGCTTTATGGTCAGTCGCTCAAGAACAACGCCGAGTTCTATATCGAATACTTCGCCATCGACCTCATCATGTCGGATGACGGCGTGTGTCAGGGCGTCGTCTGCTGGAAGCTCGACGATGGCACCATGCACGTCTTCAACGCCAAGATGGTGGTGCTGGCGACGGGCGGCTATGGCCGCGCCTATTTCTCGGCCACGTCCGCCCACACCTGCACCGGCGACGGTGGCGGCATGGTGGCGCGGGCGGGCCTTGCGCTTCAGGACATGGAATTCGTGCAATTCCACCCGACCGGCATCTACGGCTCCGGCTGTCTCATCACCGAGGGCGCGCGCGGCGAAGGTGGCTACCTCACCAACTCCGAAGGCGAGCGGTTTATGGAGCGTTATGCGCCCCAGTACAAAGACCTCGCCCCGCGTGACTACGTCTCGCGCTCGATGACCATGGAAATCCGGGAAGGGCGCGGTGTGGGGGCCGAGGGCGACCACATCCACCTGAACCTCAGCCACCTGCCCGCCGAAGCGCTGGCCGAGCGGCTTCCGGGTATTTCCGAATCCGCGAAAATCTTTGCGGGCGTGGACGTCACGAAAGAGCCGATCCCGGTTCTGCCCACCGTTCACTACAACATGGGCGGCATCCCCACGAACTACTACGGCGAGGTTCTGAACCCGACCGCCGACAACCCGAACGCCGTGGTGCCGGGCCTGATGGCCGTGGGCGAAGCGGGCTGCGCGTCGGTCCACGGGGCGAACCGGCTTGGTTCCAACTCGCTCATCGACCTCGTCGTGTTCGGCCGCGCCGCCGCGATCCGCGCGGGTGAGGTGGTGGACGCCAAGTCGCCGGTGCCGACCCCGAACCAGGCTTCCATCGACGCGGCCTTCGATCGTTTCGACGGGCTGCGCCACGCCGACGGCGGCACGCCGACCGCCGAACTGCGCCTCGAGATGCAGAAGACGATGCAGGCCGACGCCGCCGTGTTCCGCACCGACAAGACGCTGAAAGAGGGTGTCGAGAAGATGAGCGGTATCGCGGGCAAGCTGGCCGACCTCAAGGTCACCGACCGCTCGCTAGTCTGGAACTCGGACCTGATGGAAACGCTGGAGCTGACCAACCTCATGCCGAACGCGCTGGCCACCATCGTCGGCGCCGAAGCCCGCAAGGAAAGCCGTGGCGCGCACGCGATGGAAGATCACACCGCCCGCGACGACGAGAATTGGCGCAAGCACACGATCTCCCGCGTCGACGGCGGCAAGGTGACGCTGAGCTACCGCCCCGTCATTCTCGATCCGCTCACGAAAGAGGATCAGGGCGGCATCGAACTCAAGAAAATCGCGCCCAAGGCGCGGACGTTCTAAGGAGAGAGATCCATGGTTGAATTCGCACTCCCCAAGAACTCGCGCATCCGGACCGGCAAGACCTGGCCCAAGCCCGAGGGCGCCAAGAACGTGCGCAAGTTCCTGATCTATCGCTGGACGCCGGATGACGGCCAGAACCCGCGCGTCGACACCTATTTCGTCGACATGGACACCTGCGGGCCGATGGTTCTGGACGCGCTCATCAAGATCAAGAACGAGATCGACCCGACCCTGACCTTCCGCCGCTCCTGCCGTGAAGGGATCTGCGGGTCTTGCGCGATGAACATCGACGGCGGCAACCACCTCGCCTGCATCTACGGTCTCGACGAGATCAAGGGCGACGTGAAAATCTATCCGCTGCCGCATATGGACGTCGTGCGCGACCTCGTCCCCGACCTCACGCATTTCTACGCGCAACATGCGTCGATCATGCCGTGGCTCGAAACCAAGACGAACGCTCCGGCGAAGGAATGGCGCCAGTCGATCGAAGACCGCAAGAAGCTCGACGGTCTTTACGAATGCGTCATGTGCGCCTCCTGCTCGGCCTCCTGCCCGAGCTACTGGTGGAACTCCGAACGCTACCTCGGCCCCGCCGCGCTGCTCCACGCCTATCGCTGGATCATCGACTCGCGCGACGAGGCGACGGGCGAGCGTCTGGACGATCTGGAAGATCCGTTCAAACTCTACCGCTGCCACACGATCATGAACTGCGCGCAGACCTGCCCCAAGGGTCTGAACCCGGCCAAGGCCATCGCGGAGATCAAGAAAAAGATGGTGCAGCGCACGATCTGATCGGCGCAGTCCTCGCAACGATCCCAAAGCCCCGCTCCGGCGGGGCTTTTTTTTGCGTCCCGCCCTTCCAGCGCGCGGCGCTCTCGTCGTGAAGAACGGGCCAAAGCCCGGCGATGAGCACCGCCCAACCGCCCAAGAACATTGCGCACCCCGTCGTTCCGCCGCATGATCGCGCCCATTCAGGGAGGACTTTCATGCGGCGTTCACTGGGCTTTCGGTTTCTCATCGTCGGCATTCTGACCATCCTTATGGTCATTCCCCTGATCCTCGCCTCCGAGGTCATCAATTCGCGCAAGAACTATTCCCGCGACGCCATGGTCGAGGTCGGTCGCGAATGGGGCGGCGCGCAGGTGATATCCGGCCCGATCCTCGTCGTCCCGGTGCAGGAAACTGTCGACCGGGTGGTGCAGGAGCAGGTGACGGACCCTGCGACCGGCAACATTCAGACCGATGGCAACGGCAACCCGGTGCTGCAAAGCGTGACCAAGCGCGAAACCGTGTGGCGCAGCTCGATCTACGTGAATCCCGACCGCTTCGACGTGACCATCGACACCACGACCGAGATGCGCCATCGCGGTATCTTCAACGTGCCGGTCTATCGCGCGGACGTCGATATGGCGTTCGATTTTCCGACCGATCAGATCGAAGCCCAAGCGCGCGGGCAGGAGGTGATCCGATGGGATGCAGCCTACCTTATCCTCAACATCAGCTCCAACGCCGCCCTGCGCGGGGTGGCCGAGCTGACCGTGGACGGCGAAGACGTGGCAATCGAACCGCTCGCATCCGCGGGCAACAGCGCCGGGATCACAGCCGATCTGGGCGATCCACGGGGGATGGAGGCGTTTTCGAAGCGTCTGGGCCTCAATGGGGCGCAGACGCTGAAGATCGCGCCGGTGGGACGGCAGACCGCCGTCACGCTCGCCTCGGACTGGCCGCACCCGAGTTTCACCGGGGGCTTTCTGCCCGACGGCTCAACCATCACAGATGACGGGTTCGAGGCGACATGGACGATTCCGCACCTCGCGCGCACCCTGCCGCAACTGAGCCGCGAGGATTATACCGACGCCATGCGCAACCAGATGGCGTTCGGCGTCGATTACTACGAGCCCAACGATTTTTACCAAAAGGCGTTTCGCGCGGCGAAATACGGCATCCTGTTCATCGCGCTGACCTTCCTGACCGTGCTTCTGATCGACCGCCATACCACGCGGCCCGCGCATCCGGTGCAATACATCCTGATCGGGCTCAGTCAGACGACCTTCGTGCTGCTGATGGTCGCCTATGCCGAACAGATCGGGTTCGGCACAGCCTATCTGCTGTCCTCCGCCGCGACGATCATCCTCATCACCATGTTCGGCTGGTTCGGGCTGAAACTCGGTGCGCGCACCAGCGTGCTCTTCGTCATGCTGGTGGTGCTCTACGCCGTGCTCTACCTGATCCTGCAATCCACCGACTATGCGCTGATCGCGGGCTCAACGCTGGCCTTTATCGCGCTGGCTGCCACCATGTGGATGACGCGGGACGAGGATTGGTATGCGGGCGAGGACGCAAGACCGCTCCACCGCAAGAAAGAGCCGCCCCCTACTCCCGCGCCCTGAGCACCCGCGCGGGCCGGGCCGAAAGCGGCCGCCACGCGAACGCCAGCCCGGCGAGCAGCGTGACGACCACGCCGCCGATCACGATGGCGGCAGCCGAGACCGGCTCGAACACGAACGTCGTGTCCATCACGAAGGTCGAGATCGCCCAACCCGCCAGCCCCCCCGCGAACACCGCGACGATCCCGGCCGCCCCGCCGAGGATGGCCGAGCGCAAGGCGAACTCGGCAAGGATGCGTCCGCGCGGCGCGCCCAGCGTCTTCAGCACCGCCGCCTCATAGGTCCGCGCGCGTTCGCCCGCCGCCGCCGCGCCGATCAGCACGACCGCACCCGTGGCGAGCGTGACCAATGCACCATAGGTGATCGCAGCGGCGATGGTGCCCAGCAACTCGGTCGCCCGGCCGATCGCATCGCTGACCGAGATCATGGTGATGTTGGGATAGGTCCGGGTGATATCGCGCATGAGTGCCGCCTCGGCGTCGTCCTCGGCATAGATGGTGGCGAGCCAGCTGTGCGGTGCACCGGAAAGCGCGGCGGGGTTCATGGCGATGGTGAAGTTCATCGCGGCGGATGAAAAATCCACGTCCCGGAAACTGGCGAGCGTTCCGGTGATTTCCCGCCCCAGAATGTTGATCGTCATCGTGTCGCCGATCTCGAGCCCGATTTCCTCGGCCTCTTCGGCCACGAAACTGATAAGCGGGTCGCCTGCGTAATCCTCGGCCCACCATTCGCCTGCCGTGATCTTGGTCCGGTCCGGCAAGGCGGCGGAATAGGTCACGCCCCGGTCGCCCTCGACGATCCAGTGATCGCCCGCGACCTCCTTCGCGTCGCGCCCGTTGATCTGCGTGATGATCCCCCGCAACATCGGGGCCGCGTCCATCCGACTGACCTTCGGATCGTTCGTCACCCGGTCGCGCACCGCGTCGATCTGGTCGGGCTGGATGTCGACGACGAAGAAACTCGGCGCGATGTCCGGCAGTTCGCGCTGGATCGCGCCGCGCAGATTGGTGTCCACCTGCCCCACGGCGGCGAGAACCGAAAGACCAAGCCCCAGCGACAGCACCACCGAGGCCGCCTCGTTCCCCGGCCCGCCGACCGACGCCAGCGCCATGCGCAGCATCGGCCGCCCGCGCAGCGCGCGTGTGCGGGCCAGCCGACGCGAAAGCCCCTTCACCGCACGGCCAGCGCCCACGAGCAGCAGAAACGCCACGAAGATGCCGAAAGCGGACCAGAGCGCGATCCGCTCCATGCCCGAAAACCACGTCGCCGCCCCCACGAGCAGGGCGAGGAGGACGCCGGTGGACAGCACATAGACCGGGCGCGGCCAACCCTCCGGTGTGCCACCATCCCGAAACAACGCCGCGGCGCGCACGTTTTCAGACTTGGCCAGCGGCCAGAGCGTGAACAGCGCCGCCGCGATCACGCCGTAAAGGGCCGCTTCGGCCAAGGGTCCGGGGCGGATCGTGATGTCGGCGGGGATGGGAAGAGCCGCCGAGATGATCGGACCGAAGACGATGGGGAGGAGCCCACCAAGGATCAGCCCCAGCACGATTCCGATCACCGCGAGCACCCCGATCTGAAACGCATAGACGGCAAAGATCGTGCGGCGCCCGGCCCCCAGCGTCTTGAGCGTCGCGATCACCTCGGTCTTTTCGTCCAGATAACTACGCACCGCCGCCGAAATCCCCACACCGCCCACGGCCAGCCCGGCAAGCCCGACCAGCACGAGGAAACTGCCCAGCCGGTCGACGAATTCGCTCACCCCCGGCGCGCCGTTGCGGGCGTCGGACCAGCGCGGGGCGGACCCCGCCATCGCCTGCATCGTCTGTGCTTCCAGCGCGGATAGGTCGGTCCCGTCGGGCAACCGCATCCGGTATTCCGAGTTGAACAGCGTGCCTTCGGTGATGAGCCCTGAGTTCGCCAGCCCGTCGATATGAACCAAAGTGGGCGGCCCGAAATCGAACCCGCCGGAGCCATCGTCGGGGAATGACATGAGCCGCGCCGACAGCCGGAATTCCTGCGCGCCGAGGAAAAAAGTGTCGCCGGGCGCGATCTGCAACCGTTCCACCAGAAGCGGCGCCATGACCGCGCCCGGCAAACCGTCCCGCAGCTCGAGCGCCTCGTCCAGCGGCATCACCGGGTCCAGCACGGTCTGACCATAGATCGGGTAGACCCCATCCACCGCCTTGACCTGCGTCAGCGCCATATCTGCATCGCCCGGAAGCCGCGCCATCGAGCGGAAGTCGATCACTTCCCCCACCTCGTCCGCCACGCTGGCGAGGTAGTCCAGATCGTCCGTAGACGCCCGACGATAGGTCAATTGGACCGAGGCATCGCCCCCCAGCAGCACGGCCCCCTGTTCGGCGATCCCCGCCTGAATGGCGGAGCGCACCGATCCGACCGCCGCAATCGCCGCGACACCCAGCGCGAGGCAGGCCAGAAAGACACGAAAGCCGGTGAGGCCGCCACGCAGTTCCCGTCGGGCGATACGCCACGCAACGCTCACGCCAGCACCCCGTCGGCCAATCCGATGACCCGGTCGCAGCGTTCGGCCAACTCCGGCGCATGGGTGACCAAGACGAGCGTCGACCCGTGGCGATCCCGCAGCCCGAACAGCAGGTCCATGATCGCCTGCCCGGTGGCCCCGTCGAGGTTGCCCGTAGGCTCGTCGGCCAGCAAAATTTCGGGCCGCGTGACCGCGGCCCGTGCCAGCGCCACACGCTGTTGCTCGCCGCCCGACATCTGCGACGGGTAGTGCCCGCTTCGATGTCCCAGCCCGACCGCCTCCAGCTCCGCCTCGGCCCGGTCGAAGGCATCGCGGGTTCCCGCCAGTTCCAGCGGGGTCGCGACATTTTCAATGGCCGTCATCGTCGGGATGAGGTGGAATGACTGGAACACGACACCCATATGATCCCGACGAAAGCGGGCGAGCGCATCCTCATCCATCGGCCCGAGGTCTTGGCCCAGGGCGGCCACCCGGCCCGAGGTCGCGCGCTCCAGCCCGCCCATCAACATCAGGAGCGATGATTTGCCCGAACCGCTTGGCCCCGTCAGCCCCAACGTCTCCCCCCGTGCGACCGAAAGCGTGATCCCACGCAGGATATCGACCGGCCCGGCATTGCCCATGAGGCTCAGCTTGGCATCGGTCAGGTCAAGAACGGGGTCGGTCATGCGGAAAGCCTTTTCACGGATCGTGCCCAAGGGATATGGGCTGCGGCGGGTCATATCCAAGTCTTTGTTGATATTCCCTTTCCTCGCCATGCCCGCCATCGCCGAAGAGGTCACGATTTTGGCATTGGGCGACAGCCTGACACAGGGCTACGGCCTTCCGGCGGAGGCCGGGCTGGTGCCGCAGCTTGAGGGCTGGATGCAGGCTCGCGGCGCGGATGTGAAGATCATAAACGCGGGCGTCTCGGGCGACACGACGCGGGGTGGGTTGAACCGCGTGGACTGGTCCCTGACGGATGAGGTCGACGCGGTCATGATCGCGCTGGGCGGCAACGATCTCCTGCGGGGCATACCGCTCAATTCGATCGAAGCGAACCTCGAACAGATCATCCAGAAGGTGAAGGCGAAAAACCTGCCCGTCATGCTGGTGGGCTACCGCGCCACCGCGAATTTCGGCCCCGAGTACAAAGGCGCCTTCGACGAGATGTATCCCCGTATCGCCGCGCGCCACCCCGATATGATCTTCATGCCCTACATCTTTCAGGGCATGGGCAAGGCGATGGGACGGGGCGAGATGTCGCGCACCGACGGTTTCCAGCGCGACGGCATCCACCCGAACGCACAGGGCGTGAAGCTGAACGTCGCCGAGATCGGGCCCTACGCGATGAAACTCTACGCACGCGCGGGCGGCTGACGGGTCCGCTCTTCTTCGTTTCCGGAAACCTCGGAGGGGAATCGACGGTGGCCTGCCACCGGCGATGGGGAGGCTGGCCTCCCCCCACCGCGCTGGCCCGCCAGAGGCGGGGCAGCGCAAAACCTGTGACGCGCTTTTGCGCGTCTCCGCTCGGTCTTCAGGGGGTGCGGAACGTCAGGTTGGCCCAGGCCGAGTGCCAGACCGGCCCCGCTTCGGGGTCGTCGTTGCCGGTGTCCTCCATGACGACCGCGTCCACCATGTACTCCGTCGCGGGGCCGACCGGAATGACCGTCTCGCCCGCCGCGTCGGTGCGATAGAAGCTCTGGGTGACGTCCCCGTCGCCGTCGCGGGCGAACACTTCGACCTGCGCATCGGCCCGCGGTTTTCCATCCAGCAGCACGCGCACCCCGACTCCGTCCGACAGATCGTCGGTATAGGGATTTGTCAGCGCGACGATTTCGGTGTGCAGGCCCACGGCCGTGTCCGCGCCGGCCCCGTCTCCGACCGCGACGAGGGATTTGGCATAGCGGGTATAGGCCTCGCGAAACTCGAGTTCGGGCAGACCGCGCGCCGCGTGGCGCTCCAACACGTCGCCCAGATCCTTGTGCTCGACGAAGTTCTCGAACAGGTCGCGGCTGCTGTATCGCAGGGTATGGCCCTTGGTTTCGTGGATCACGACGGCAAGCCCCTCGCCCTCTGGGACAAAGGTCATCGCGGGCCTGTCACCGATACGGCCCTCGACAGCACGGGTGCTTTCCCCCATTTTCACATCGAACCGCGCGAAACGGTCGGGAAAATAGGTTTGGGCCGCGCCCTTGAAATCCTGTCCGACCCGCAGTTCCGCGATGATCGGATCGCCCGGGTCGACCGTATAGGTTTCAGGCTCGATCCAGAATTCGTGGGCCGTGGCGGCCGGGACGAAGAACAAGAAGGCGACGAGAGAGGCGAGCAGGCGCATGGGGCATCCATTATTGGGTCGGGGGTGCAGGGTGGCAGCATGGCGGCCACTGTCAACGCTTGGCATGTGGCTTGTCGTTATCGTGATGGCCCTGTCGACACCGGCCACGGCGCACGAAATGTCGCCCGCCATCGCGGATATCGAGATCGGCGAGGACAGCCTCGAGATGTCGATCATCCTTCAGGGCGAGGCGATGGTGGCCGGGATCGACCTGTCATCGGTGACCGACACCAACAATTCCCCTCTTGCAGATGCCTATGACGCGTTGCGCGCGCTTTCTCCCGACGCGTTCTCGCAACGACTGGAAGCCGCCTGGCCGGACCTGTCGGACGGCGTGCGGATGCAGGCCGGGGACACGATGCTCGTGCCCGAACTGGTCGAGGCGTCGACGGCCGAGGCCGTGAGCGACGCGTTGCCACGGGAAAGCCGAGTGATCCTGCGCGCCACCCTGCCGGACGATGGGAGCGACGTGACGGTGGGATGGGACGCGCAATACGGCCCGATCATCCTGCGCCAGATCGTTCAGGATCTCCCGGAAGGTCAGGAGGCGTATTCGGCTTTTCTCGGCCCCGGACAGATGTCGGCGCCGATGCCCCGGACCGGGACGGTCGAAATCACCGGACTTGCCAGTTTCGCGAATTACGTCTGGCTCGGCTTCACGCATATTCTGCCCAAGGGCCTCGACCATATTCTTTTCGTGCTCGGCCTGTTTTTCTTTTCACGCGAAGTGCGGCCGCTGTTGTATCAGATCACGGCGTTTACCGTCGCCCATACGATTACGCTCGCTCTGGCGAGCCTTGGTGTCGTTTCGGTGCCCGCAAGCATCGTGGAACCCCTGATCGCCCTGTCGATTGCTTATGTCGCGGTCGAAAACATCCTCCGACCGAAATTATCCAGAATGCGCCTTATGGTTGTGTTTGGCTTCGGCCTGTTGCACGGCCTCGGCTTCGCCTCGGTGCTGGGCGAGATCGGGCTGTCGCCCGCGTATTTCCTCGCCAGTCTGATCGCGTTCAACATCGGCGTCGAACTGGGCCAGATCGCAATCGTCACGACCGCCTTTTTCTCGATTACCGTCTGGTTCGGCGCAAGGCCCTGGTATCGCCAGCGCATCGTCGTGCCCGCGTCCGTTCTCATCGGCCTGATGGGCCTTTGGTGGGCGGTCGAGCGGTTGATTCTCTGACGCGCAAGACGGGACTGCCGTAGGGTAAGGAAAACCTTACCCTTCCTAACATTATTTAAACACAGGGTTTTTTCGATTCCGCGCAGGCCCGCATTTTGCGGAACAGGAAACTTCGAAATTCTTCAGGTTTTGAGGAAAAGCGCGACGATTTATCCTTATTGATAGGTTTTGGCTAACCAGCAGTTGTGTAATGCCTGCTTGGACTGGGAAGAGCGGTCGCGCGAACCAACGTGCGAAAGGGGACAGTTGGTGAAGGTTTTGGTCGCCAGCGACTTGGCAAGCATTACAGATAAAATTGCGACGGCGCACATCGGTGGGGCCGAGGTTTCCGTGGATCGCGTCTCCGATTGTTTTCAGGCCGATCAACGGCTTCGCACGGATGGTAAGGAACTGGACGTCATCGTCCTGCACGTCCCCTCTGTCAGCGAGGCCAACCTCAGGTCGGCGTTCTCGACGATTTCGCGCAGCCGGGGCAAGCCGGTGGCGATCGTACTCCCGCATAAGGCGAGTCCCTCGACCGTCTGGCGCTGTATCGTGAACGGGGCGGGCGCGGTGCTGACCGACGACATGCCGAGCGCGGCCATGGGCCACCTGCTGTCGCTGATGCATACGGGCCTCAGGATTCCGACCCTGAACGAGGACGTTCTTCCCGATCCGAGTGTCGTCGCGCAGAAACTGTCGGACCGGGAGTTGCAGGTGCTGGCTGGTGTCTGCAAGGGCCTCCAGAACAAGGAAATCGCGCACGATTTCAACATCAAGGAAGTGACGGTGAAGATGCACGTGCGCGCCGTCATACGGAAACTCGACGCCAAGAACCGGACCCATGCGGCGATGATCGCCCGTGATCTTGGGCTTGTGGGCTAACCCCGGCGGTTCTCGGACAGGCCCAGCCGGGTCGCGTGCCATGCGGCCTCCGCGCGCGACGAGATCCCCAACTTGCGATAGATCGTCTTGATGTAGCCCGCGACGGTGCTTTCCGCGAGGCCGAGTTCGCGGGCGACTTCGGCATTTCGCAAACCACGTGAGATCAGGGCAAGCACGTCCGTTTCCCGATCCGTGAGTTTCCCGTCGTCGTTGGCCACAGGCCCGGTGCGCGAGAAATGCCCCATGATCCGGCGCGCCACGGCAGGGGACAGCGCGGGAATACCGTGGCTGATCTGGCGCAATTGGGCGACCATCTGGTCCTGCGTCTGGTCCTTTTGCAGATACCCGTCCGCCCCGGCGGACAGCGCCGAAACGACCGAAACGTCATCCCCCATGATCGTCGTGACGACCGCGATGCTGGTCGGGGATTTCTGTTTGAGTTTACGCAGGATTTCCAGACCGGACCCGTCGGGCAGCCCAAGGTCGATGAGGGCAATCTCCGGCAGGTCGCGGTCAAGCGCCACATGCGCGGCCGCGATGGTGGCGGCTTCGGTGATCGTCAGGTCGGGAAAGGCACGCAAGGCGATCTCGCCCAGCCAGATGCGGGTTTCCTGAACGTCTTCGAGGATCAGAGCGCGTTTCATTGCGCAGCCTCCATCATGCCGTCGTCGTCGTCGTCGATCGCGCCGCGCATGAGCGGCAGGTCCACCAGAATATGCGTTCCCGGCCGTTCGGTTCCCGGGGCTGCGGGGCTGACCTTGAGGTGCCCGCCCAGCGCCGACACGCGCACGAGCATGTTCTGAACCCCCTGTCCGAACACGTCCGCTTTCGGGTCGAACCCCCGGCCGTCGTCGGTCACCGTGATGCGGACATGGCCCTTCTGGACGTCGAAGCCGACACCCACCTCGCGCGCACCGGCGTGGCGGATGGCGTTGTTGACGCATTCGCGCAGGACGGACCGCAGGGCGTGGGCGATCCGGGGGCTCAGATTGTAGCCCGTCAGGTTCGCGCCAAGCGGCCAGTTGACCAAAAGCCCGGCCGCTTCGAGCACTTCGGACAGTTCAAGGCGCAGGTCCGCGATCAGATTGCCAAGGTCCAGCCCCGGCCCGGTCTGGTTGTCGATGATCTCACGCAGATCGGCGAGCGTTTCACGGATCAGCACGTCCTTGCGCTTCGGATCTTGCGAATGCAGCGCGCCGAGAAGCTGGATGCCGATGTTGTCGTGGATGTCGCGTGCGATGCGCGACCGCTCTTCGGCGGCGCCCGTTTCATACGCCTTTCGGCTTTCGATAAGCTGGGACAGGATATCGACCAGTTCTTCGGCCTTCTGCACATCGCTGTCAGAAAACAACCGCCGACCGCCAGCGGCCCATTTGAGTTGCCGGGACGGAAGCGGGGCGACCGCGGGCAGGACGAGAAAGACGCCCTCCCCGGCAAGCTCCGCGTGTTCGGTGACGTTCGGCCCGCTTTCGATGAAGAGCGGTTGGAACATCGCCTGAAGCAGTTCGTCCCAGCGCAGGGCCTGTTCCTGCGGGTCTTTGGTCAGCGCCACCGTGGAGACATCGCGAAAAAACGCCTCGACCGTGGTCTGCCCGCGCCATCTTGCGAAGCGGCGCGACACGGCTTCGCGGAAGGGAAGGTAGAAGAAGGCGACGGTGAAAAGCGCGATGCCCAGCGCAGGGGCGCGTTCCAGCGACAGGCCATAGATAAGGGCCGCGTCGAGGCAGACGAGGAAAAGTGCGCCGACGGCGAAGAACAGGATGCGAAACGCCCATTGATCGAGGTTGAAGATCCGGTGCCGCCGCACGGCGAGGGCGAGGCCGAGGTAGCAGATCAGGAACAGCGTGAAGGCATAGCCTTGGGAAACCTGTGCTTCGAGACCGAGGAGTTGAGGCACGGTGACGAGGCCCACGAAGCTGCCCGCCCCGATCAGAACCGACAGCCCGAACAGGCGCAGGGCCGCGCGGGCGGGCAGATCTTTGGCCTTGCGCGCGCGCCGGAACTGCAACGCGACCAGCAACACGAGCACCAGCATCGCGGTGGCGATGGGAAGCTGATAGGCGAAGGTGTAATCGGGAATGACCCGCGTGAAGGCCCCCACAAGCCACGCCGCGATCACGCCGACCTGCACGAGGGCAAGCCACCTTGGCCCGATCTGTGCCGGGTAACTCAGGAAGAGGCCGATGACCCCGGCCCCGAATGTCAAAGAGCCCGTCAGGTTCAACGGCCCCAACACCTGAAAATATGACGCCGGAAGCGCAAGTTCGCGGGTCGAATAGATCGCCGCCGCCGTCGAGGACAGCGCCAAACCGACCCCGGTCAGCATCAGGAACGCCTGCGGCCTACGACCGGGCGCGAGGGACCAGATCCACCCGCCGATCAGGATACCGCTGAGCCCGACGAAGACCTGCACCCAGAACATCGCGGGCAGGTCCGAGATCGGGCGGTGCGGACGGGGTGTGACCGTCACCTCGCGGGTCACGTCGCCGGGTGCCGCAAGATGGAGGGTCACCAGGTCCGAACGCATCGCGCGCGCGATCCCGTCCTGTTCGGCCCGGAACCGGTCGAGCGTGTCGAAGTCCGACAGTTGGTCCGGCTCTTCGATGATCGTGGTAGGGCCGACCGGCACGCGCACCCCGTCCTCGCCTTCGACACCTTCCAGCCGATACCATTCGGAAATCAGGACCGCTGGTCCCTCGCTCTTCTCGATCAGGACCGCCTGACCCGTGTCGTCGAGCCTGAGATCGAGCCCCAGCCACGGCTGACGTGTCGCCAGCACAACGGCGGCCACGACCAGCGCCAGACCGAACAGCCCGACCGCAAGGAAAATCCGCACCGGAGCGAAAACGCGCACGTTTGTCCCTATCCCCTTTTTTGCGATCTTGCCGCGAAGTGGCGGGCCGCGAAACCCCCTGAAACCGGGGGCCACACCCCCAGAACCGGGGGATTGCCAAAATGGAACCCCCACCCCCATTTGAAGCCAGTCATTTCTGGAGGGGTATACCAATGAGACTCATTCACATCAGCGCGGCGCTGGCCGCTACGTCCCTGTTGGCGGGCTGTTTCGGCAACAATGGCGTCAGCGCGACGCCCGAAGAATTCAACGAAGCGTTTCTGGCCGCCGCAGGGCTTGGCGTGACGACCACGCCCCTGTCGGGCTCGGCGACCTACAACGGTGAGATGCAGATCCTGACGCTGGAAAACGGCTCGGAAAGCGGGTCGATCCGCGGTGCGCTCGAACTGACGGCGAACTTCGCCTCGGCCACGCCGTTCACCATGTCGGCTACGGATTTCGCGGGCGAGATCAACGGGCAGCAGACCACCTTCTCCGGCACGCTCACGCATGACCAGTCGACCGACCGCTCGGCCTTCAACGAAATCCGCACCGCGGCCCTGCCTGCGATTGCCGGGGGTGGCGAGACCACGTCGATGGCACTGTCGTTCGGCGGCACGCTGACCGAGGACGCGACCGGGGTCGAGAACAAGTTCGAGCCGGGGTCGAACCTGATGGGGAACTTCTACGGCACGGACGGTCAGGCCGTGGCCGGTGCTGTCGGTGTGGCGATCACGCCGACCGGCGGAACCTCGGCCATCACCGGCGCAAGTTTCGGTGCCGCGACCGGCGGCCAGTTCTACGCCGAACAGTGACACGCACCGCGTGACAGGCTAACCTCCGGGGGCATGGGGATTTGCCCCCGGATTGGTTGCCACGCATTTTCAGACCGACGCGCATTGGTTTTCTCGTTTCCGTTCTGGCCCTCGTCGCCGGATGCGCGGTCGTGGATGCGTCGGTTCAGAACCCGCCGGGCACGACCGACCCGACGACGCCCCGTGTCCTGCCTGTTTTCGCCCCGACCACATCGACCGAGGCGGAGTTCGCCGCGATCTGGGTGCCGCGAAACAGCCCGTTCATCGGCATCGCTACCGCACCCAAGGACACCACCGCCCGTTATGTCGGGGAGCTTCAGATCTATACCTCCGACGGAACGACCCGGAACGGATCGATCCGGGGTCGGCTTCAGATCGACGGCACCTTCGACGAATACACCGGAACGCTGGAGGTTGCCGCCGGAGGCTTTGCGGGAGAGATCGGTGGAGTGCCGGTGACCTATTCCGGCACGTTGAGCGATCTCTACGCGCTCGACATGAACCCGGAGCGGCGGACAGGCACGATCTTCGATCCTCCCGGTCCGGGAAGCTGGTTCACAGCCGACCTTGGCGGCACGCTCGTCAACGACGCAAGCGGGGTCGAAAACACGTTGAAAGCGGGATCGCAGATCGATGGCGTTTTCCGTGGAACGGGCGACACTCTGGTGGGCGACGGCACGTTCCGGATCGCGCCGAACGGCGGCACCTCGGCGATCACCGGACGGTCGACCGAAGCCGACGCCAGTGTCGAGGTGTGGGCAGATCGCCAGACGCCCTGATCCGTTCGGATGACGTGTTTTGCAGCGAGACAAGGAAGTTTTCGCAAGCTAATCTCGCCCGGTCTGCATCTGCTTTTTTGGGAGACTCCATTTGAATCACTTACGTTTCGCGCGGCCCTTTGTGGCCGTGCTGGCCTGTGCGGCCATGTCGGCCTGCTCCACGGTCAACTTCGACACCAACACAACGACCGAGGCGCAGTTCGATACCGTCTTCGCGACGAACAACGCGCTCACCCCCGCAGCGGTCCCGATCTTCGGGTCGGCGACCTATGAGGGCGAGATCCAGATCGACACCATATCCGGCACGACCCAATCCGGTTCGATCCGTGGGGGTCTCATCATGGAAGCGTCGTTTTCGTCGACCGATCCGATCACCGCGACGGCCGGCGGATTCGCGGGCACCGTCAACGGGCAGCGCGTGACCTATTCCGGTCAACTCTCCAGCGACGACGCGCCCGGGCTTCTGCCCCTCAACCAGGTTCTGACCTCCGGCTTCGGACCCACCGCCGCATCGACGATGTTCGTGTCGATCGGCGGAACGCTTCGCAACGACGACACCGGGGTGCGCAACCGGCTTCAGGCCGGGTTCGGCACCGCGCAGGGAAGCTGGCTTCAAGGTGACTTCCGTGGCTCCGACGCCCGGGTGGTCACGGGGGAGGCGCAGTTCAACATCAACCCGAGCGGCGGCGTATCGGCCATCACCGGCACCGCTAACGACGCCATCGTCACCGGCCAATTCTACGGTGTCGCCAACTGAGACTCGGCAACCCCCCTGTTCAGGGGGGTTACAACTTGAGACTGAAAGTCCACGATAAACCCAAGGGATCCGGGGGCACACCCGGACCAGTGGGGCTTCAGGTAATCGACCATCGGCACCGTGCCGCACGGCGCGGAAGAATTTCAGAGGGCGATTTCAGAAGCCATTTCAGTACGCCGTGAGCGAAGCGCCCCCCGAGGCCCGAGGTTCCTTCCGAACCCTCGTGCCACCGGGGGGCGTCTTTCGTTTCAGTAGTCGCGCTCGAAATAGATGCCGATGGACGCTTCGCCCTTGTTCGACACCGCGCCGCGTGCCGTCAGGTTCTTGGTCAGATCGAGGTTAATGTTCACCTCGGCCTCGCCATCGGCCCCGACTTCGACGCCGGTATAGATGTTTTCCGAGATATAGGCCCCGGCCCGCACCGCGAGCGCCCCGTCGTCGTTCTGACCGATGTCGAGGTCCGCCAGACCGAACCCCTGCCTGAGGTTGCCGATCACCCCGCCCCCGGACCGTCCGGTCAGCGTCGCGATCCCGTTGGCGAGCCTGAGCGCTTGAAGCGCGGAGATTTCCGAAATCGAACGCCCGAAGATCAGACGCGAAAAGATCTCGTCCTGCGGCAGATCGGGCACCGAGGAAAAGGTGATCTCGGGGTCGGTCGCCTGTCCGTCGATCCGAATCTGGATCGCGGTATCGTCCACGGTCGTCTCGGCGGTGACCGCGATGAAGGGGTCGAAATCGCCTTCGAGCGTCGCGCGCGCCTCGGTCAGTTCGATGCGGTTGCCGAGCAGGGACAGTCGCCCCCGGATCAGGGACAGGCTGCCCTGAGGCACGATGTCGTTCGTGGTGCCCGTAAGGCGCAAACGCCCGCCGACTTCGGCGTCCAGCCCGCGCCCACGGATGAAGACCTGGTTCGGCGCATCCACGACGATGTCGAGCGGGAACGCGGGACCGCCCGCCGAATTGCCGCTCGCGGTCGTGCCGACCTGTCCGGCCCGCACGCGGGTCGCATAGACGGCGGCGGGTTCGTTGACATGGCGCAGCCCCTCGACGGTCCCGGCGACGCCGAAGCCGGACGATGGAATGCGGATCTCGGCCACGCCGGGGCGCACGGTTCCCGCGATCCGGGCACCGCCCGTCAACGGGCCGCTCACCGTCAACTGGCCGTTGATCTGCGTGTCGTAGAGGGATGGATCGGTCAGCCCGACATTCTGAAGCCGGATGACGAGATCGCCGTTGAACGGCGGTTCCAACGTGATCGGCCCGGCAATCTCGATCCGCCCGCCCGATGATACGGCCGCCCCGACTTCGAGCCGGGCACGCCCGTTCCCGAGATTGACGTTGGCCTGAATCGGATCGAGCGAAACCCGCAGGCTGGGCACCGCCACGCGGGCGTTCGTCGTGCGCACGGTGCCGGAAAGCGAGGTCAGCGCAAGCGGGCCGTTGAGGTTCACATTCACGCTCGCGGTGCCGTCGACGCGGTTCTGTCCGGTGAAGGCATTGGCGAGGGCGAGTGGCACGGTGCCGTCGATCGACAGGTTCGCGTTGTCCATCGTGCTGGCAAGGCTGCCCGCCACGTTCACGGTGATCCCGCCCGGCCCTTGGCCCGAGATATCGACGCGGTAATCGTCGCCGGTCAGGACAGCCGTGCCGCTTGCCGAGAAGGCGCCGGGGAACTCGGGCACGAAAAGCCCGACATCGGCCAAGCGCGCGTCGAAGTTCACACGGCTCTGGCCCCCTTCCGACGTGCCGTCGGCGGTCAGGCTGACCTGCGGCGTGTTCGCCGTCAGCCTGTCGACGAAGATCTTGCCCGCCTCGTCGCGCCGGACGTCGAACACGACCTCGCTGCCACCGGCAAGAAGCTGGTCCACCTCGCCCGCGCTGAACGACAGATCCCGGCCCTGCAAACTGCCGTCGAGCGAGACGGCCATGGTGGTCAGGTCCGCCTCGACATTGGCGGACAGGTCGATCGACCCCGCCAGATCGCGGCCTGCGAGGCCCGAATAGGGCGCAATGGAATTGGCCGAGGCATTCACCGTCGCCGCGACCGGGCCGATCTTGCCATCGACCATCGCGCCGGTGCCTTCGATATCCGCGATCAGCCCCCCGGGGCCACGCGCGGTGACGTCGGCGGCGAGCGCGCCCGCCGCATCCCGGCTCACGTCGAACACCAGCTCGCTTGCGCCCGCGAAGGACTGATCGGTGTCCCCCACGCGAAACGACAGATTCTGGCCCTGCAAAGACCCGGTGAGCGCGACCGCCATGGTGGTCAGGTCCGCATCCACCGAGGCGGTCAGATCGACCGCCCCGCCCAGATCGGTTCCGGCAAGGCCGGAATAGGGGGCGATACTGTCGAGCGCCGCGACGAGCGTTGCCTGAACCGGGCCGATGGCACCGTCTGCGATGGTGCCGGTTCCGGTGATGTCCGCGTCCAAGCCACCGGGGCCTGTCGCCGTCGCCTCGACCGTCCAGTCGTCGCGCACCTGAACCGCCGTGGCGTTCAGCGCAAGCCGACCCGAGAGCCGTTCATCCAGCCGGGACGCATCCGGCAATTCGATCTGCGCATCCAGACTGCTGCCATTGGTCCGCAACTCGCCCATGGCCGAAGCCGTGATGCCCGGCCCGGCGATGGTCAAACGGTTGATGGCCGTGCGCTGCTGGTTCCGGTCCGCCGCGATGGAAATCCGGCTTTCCCCCGCCAAGAGGCTGTCGACTTGGGCGATCCCCACGGAAAGGTCTTGGGTCGCGCCGTCGATTTCAAGGTCGAACGGCCCATCCGGTACGGCGACGGACCCCTTGATCGACAGCGACGCCGCGCCCTTGAGGTCTTGACCGGAAATCTGGGCGAAGCGGGCCAGCCGCTCGGCTTCGAGCCTCAGGTCGAGTTCGGAAACGAGGTCGAGCTGTTCGACCTCGGTCCGCAGGGTCACGTCGCCGGTCAGGCCGTAATCCTCGCCCGAGATATCCACGTCGGTGAACCGAAAGGGCGTGTTGTCGGCCTTGGCGAAAATCAGGTTGCCGGTGATGCGCTCGCCCACGGCGGCATTCAGCGGCTCGTCCCCAAGGTCGATCCCGTCCGCAGATATGACGACACGCCCGCCCACGCTGGGAATGGTGTCGCCCCCGCCGGAGCGCAGTTTTCCCGCTCCCGACACGTTGAGTGCGGCGAGCGCCATGTCTTCGCGCGCGAAACCTTCCAGCTCGATGGCACCGACCCAGCCTTCGCCACGCAGGGCGTCATAGTCGAATTCGATCTCGGCGGACCCGATCCGCGTCTCCGGCCCTGCAATGGGAAGCACCACGGGCGATCCGTCCGCATTGGCCAGCGTGCCGGTGATCTGCGCATTCTGCGGCCAGCCTTTCGCCGATACCAGCGCGTCGCCACGCAGTTCCAGGGCCTCGGTCTTGAGGAACAGATCCGCCACCCGGATCGACTTGTTCTGGAACCGGGTCGCGTCGAGGTGCAGCACGCTCTCCCCCCCGAAGAACGCCTGATACTGCTCTTCGAATAGGGGGCGCAGGTCACCGGCCAGATCGGCTTCGATCTGCAACTGGGTCTTTTGAGCGTCGCCTTCACCATCGACAACGGCGGCTGCGCGCACCTGCCCGGCCAACCGGTTCTGGCCGTCGGTCGCGAGCACGATGTTCGCCGTGAAATCGTCGAGCCGATCCTCGCCTTCGACCCGCACCGACAGTGCAGGCTCGCCCGGCAGGCTGGCGAGGTTCGCGACGATGCCCCCTTGCCCTTCTTCGAGCCGAAGGTTCACGGCAAGGACCTTGGAGGTGTTTGAATAAGACCCGGCGAGGGTCAGCTCGCCCAATTCGCCGTCGGTGCGGGACAGCGCCACATCGACCGCCCCCTCGCCGTCGGCGAGATTGGCCGAGCCTTCGAGCGTCATTTCGATGCGTTCGCCCAACACCGGCGCGCCGAGGACGAGGCGTTCGGCGTCGATCAGGCCTATGTCGATCGAAACGGGCAGGTCCGGCAGCGTGAAATCCGACGCTTCCGCCGAAGGGCCGGATGAGCCGCCCGCGGGCAGGCGCGCCAGTTCGATAAGCCCCGCCGACAACTCGCGCACCTCGATCCGCCCGCGCAGCACGGCGGCCCGGTTCCAGTTGAGCGCCACGTCCTCCAACCTGAGCCAGACGCCTTCCGCATCGGCAAAGGTCATCTCCTGCATCGTCGCCTCACGCGACAAGGCACCGGAGAAACCGTTGACGGTCACCTCCATCCCTTCGGACGACAGGTTCTCTTCGAGGAAGGATTCGAGGATCGACTTGTCCTCTTCCTCGGTCGTGTCGTCCTGCGCCCCTGCGGGCAGGCCGATGAGGGTGAGCGTGGCGAGAAGGGCGAGAAATCTTTTCATCAGAAGGCGTGCCCGATCCCGACATAAAGCTGCACGTTGCGCAGCGGGTTGGGCGAGCGGACGCCGCCGGTGACGGGGTAACCGACGTCAAGCCGGATCGGACCGAGCGCGGTGTTGTAGCGCACGCCCAGACCCGCGCCGGAGTGCCATGCGGTCGTGCCTCCGAAGAACCCCGTATCGCCAAGGTAGCCCACGTCGAAGAACCCGACGACACCGATGGTATCGGTCGCCTTGACGCGCACCTCGAACTGGCCGCCGAGGAAGGCCTGCCCCCCCACCGTGCCGGTGCCGGAGGCGAAGTTGAGCGATTGGTAGGGCTGGCCGCGCACCGTGCCGCCGCCACCCGAATAGAACAGCAGATCAGGGTGGGTCTGCGACGGGTTCGGGCCGACCACGGTGCCGACCTGTCCCCGCGCCGCGAGGACGAAGCGGTCGTCTTCGCCGAAGCCACGGTAAACGCGGGCATCGAGCAGGCCCCAAGCGCCAACGCCCCGACCGATATCGAAGAACGGCTGGGCATCCGCACGCACGTAAAAGCCCCGCGTCGGGTTCAGGCTGTCGTTCCGCTTGTCCCATTCGACCATGGCGGGAACCTTGACGGTGGTGAAACTGCGCGTGCCGAAGCTGTCGGTCACCTGCGCATAAGCGAAGCCAAGGCCGATCTCGCCTTCGAGGTTCGGGCTGAAGTAGCGCTTCACCCCTGCCTCGATCCCCGCCCCGAGGATGTTGTAGGAGGGTTCGCGCAGCCACAGCCCGGCCACCTCGACATAGGCGTCGTTGTCGGTGCCGAAGGCTGCCGGAATATCCAGACGCGCGTCGAGTTCCACGTCGAGATTGTTGAGCGCGGGCGTGATGCCGTTGACCGCGGCATCGACGCGGAACCGTTCGGCCCCGCCCAAGAGGTTGCGGTGCATCCAGTAGGCCGACAGCCCCAGCCCTTCGATCGACGAGAGTTCGGCCCCGAACCCGAACCGACGCGGCTTCATGTCCGCCGTGGTCAGCAGCATGTCCATCGTGTTGCCCGGGCCCAGCGTTTCGGCCTCCCGCAGCACGACCGAGGCAAAGGCCCCGGTGCGGCGCAGACGGTTGGCCGCCGCTTCCGCCTCGTCGGGATCGAACACTTCGCCCTCGGGCAGTCCGGCGATCCGTTCGATCTTGCTCGTGCGGACGGCCGAGGCATTCGTGTGGCGAAGCTGCCCGAACCGGACCAGCGGACCTGGGTCGATCCAGATACGTGCGTTGATGAGTTTGTTCTGATGGTTCGCGGTCAGGTCCTGATCGCGCACGGTCGCCTTGGCCCGGCCGGCGTGACGCCAATCGTCCACCGCGCTTTCCACCGCGCTTTGAATGACCGTCGAATAGGCCGGCTCGCCGTTGCGGAATTCGTCGATCTTCTGCGTGCCCTGCACCAGCGGCGTGATCTGGGTGCTGCCGAAATGGAACTGCTGACCCGGACGCACATCGACCGTGATACTGCGGACCGTGCTCGGCACGTTGAAATTCTGGATCGCGGCGGCTTCGACCCCGTCGAGCTGCACGTTGATGACGCCGCCGTAGTGCCCGTTGGCGTAAAGCGTGTTCAGAAGCCGCTCGTATTCCGCCAGCGACGTGGCGAGCAGATCACGGGGATCGTCGATCCCCTCTTCCTGAACGGACAGCAGGAGCGACGCGGACTCGAGGTCCTTCTGCAACGCTCCGCCGCCTTCGACATTGAATTGGATATCATCCAGCGCCGTCGCGGACATGGTCGCAAGACATACAATTGCGACGGCGGTCGGCAGGAGCCGCGTCAGGCGAAATTTTGGCCTCATGAATTCGCGATCCCCAGGTTCGCGCGTTTGCTCGTGCCGTGAATCGTAACCGGAAGTAGACGCCGCTGCTAGCGGTCATGACCGAGTTGTGACCGGAATGCCCCGTTCCCGCCGACGTAGTGGTCGTGGCGACACATACAAAAGACGCAAGATATAGCGTCCCGACTTCGCAATCACGACTCTAAGTCTCGGATTTGAAAGCTAAAAATCCAGACCGAGATCAAGGGTCCGGGCCGAGTGCGTCAGGGCCCCGGAGGAGATGTAATCGACGCCCGTCGCGGCAACTTCCGCGATGCGCTCGAGCTTCATGTTGCCGGATGCTTCCAAGGGCAGGCGCCCGCCCGTCATCTTGACCGCTTCGACCAATGTCGGCGTGTCCATATTGTCGAGCAGAACCGCGCTCGCCCCGCCGACGTCGAGCACTTCGGCAAGCTGGTCGAGCGTATCGACCTCGATCTCGACGGTCATCATGTGGCTGGCCACCGCCTTGGACGCCTCCAGCACCGCGCGGACACCCCCGGCGGCCGCGATGTGGTTGTCCTTGATGAGGATCGCGTCGGAGAGCGAATAGCGGTGGTTGAAGCCGCCGCCATGCAGAACGGCGAGTTTTTCGACCACACGCAGGCCCGGCGTGGTCTTGCGGGTGCAGGTGATCCGGGTCTTTGTGCCTTCGGTCTTCGCCACGAAGGACTCGGTCATGGTGGCGATGCCAGACAGGCGGCCCGCGAAGTTCAGCGCCACGCGTTCGCCCGACAGGATCGACGCGGCCTTGCCCCGGATGCGCATGAGCGTGTCGCCGGGCGCGATGGTGTCGCCATCCTCGACGAGCGGCTCGATTTCAAGCGAGGGGTCGACGAGGCCGAAGGCGATGCGCGCGATTTGCATGCCTGAGACGATCCCCGGCTCACGCGCGTTGATCGCGGCGTCATAGGTCGTCGCGGGCGGGATCACGGCACGGGTAGTGACGTCGCCATAGGTGCCCAGATCCTCCATCAGCGCATTGCGCACGATGGGTTCCAGAACGATGTCGGGCAGCGTGGCGTAGGTCATACCATATCCTTGGCGGCGTCCCGGATGCCGACGGCGGCCTCCAGCGTGATCTTGGTGCGATGGGCGAGCGCGGGAACCTGCTCGGGAAAGTCGTCGCGATAATGCCCGCCCCGGCTTTCCTCGCGGGTCAGCGCGGCGGCGGCGATAAGGGTCGCGGTCGCGGTCATGTTGCGCATGGTCTCGTTGTTGGCCGCGGCTTCCAGCCCGGCGATGGTGGCGAGCGCCTGCTTCAGCCCGTCCGCATTGCGGCGCACACCGACATGGGTGGTCATGGTGCGGCGCAGGTCCATCACGGCGGCTTCGTCCACGTCCTCGCCACCCGTCGGGAAGGTGAAGGTCAGTTCTTCGGCCTCGGGAATGTCGCCAAGCGTCCGCGCGATGTCTTCGGCGGCTTTCTTGCCATAAACCAAGGCTTCGAGCAGACCGTTGGAGGCGAGCCGGTTTGCACCGTGCAGCCCCGTGGACGAGGCTTCGCCGCAGACCCAGAGGCGGTCGAGCGACGAGCGGCCATGTTCGTCGGTATCGACGCCGCCCATGTGGTAGTGCGCTGCGACCGCGACGGGGATCGGGTTTTCGACCGGATCGAACCCGGCGCGCGCGCAGGCCTCGGCCACCGCCGGAAATCGGGTCAGCACCTCGGCGCCCAGCGCGGCGCGCGTGTCGAGCATCGGGCGTTTGCCCGCCTGCGTCTGCTTGAAGATCTCGCGGGCGACGATGTCGCGCGGCGCGAGTTCGGCATCCTCATGCACCGTCGTCATGAACCGTTCGCCATCGGCATTGACGAGGATCGCACCCTCCCCCCTGAGCGCCTCGGTCGCGAGCGGCATGGGGTCTTCGCCCATGTCGATTGCGGTGGGGTGGAATTGCACGAATTCAGGGTCGGCGATCACGGCGCCCGCGCGGGCGGCGAAGCCGATGACCTGCCCCCGGATGCGCGGCGGGTTCGTCGTATGCGCGTAAAGCCCGCCGGAGCCGCCACCGGCCAGAAGCACGGCGGGCGTTTCGATCAGCACGGGGCCGGAGGCCGGGTCGGTGTGCCTGATCCAGACGCCGGTGACGCGCTCGCCTTCTGTCTCGAGCCCGGTCGCGAGGGCGCCTTCGATGACCTGCACCGATGCCGTGGCGCGGACCTTGGCGATCAACGTCTCCATGATCTGACGACCCGCCTGATCGCCCTTGACCCGTACGACGCGCGCGGCGGAATGCGCGGCCTCCCGGCTCATCACGTAATTGCCTTGGGCATCACGGTCGAAGGGCGTGCCGAACGCGGTCAGGTCGAGGATATGTTCGGCGGCGTGGCGGGTGACCATCGCGGCGACCTCGCCATCCACGGTCCCCGCCCCTGCGGTCATGGTATCCTTGGCATGTGCCTCGGGCGTATCGGACGCGGCCATCGCGGCGGCGACGCCGCCCTGCGCCCAGGCCGAGCTTGCACCCTCGCCAAGTTGTTCGGGCGAAATCATCAGCACCGGGCGCGGCGCCAGCGTCAGGGCCGCATAGAGCGCGCCCATACCCGCGCCGACGATGACGATACGTTCGGTTTTCATGGGGGTCGCCCCTATCAGATGCCCAGTTTCTTGCTGAGGTCGATCATCCGCTCGACCGCCACGCGCGCCTTGGCGGCCACGTCTTCATCGACGTGCACCTCTTCGACGCCCGCGTGAAGCGACCACAGGATTTTCTCCAGTGTGATCTTTTTCATGTAGGGGCACATATTACAGGGGCCGACGAAATCCACTTCGGGCAATTCGTCGGAAATGTTCGAGGCCATCGAGCACTCGGTCACGAGCAACGCCTGCTTGGGCTTATGCTCGCGCACATAGTTGATGATGCCGCTGGTGGAGCCGGAGAAATCGCTTTCGTCCACCACGTCCGGCGGGCATTCGGGGTGGGTGATGATCGTGGTGTCGGGGTTCCACTGACGATAGTCCTTGAGGTCTTGTGCCGTGAAGCTTTCGTGCACCACGCAGGAGCCGTTCCACCAGACGATGTTCTTTTCCGGCACCTGCCGCGCGACGTTCTGGGCAAGGTACTGGTCCGGCGCCATAATGATCGTGTCCTCGGGCAGCGCGCGCACGATGGCGGCGGCGTTGGACGAGGTGCAGCAGATGTCGGAGTTGGCCTTTTCCTCGGCGGTCGTGTTCACGTAGGTCACGACCGGCGCGCCCGGATATTGCGCGCGCATCTGCTTGATGCCATCGGCCCCGATGGAGTTGGCGAGCGAACAGCCTGCCTCCATATCCGGGATCAACACGCGTTTCGCCGGGTTCAGGATCTTCGACGTCTCGGCCATGAAATGCACGCCGCACTGGACGATGGTCTCGGCCTCGACCTCGGTCGCCTTGATGGCGAGTTGCAGGCTGTCGCCCACGAAATCGGCCACGCCGTGATAGATGTCCGGCGTCATGTAGTTATGCGCGAGGATAACCGCGTTCTTCTCTTTTTTCAGGCGGTTAATCGCACGCACATAGGGTGCGGCCACGGCCCATTCGGGCGGCGACACCACGCGATCCATCTTCGCGTAGTCGTCCTTCATTTCCTCGGCCAGGTCCGGGTTGGGCGCGAGGTCGTAAACCTCGGCCAGTTCCTGACGCATGGTGCGAAAATCGAGCATGTCCGCCCCCTTTCCGGGTCATACCGGCCCCTTCAAGCACCTTGGATGCAAAGCTGCAAGGTAAACCGCTGTTTAGAAGGAGTTTTAGGTCTGCTTTGCTGACCTAATATGGGGTCGCGGGGCCGAAATTCAAGATCGGCCCCGCCGCGTGCTTATCCCAGAACGCTGCGAACGGCGCGCCCGAGCTTGGTCGCGATCTCGTCCGCCTGCGCTTCGGTCAGGCAGAAGGGCGGCGCGAAACCAAGGATGTCGCCCTGCGGCATGGCGCGCGCGATGACGCCCTCGGACAGAAGCGCACCGGCGAGTTTGGCGCCGATCCCCTCGGACGGATCGAAGAAGGTGCGCGTTTCCGGGTCTTTCACGAATTCGACCGCACAGAGGAGGCCTTCGCCACGCACCTCACCCACATGGGCATGGTCGCCCACCTCGGCCTTGAGCGCCGCCTTGAAATGCGCGCCGACGGTGCCCGCGTTCTGGACGAGGTTCAGATCGTCGATCAGCTTCAGGTTCGCGATGCCCGCCGCCGCGCCGATCGGGTGAGCCGAATAGGTCCAGCCGTGGCCGATGGGGCCGTTCTCATCCGTCCCCTGCTCCAGCACCTTCCACATCTTGTCGGACAAGATGGACCCCGACAGCGGCGCATAGGCCGAGGTCAGGCCCTTTGCGATGGTGATGAGGTCGGGCTTGATGCCGTAGTGGTCGGAGCCGAACATGGACCCGAGACGCCCGAAGCCGGTCACGACCTCGTCCGCGATGAGCAGGATGTCGTGCTTTTCGAGCACCTTCTGGATCGCCTCCCAATAGCCCGCAGGCGGCGGGACGAGGCCGCCGGTGCCCAGCGCGGGCTCGCCGATGAAGGCGGCGATGGTGTCGGCCCCTTCCCGTTCGATCAGTTGCTCGAGTTCGTAAACGCAGTGACCGACGAAATCCTCTTCGGTCATGTCGGTGTTCTCGCGGCGGTAGTAATACGGCGCCTCGGTGTGGATGACCTGTTCCAGCGGCAGGTCGAATTTCTTGTGGAACAGATGCAGGCCTGTCAGCGACCCGGTCATCAGGCCCGACCCGTGATAGCCGCGCCAACGCGAGATGATCTTCTTCTTCTCGGGGCGGCCAAGGATGTTGTTGTAATACCAGACCAGCTTGATGTTGGTTTCGTTCGCGTCCGAGCCAGACAGGCCGAAATAGACCTTGGACATATGGTCCGGCGCGCGGTCGAGCACCATCTTGGCAAGCGTGATCGACGCCTCGGTGCCGTGGCCGACATAGGCGTGGTAATAAGCCAGTTCCTTGGCCTGCTGGGCGATGGCTTCGGCGATTTCGGGGCGGCCGTAGCCGACGTTCACGCAATAGAGCCCGGCGAAGGCGTCGAGAAGTTCGTTCCCGTCGCGGTCGGTGATGTGACAATCTTTGCCGGTCTGGATGACGCGGCTCGGCGCTTCGCCACGGGCGAACTGGGCGAGGTGCGTGGACGGGTGAAAGAAGTTCTCCCGGTCCCAGCGGTCGAGTTGATCGTTCTTGAGCATCGTTTTTCCTTTTTTACTCGATGATTACGCCCAGTCGCGGCAGACGTATTTGATTTCCATGAATTCCTCCATGCCGCGCCGCGCACCTTCGCGACCCAGACCGGATTGCTTGGTCCCGCCAAAGGGGATCGGCGCGCCCGTGACCTTGGTGCGATTCACCGCAACCATGCCGTATTGCAGCGCGCGGGTCAGGCGGTAGATGCGGCGCGGGTCCATAGAATGCACATAGGCCACAAGACCGTATTCCGTATCGTTCGCGCGGCGCACCACCTCGTCCTCGCTGTCGAAGGGGGTGATCGCGGCGACGGGGCCGAAGGTCTCCTCACGCATGATGAGGCAGTCGTCGGTCACGTCCTTGAGCACGGTGGGCGCGTAGAACAGATCGCCATGCTCGGTGCGTTTGCCACCGCACATGAGCGTCGCGCCTTTGGCGAGCGCGTCGGCGACGTGTTCCTCCTGTTTCGCCACGGCTTTCTCGTTCATCAGCGGGCCGATGTCCGGGTCGTCCATGCCGCGCCCAATGGTCAGCGCCTCGGTCGCTTCGGTGAACATCTGGCAGAACTCGTCATAGACGGCGCGTTCGACATAGATGCGGTTCGCGCCAAGGCAATCCTGCCCGGAGGTCGCCCACTTGGCCTTCATCGTCTCGGCCACGGCTTCGTCCAGATCGCAGTTCTTGAACACGATCACCGGGGCGTGGCCGCCCAGTTCCATGACCAGTCGTTTCACGGTGGCAGCCGACTGGCGGTAGAGGAGCCGGCCCACTTCGGTCGAGCCGGTGAAAGACAGGGCGCGCACGCGGTGGTCCTGCGTCCACGGCTCGACGATGGTGGGCGCGTGGCCGGTGACGACGTTGAACACGCCCGGTGGCACGCCCGCGCGTTCCGCGAGTTCCGCCAGCGCGAGCGCGGAATAGGGGGTTTCGTGCGACGGGTGCGCAACGATGGTGCAGCCGGCTGCAAGCGCGGCGGCGGCCTTGCGCGTCAGCATCGCGGAGGGGAAGTTCCACGGGGTGACGAGGGCGACGACACCGACGGGTTCGAGCCACAGCTCGACCTCGGCATCGTGGAGGTGGCTGGTCACGCCTTCGATGTTCGGGCGCTTGGCCTCTTCGGCATAGAACTCCACGAAAGAGGCAGCGTAGTCGATTTCGCCCCGCGCTTCGGAGATCGGCTTGCCCTGCTCCAGCACCATGATGCGGGCGAGATCCTCTTTGTGGGCGAGCATCAGGTCGAACCAGCGGCGGATGATCGCGGCACGCTCCTGCGGCAGAGTCATGGACCAGTCGGCAAAGGCCATCTGCGCGGCGTCGACGGCCGAAGTGGAATCCTCTGCGGTCAGCTTGGCGACTTCGCCGAGGAAAGCGCCGTTGGCGGGGTCGGTGACGTTGAACGAACCACCGTCCGAGGCCGCGCGCCACTTGCCGTTCACATAGGCGAAGCTGCGCAAAAGCCGCTTGTCGGTGATGTCCACGTGGGTCGGGATCGCTGTGTCGAGCATCTCAAGCCTCCTGTTCGATGGGCTCAAGATGAGGGATTCGCGCGGGCGTCGAGGCCGAATTTGGTCTCTTGCGGAGAGGATTCCTCTCCTGCCCGCAGGGTTTGGGAGACTATTCCTCTCCCGCGATCAAACCCAGGGGCGGCGGGCCGCCTTTGACGGGCTTGGTCACGATGTAGGTGAAATACCGCGACAGGCCGATGCGGGCGTCGAGCATCACGTCCATCAGGCGTTGATAGGCGTCGATGTCGCGGGTGACGACCTGCATGAGGTAATCGTAACCGCCACCCAGCGCCCAGCAGGCGGTGATCTCGTCATACCGGGTAAGCGCGTCTTCGAAGATGCGGAAACTGGCGGCGGTGTGATCTGCGATCTCGACCGCAACGAAGACCGTCACCGACGGCCCGATCCTGCGCAGGTCGAAGCGCGCGCCGTAGCCGTCGATCACCCCGGCCTTTTCCAGCCGCTTAAGGCGGTTCCAGCAGGGCGTGGGCGACAGCCCCACCGCATCGGCAAGCGCGGCCTTGGTGATACGCCCGTCGCGGGCGAGCACCTTGAGGATGGCGAGGTCTGTGGCGTCGAGGGCAACCATATCAGGCCTTTATCACGACTTTCGCGGTTCCCAACAGCAGGAACGCATTTCGGCTGCTCCCGACCGCCCCGCACGTCACTGCGCCAGAAAGTCATTGAACCTGCGGGCTTTTCCGCCATCCTCTGCCTGACCCAAGCAACCCAGACGGAACGGGAGTCGTCATGCCGATTGAGAATGCGCATTTCACCCAAGGGGAATTCGACCGCCGCATCGCCCAGACGCGCGCCGCCATGGAAGCGATGGGGATCGACGTTCTGTTCCTGACGAACCCGTCGAACATGAATTACATCACGGGCTACGACGGCTGGTCGTTCTATGTGCATCAGGGGGTGATCCTGCCGCTCGACGGCAAACCGATCTGGTGGGGGCGGCTACAGGATGCCAATGGGGCGCGACGCACGGTCTGGATGGATGATGACGAGATTATCTACTACGCCGACCGCTATATTCAGGCGCCCGACATTCACCCGATGGAGGATCTTGCCAGTCACCTGCGCATCATGGGCTATGGCGACAAGCGCATCGGCGTCGAGATGGAGACCTACTTCTTCACCGCCCGCGCGTTCGCGGTGCTGGCCGAGGGGCTGCCGGAGGCGGATTTCATCGACGCCTCGACGCTCGTGAACTGGGTGCGGCTCAGGAAGTCGGACGAAGAACTGGCGTTCATGCGCCGCGCCGCGCGGATTTCCGAACTGGTCATCGGCAAAGCGGTCGAGATCGCGGAGCCGGGGATGCTCAAACACGAGTTGGTGGGCGAACTCTTCAAGACCTCGGTGCATGGCGAGGACGACAGTTGGGGCGATTACCCGGCGATCGTGCCGCTCCTGCCCTCGGGCGCGGATGCCTCGGCCCCGCACCTGACGTGGAACGGCGAGGCGCTGAAGAAGGGCGAGGCGACGTTCATCGAGCAGTCGGGATGCTATCGCCGCTACCACGCGCCGCTCAGCCGGACGATCTTTTTTGGCAAGCCGCCCAAGCACATGAAAGACGCGTCCGAGGCGCTGACCGAAGGTCTCAACCAAGGGATCGAAGTGGCGCGCGCGGGCAATCGGGCCTGCGACATCGCGCGGGCGCTGGACGTGGAACTGCTGAAGGTCGGGATCGAACGGCCCAACCGCGCGGGCTACGCCGTGGGCCTGTCCTATCCGCCGGATTGGGGCGAGCACACCGTGTCGATCCGCGCCTTCGACGAAACCGTGCTGGAACCCGGCATGACCTTCCACTTCATGCCCGGCCTGTGGATGGACGACTGGGGTCTTGAGACGACCGAGACGATCCTCATCACCGAGGACGGCCCGGCCCAGACCCTCTGCAACGTCGAGCGGAAGCTCTTTGTGAAGGACTGAGAGGTCGGGCTCAGCCGTCGCGCTCGAACCCCTCGACCCCCGGCACCTGCGGCAACCACGGCTCCCGTCGGCAGGTCCACAGCTCATATGTCGGCTCGAACACGCCCGGCTCATCCAGTGTGCCGAGATGCACCTCGAATTCGCCCTCGCTGACCGAGAATACGGACGAGCCGCAGGTGGGGCAGAAATGACGGCCCTGATACTGCTTCGTTTCTCCGTCCACGGTCACGGCGTCCGCGGGAAAGAACGCAGCCGCAAAGAACACGGCGCCATGATGCTTTCGGCAATCCAGACAATGACACAGCCCGACGCGATCCGGCATGCCCCGCGCCGATATGCGCAGATTTCCGCATAGGCAGCCGCCCGTCACCGTTTCCATACCCGATCTCCTTTCGACCCGAGCCCTGTCGGTTTGTTCGAACCCGTCCAATTCACCTCACAAAAATAAGGGTTGCGTGAGTTTGACCTGATGGTCAAAGTTGACGCAACGGCACGGGTTGTCTCGACCCGACTGCGTCGTAAGAAATTTGATCACATGGGGCGCAAGACCCCGGATGACAGGGAGAACAAGCTTGGCCCGCCCGTGAGGCGGGCGGTTCCGTTTATGGAGCCGCCGGGCCCGGCACCCTCCCTCAGGCAAGACCGATCAGAGCGAGAGACCCAAACAGGGAGTTACAAATGTCTCTAAGAAAAACACTGACCGCAGCGGGCCTTTTCGCCCTGCTCGCGGGCACCGCTTCGGCGCAATCGACGCTCGTCTATTGCTCCGAAGGCAGCCCCGAAGGCTTCGACCCGGCGCTCTACACGTCCGGCACGACCTTCGACGCCTCGTCGCACCCGATCTACAACCGCCTCGTCGAATTCGAGACGGGCACCACCAACGTCGTTCCGGGTCTGGCCGAAAGCTGGGAAACCTCGGAAGACGGTCTGGAAGTGACCTTCAAGCTGCGCTCCGGCGTGAAGTTCCACGAAACGGACTACTTCACCCCCACCCGCGACTTCAACGCGGATGACGTGGTCTATTCCTTCATGCGCCAGATGGAGACCGAAGGCTCCTGGGAATACTTCAACGGCATGTCGATGCCCGACCTGATCTCGTCCATCGAGAAGGTCGACGACATGACGGTCAAGTTCGTGCTGACCCGTCCCGAAGCGCCGTTCATCGCGAACCTCGCCATGGACTTCGCCTCGATCCAGTCCAAGGAATACGCCGACGCGATGGACGAAGCCGGCACGCCCGAGATGCTGAACCAGCAGCCCATCGGGACCGGACCGTTCGAATTCGTGGCCTACCAGAAGGACGCGGTGATCCGTTACGCCAAGAACCCCGAATACTGGAAAGAAGGCCTGCCGAAGGTCGACAATCTGGTCTTCGCGATCACGCCCGACGCCTCGGTCCGCTACCAGAAGCTGTCCGCCGGCGAATGCCACGTGATGCCCTATCCGAACCCCGCCGACATTCAGGCGATGATGGATGACGACGGCATCAACGTGATGGAGCAGGAAGGGCTGAACGTCGGCTACCTCGCCTACAACACGCAGCAGGCACCGTTCGACAACCCGATGGTGCGCAAGGCGCTGAACATGGCGATCGACAAGCAGGCGATCATCGACGTGGTGTTCCAGGGCTCCGGCTCGATCGCCAAGAACCCGATCCCGCCGACCATGTGGTCCTACAACGACGCGATCGAAGACGACGCCTACGATCCCGAAGGCGCGATGGCGATGCTCGAAGAAGCCGGTGTGTCGGACCTTTCGATGAAGGTATGGGCGATGCCGGTGCAGCGCCCATACAACCCGAACGCACGCCGTATGGCCGAACTGATCCAGGAAGACTTCTCCAAGATCGGTGTGGACGTCGAGATCGTGTCCTACGAGTGGGGCGAATACCTCGACCGCTCGAAAGACGTCGAGCGTGACGGGGCCGTTCTGCTGGGCTGGACCGGCGACAACGGCGACCCGGACAACTTCCTCGCCGTGCTCCTGGGCTGTGACGGTGTGGGCGGTTCGAACCGTGCCCAGTGGTGCCACGAGCCGTTCGAAGAGATCATTCAGGAAGCCAAGACCCTGCCGACGCAGGAAGAGCGTGCCGCGCTCTATGAAGAGGCTCAGGTGATCTTCAAGGAGCAGGCCCCGTGGGCGACCATCGCGCACTCGGTCGTGTTCATGCCGATGCGCCCCGAAGTGGAGGGCTACAAAGTCCACCCGCTCGGCGGCCACATCTTCACCGAGGTTTCCCTCGCTGAATAACGCAAATTGGCGGGGCCTGCGGGCCCCGCCATTCCGACCGGAGCCGATATGATCCGTACAAGCCAGGCCGACGCCCAGCCGAACCGCAGGACCCGCTGATGCTACGTTACCTGATCGGGAGGCTCCTGACCTTCATCCCGACGTTCATCGGGGTCACCATCATCTCATTCTCCTTCATCCGCGTGCTGCCCGGCGATCCGATCATTGTCATGGCGGGCGAACGCGGCATGACCGAAGAACGCTACAACGAGCTTTACCAGCAGTTCGGATTCGACCGCCCGCTCGTCGTGCAGTTCTGGGATTTCTTCACCGGCGTCCTTCAGGGCGATCTCGGCACCAGCTACGTCACCAAGCGCCCCGTCTTCGACGAGTTCTTCGCGCTGTTTCCGGCGACGCTGGAGCTGTCGTTCTGCGCCATCGTCATCGCCATCACGCTGGGCATTCCGGCGGGCGTCATCGCCGCCGTGAACCGCGGCAAGTTCTTCGACCGCGCGCTCATGTCCTCGGCCCTGATCGGGTATTCGATGCCGATCTTCTGGTGGGCGCTGCTGCTCATCATCATCTTCTCGGGCAATCTGGGCTGGACGCCCGTGTCCGGCCGGATCGACCTGCTCTACTATTTCCCCGACGTGACCGGCTTCATGCTGATCGACTCGCTGTTGTCGGGGCAGGATGGCGCGTTCGTCTCGGCCGTAAGGCACCTGATCCTGCCGTCCATCGTGCTCGCCACCATCCCGCTCGCCGTCATCGCGCGTCAGACCCGTTCGGCCATGCTCGAAGTGCTGGGCGAAGACTACATCCGCACCGCCCGCGCCAAGGGCCTGACCCCGCCGCGGGTGAATGGGGTCCATGCGCTCAGGAACGCGATGATCCCGGTCATCACCGTGATCGGCCTGTCCGTGGGTATGCTCCTTGCAGGGGCCATCCTGACCGAGACGATCTTTTCGTGGCCGGGCATCGGCAAGTGGATGGTCGACAGCATCTATCGCCGCGACTACCCGGTCGTGCAGGGCGGGCTGCTGCTCGTGGCACTTCTCGTAATGGTGGTGAACCTGATCGTCGACCTGCTCTACGGTCTCATCAACCCCAAGATCCGGAAGCGCTGACATGGCAGACGTGAGTTCATCGACCAACACCACGCCGACCACGACCGTCCGCCCCGGCCGGTTCAAGGAATTCTGGCGTTACTTCCGCGAGAACCGTGGGGCCGTGATCGGCTTTTACGTGTTCATCTTCTTCCTGATCGTCGCGATCTTCGCGCCTCTCATTTCCCCGTTCGAGCCCTCCACCCAGAACCGGGGCGCCACGCTGGTGCCGCCTGCGTGGCAGGACGGCGGAAGCTGGACCTATCCGCTGGGCACCGACCCGTTGGGGCGGGATATGCTGTCGCGCCTGATCTACGGCGCGCGCTATTCGTTCCTCGTCGGCACCATCGTCGTGATCCTCGCGGCGACCGGCGGCATTCTGACCGGGCTCATCGCCGGGTTCGCGCCGCGCTGGCTCGACACGATCATCATGCGGATCATGGACATCATCCTGTCCATCCCGTCGCTGCTGCTCGCGCTCGTGCTCGTCGCCATCCTCGGGCCGTCGCTGCTGAATGCCATGATCGCCATCGCCATCGTGCTTCAACCGCACTACGTGCGCCTGACCCGCGCGGCGGTGATGACGGAGTTGTCCAAGGACTACGTGGTATCCGCGCGGGTCGCGGGCGCGAAACTGCCGCGGCTGATGTTCGTCACCGTTCTTCCGAATTGCCTCGCCCCGATCATCGTGCAGGCGGCGCTGTCGTTCTCGAACGCGATCCTCGACGTGGCCGCGCTGGGCTTTCTCGGCATGGGCGCGCAGCCTCCGACACCGGAATGGGGCACGATGCTCGCCGAAAGCCGCGAATTCATCTTACGCGCGTGGTGGGTCGTCACCTTCCCCGGTGTCGCGATCCTGACCACGGTGCTGGCCATCAACCTGATGGGCGACGGCCTGCGCGACGCGCTTGACCCCAAACTGAAGAGGAGCTGACGATGACCCTCCTCAATATCCGCAATCTCAGCGTCGACTTCGACACGGCCGGCGGCCAGTTTCGCGCCGTGGACGGCGTCGACATCACCGTGAACGAGGGCGACATCCTGTCGATCGTGGGCGAATCCGGCTCCGGCAAGTCCGTCTCGATGCTCGCCATGATGGGGCTGTTACCGTGGACCGCGACGATCACCGCCGACGAGATGAGCTTCGACGGCGTGGACCTGCGCGGCATGACGGCCAAGTCGCGGCGCAAGGTGATCGGGCGCGACATGTCGATGATCTTTCAGGAGCCGATGTCGTCGCTGAACCCCTGTTTCACGGTCGGGTTCCAGATCAAGGAAAGCTTGCGCATCCACATGAAGATGGACCGCGCGGCACGCCACAGGCGGGCGGTCGAATTGCTCGACCTCGTGGGCATCCCGGACCCCGAAAAACGGCTCAAGGCGTTTCCGCACCAGATGTCGGGCGGGATGAGCCAGCGGGTGATGATCGCGATGGCGCTCGCCTGCAAGCCGCGCCTTCTCATTGCCGACGAGCCGACGACCGCGCTCGACGTGACCATTCAGGCGCAGATCCTCGACCTGCTGACGGATCTTCAGAAAGAGACCGGGATGGGCCTGATCCTCATCACGCACGACATGGGCGTGGTGGCCGAAACGGCGCAGCGCGTTCAGGTGCAATATGCCGGGCAAAAGGTCGAGGAACAGGAGGTGCGCAAGCTTTTCGCCGAACCGCACCACCCCTACACCTCGGCCCTGCTCGCGGCCCTACCGGAACGCGCGACCGAGCGGCATCTGCCGACCATTCCGGGCGTGGTGCCGGGGCAGTACGATCGGCCCGAAGGCTGCCTGTTCTCGCCGCGCTGCCAATTCGCCAACGACACCTGCCGCAAGATCGACCCGCCGGTGCAGCCGCCGGAACTCGGCCTTGCGCGCTGTCACTACCCGGTCAACGCGAAGGAGGGCGTGGCATGAACACCGTCGTCACCGCGCAGAACCTCGCCCGCCACTACGAAGTGGGCGGCGGCCTGTTCTCGAAACCCAGCGTGGTCAAGGCGCTGTCGGAAGCCTCGTTCACCATCGAGGCCGGCAAGACGCTCGCCGTCGTGGGGGAGTCGGGGTGCGGCAAGTCCACCCTCGCGCGGCTCGTCACGATGATCGAAGAGCCGACGGCGGGCACGCTCAACATCGCGGGCAAGGACGTGACGCCCGACAACTGGGACACGCTGCGCGACACGGTGCAGATCGTATTTCAGGACCCCTACGGGTCGCTCAACCTGCGTCACCGGGTGGGCGCCATTCTGGAAGAGCCGCTCAAGATCAACCGCCCCGATATGTCGGCCAAGGAACGGCAGGCCAAGGCGCGCGAGATGATCGAGCTGGTGGGCCTTCGGCCCGAGCATTACGACCGTTTCCCGCATATGTTCTCGGGCGGGCAGCGCCAACGGATCGCGGTCGCCCGTGCGTTGATGCTGGAACCCAAGCTTCTGGTGCTGGACGAACCCGTCTCGGCGCTCGACCTGTCGATCCAGTCGCAGGTGTTGAACCTGCTGCTCGATCTGCAAGCGCGTCTGGACCTCGCCTATCTCTTCATCTCGCACGACCTGTCGGTGGTGCGGCATGTGGCCGACGACGTGGTGGTGATGTATCTCGGGCGGCCTGTGGAGTTCGGGTCGAAAGAGGCGGTGTTCGGCAACCCCCGGCATCCCTATACCAAGGCGCTGCTCTCGGCGACGCCGTCGACCGAGCCGAACCCGGAAAAGAAGCGGATCAAACTGGAGGGCGAATTGCCCTCGCCGCTCAACATTCCCGACGGCTGCCCCTTCGCGCCGCGCTGCTGGAAGGCCAAGAGCAAATGCCGCGAGCAGCGCCCGGACCTGATGGGCGAGCATCCGGCGGCCTGCTGGTATCCCGAGGGCTGACGCTTGCGCGGGGGCCTGACGCCCCCTAGCGTCCGGCCATGGAGAGACAGACATTCCTCGTCACCGGCGCCCGCGCACCCGTCGCGCTGCACATGGCGCGGCTGTTGGGAAGCGCGGGACACCGGGTCGTTCTCACCGACACGATGCGCCGCCCGATCGGGGCCGCGACCCGGTTCGCGCGGTACGAGCGCACGCCATCGCCATGCTTCGATCCGGACGCCTATGGGCAGGCAATCTCTCGGATCGTTGCGCGCGAGGGCGTCGATCTGATCCTGCCGACCTGCGAAGAGGTTTTTCACCTCGCCCGCCTGCGCGACGAGGCCGGGCTGGAACTTCCGGTGTTCGCGCCGGGGTTCGACCGCCTCGCGCAAGTGCATTCCAAACACGCCTTCATCGAACTTTGCGCGGGCCTTGGCCTCGACGTGCCCGAGACGCACCTGCTGCGCGGTCTTGCGGATCTCGACAGAATTCGGGACCGCGCCGGTGACATGGTGTTCAAGCCGGTCTGGTCCCGTTTTGCAGAGCACGTTCTGATCCGCCCCGATCCCCGCGGGCTGGATGCGATCACGCCTTCCCCCACGCGGCCATGGGTCGCGCAGGACTATCTGCCGGGCACCGAGCTTTGCGCCTATGCCGTCGCGCATGAAGGGCGGCTTTCTGCGCTCGCCACCTACCGCGCGCTCGCACGGGCGGGCACGGGGGCGGCGGTCGCCTTCGCCCCGGTCGAGGACGCGGCGGTGACGGCGTTCGTGGAGCGGTTCGTGACGGGAACGGGTTGGAGCGGACAGGTATCTTTCGACCTGATGCGTCTGGCGGACGGCCGAGTCCTGCCGCTCGAATGCAATCCACGGGCAACCAGTGGTCTGCATGTCTTTCGCGACGGCGCGTCCTTCGCCCGGATGCTGGCGGGACAGGCCACCTGCGACCCCGACGTGACAAGGCCGCAGGCCGTGCACCTCGCGCTCTGGGTCTACGGTCTTGCCCCGGCGCTGGCAAAGGGCCGGTTGAAAGATTTCCTTCGCATCCGACAAGAGACGGACGAGTTGCTCGACTGGCCCGACGATCCGGGCGCAAAAAGCGCGCAGCTTGTGGCCCTGGTCGAGTTCGCGCGGCTGGCGCTACGCCGACGCATCAGCCTGCTCGCCGCGACGACATACGACATCGAATGGAACGGGCCGGATCAAAGTTCGATCTGACATCGGCGCGGCGTGGCTGCGGCCAGCGGCATCTCGCCTGACTGAATGCGCGCAATGTCTTCGCGCAGGAAATCCAAAGGTCCGATCACCGGCTTCGCGACCGGCGCATGTCGGGCGTTCTCCAAGGCCGCCGACAGAACGCGGCGATCCTGCTCCAACGCGATGCGGAACATCGGCCTGAAGGCGAGCGCCTTGAGATAGCCGAGCCCGCCCTGCTTCGGACCCATGAGCCAGCCGATCCCCTCGACCGTATGCGCGTCTGTCTGCCGCAAGTGGAATGTCGTCGCCAGCACCATCCCCTGCGGCCCCCAGTATTCGAGTTCGGCAATGCCCGGATGACGATACCGCCCAATGGTCTTGACCCGCTCGCCCTCCAGCAGCTTCGAGATCACGCCTTGCGCCCGGTCCTCGCCCGTATAGCGGGCCTCGACCCAACCCGGCCCGCCCGTCACCTCGACTGCGACCGTGTAGCGTTTGGCGGATAGCCCACGCAGCAGGCCCTTGTGCGTGAAATGCGTATGCGTGGCGTCGAGGATGTTTTCGGCCGTGTCGATCAGGGTCGAGCGCGTGGAACTCGTCACATGACGGACGATCACGTCCTGACCTTGCAGGCAGTGGACGTAAGGGGCCTTTTCCGGCGCGCCTTCGGACAGGAAGATCGCGCCTTCGGCCTCGGTCACCGCGAAACGGCGGGTGCGGTAATGCGGCAACGAGCCGACGAGGCCGGGGATCGCGGTGCATCGCCCGTCCGCCCCGAAACGCCAGCCATGATACGGGCATTCGACCTCGCCGTTCCGTGTCCTGCCATCTGACAACGCGGCGAAGCGATGGGGGCAGCGGTCGTGCAGAGCGGCAGCTTTGCCCTGCCCATCGCGAAACAGCACCACGGGCAGACCCGCGAAGAACACCCGTTTCGGCTTGCGCCCGAGCGCGCGGGAAAGCGCCACGGCTTGCCACTGGTCGCTCATAGGCCGAACCGTTCCAGAAGCGGCACGCCCACACGGGTCAGCACCCGCTCCATCACTCGAACCGCCGCGCGTTCGCGCCGCCCCAGATGCGCGACGTAGACGGCGGTGTATTCGATCACGGGTTCGGCCCCGCGCAGCCGTTTGAACTCCGCCGCCCCGGCGCTCATGTTGAAAAACAATCCCTCCGCGCTGGCCCGATCCTGCGACAGCGCCATCAGCATCCGGTAAAGCCCCTCCTCCTGCGGGCGTGACGTATCGTAACCGACGATGGGCTGGGTCAGCGTCGTGCCGGACCGGAACAGGCCGGTCACGGCGGTCAATATGCCCGTCTCACGATCCCGGAAACCGGCGAATTCGACGATCCCCCTTCGTTGCAACTCACGCAGGCAGAGCGCCTTGTATTGCGGGTTGAGGGGCGTGTATTTGTCCAGATAAAGCATACCGTACAGGGCTTCCGCACGGGCGAAATCCTCTGGACCGAATGCCTCGTTCGCGACCGCCGCGTGCGGGGTCGCGCGCATCAGTTTGCGGTCCCACTTCATGTTGCGGCTGAGCTTCGGGGCACTGCTGCGGTCCGCGAAGATATAGACCTGACGCGCTGGCAACAGGATGAACCCGGTCTGTCCAAGTGCCGAGATGGAGTCGCGATCCGCCAGCCTGTTCAAAGATCGCAGCACGATCGCCCGGTCCGGGTATCGGCCCACAAGAGTATCGCGGATGGACGTCGCGTCGGACAAGGTGAGCGCGGGCACCGGATTGGTCGAGAAGAGCCAGTTGTTGACCTGTACCTGATGGTCGAGCCCGCTTGCCGCAAGAACCGGCCCGCAGGCTCGGATCAATCCGCGAAGGGCGGCACGTAGCGCGGGGTTCGATACGAAATAGCGGGTCTCGTCCAACCCATAGTCGACATAGCCCGCGCTCGGTCGGCAGATGTAGCAATTGCCGCGTTCCGTCCGGTCGTTCAGCGTTATCGGAAAGGTCTTCCCGCACGCCTCCAGCACCTCGACGCGGGTGGTGAGGTTTCCAATCAGGTCACGGGACGGGTGATCGCGAAACAGCGATACGAGGGCCGCGACGCTGACCGGGTCGTTTTCGGCGCCCGGGTTGATATGTCGATCCGCGATCATCCAGCCGCTTTCGGCAGCCGACATTCGACGCGGCGCAGCTTGCGGCCCGTATCGAGCGTAAGGGGTCTGCGTTCGAGCGACACCGACACCCCGCCCGCCCGCGCCGCGAACAGGGTGCGCAGGGCGGCCAACGCGGCCTTGCACACAGCGTCTGACACGTCAGGAGACAGGACAAGCTGGACGGTCGAGGGGCCGGTCTGGATCACGCGGAAGTCCTGAATGGCCGGGTGCGCGTCCACGACCGCGTTTCGGATCACGTCGGGCGTCAGCGCCGCCGTTGCGAAACGGAAGAGGTCATCCATCCGCCCCACGACCTCGTCCACAGCCAAGAGCGGCGAGCCGCAGCGGCAGGGTGCAGTGGACAGGCGCAGGAGGTCGTTCAACCTGTAGCGCGCCATGATCTGTGCCTGCCGCCGGAATGCGGTGATGAGCGGCGAGACGAGGCCTTCGCCCACCGGCTCGAACTCGAACTTCACCGAGTCTTCGCACAGGTGCAGCGTGCCCTCGCGGCAGGTTACGGCCAGCAGACCTTCGGTCGCCATGTAGATCTGTTCGAGCGGACCGAAGGCCGCTTCGATCACGGGCCGGTCCACCGGGTCGAGGGTTTCGGCGGCAGCGAAGGTGCGGCGGGGCGTGAGAGCAAGGCCCGTCTCGGCGAAATGGCGCAGCAGTCGCGGCGGGGCGATGAGGACGGTGGGGTCGAAGGTCGCGAGGTCGTCTTGCCAGACCTCCGGCCCCGCGACGAGATCGAAGAACCGCAGGTCGATGCGCCGGGTGCAGCGGGCGGCATCATAAAGCCGCGTGGATTGCGGCAGGATCACCGCCACCCGCGCGCCCCCCAGCAGCATGTCGGGGATCGCTTTCGCGAGGATCGCGCCGAGCCACCGGAACCGCTCGCCATTCGAAATGACGAAATAGCCTCGGTTGCCGCTGGTTCCCGTGCTCTGCCCCACGGTCAGGCTTCCGATCCGGCAATCCGCCTGAATCGCCTGACGCACGTCATCGGCAGTCAGACCCCGCACGTTGTAGGCGGCGAAATCGGACATGAGCGTCGCCTTGTCGGTGATCGGCAGATCGGACAGCCTTTTCGGCGCATGGGCATAGGCCGCCACGCGCGGCAGATCACGCGCCAGCCATGTGTCGACCTGTCGGGCCTGCCATGCTTCGAACCTTTCCCGCGACATGCCGGGACGGGCCATGCGCCGCGCCGTGACATAAGTGCCGATCGCTTCGACGAACGCGATCACAACGCGGATTCCACGTCATAGGGCTGCTGCGCCGGGTCGTGGCAGAGCATGACCTGCCCCCCCGCATCGCGAAACGCCCGGACGGCGCCGGTGCTTTTCAGTCCGGCGCTCACATCGTCAGCGATGACCGAGGCGGGCAGACCCGGTGCGCGACCGTGGTCGAGCGCCTCCAGCATCCATTGCGTGTCGGTGGCGTAGAGCAGCGGCGTTGCAAGCGACGGGAAGAACAGGCCCACATGGCCCTCGGCATGTCCGGGCAGATCGACGGTCAGGACCGAGCCATCGCCGAACACATCCACCGCGGCGGGTTGGCCGCCGGGCAATGTGACCTCGGATCGGGGCAGGGTCGAAAACCCTGTGAGGCGGGTGGAGAAGTCGTCTGGAAGGAGTTCGGGAAAGATACCGTGGCGTATGTTTGCCAATGCACCCCTTCGACTGATCGCCGCGAAGGTCTTGTCGCAGGCGATGATGCGGGCGTTGGGAAACTGGCGCAGGCCGGAAACGTGGTCGGCGTGGAAATGGGTAAGGATGATGCAGGCGACATCCTCCTTCGACACACCACGACGGGACAGAACGGCGCTTGGCTGGCCGGCTTCGTTCAATTCGGGCCGAAGCGCGCGTGCGTATGTCCTGAGCGCCAGACTGCGCGCGCCTTCGACCGTTTCGCGTGTATATCCCGTGTCGATCAGGACGGGGCCGATCCGCGGGTGTTCCAGCAGACCGAAGCGCACCCGAAGCTCCACCGGCCTGCGCCGCCCCCAGCGCAGGATCAGGCTTTCACGCGCCCGGACGGTGGCGCTGTTGGCGAAGACGGGGGTCATGGGTCCGCCTTCGCGAACGTACGATCCAGCCCTTCCTCGAACCTGATGCGGGGCGTCCAGCCCAGCACGCGCTCGGCCTTGGAGATGTCGAGGCTTTGCGCATAGGCGAAGAGCGCCAGTGCATATCGGGTGATGGCGGGTTCGCCTTTCCCTGTCAGGAGCGCGGCCCTTTCGGCGGACCAGGCCGCTGCGAGGCCGAGGGTCACGGGCACCTTGCGCCAGCGAAGCGAAACGCCCGCGCGGGCGCAGGCACTTTCGGCGAGACGCGTTACCGGGATGGTTTCGCCCCCGGTGACATTGAACACCTCGCCTTCCGCGCTTGTCGGCGCGTCCAACCCGGCGATGATCGCGGCCACGACATCCTCGACATGTGTCAGGTCGATCCGGGCCACCCCACCACGCAGAAGCGGGAGGGGGCGTTCGGCGGCGGTCTTGAGCAAACGCGGCAGAAGCACTGTGTCCCCCGCCCCGTACAACCCGCGCGGGCGGATCGCGAGGGGGCCGATGTCCGGCGCGGCGAGCGCGATTTCCTCCGACAGCCGCTTGGTGCGGGCGTATTCGTTGAAGGGTTTGGGAAGCGGGTCGTCCTCACGCAGGTCCAATTGGTCACGCAGGGCGAAATAGACGGTCGAACTGGACACCTGAACGAAGCGACGAACCCCAAGGCGGCGGGCAAGATCGACCATGTTCCGGGTGCCGATGACATTCGCCGCCTCGAAGGCTGCACGAGAGCCGAAAGGCGACGACAGTCCCGCGCCGTGGACGATGTGGGTGACACCGGCCAAGGCGGGCGGCACGTCCGACAGGGGCACCGAAACGTCCCATCGCAGGACGGGAACGCCCTGCGCCGTCAACGCCTCACACCCGGACGGGTCACGGCCCTGCGCGACCACGTCCCGCCCGTCCGCCAGAAGCCTTCGCACCAGCGCACCGCCAAGGAACCCGGTCGCTCCGGTGACGAGGATGCGCTCAGGCGACATAGGCCAAGCCCCCGAAAGACACACCCGCCGACGTGCCGAGGAAAAGCGTCCGCGTCCCCTCAACCATCCGCCCAGACCGCCGCGCGACATCGAGCACGAAGGGGATCGAGGCCGCGATCTGGTTGCCGTGTTCGGCGATGATGTCGACCACCCGGTCGGGGGCAAAGCCGGTCTGACGGATCATGTGGGTGAGCGCGGCAGGGCTGGCCTGATGCGGGATGACGAGGTCGACGTCGTCGCGCGCCCAGCCAGCGCGGGCGAGCAGGTCGTCCACGAATGCCCCGAAATGGCGGGAGGCAAGGCGGAAAAGCTCTTTCCCGTCCATCCCGAACCACGCATGGGCGGCGAATCCATCGGGATCGTTGTGGTAGTCGAAGCGCGTGCCGCCTGAGCCGAGCGAACAGGCATCGTAAGCCGAAGGATAGGTCCGCATAAGGCTCGCCACCATACCACCTGTGGTCGCCTTGGTGACGACCGCCGCGGCCGCGCCATCCCCGAACAGCGCCGCGACTTCGGGCTGCCTGTCCCACGGCAGCGCGCGGGAGGCGATCTCGGACGCGACCACGAGCGCACGGGTCGCCTGCCCCGTGGCGATCATGCGGGCAGCGGTGTCGAGCGCGGTCAGGAAGCTCAGGCACGTTGCATTCACGTCGAACGCGGCCGCGCTTCCATCCGCCATGCCCAGCCTTTGCATGACCGCCGGGGCGGTCGCCGGGATCGGCTGATAGGGCACCGCGCTGCCGCACAGGATCAGGTCGATGTTGCCCGGCGCCACACCGGCATCCTCCAGCGCGGCCCGACACGCGGTTTCGGCGAGGTCGATCTGGCTTTCCGCCTCACACACATAGCGGGCGGCGACACCAGTCGTTTCAGCGAGATAGCCGACAGGTTTACCGATCCGTTCATCGAAGGTGTCGGATCTGATGCAACGGGCGGGAAGCGCCCGGCCTGTCCCGAGGATGGTGATCAACCCTGTTCCTCCGCTTCCCCGCCGTCTTTGGCGGACCCGGATGATTATGTACGCCGCCGCTCGCGAATTCCCAAGCCCGGACATCGCGCTGGACGGCGAGCGGTCGCTTACATAGCGTTGGGGGAACGGATCGGGGACCATGTCATGACACGTCTTTCACGCCGGGACAGCATCAGGTTCGCACTGGCGGCGCTGGCGGCGACACACGCGGGACGCGTTCAGGCGCAGAGACTTGGCGGCCGGAAGGTGATCGTCGTCGGCGCCGGGATCGCGGGGCTTTCCGCCGCGCGGCGGTTGCAGGACGCAGGCGCGGAGGTCGTGGTGCTGGAGGCCGGCGACCGGATCGGCGGGCGTATCCGGACCGATCACAGCCTTGGCGCTCCGTTCGAGTGGGGCGCGGGCTGGATTCACGGGCCGGGGCGCGGCAACCCGGTGGCGGGACTTGCGGATGACCTGGGCGCGCCGACCTTCGTGACCGCTGACGACAGTCTTGAGGTTCTCTATGCGAATGGAACCGACATGGGCGAGGACGTGGCCGAGGCTTTGGACACGCTCTACGAAGACTTCGAGGACGCGTTGTATGACGAGCTTGGGGGTGAGGACGATCCCCGCAGCCTCGCCGCGTTGATCGACGACATCGACCCCGACATCCTGCGCACCCCCGAAGCGCGCTGGATGCTATCGGCCTATGTGGAGTTCGATCTCGGCGCGCCGTTGGAAGATGTGTCGGCGGCGCTCGCTTTCGAGGACGAGGCGTTTCCCGGCACGGACGTGATCCTGCCGGACGGCTACGACCGCCTGCTCGCACCGTTGGCGCAGGGACTGGACATCCGCACGGGGCATCGGGTGACGGGCATCGCGCACGGGTCGGTCGCGCGGGTCTCGGGCCCGTGGGGCGAGGTGACGGGCGACAACGTGGTCTGCGCCCTGCCCTTGGGGCTGCTGAAAGCGGGCGACGTCACCTTCGACCCACCTTTGCGGGCCGCCTATGCCGACGCCATCCGGGGCATCGGCATAGGCACCGTGACCAAGATCGCGCTCAAGTTCGATCAGGCGTTCTGGGACGTGAACACACAGTATTTCGGCATCGTGACCGAGCCGCGCGGGCGCTGGAATTACTGGCTGAACTACCGGACCTTCTCGGACCAGAACATCCTTTTGGGCCTGTCCTTCGGCGCTTACGCCCCCGTGGCGGACCGGATGAGCACGTCAGAGGCGACGCAGGATGCGCTGGAGGTGCTCGACGCCGCATTCGACGGTGCCGGTGCGCCGATGGCCGTGTTGAAGACCGCTTGGTCGATCGATCCGTTGTTTCGGGGGGCTTACTCGTTTCCCGTCGCAGGTGCGTCGCGGGGCCTGTGGAAGGCGTTCGAGACCCCGGCCTCGGACCGGTTGGTGTTCGCGGGCGAGCACACGACGTTCGACTATCATGCGACCACGCACGGGGCCTATCTGTCCGGGCAATGGGCGGCGGAGTGGATCGAAGACCCCTGAGATTGCGCCCGCTTGTGCGGTCGCGCCGGCGGGGGGCCAGCCCCCCGCACCCCCCGGGATATTTTCAGACCGGAAAGATCAGAGGCCGAGCCAGGTTTCGCGGGCGGTCTGGTCGGCCTGCAACTCGGCGCTGGTGCCGGACCAGACGACTTCGCCGCGCTGGACGATGAAATGGCGGTCGGCAAGGCGCATGAGGTCGTGAAGGTTCTTGTCGACGACGAGGATCGAAAGGCCCGTGGCGCGGATGTCGGCCAGCGCGGACCAGATTTTCTGGCGGATGAGGGGGGCGAGACCCTCGGTCGCTTCGTCGAGGATCAGCAGCTTGGGGTTGGTCATGAGCGCGCGACCGATGGCGAGCATCTGCTGTTCGCCGCCCGAGAGCAGGTTGCCCATCGAGGAGGCGCGGCTTTCAAGCTCGGGAAAGAGCGCGAAGACGCGGTCGATGGTCCAGGGGTCGGGCTGGTTCAGGTGATTGGACGCGGTGGCGACGAGGTTTTCGCGCGCCGACAGGTTAGGAAAGATCTGGCGGCCTTCGGGCACCAGCCCCAGTCCGAGGTTGGCGGTGCGGAACGAGGGGCGGCCCACCAGTTCCTCGCCATCGAAGACGATGGACCCGCCGGAGGCCTTCACGATCCCCATGATCGAATTGATCGTGGTGGTCTTGCCCATGCCGTTGCGGCCCAGAAGCGTCGCCACCTCGCCGGTGCCCAATGAGAAATTCATGCCGAACAGCGCCTGCGAGGTGCCGTAATGGGTGGTGAGGTCGGATACGTCCAGCATCAGGCGGCCCCGCTTTCTTCGCCCAGATAGGCGGCTTCGACGTCTTTGTTCGCGCGAATTTCGGCGGGCGAGCCGGTCGCGATGATGTGGCCGTAGACCAGCACCGAAATACGGTCGGCCAGCGCGAAGACCGCGTCCATGTCGTGTTCGATGAGGACGATGGTGTGCTGGCCTTTGATGCCGTTCAGAAGGTCGATCATCGCACGGGTTTCCTCGGCGCCCAGCCCTGCCATGGGTTCGTCGAGCAGCATGAGTTCGGCTTCGGCGGCCAGCGCGATGGCGATCTCCATATGGCGGTGTTCGCCGTGGCTGAGGGCGCTGGTCACCATATGGGCCTTGTCGGACAGACCCACGCGGGCCAGAAGCTCCATCGCCCGGTCGCGGATCGCGGGGATCTTGCGCGCATTGCGCACAAGCCGGAACGACGACCCCTGACGCGCCTGCACCGCCAGCGCGATGTTGTCGATCACCGTCATGTCGAGGATGAGCGAGGTGATCTGGAAGCTGCGCGTGATCCCCAGCCGGGCGCGTTTGTGGGCGGGGACGCGGGTGATGTCCTGCCCCTTGTAGAGGATCGTGCCGCTGTCGGGTTTCTGCGAGCCGCAAAGCTGGGTGATGAGGGTGGTTTTACCCGCGCCGTTGGGGCCGATTATGGCGTGCAATTCGCCCGGCTCGACCGACAGGGTCAGGTCGTCGGTGGCGCGGATGCCGCCGAAGGATTTCATCAGCGATCTGGTTTCCAGCATGGTCATTCGCTGTCCTCCTTGTCCGCGCGCAGCATCCCCATGATCCCGCCCTTGCCGAAGAGCACGACGGCGAGCAGCAGGAGGCCGAAGGGCAGGTGCCAGTAGACCGTGAGCGACGACAGCACCTCTTCCAGCACGATGAAGAGCGTGGCGCCGATCACCGGGCCGACGAGGGTGGCGGTTCCGCCGAGGATCACCATGAACATGAGCTCGCCGGAGCGGCCCCAGTCCATCATCTCGGGCGAGATGAAGGTGGTGAAGTTGCCCAGAAGCGCGCCGGCGTAGCCCGCCATTGCGCCTGCGATGACATAGGCGGTCAGTCGGAACAGGTAGGTGTTGAAGCCCAGCATCACGACGCGCTCGTTGTTGCCCTTGGCCCCGCGCAGGACCATGCCGAAGCGCGAGTTCACGATCATCCGCACGATCAGCATCGCGACGACGAGCGAGACATAGGCGAGACCGAAGAGTTGCAGCGGGTCGTCGAGGTCGATGAAGGGCAGCTCGGACCGGGTGTCGATCACCAACCCGTCATCGCCGCCGTATTCCTCGATCGAGACGATGGCGTAGTACATCATCTGCGCGAAGGCCATCGTGATCATGATGAAGTAGACGCCCTTGGTGCGCAGGCAGATCGCGCCGGTGACGAGGGCGAAGAGCGCCGCGACCCCGATCGCCAGCGGGATCTGCACGTAGCCCGACGTGGTGGCGAGGCCGAGGCTTTCAAGACCGCCGTAGAGCCAATGATGCGCCGGGATACCGACCGCATAGGCACCGATCCCGAGGTAGGCCGCGTGCCCAAAGCTGATGAGCCCGCCATAGCCGAGGATGAGGTTCAGGCTGACCGCCGCGATGGCGAGGATCGTCAGGCGCGTGGCGAGGTCGAGGTAAAAGGCGTTGCCGGTCAGGTAGAAAACCGGCGGCAGCACCGCGAGCAGCGCCATGACGACGAGGGTGATGATGTTGCGACGGCTCATCTCAGCGCACCTTCGGCGGGAACAGGCCCTGCGGTTTCAGCGCCAGAACCACGGCCATGATGATGTAGATGAGCATCGCCGAAATCGCGGGGGCCGAGTTTTCGGCGGCGGAGGGCGACATGAAGATCTTGAAGATATCGTCGAGGAACGAGCGGCCCAGCGTGTCGATCAGCCCGATCAGAAGCGCCGCGACGAAGGCCCCTTTCATCGACCCGATGCCGCCCACGATGATGACGACGAAGGCGGTGATGATGATCGAGTTGCCCATGCCGATGTTGGCTTCGGTGATCGGGGCGACGAGCATCCCGGCCAGACCCGCGAGCGTCGCGCCGATGGCGAAGACGAGACCGAAGAGCATTTCGATGTTGATGCCCAGCGCCGAGACCATCGTGCGGTTCGAGGCACCCGCGCGGATCAACATGCCGAGGCGCGTGAAGTTGACCATCCAGAACAGTCCCCCGGCGGCGGCGAGCCCGGCCCCGATGATGAGGAAGCGGTAGGACGGGATGATGAGCGTTTCCGACAGCACGATCTGGCCTTGAAGGAATTCGGGGAGCGGCACGGCGATCCCCTCGGGCCCCCAGATCAGGTGGGCGAGGGTTTCGAACACGAGGATCAGACCGAAGGTGGCGAGCACATGGTCGAGGTGGTCACGCTCATACAAAGGCCGCGCGACGAAGCGTTCGACGGCCCATCCGATCAGCCCGGTCAGCGGCAGGGCCACGATGACGGCGATCAGGAAATTGCCCAGCGCGAAGGTGAGCGTGGCGCAGATGAACGCGCCGATCATGTAAAGCGACGCATGGGCGAGATTGACGAAATCGAGAATGCCGAACACCAGCGTCAGCCCGGAGGCGACGAGGAACAGCAAAAGCCCGAGTTGCAGACCGTTGAGGGTCTGGATGACGAGTAGTGCAAAATCCAAGGGGGGGCTCCCGGAGTTGGCGCGGGCAGACGGGCCGCCCGCGCCGGATTGAGGATCACTCCATCGGGCACTCGGCCGCGAAGTTGTCCTGAGCGTTCTCATAGACGGTTTTCACGACCTTCGTGGTCCAGACGCCATCGGCATCCTCGACCACTTCGCGCAGGTAGAAGTTCTGGATCGGGATGTTGTTGTTGCCGTAGGTGAACTCGCCCCGGACGCTGTCGAAATCGGCTTCCTTGAGCGCCGCGCGCAGGGCGTCGGTGTCCTCGGTGTTGCCGACCTTGGCCACCGCCGACGCGATCAGCATGATCGAGTCATAGGCCTGCGCCGCGTAGTAGGACGGGTAACCGCCGAACTGCTCCTTGTAATCGGCGACGAAGCGAGCATTCGCTTCGTTGTCGAGCGTCGGATCCCATTCCTGCGTGGTCTGCGACCCCAGAACAGCGGTGAACCCGGCCTCTTGCAGGCGCGGAAGCGAGATCGCGTCGACGGTGAAGACCGAGTAGAGCGGAAGCTCTTCGGCAAGGCCGGCCTGGTCGTACTGCTTGATGAAAGCACCGGCCGCCGCACCGGGGTAGAAGACGAAGATACCGTCGGCACCCGAGGCCCGCGCCTTGGCGAGTTCGGCCGAGAAGTCGAGCTGCGCGTCCGCGCCCCACTTCGTCAGGTCGCGCCCGACGATTTCGCCTTCGAACGTGCGCTCGACCCCGGCCACCATGTCTTTGCCCGCGGCATAGTTCGGCGCCATGATATAAAGCGATTTCACCCCGGCATCGTTCAGAACGTCGCCCATCGCCTCGGGCGTCTGGTCGTTCTGCCAAGAGGTCGAGAAGAAGTTGGGATCGCAGAGCTTGCCGGCCATCTGGCTGGGGCCCGCGTTGGCCGAGATCAGGAACTTGCCGGCGTCGAGCACGGATTTGCGCGAGGCGAGCAGGACGTGGGACCAGATGTAGCCCGCGACGAAATCCACGTCGTCCTGTTTGACCAGCTTGTCGGTGGCCTGCTTGCCGGTTTCCGGTGCGAAGCCGTCGTCGCCGAAGATCACTTCGATATCCAGATCGCCCGCTTTGCCGCCCAGATGCTCGACGGCGAGGTTCACCGCGTTTTCCATCTGGTTGCCGATTACGGCTGCGGGGGTGGTGAGCGTGGTGACGAAGCCGATCTTGACCGATTCCGCCTGCGCGACGCTCGTGAACATTGTGGCGGCCAGTGCCGCCGAGATAATGCGTTTCATGGTTCCTCCCTGGTGGTCCGCCCGTTCGTCGGGCTTGTCGGACCGTTGCTTTTCACACTTGCACCCTATGCAAGGCGTTCCGCTCCGTCTACCGGCATCGCCTTCACGGCCTGACGGTCGAGTTTCCCGGTGCCGGTCTTGGGCAGATCTTCAATGTAGCTGACGAAACGCGGATACTTGAAGGGGGCGAGTCTCGATTTGACGAAATTCTGCAAAGCTTCGGTCTGCCCTTCACGCGGCGCGTGCCCTTGCCTCAAGGCGACGACCGCGCGCAACGTCATGCGCCGGTCGGGTAGTTCATGTGCCAGCACGGCGCATTCGTGGACATCCGGGTGTTCGTTCAGGCAACGCTCCACTTCCAGCGGCCAGACCCACTGACCGGACACTTTGATGAGGTCGTCGGCGCGGCCTTGGAAATAGTAGAACCCATCCTCTTCGATGAAACGGTCGCCGGTGTAGATCCAGTCGGCGCGCATCGTATCGGCGGTCTTGTCGGGACGGTTCCAATAGCACGGCGCGGACGATCCGCCCCGCGCATACATGACACCGTCGACCCCGGACCCGACGCGGTTTCCGTCCGCGTCACGCAATTCGATCTCATACCCCGGCACCGCCTTGCCCGCCGCGCCGAGGCGCTGTTGCTCGGATGTGTTCGACAGGTAGACGTGCAGAAGCTCGGTCGACCCGAGACCCTCGATCGCGGGGAGTCCCGTGAGCGCCTTCCAGCGGTTGAACACGTCCTCGGACAGGGTTTCCGCCGCCGACATGGATTGCCGCAGCGACGACAGATCCCGTTCCGCGATGCCCGGCGCGTTGCAGATCGCGGTGTAAAGCGTCGGCAGGCCATAGAACACCGTGGGCCTGTAGGTCTCGATCATGTCCAGCACGGCGTCGGGCGTCGGGCGGCCCGGCATCAGAAGCGTGGTCGCGCCGATGGAGAACGGGAAGGTGAAGGCGTTGCCGAAGCCATAGGCGAAGTAGATTTTGGGCACCGAGAAGCAGATATCGTCTTCCCTTAGCTTCAGCACATTCGCCGCGAAACTCTGCTGGCTGTAGGCCATGTCGTGATGCAGGTGGACGATGCCCTTGGGCCGGCCCGTGGTGCCCGAGGAATACATCCAGAACGCCATGTCGTCCGGCCCGGTGGGGGCGAGGTCGAGCGTGTCGGGCTGACCTGCAATGAAATCGGCAGCCGCGCGGGTGCCGGCGGGCGCCTCGCCATTCACGATCAGCGGCACGCGGGTGCCCGCCTTGGCGAAGACCTCGACCAGACCGGGTTCGGTCAGGGCCAGGGGAGCTGCGCTGTCTTCGAGGTAGTAGGCCAGAACATCGGGCGGCGTCATGGTGTTGAGCAGCACGGGCACGAACCCGGCCCGCACCGCGCCGAAGAAGGCCGCAGGATACGTTGGCGTATCGTCGAGGAAAAACGCAATGCGGTCGCCTTGGATCAGGCCTGCAGCCTTGAACGCGTTGCCCCAACGCGCGGCATTGGCGATCAGGCCGGCATACGTCACATCGCCCGCAGGTCCGGTCAGCGCGACCTTGTCCGGGTTGCGGTCGAGGTTGTCCCACAAGACGGAAGAGCAATTCGGATGCTTGGACTTGTCGAACCCGATTTCACGCGCGCCGGGGGTGTCGTCGGTGACAGGGTCCGTGATCTCGGGGCGCAGCGCCTCATAGGCCGCCATGAACTCCGGCGCGATTTTGCGCAGCCGGTCGCGCGGGATGCGGCCCGAGCGGGTCATGTAACTCATCGCGAAGTCGAGCGGCTTTTGCTCGATCCGCTCCCCGAACGTTTCGTACCACGCGCAGGAGGTGTTGGCGGCGGTCACGATCTTTTTCGCGATCGGCTGGCGGCTGGCCTGATAGGCGGCGAGGCCTTCTTCGACAGTGGCCGAACGCTTCATCGCCTCGACCAGCGCGATGGCGTCTTCGAGCGCAAGGCGCGTGCCTGACCCGATTGAGAAATGCGCGGTGTGAACGGCATCCCCGATCAGGGCGCGGTTGCCCGACACCCAGTTTTCGCACCAGAGTTTGGGGAATTGCCGCCAGACCGACTTGTTCTTGATGAGCTTCGCGCCTTCCAGCACGTCGGCAAAGACCTCTTCGCAATAGGCGGCGGTCTGATCCTCGTCCATCTTGTCGAAGCCGTGCGCGAAGAACCCGCCTTCTTCGATCTCTACGATGAAGGTGCTCATATCCGGCGCGTAGCGATAATGATGCGCGTTCATCGCCCCTTTCGTGTGGCGCACGAACGTCTGGGTCAGCGTGTCGAAAGGCCGGTCCGTGCCGAACCACGCAAAGCGGTTGGTCATGTTCTCGACGGACGCCCCGAACACCTCGGGCGTGGCCTGCCGCACGACCGAATTCAGCCCGTCCGCGCCGATCACGAGGTCGGCGTCGAGCGCGTCGATGTCGTCGATAAGGGTGTCGAACACCAACTCGGCCCCGACCGCTTCGGCGCGGTCCTGAAGGATCGTCAGAAGCTCCAGCCGACCGATGGCTGAAAAGCCGACACCGTCCAGCGTCACCGCCCCGTCCGGGTGGTTAAGCGTCATGTTGCGCCAGCGTTCCATCTGCGGCGCGATGAGGTCATGGGTCTCGGGGTCGTCGGCCTTGAGAAAATCGAGCGCCTGATCCGAAAAGACGACACCGAATCCCCAGGTGACGCCGCGCGGGCTGGCCTCGGTCACGCGGACGCGGGCGTTGGGGAACGCGCGGCGCAAAAGGATCGCGGAATACAGCCCGCCCGGGCCGCCGCCCACGATTTCGATGGTGTTGAGCGTAGCCATTCCGCCCTCCCTCGGTCTAGCTTGCGTTGCCCGGGATCGTATGAAACGATTCCGCATGATGCAACAAGTTTTACAGAACGGAAAAATATATGGCCGAAACACCGCTTTTCCAGATCGACGTCCAGATCAGCTTCGGCCACTGCGACGCGGCGGGGATCGTGTTCTATCCCAACTTCTTTCGCTGGTTCGACAGGTGCTTTCACACATTCCTGCTGGAGCGCCACGGCGGCCACGCAGCACTTTGCAGACAACTGGGCGCGCGCGGTATCGGCCTTATGCACGCTGACGCGGACTTCCGGTCGCCCGGACTGGACGGCGACCTGTTCACGCTGGACCTCGGCCCGATCAATTGGGCCAACCGCAGCCTGACGGTGCCGTACACCGGGCGGATCGGCGACCGTGTTCTGGTCGAAGGCTACGAAACACGCGGCATTTTCGCCGAACGCGAGGGGCGGCTGACGGCGGCACCGACCGACCAATTGCGCGCTTTGATCGAGGGGGCGGATCATGGCTGACAGTGCCGGGATACAGTCGCTCGACAGCGCGTTGCGGGTTCTCGAGGCGATGGCACAGGCCAACGCCCCCCTCTCGCTTTCCGACCTTGCCCGACGGGTCGACATGCCCGCGTCGAAGGTGCACCGCTACCTCGCCAGTTTCGTGAACGCGGGACTGGTGGCGCAGGCGGGCAAGTCCGGGAAATACGACCTCGGCCCCGGTGCCATCGCGCTTGGGCTGTCGGCCATGGCGCGGCTCGATTTCGTCAACCGAACCGCCGATGCCCTGCCCGACCTGTGCGCCGAGACGAACCTGACCGCGATGCTGTCGATCTGGGGCAATTTCGGGCCGACCATCATCCGTTGGGAACGTGCCGCCGGGTTCATCGTCACCACGCTTGGACTGGGAACGACCATGCCCCTTCTGGGGTCGGCCACGGGCCGCACCTTCCTGACATGGGCCCAACCAAACGTCATCGCTGCAAAACTTGCCGAGGAATGCGACGCGCAGCCGTCACTGGACGCCCGCAGCATCGCGGCGCAGGTGCGCGATGACGGCTATGCCTGGGTTTCCGGCGATCTCATCCCCGGCCTCGCGGCGATCTCGGCCCCGGTGCTCAATTGGCAGGGCGAGGTCGAGGCGGCGGTCACGCTGATCGGCACCGACGTCTCAATCGCCGAACCGGACAGTGCGCCGGTGACCGCGCTGAAAGCGTTCTGCGCGCGATTGTCTCAACCCGCGCCGACACCCGCCTGAGCGGTGCCCGCGCGGTCCGACAGAACCTCCGCCGCGATGCGGAACGATGTCTTGCGCGCCTCGTGGTCATGGATCATGCCCGTGAGGATCATTTCGTCGGGCTGGTAGCGCTCGATCAGCGCATTCAGTTGCGAGGCCACCCGGTCCGGCCCGCCAACGGCCGTGACGCGAAGCGCATGGTTCACCATCGCCAGTTGATCCGGCGTGGCGATGAGCGATGCGTCGTCGACGGGCCGCGGCAAAGGCCCCGGCTTGCCGGTGCGCAGGTTCAGGAACGCCTGCTGCATCGACGTGCGCAACCGTTTGCCTTCGTCGTCGGTGTCGGCGGCAAAGACGTTGGCCGCCAGCATGAAATAAGGCTTCTCGATCTGACCGGGCTGGAAGTTGGAGCGATAGACATGAAGTGCATCGTCCAGCGCGTCCGGCGCGAAATGCGAGGCGAAGGCGTAGGGAAGGCCCAGATGCGCGGCCAGTTGCGCCCCGAAGAGCGACGAGCCGAGCATATAGACCGGCACGCGCGTGCCTGCGCCCGGAATCGCCTTGATCCGCTGACCTTCCGTCAGCGGTTCGAAATAGCTCATGAGTTCGACCACATCCTCGGGAAAGGTATCCGCCTGCTGCATGATCCGCCGCAGGGCGCGCGCGGTCGCCATATCCGTGCCCGGCGCGCGGCCCAGACCAAGGTCGATCCGGTCGGGATATAGCGTCGCAAGCGTTCCGAACTGTTCGGCCACCATGAGCGGCGCGTGGTTCGGCAGCATGATGCCCCCCGCCCCCACGCGGATCGTGTTCGTCTTGCCCGCAACATGACCGATCATGATCGAGGTCGCGGCGGACGCGATCCCAGTCGAATTGTGATGCTCTGCGAACCAGTACCGGGTGTAGCCCCATTGTTCGGCGTGCTGGGCAAGGTCCACGGAATTGGCGAGGGCATCTGCGGGCGTCGACCCTTCGGGAACGGGCGCGAGATCGAGGATGGAATAGGCGGTCATGGCGGGTCCTTTCCCGACAGACCTAGGCATCCGCCCGGCCCGTGTCGAGAACCCTAGCGTTTTTCCAGCGCTTCCGTCAGGACAGGCACGTTCGGGCGACTGACCGGCAGCGTCGTGCCGTTTTTCAGAACCACCTGACATTTGCGCCCGTCCTTCTCGACCCGCTCGACCGCGTGAAGCGCAACCCAGTGCGACCGATGAATCTGCATACCCGGATAGCCGTTCAGCTCTGCGAGCGCGTCGGACATACGCTTGAGAATGCGGCCGGCACCGTTCGAGGTGACGACATCGAGATAATGGTCCTGCGTCGTGATCGAGATCAGCTCGGTCCCAAGTTCGGGTTCGAGGTTGCGCACGAACAGGGGCGACTCCGGTTCGGCCGGTTTCGGCGCGGTCTTTTCGGCGTCGGGCTGAGGCTCGGGGGCGGCGTGGTACATCGGGCGCAGATAGCCCTCGAACACCCCGACCCCGAAGCCGATCAGGGTCACGAACACCCACCGGAAGCCAAGGTTGTAGGGCGTGAACTCGGCATGCCGCACCATCGTATCGAGCACCAAGAGCGCGGTCGCGCCGATCGGCCCGGCGATAAAGGCACCGACAGCGATGCGCAGGATCGGGTGCAGGTTTCCGGGCAGGCGGTAAAGCGTCAACTCGGTCAGCGCGATCATCGGCACCGTGATGAACACCAGTGCGACGGGCCAGTAATAGGCCCGTTCGAGAATGGTGAGATCGAAGAATGTGCCAAAGGGTCCGGTCACGACGGCAACCACCGTCATGACCAGCACAACAAGAATCTTGCGCCGATAGCCCGCCCTCATGACTGATGAAATAAGCGATCCCGTCACTTTGCGCAATTCGTCGCACGCGAAACAAATCGTCCCTCGAACCTTGCGTCAGCTTGGCCACGGGGACTATGGAAGCGGTTGAAAACTTGGGAGCGGGTCATGGCGGATATCGGCGGCAACTGGGACTACATCATCGTCGGCGCTGGAACCGCCGGATGCGTGCTTGCGAACCGACTGAGCGAGGATCCGGGCACCCGCGTTCTCCTGCTCGAAGCCGGGGGCAAGGACACCTACCCGTGGATCCATGTGCCGGTCGGGTATCTCTATACGATGGGGAACCCCAAGACCGACTGGATGATGACCACCGGGCCGGAACCGGGTCTGAACGGACGGTCGCTCGCCTATCCCCGCGGCAAGGTCGTCGGCGGCTGCACCTCGATCAACGGCATGATCTATATGCGTGGGCAATCGGCGGACTATGACCATTGGCGGCAACTGGGCAACACGGGCTGGGGCTGGGATGATGTCCTCCCCTATTTCCGCAGGAGCGAGGATCACTACGGCGGCGCGTCCGACCTTCACGGGTCCGGCGGCGAATGGAAGGTCCAGAAACAACGCCTGAAATGGGATATTCTCGAAGCGGTGCAGGAAGCCGCGATCCAGTTCGGCATCCCGTTCTCGTCGGACTTCAACGACGGGCTGAACGAAGGTGTCGGCTTCTTCGACGTGAACCAGAAGGGCGGCGTGCGCTGGTCGGCGGCCAAGGCGTTCCTGCGCCCGGCTCAGGGGCGCTCGAACCTGCGCGTGGTGACAGGGGCGCTGGCGGAAAGCCTGATCCTCGATGGCAAGCGCGCGGTCGGCGTGCGGTGGACCGTCAAGGGCGCGGCGCAGGAGGCGCGGACGGCGGGCGAAGTGCTGCTGGCCGCCGGGTCGCTCAACTCTCCCAAGCTCATGGAACTCTCGGGGATCGGCGACCCTGACGTGATCGGCGACTTCGGGATCGATGTCGCCCATGCGTTGCCCGGTGTCGGCAAGAACCTTCAGGACCACCTTCAGATCCGCACCGCCTACAAGGTCACCGGCGCCAAGACGCTGAACCAGTTGACCAACTCGCTGATCGGCAAGGCCCGCATGGGCATGGAATATGCGCTGAAACGCTCCGGTCCGCTTGCCATGGCGCCCTCGCAGTTGGGCATTTTCACCCGGTCGGACGACAGCGTCGCGACGCCGGACCTCGAATATCACGTGCAACCGCTGACGACCGACAAGCTTGGCGATCCGCTGCACCCGTTCCCCGGCATCACCGTTTCGGTCTGCAACCTCCGGCCCGAAAGCCGTGGCACGTCGCATCTGCGTTCGACCGATCCGGGCGAACAGCCGGACATCCGGCTGAATTACCTCTCCGCCGAGAAGGACAAACTGGTGGCCGTCAAATCCGTGCAGCAGGCGCGCGAGCTGATGAAGATGCCCGCCATGGCGAAATACGCGCCGGAGGAATTCCTTCCCGGCCCCGCCATCGCCACGGATGCGGACCTCTTGCGCAGCGTGGGCGACATCGCTTCGACCATTTTTCATCCGGTCGGCACCACGAAGATGGGAACCGACCCCATGGCCGTCGTCGGACCGGACCTCAAGGTCCACGGGATCGACGGTTTGCGGGTCGTCGATGCGGGCGTCATGCCGACGATCACCTCGGGCAACACCGCCTCGCCCACCGTCATGATCGCAGAAAAGGCCGCCGACATGATCCGGGGCAGCGCCGCCTGAGCGCATCGCGGGCCGCGCCGTCCGACCCGGCACCAACCTGCCGGAACGGCCCGCGCCGTTCGGCTGCAATTCGCGCACGTGACGATGGTTAACGCCCGGAAATCTCGAAAAAATTGCGTGATTTGTGCAAGTCGCGAGTCCTCAAGCGACTCGATTCGTTAGGAAAAAGCGGATTTTTGACTTTCTCCTTTACAGGAGTCAACGAATATCACACGATATCTAGTAGGGATGGGGCGCACTAGACGCCACACCCTGTACAGGCAACCAGCCATTGCGTTTCTGCATCCGCAAAGGCTGAAGCGAGCAGAAGGGGCAAGCCATGGCGGCGACCGAGCACTATCTCGAAGCGGAAGACCTGCATCCAATCGACATCGTAGAAACTCTCGCGGAAAGCCACGCCTGGGACTTCGACCGTGTGGCCGACGACCAGATCGCGATGGCGGTCGAAGGTCAGTGGCGCACCTACTCGATCACGCTCGCCTGGAGCCCCTACGACGAAACGCTCCGGCTCATCACGACGTTCGAGATGGAGCCGCCCGAAGAAAAACTCGCCATGCTCTACGAGGCGCTCAACGCCACCAACGACATGGTGTGGGACGGGGCCTTCACCTACTGGCACGAACAGCGCCTGATGGTGTTCCGCTACGGCCTCGTTCTGGCCGGCGGGCAGATGGCCGGGCCCGAGCAGATCGGACGCCTGATTTCCTCGGCCGTCCAGAATTGCGAACGCTTCTACCCGGCCTTCCAACTGGTCAACTGGGGCGACAAGAGCGTCGAAGCCGCCATGCAGATCGCGATGGCCGAGGCATACGGTCGCGCCTGACGAAATTCATCTCCAATGAACGGCGACGGGGGGCTTCGGCCCCCTGTTTTCGTATCCGCATTGCGCACCGGGTGCCGCCCGCCTAGTCTCCGCGCCGACGAAGGAGACAAGCGATGGACATGAACGACATCCGCGAGAAGGGCATGGTCCTTCTGGGTTGCGGCAAGATGGGCTCGGCGATGCTCAAGGGCTGGCTGGATGGTGGCCTTCCCGCCACGTCGGTCTGGGTGAACGACCCGAAGCCGTCGGAATGGTTGCAGGGGCTGGAGGGTCTGAACCTGAACGCCGATCTGCCGCCTGCGCCTGCGGTCGTTCTGGTCGCGGTCAAACCGCAGATGATGGCCGATGCGCTGCCGACGCTGAAGGCGATGGGAAACGGGTCCACCCTGTTCGTTTCGGTCGCCGCCGGGATCACCATCGCCACCTATGAGGACATGCTGGGCGATCGGACCCCCATCGTGCGCGCGATGCCCAACACGCCTGCCGCCGTGGGCCGTGGCGTGACCGCGATCATCGGGAACGGCGCGGCGGGTACCGATCACGCCGATCTGGCCGAGGCGCTCTTGTCCGCCGTCGGTCAGGTCGTGCGGCTGGAAAGCGAAGAGCAGATGAGTGCGGTGACCGCGATTTCCGGCTGCGGGCCTGCCTATACCTTCCACCTGATCGAAGCGATGGCGGCGGCGGGCGAGGCGAATGGGCTGGCGCCGGAACTGGCCTTGCAACTGGCAAAAGCGACTGTCGCGGGCGCCGGGCATCTGGCCGAGAACGCCGACGAAGACCCGGGCCAATTGCGCGTCAACGTGACCTCGCCCAACGGCGTGACGCAAGCCGCGCTCGAAGTGTTGATGAACGAGACCGACGGCTTTCCGCCGCTCTTGGAACGCGCGGTCGAGGCCGCGATCAAGCGCGACAAGGAACTGGGCGCATGAGCGAAATCAGCTTTGACGATTTCCTGAAGGTCGACGTGCGCAAAGGCACGGTGGTCAAGGCCGAGCCGTTCCCCGAGGCGCGCAAGCCCGCGATCAAGCTGTGGGTGGACTTCGGCAAAGAGATCGGGGTCAAGAAATCCTCGGCCCAGATCACCAAGCACTACACCGAGACCAGCGTGATCGGCATGGGCGTCATGGCGGTGGTGAATTTCCCGCCACGTCAGATCGGCAAGTTCATGTCGGAAATCCTCGTCCTCGGCGTGCCGGACGCGGATGGCGAGGTGGTGCTCATCACCCCGGACAAGTCCGTGCCCAACGGCGGGCGGCTTTTCTGATGGAGATCCTCGTCACCCGCCCCCTGCCCGACGCCGTGCTGAACAAACTGGGCGCGGCCCACGACGTGACCCTGCGGGAGTCGACCGAACCGCTCGACCGGGATGAGATGCTGGCGGCTCTTACCGGGTTCGATGCGGTGCTGCCGACACTGGGCGACGCGTTCTCGCGCGAGGTGTTCGAGGCGGCGGGCGACATCCGCTGCAAGCTGCTCGCCAATTTCGGGGTCGGTTACAACCATATCGACGTGGCGGCGGCCCAGGCGCATGGGGTGGCGGTGTCCAATACCCCCGGCGCGGTGACGGATGCGACGGCGGATATCGCGATGACGATGATCCTGATGACCGCGCGACGTGCGGGCGAAGGCGAGCGGATCGTGCGGGCCGGTCAGTGGGAGGGCTGGGGTCCGATGCAGATGCTCGGCCAGCACGTCACCGGCAAGACGCTGGGCGTTATCGGCATGGGCCGGATCGGTCAGGCGATAGCGAAACGCTGCCACCACGGTTTCGGCATGGACGTGATCTTCTACAACCGTTCGCCCAAGAAGGTCGGGTTCCCGGCGCGCCAGCGTGAACGGCTGGAGGATGTGGCGGCGCTTGCCGATTTCCTTGTCGTCGCCGTTCCGGGCGGGGCCGAGACGCATCACCTGATCGGGCGCGAGGTGTTCTCGTCGATGCCGGACCATGCGATCTTCGTGAACATCTCACGCGGGGATGTTGTCGATGAGGCCGCGCTCATCGCCGCGCTTCAGGCGGGCGACATCGGCGGGGCCGGGCTCGACGTCTACGAGAACGAGCCTGAGGTGCCCGAGGCGCTGAGAGCGATGGAGAACGTGACGCTCCTGCCCCATCTCGGCACCGCGACGCTTGAGGTGCGCACGGCGATGGGGATGCTGGCGGTGGACAACATCCTGTCGTTCTTCGCCGAAGGAAAACTGGTCAACCCGGTCTGAGGCCTCGGGGGCGTCAACCGCCCCCGATAAGCACCCCTGCCGCGAACACCAGCGCACCCCCCAGCACCACTTGGAACGTGGCGCGGAAAAAGGGCGTCGCCATGTATTTGTTCTGAATCCACACGATCGCCCAAAGCTCGACGAACACCACGATGATGGCGATGATCGTGGCGGTCCAGAAATCCGAGATCAGGTAGGGGAGCGCGTGGCCCAGACCGCCGAGCGTGGTCATCAGCCCCGATGCCACCCCGCGCTTGACCGGAGAGCCGCGCCCCGACAGTTCGCCATCATCCGACGCGGCCTCGGTGAAGCCCATCGAGATGCCCGCGCCGACCGCCGCCGCCAGACCGACCAAAAGCGTGGTCTGCGGGTCTTTCGTCGCGAACGCGGTCGCGAAGATCGGGGCCAGCGTCGACACCGACCCATCCATGAGGCCCGCCAGCCCCGGCTGCACCCATGTGAGGACGAACTGGCGATGCGCCGCTTCGTCCTCCTGCTCCCGCGCCTCGCCCGACAGGTATTTGCGTTCGAGCTGCCCGGCCACGTCATTGTGCCCGGCCTCGGCAGCCGCGAGGTCACCCAGAAGCTTGCGCGTGGCGGCATCGGAAGAACGGTCGGCGGCCTTGCGGTAGAATTGTTCCGCCTGCCGCTCCATCTCGCGCGCCTGCGCCCGCATCCGCTCCAGCCCGAGGTTTTCGATCATCCACACCGGCTGGCGCTGGAAATAACCCGCCACATGCTCACGCCGGACCAAGGGGATCACCGTGCCGAAACGGCGCTCATGCTCGTCGATCAGCCATTTGCGATGGTTGTCCTCTTCCGCCGCCATTTCATCGAACACCTTCGCGGAGGAAGGATATTCCTCACGCAGACGCTCGGCATACTGGCGGTAAATGCGCGCATCATCCTCTTCGTTGGAAATGGCGAGCGCGAGCACTTCCTGCTCGGACAGGTCGGAGAACCGACGGCGGGAGAATGAGAATCCGGGAACCATATGCACACCTGTTTGGAACGATTCCAAACTAGCGACGCGCCCGCCAAGTTCAAGGGTCCAGCTTGTCGCGGCCTCAGTCCAGACGGCGGACGTAGACGTGGTTCCCCTCGCGCTTCATCTCGAACCGCTTGGTGTCGCGGATCAGGTCCGACAATTTCGCGCGACCGTAACTGCGGGTGTCGAAGTCCCGGTTGTCGGCCTGAATGGTCTGGCCGACGACGCCAAGCTGGAACCACTCGCCATCCTGATCGATCTTGGCCATCGCCCCGAAGATCAGCGGCAGCGCATCCATCGGATCGCGCTTGCCCTTTTTCTTCTCGGCGGGTTTCTCGGCCTCTTCATCCACGATGTTCTCGATCATGACGAAGCGCGAACAGACGTTGCGCAGGCTTTCCGGCGTCTTGCCCTCGCCGATCCCGATCACGGTCAGCCCCTGTTCACGGATGCGGTTGGCCAATGCGGTGAAGTCGCTGTCGGACGAGACGAGCACGAAACCGTCGAACCGCCCGGTGTGCAAAAGGTCCATCGCGTCGATCACGAGACCGATGTCGGAGGCATTCTTGCCCTTGGTATTCGCGCTTTCCTGATGCGCGACCATCCCCAGTTCCTGCACCTTGGATTTCCAGGGGCCAAGCCTTTGCGAGGACCAGTCGCCATAGACGCGGCGCAGCGCAGGCTCGCCATAGGTCGTGATCTCCTTCAACACGCCATCCGCGAAGCGGGCGGGGATATTGTCGGCGTCGATCAGGACGGCGAGAAGAGGCTTGGTTTCGGGCATGTCGGGCTGTCCTTCGTATGGCTGCGCCTTCGGTATCCTACTTGGTCGCTGCCGTCACCCGCTTGCGATGTCGTATTGTTTCGCCCAGTCGTCCAGATCACCGGGACCGTCCAGCCGTTCGACCAGCGCGATGCGGCTCAGTATCCGATCCAGCGCCGCGCGCGTGTCCCCTTCGGTCTGGCGATAGAGCGAGGCGAGAGCACCGGGCAGGCGCATTTCCGGCTCGGGATGGCTGTAGAACAGCGCGAAAGGCGCGGAATTGATGTTGGACACGAGGCTCGCCACATCGGGCAGGATCGTGCTTTTGAAATCCACGTCCTCCGGCGGAATGGCATGGGTCAGCATCAAAAGCGACCGACCGGCCAGCACGGTCTGTGTCGTCGACAGGATGAAACTGACCGACAGGGTCAGAACCACCATACCCGTCACCGCCGCCATGACACCCAAGAGCGCGGACGCCATGGACCCGGCCTTGGTGATCCCGCCGCCGACCGTGGACAGCATGTGCCCGGCGTGGGACAGCGCCCCGATCAGCGAGGCCGGCGTTTCCGGCCCTTGGCGCAGAATACCGGGTTCGAGTGCGTGGAGGATCATGGTCCAGCCCACTGCCAGCCCGGCGATCCACCAGATCGCGACGACGCTCATGCAAAGTGGACCGACGACGTGATATTTCCAGCGCAGGTCGGGCAGCGTTCGATGCAGCGCGAACACGCCACGGGCAAGCCGATGGGAGACGAAGTAATAGACGTTCGTTCCGATGGTGGTGAAAATGAAATCGACGAAAACATAGACGACGATCACCGCGCCTATGGTCAGTTCGATGACGTCCAAGGGGGTCATGTGTCCTCCGATAGTGGCTGCTCACCGAAAGACAACGGCCGGAGACCGCCCTGCGGTTCCGGCCGTTTTTTCCGACGCCGTCTGGCGTGGGTCAGTAAAGCACCACCGACCGGATCGACTCGCCCTTGTGCATCAGGTCGAAGCCGGTGTTGATCTCGTCGAGCGGCATGGTGTGCGTTATCATCGGATCGATCTCGATCTTGCCGTCCATGTACCAGTCGACGATCTTCGGCACGTCGGTGCGGCCCTTGGCGCCGCCGAAGGCAGTGCCCTTCCAGACGCGGCCGGTGACCAGCTGGAACGGACGGGTCGAAATCTCGGCCCCCGCCGCCGCGACGCCGATGATGATCGATTCACCCCAGCCGCGATGTGCGCTTTCCAGCGCCTGACGCATGACGGTGGTATTCCCGGTGCAATCGAATGTGTAATCCGCCCCACCGATCAGGTCGCCGCGCCGCTTGGTCAGGTTGACCAGATAGGGGACGATATCCTCGTCCAGCTCCTTCGGGTTCACGAAATGGGTCATGCCGAATTTCTCGGCCATTTCCTTTTTCGACGGGTTGATGTCGACGCCGATGATCATGTCGGCCCCGGCAAGGCGCAGCCCCTGAATGACGTTCAGACCGATCCCGCCCAGCCCGAACACCACGGCGGTCGCGCCGATCTCCACCTTGGCGGTATTGATGACGGCGCCGATGCCCGTAGTCACACCGCAGCCGATGTAACAGATCTTGTCGAACGGCGCGTCCTCACGCACCTTGGCGAGCGCGATTTCGGGCAACACCGTGTGGTTCGAAAACGTCGAGCAGCCCATGTAGTGCAGGATCGGGTCGCCATCGAGCGTCGTGAAACGGCTGGTCCCGTCCGGCATGACGCCCTGTCCCTGCGTCGCACGGATCGAGGTGCACAGGTTCGTCTTGCCGGAGGTGCAGGAATAGCATTCGCGACACTCGGGCGTGTAGAGCGGAATGACGTGATCGCCCGGCTTCACCGTCGTCACGCCCTCGCCGACCTCGACAACGACCCCCGCGCCCTCATGCCCCAGAATGGCCGGGAAAAGCCCTTCGGGGTCCGCACCGGACAGGGTGAATTCGTCGGTGTGGCAGATGCCGGTGGCCTTGATCTCGACGAGCACTTCGCCGGCTTTCGGCCCGGCCAGGTTCACGTCCATGATTTCAAGGGGTTTACCGGCCTGCGTGGCAACGGCGGCGCGCGTTTTCATAAGAACTCTCCCTAATCGCTTTCGTCTACCTTGGGCGAATATTCGCGTCCGTTCAATGGCATGGCCTTGCGCCTGCGCCAAGGACGGATATCTAGGAAGCATGTGGAAATTCGCCCTCATCCCCGCCGCGCTTCTGGCGCTCGCCGCCTGCCAGACCGAGGCTCCCGTCGCATCGGCGCCCATGCCCGAACCGCAGCTTTGCGCGGCCGACCAGATGCAATCGCTTGTCGGTGACGACATCTCGAACCACCCCGAACTCGTGCGATCCAAGGATCTTCGTATCCTCGAGCCCGGTTCGATGGTGACCATGGATTATCGCGCGGACCGGCTGAATATCGACACCGACGAGGCGGGCATCATCACCAAGGTCTATTGCGGATGAAGTGGGGCGCGCTCGCCATCGCGGCCTTCGCGCTCGCCGCGTGCGAGCAGGGGGCGACGGTGACCTATGATCCGAGCGGGCAACTGGGCGTTTGCCCGGCTCCGGCATTTCAGGAGTTCGTGGGCCAGCCCTATGCCAACACGCGGATCGAATGGCCGGACCTCCGGATCATCCGGCCCGGCGATGCGGTGACGCGGGATTATCTGGAAAACCGCCTTAACGTCGATCTGGACGAGAACGAGGTCATCACCCGCATCTGGTGCGGGTGATCCGTTCCCCTTAAGGGCTGTGCGGGGCGCCCGTTGTACGCCCTGCCAGACTTACAGCTTGTAGGGCTTGTGGCAGGCGCCGCAGGCCCCGCCGACCGAGCCCATCACCGCACCAAGATCATCCGCGCTCGACACCATGCCGGACGCATCTGCCGCCGCGGCCTGAAGCGCCTCGGCCTTGCTCACGAAATCGTCCCAGTTGGCCCAGATGTCGTCCGACGCATCGCTTTCGGCGTCCACCACCTCTTCTTCGAACAACGTGGGCACCGTGGCCGCCGTCTCGGAGATCGTGGTGAGAGCGGCCTGAATGGCGGCCGCGTCGAATTCCATCGTGCCCTTGGCCGTGTCGCCGACGATTTTGAAATTCTGGCCGATGGTTTTCATCGCCTGCTGCCGCGCCTGAATGGTTGGGTTGTCCGACTCGGCATGGGCCGCGATGCCGAAAGTGGCCGTGGCCAGAGCGGCGGAAGCAAGGAGTGTCTTGACGTTCATCTGGATTTCCCTTTGCGATCAATATGTTTTGCGCGTCTCCAGGTCACCTTAGCGGGTGCGGCATGATTGCATAGTCACATCCCCGTCAGGAGGCGGGGGACTGCCGGGACTCGACTCCGGCCCTGCGGTTCGCCTATGAGAACATTAAGTGAACATTAGCCGCGCTGCCGCCCGCCATGCCTGCCAAACGCCATCTGTCGCTGTGGTTCCCCCGCCTCGCCGCCGAGCGCCTGCTGCGTCTCGATCGCGGCCTGCCCGCGGGGCCTTTCGTCGTGGTCGAGGATCAGCGCGGGGCGCAGGTGATCGCCTCGATGAACGCGGAAGCGCAGGCGGCGGGCCTGACCCTTGGCCAGCCTCTGCGCGACGGGCGGGCGATGTGTCCGGGCCTCACCTCGCGGCCCGCCAATCCGGTGGCCGAGGCCGCGTTCCTCACCACGCTCCGCCGCTGGGCGGGGCGTTTCAGCCCGTGGGTCTCGGAAGAGGCGCCCGACGGCCTGATCCTCGACATCACCGGCTGCGCGCATCTGTTCGGCGGCGAAGACGAGCTTGCCGCCGAGATCGACCGGGAATGCACCACGCTGGGGCTGACCGTTCGGCTGGGGCTGGCCGACACGCTGGGCGCGGCATGGGCGCTGGCGCGGTTCGCGAATGTGGCGGGCAGCGGCCACCGCTCCGGCGACGCCATCGATCAGGAGGCGCGCGCGACACGATCCCGTGCCGTGAAGCGCAAACACTGGACGCGCGGCGGCACGGCCCCCAAGCCCGCCACGCAGTCGGTCGCCCCGCGCATCGCACCCGTGGGACAGACCAGACAGGCCATCGGCCCCCTGCCCGTCGCCGCGCTCCGGCTTGAAACGGAGACGGTCGAGGGGCTGACGCGGCTGGGGCTGCGCCGGATCGACGACCTGTTCGGCACGCCGCGCGCAGGTCTGGCCCGCCGGTTCGGGCGGCACATGGTGCGCCGGCTGGATCAGGCGCTGGGCGTCGAACCCGAACCCGTCTCGCCCGCCCGCCCGCCGGTGCGCTTCGCCGTGCGCATGGGCCTGCCCGACCCCATCGGGCTGGAGGAGGATCTGCTCGCCTGTTTCGACCGCCTGCTGCCGGAGCTGTGCGACCGCCTGACCCGCGCGGGCCGGGGCGCACGGCGGGTCAGGGCCGAATTCTCGCGGTCCGACCACACCATGCAGGCGGTCGAGATCGGGCTGGCCCGCCCCACCGCCGACCCGCATCGGATGCGTCCGCTGTTGGGCATGAAGCTGTCCGACGTCGACGCGGGCTTCGGCATCGACGCGGTGCGGCTGGTTGTGACCAGTCACGAGCCGGTGCACGCCACCCAGCATCGCGGGCATCTGGAGGCGGGCGCGACTGTGTCGAACCGTGGTCCGGGCGCGGCGCTCGACGACCTTCTGGGGCGGATCGGCACGCGGCTGGGGCTGGAGGCGATGGTGCGCCTGCACCCGGCGGAAAGCCATATCCCCGAAAAGGGCGCCACCGTGCTGGCCGCCGCCTTTTCCCAGCCCGCGACGAACTGGCAGGCCCCGGCCCGCGAACGGCCCCTCAGGATGTGGCCGCCGGAGCCGGTGATGATCCCCGACCTGCCCCATCTGCCCGAGACCTTTCGCTGGCGCGGACGCGATCACGGGGTGGCCAGCGCCTTTGGCCCGGAACGGCTCGCCCCGGAATGGTGGCTGGACGATCCCGCCTGGCGCACCGGGCAGCGCGACTACTGGGTGGTGACGACGACGCGGGGCGAACGGCTGTGGCTCTACTTCGCCCACGGTGCCGCGCAGAGCGCCGGATGGTTCTGTCACGGCGCCTTCGCTTGAGGATGGTGGCCGCCCGCAGGTCATGCTAGGGGCAGGTCATGGTCGCTGTCCTTATCCAGGTTCTTCCCTTCTTCGCCGTGATCGCGCTTGGCTATCTCGCGGGGCGCACGGGCTTTTTCTCGGAAGCAGCGACGGCGGCACTGACCAAGTTCGTGTTCTACTTCGCCCTGTCGGCGATGCTGCTCAGGTTCTCGGCCACGCTCAATCTGGGCGACGTGGTGAGTTGGCCGTTCATCTGGGCCTACCTGATCGGCACCTCGGCCATCTACATCGTCGCGACCATCGTCGCCCTCGTTCGCCGCATCGGCGTGGAACAGGCGGCGGTCGAGGCGCAATGCGCCGTGATCGGCAACACCGGCTTCCTTGGCGTGCCCATGCTGGCGCTTCTGTTCGGGGAAGAGGCGATCGGGCCGGTCATGCTGTGCCTTGCCGTGGACCTCGTCGTGTTCTCGTCGCTCATCGTGATCCTCATCACGGGAACGCGTGACGGACGCGTCAGCCCCAAGGTTCTGGGCACCGTGGCGATGGGGCTGGTGAAGAACCCGATGATCGTGTCCATCGTCGCCGGTTTTTCGTGGTCGGCCACGGGCATTCCGCTCCCCGGCCCCGTCACCGAGATGCTGACGCTTCTGGGGGCGGCGGCCACGCCCGGCGCGCTCTTCGCCATCGGCGCCTCGCTCGCCTCGAAATCGGCCGAACGGCTGTCGGTCGCGGTCTGGCTGTCCTTCGCCAAACTGGTCCTGCATCCCGCGGCGGTGGCCGTCATGGCGATCTTCGTATTCACGCTCGACGCCTTCTCGGCCAAGGTCATGATCGCGACGGCGGCCCTGCCCGTTGCGGGCAACGTCTTCATCCTCGCCCAGCATTACGGGGTGGCACCGATGCGCGTGTCTGCGGCGATCCTCGTCTCGACCGCCGTGTCGATCTTCACGGTCGCGGGCGTCATCGCGCTGGTGGGCTGAAGACCCTGATTTTAGCAAGGCGGCCCAGCCTTGCACGACGGAGCAGCCCGCCCCGCGCAAATCGCCAACACAATCAAGCAAAACAAGCGCCCTTGTTTCCGGCGCATAGGCGGAAAAATGCAAAACCCCACCGCTTGGGGTGGGGTTTTGGATCCCGGCGCCGCAAACTGGGTGGGGGCTGTTGACGCGGCACCGGGGAAGCTTGCGCTTCGAGGGTCAGGTTTGCATACCAATCGCGGCGCCATTTTGGGCGACCCGCGGTAAACCAGCGGTCTTTTTGTGTCGTGAATCGGGCGCACTCATCCGGGGATTGATTTACCGTCGAATTGGGCGCAGGCTTACCCCATGAACGCGCCCACTCCGTTCCCTCGTAACGTAGACGAGAAGGTGGCATTCAACCGCCACGAGCTCTCCATCATTCTTGGCCTATACGGACGCATGGTCGCCGCCGGCGAATGGCGCGACTACGGCATGAGTTTCCTGAAAGACGTCGCGATCTTTTCGGTGTTCCGCAGAGCCGCCGAAAACCCGCTTTACCGGATCGAGAAACGACCGAAGCTGCGCGGAAAGCAGGGCCAGTATTCGGTCATCGGCATGGACGGGCAGATCCTGAAACGTGGCGCGGACCTCAAGACGGTGCTCCGCGTGCTCGAACGCAAGCTGATCCGCGCGGTCGAGTGATTACGGCAGGCGCCGATGCGCCGTCACCGGGTCATCGCCCTGCGCCTCGATCCGCGCAATCGCAGCCTCCATGTCCTCGTATGTGACCCCCATTGCACGGGCGTTGGCATGGATGATCCGCGTTTCGTCCGCGACCATCGCGACATGCCCCTTCCAGAACAGAAGATCGCCGCGCCGCGCCGGACCTTCGGCAGCTTCACCGAGTGACATCTGCATGTCGCTGTCACCCGGACAAGTCAGACCGCAGGCGAGAAACGCGGCCTGAACCAGCCCTGAACAATCCAGTCCGAACCCGGAATTTCCGCCCCACAGATAAGGCGTTCCCAGGAACCGCTCGGCGACGGCGACCGGATCGCTTTCGACCTCGGCGATGGGCCGCAGGTGCGCCATGGGCACGTATTGCGTGCGTCCGGTCTTGTGCCCGTCGATCTCGCTCGGGCGCCGCCGCATGTCCACCTCGCCCCAACGACCGCCCTCATGCGTGGCGAAGACGGTCAGTTGGGAGCCGTGCGAAATCGGCAATGCCTCGTCTCCGGTCTTGAGTTCGGGCGAACCGACCAGATAGCTCTGACGTGCCGAGACGACGTGGGTCGGCTCAAATCCGGGTTCGGCGAGCAGGTCGGACGCGATGGTGCCGACATATCCGTCTTTCTCGGCAAACCCGAAGCAGCGCCCATCCGACTCGTCGAGCACGACGAAGGTGTCGTGAAGCACCAGTTCCCGCAGACGTTTGGCGGGGTCCAAGGCATCTCTGAGCGTGGCGACGGGAACGGCCACACTTCGCCGCTCGCCTTCGACAAAGGCTTCCGCGTCGACCTGACCCCGCAAAGAAATATGCGCGACCCGACCGTTCGATTTCAGAAGCCGACGGTCCGTCACAGCTTCAGCATCCCGGGCAGGGCTTCGAGGAGCGCGCGCGCGCCCTGTCCCACGCCGCCGACGGGCCGTGCCGGGGCCGCCGCAGGCTGCCAGCCGAAGATATCGAAATGCACGTATCTGTCGGTGTCGGTCACGAAGCGTTTCAGGAACAGGGCCGCCGTGATCGACCCCGCGAAACCGCCCTTCGGCGCGTTGTCGAGGTCGGCGATCCCCGGTTCGATCATTGCGTCATACGGCGTCCAGAACGGCATTTCCCAGACCGGGTCCGCCACTTTCGGCGCGGCCACGCGCAGCGCGTCGGCATCCATCCCGTCCGTCGCATAGAATGGGGCGAGGTCCGGGCCGACCGCCACCCGCGCGGCCCCCGTCAGCGTCGCCATCGAAACCATCAGGTCCGGCATATCCTCGTCCCCCAGCGCCAGCGCATCGGCTAGCACCAGCCGCCCCTCGGCGTCGGTGTTGTTGATCTCGACCGTCAGCCCCTTGCGGCTGGTCAGGATATCGCCCGGCCGGAAAGCATCGCCCGAGACGGCGTTTTCGACCGCGGGGATCAGAACGCGCAATTGCAGTTTCAGCCCCAGCGCCATAATCATCCGCGCGAGGCCAAGCACGGTCGCCGCGCCGCCCATGTCCTTTTTCATAAGGCCCATCGACGCGCCCGGTTTCAGATTGAGCCCCCCGGTGTCGAAGCACACGCCTTTGCCCACCAGCGTCAGGGTGGGCCCGCTTTCGCCCCAGTGCATGTCGATCAGGCGCGGCGCACGCACGGCGGCGCGGCCGACCGCATGGATCATCGGGAAATTCTGTTCGATCAGATCATCGCCGACGATCACGTCGATCTCGGCGCCGAATTCGTCCGCCAGCGCACGGGCCGCATCGGCAAGGTCCGCCGGCCCCATATCACCTGCGGGCGTGTTGATGAGATCGCGGGTCAATGCCTCACCCGCCGCGATGGCCTGCACCCGGGCCGCATCGACCCCATCGGGCGCGATCAGCCCCGCCTTGGGCGCGGGGTGCTTGGCGTATTTCTCGAAGGTGTAACCGGCGAGAAGCCAGCCCAACGCGACCTCGTCAAGCGCGTGGCCGGTCAGGTCCGTGACAAGCCGGTAGGTGCCCTCCGGCAGCGCCGCGCGGGCCTTTGCCGTGCCGAACCGCATTCGCGCGCGCGCCTTGGCATCGCCCAATCCGACGAGAGCGCCGTCGATCTTGCCGTCTTTGCCCAGCAAGACGAGCACCGCCCCAAGACCTGCGGAATAGCCGCTTGCGTCGAGCCATGCCGCATGGCTGTCCGGCAGGGTTTCCTTGACCTTCGCAAGCGACTCCTTCGCCACGAGCGTCAGGGGAATGGCATCATCGGTCGGTGCGGCGAATGTCAGGCTCATGTTGGCTCCGGTCAGATTGTCGACCGCGCCACCCTATCCCATGTGCGGGCACCTGCAACGGGGGCCGCGCGGGGCCTGCGCCCCTCAGCCAATCCCGTCCGACATATCCCAGACAGCGACCAGTGACCGATCCCCGATCCGTTCCAGCCGCGCGATGACAGCGCCCAGTGCCGGGGCGTCGCGTCCGGAGGAGAGATCGGACAAATCACGCGACACCCGCGCAAGTTTGGTCATGCCGACCTGCTGCGCCACGGCGGCAAGCGCGCGCGCTCCGGCCGTGAGATCGTCGAAGCGTCCATCGCGGTAATCCCCCGGCAGGGCTTCGAGCAGCGCCGACAATTCCTCGAGCGCGTGCTGCACGACCTTGTCGGCCCCGACCGGCCCCAATTGCCGGTAAAGCACCTCCAACTGGTCGCGGTCGAGCGCGACCGCTTCGGCCAATTTCAAAACGGCAACTGACATCACCTTCACCCTTTCCCCTCAAAGCGCATGAACCGTGCACCCTCAGCCTCAAGAAAAGGTTTCCGCGTGATCTTGAAATCACTCGAATTTCCCGAAAAATCCGCCTAAACAGCTTTGACCGCGCGCAACAACGGGGAGAAGCATGGACCACGCGAGACCGCTTCCGAAATATCTTGTCCAGCGTTACCAAGGCTGGAAAGCGACGAGCTATTCCGAGAACAAATCATGGTATCGCCGATTGGCGAGCGAGGGGCAGCATCCCCGCGCGATGATTATTTCCTGCTGCGACAGCCGCGTGCACGTGACGTCGATTTTCGGCGCCGATCAGGGTGAATTCTTCATTCACCGTAACATCGCGAACCTCGTGCCGCCCTATGAACCGGACGGGAATCGGCACGGCACCTCGGCGACCATCGAATACGCCGTCACGGCACTCAAGGTCGCGCATGTCATCGTGATCGGCCATTCGTCCTGCGGGGGCGTCAAGGGTTTCTATGACATGGCAACCGGCGCCGCGCCCGAGCTGAAGGCGCCCGAAAGCTTCGTCGGCCGCTGGATGGACGTGCTGCAACCGGGTTACGACCGGATCAAGGATCACCACTCCGGGCAGGATTGCGTCGATCACCTTGAAAAAGAAGCCGTGAAGGTGTCGCTCGACAACCTGATGACCTTCCCCTTCGTAGCGGACGCCGTGAAAAAGGAAGAGCTTTCGCTGCATGGCCTGTGGCACGACATCGGGGAAGGCGGGCTGTTGTTCTACGAAACCGAAACCGACTCCTTCCAGCCGGTCTGATGCACCGGGCGCTGCGAGGACTGAAAGCCTTCGCGGCGCTCGTCGCAGGACATGCCATCGTTCTATTCGCCCGGCTGGTCACGGCCCCTAGGGCGATCTGGGCGGGGATCGACCCGGTTCCCGCCCAACGCATCTATTACGCCAACCACACGTCGAACGGGGATTTCGTGCTCGCATGGGCCGTCCTGCCCCCTGCCTTGCGTGACCGGACCCGCCCCGTGGCCGCCGCCGATTACTGGCTCAAGTCGCCGCTTCGCGCGTTCGCCGGTCGCGACGTGTTTCGCGCCGTGCTCATCGACCGGAACCCCGAAAACCGGGCGGACGACCCTGTCGAGCACATGGTCGGCGCGCTGGACGAAGGCTCCAGCCTGATCCTGTTTCCCGAAGGCGGGCGTAACATGGGGCCCGATCCGCTCCTGCCGTTCAAAACGGGTCTGTTCCACGTCGCCTCGAAGCGGCCCAAGGTGGATCTCGTGCCGACGTGGATCGAAAACCTGAATGCCATCCTGCCAAAGGGCGAGATCGTTCCGGTGCCGCTGCTGTGCACGGTCACCTATGGCACGCCGATCCATCTGGGCGACGGGGAAACGAAAGAGGCGTTCCTGAAGCGAGCCGAACAGGCGTTGGTCGCCCTCAAGCCGGAGCGTGACGCATGAACGCCCCCGAAGAGTTCTTTCGCCTCCTGCTCGCCGTCGTGGTGGTTCTGTCGCTGGCCTCGGGCCTTGGCGAGGTGCTGCGCCGTCGCTTCGACGCGGACGGCACGAACACGGTCATCGAAAACCTGAACGCCCGAATCAATTCGTGGTGGGCGATGGTGATTCTTCTGGCGCTCGCGCTTCTGTTCGGTCGCATCGGCGTCGTCGTTCTGTTCGCGCTGATGTCCTTTGCGGCACTGCGCGAGTTCCTGACCCTCACCGTCAAGGCCCGCGCCGACCACTGGGCGCTTCTGGTATCGTTCTTCGTCGTCATCCCGGTGCAATATTGGCTGATCTACATCGACTGGTATGGCCTCTATTCGATCTTCATCCCGGTCTACGCCTTCCTATTCATGCCGATCCTCGTCGCCCTGCGCGGCGACACCTCGCGTTTTCTGAGCCGCGTGGCCGAAACCCAATGGGGCCTGATGGTCGCGGTTTTCGCCGCCTCCCACGTCCCCGCGCTTCTGACGCTGGACATTCCGGGCTTCGAAGGCCGCGAAGTCCTGCTGATCGCATGGCTCGTCGTCGTCGTTCAGGGCTCGGACGTGCTGCAATACGTCTGGGGCAAGCTGATCGGGCGTCACCCGGTGGCCCCGCCCCTGTCACCGTCGAAAACGTGGGAGGGTTTTGCGGGCGGCGTCCTTTCGGCCTCGGCCCTCGGGGCGCTCCTCGCATGGCTCACGCCCTTCGCCATATGGCAGGCAGCCTTACTTGCCATTCTCGTCACTCTCATGGGATTCTTCGGCGGATTGGTAATGTCAGCTATCAAAAGGGATAAGGGCGTAAAGGACTGGGGGCACTTGATCGCGGGCCACGGAGGCTTTACCGATCGTCTTGATTCCGTTGTGTTTTCCGCGCCCGTATTTTTCCACGTCGTAAGGTATTTCTGGTCGGTCTAATGGCAGTTCTGCATTCGAATATCGCTCACGTCCTTGCGGGCGTCCTCCTGATGGGGGGCTGGGCCTTCATCGCGAACCTCGGTCATCCTTGGCCGGCCGCCCTGATCGCCGGGCTGGTGCAGGGTGCGATCACGGGCACGATGACATTCTTCATCAAGAAAGCGTTGGAATGGGTGGCCCAACGCACGACGGGCGTGCTGCCGCCGACGCTTGCGGCAAGCACGATTTCGGCCACCATGCTCACCGTGATCCACACGCTCGCAGGCACGCCTGCCTTCTGGGCCACGGTCATTGTGCCTTTCACGGTCGCCACGATCTATGGCGCGACGTACACTTTCACACTTCGGCGGTCCTTCGCGCCGAGCCGGGCACAGTGACCCGCCGCCCGCTTGCGACACGCAGCGCGGGCTGGGCCAAAGCACTGGCACGCGGGCTGGCCCGAACGCGGGTCACGCCAAACGCGATCTCGATGGCTTCCGTGCTGTTCGCCGCCTTCGCCTGTGTGGCGTTCTGGGCTTCGCGCGGCGTTGCCGATGGTTGGCTGGTGGTTGCAGCCGCGGCGATCCAGTTGCGCCTTCTCTGCAATCTGCTCGACGGTATGGTGGCGGTCGAAGGGGGGAAAGCGTCCGCGGACGGCGCGTTCTGGAATGAGTTTCCCGACCGGATCGCGGATGTCTCCATACTTGTCGGTGCGGGTCTTGCCGTCGACAACCCCGCACTCGGGTGGGCGGTCGGATCGGTCGCCGTCGGGACAGCCTATGTCCGTGAAGCGCGTGTCGCGCAGGGGCTGGACGCGGATTTCTCAGGCCCGATGGCGAAACCGCACCGCATGGCGGCGATGAGCATCGCGGCGCTTCTGTCCATTGCCCTCCCCCAGATCGCCGGTCATGCGACCTTGGAACTTGCGCTTTGGGTGGTTTTGATCGGGACGGTCCTGACCCTCGTCAGGCGGGCGGTCCGTTTTCGCGAAGCGTTGTCCCGAAAATGAAAAACGGATGCGGCGAGGGCGTCCGCATCCGTCTTTCCGACTGTCGGGGCCGATCAGGCGGCGAGGCGCACCACGGAGCCTTGCGAACGGATCGAGCTGAAGGCCGGGATCGGCTGGGCCTTTTTCACAGGTTCGAAGTCGAAGATGGAAACCACATTGTGGGCGTGGTCGTTGGCGGCATCCAGCGAAGCGAGAGCGGCAAGGCGTCCGGCGCGGGCTTTTTCGATGAGGGTCATTGGGGTGTCTCCAGAATTCAGGGGTGTCGTTGGGGGCGTCGGGGTCAGTCGCTCAGGCGACGGAACCGCCGGAGGCGAGGACGTCGGTGGTGACGTGGTTGCAGCGGCGGGCATTCGCGGCGGCTTTCCAGTCGGCCATCGACACGACGTTGTTCTGGTAGACGTTGCCAGCGGCAGCTTTCGGAGCTTTGGCGGCGTAGGCGGTGAAGTCGATAACGTTGGTCATTTTGGTTTCCCCAGGATTTTGTGGCCGTTTTGTTTTTGTGTGGCCGTGTGGTCAGGTTTGGTCAGGTGGTCAGGAGAGCGCGGTGGTCAGGCCGCTAGTCGTTTGATGGTGCCCTTGCTGTCGGCACTCGAGAAGAAATCCTCGATGTCGGTGCTCGACAGCTCGGGCAGACGTTTTTTCCGGTCGCGGTTCGCGATGCCTTTGAACGGCTTCGGGAAGCGAACGACCTTTTCGTCTTTCTGGTTCTGAGCGGTGGCAGCCATTCTAAACCTCGTTGGCACTTTTCTGTTCCGATGAGGACAAAGCTGCGCCCCGATTCGGGCGGGAAATGTGCTCAAATGGGGCAAGACTGGGGCATTTCACCCTTTCGACACCTAAAAATACCGGTTTTTGCCCCTTTCAGACCCACCTTCGCCCTAGTTCACGGTAACCAGCCGGTTCAAATGCGGCCCTGCCATGACCCCCGACACAAGTGAGTCGCATTCACGCCGCAATGGGATTCGTAAGCATCAGCGGCGGGAGCTTGTTTTCACTGGCTTTTCGGCAGGTATGGAAAACCGGACGGTCCGCGCGCTTGGGCAGGGTGCCGTCGAAAATGGACACGACGTTGCCTGAGTCGGCGGTCACGGCACGCAGTGCGGCAAGCGCGGCCAGACGGCCCCGGCGGATCTTTTCGACGATCGGCAGATCCTCACATCCTTCGCTTTCAAGAACGGTGGTCGTGGTGGCGTTGAAGGCGGTCATGGTAATTCTCCCGGAATGTTGGATCAGGCGAAATCGCCGGAGGTGGCGAGGACACGGGTCATGAAGAACAAGCCGTTCGCGGTGCGGTGCGGGCGCGTGCGGCCTTTCCACCGTTCGAGCGACACGATGTTCGCGGCAGCCATAGGCAGACGCGGCGCATTGGAATTGGCGGCGCGTGTCTTGGGAAAGGCGATGACGATGCTGTTCATGACGATCCGGTCCTTGCTCGGGGCCGCATTTGGCCCGCTGTTCTGAAGAAGGGAAAACCGGTTTCCGGCTGGGGCCTCTCGGGCCGAGCGGGCTTTGCCGCAGGGTCGGCTTGTCCGCCGACCCCCACGTTCTCGCTAAGAATTCGGTCACAAATCGCGCTGACTTGCGGCGAAACGGTGCCTCAAGGAAACGATTTTAGTTGAGTTAAAATCGACCGGTCGTCACGGGTTCCAACTGAGCACCTGCCCCTCGGGCCAGTCGAGGGTGATCGTGATCTCGACCTCCTGCGTCTCGCCCGGCGCAAGCGTCAGATCCCAGGCCGACACGCCCCGGCGGTCATCGACGTCGGTTTCGTCCGGCGCGGGCAACGCGACGATTTCGACCTCCAGATCCTCTTTCTCCGAGAAGGTCAGCGGAAAGAGTGCGCGAACCTCCTGCGGTTCGTCCGACAGGTTCTCGACGGTGAAGGTGATGTCCTGAACGCGCGTGGAGGATCGGTTGATGATCCCGGCGTCCCCTTCCGCATTGCGCTTGAGGATCGTGTCGAGCCGGATCGATTCCATCGGGCCGAACGCCAGCTCCTCGTCGCCGCCCGCCGGGATCATCGGGATCGCCATGCGCCCGACGAAATGACCGTCGCGCATCAAGCTCGCCTCGCCCGGCAGGATCGGCTCGCCGGTCTCGTTCGTGAATTCGGCCATGAGGAACGCGGTCTCGTCCCAACGCGGCGCGGCCTCGATGGTCACATCGGCCGTTATGGTCAGCGTGTCGAGCGCAAGTTCGGCCGCCTCGCCCGGCGCGATGGTCACCGGGTCGGGATAGACATAGGACACCGCAAGCCCGTCGATCTGCAAACCGGCCGTCTTCATCGGCGCGGGTTCGGCCACGATTCCCGCGACGGCCATATCCTCGTCCGCCATCTCCATTTCCGCGCGCGGGGCCATCGGGATCGGGCGACGCTCGTCGGGGTCGAAGATGTCGGCCATATCCGGATAAACCTCGCTCGGCGCGATGCGGTCGCTGGGCCGTGCGGTCGACAGGGTCAGCGCCACATCGGTCCAGGCCCTCCGGTCGTCCTGCGTGACGATCAGCTTGCGGTCCATCGTGATCTCGCCCGCCTCGCGGTCGAGGTTCATGTCGTAATCCACGCGCCAGCCAGCGGCCCAGCTCTGCTCGGTCATCTCAAGCGCAACCGGCCCCGCTTCGGCGACCACGACCTCGACGGTCAGCATGTCGTTCTCGGTCGTGGGCGGGGACAGGCGGGTGAGCGCGGCTTGGGCAGCGGCAAGGTCACCCTTCAGATCGGAAAGCTCGTCCTCCAATGGCCGCAGGGCAGCCTTGGCGACGAGAAGCGCGGCGCGGGTTTCGGCCGTCTGCGTGGCGACGAGGTCTGCGATGGCGAGGATTTCCTCCGCCGTCGCCTCGGCCGGCGGTGTGATCGCGGCAAGATAGTCGGCTTTGGCCTGCAAGGCCGCAAGGTCCACCCGAGCCACCTCGATTTCGTCCACCTTGGCTTCAAGCGCCTCTTCGGCCCGGTCGATCCGGGCGGCTGCTTCCTCCTGCGCCTCGGTATAAAGGTCGCGCGCGTCTGAAACGACGTCGCGCCGGAAACCCAGCGCACCGACCACCACGCCCTCGCTTACCGCGATACGCGGCAGGCTGCCCATGCTGTCGGACTCGGGGTAAGGCACCATGACGACGTGCTCGCCTGCGGGCAGATCGAGTTCGGCGCGCAGGGTCAATGTCGCCCCGTCGGGATAGATAATCGCTTCGGCCACTGTGGCCTGCGCGAAGAAGGTATCGGCCTGAGCGGGAACGGCGGCGATCAGAGCGATGAGGGAAACGGTGGCGCGCATGACTGGGTGCTCTCCTGAATTGAGGTGAAGGCACGCTAACGCGGGGCGGGGCGCGGGCATAGCACCGGGATTTTCGTCGGCGCGAATTCACCGATCGTTAAGGACGATGCGGGAGGGTGGGGTATGACCCTTGAACCCGTCACCCTGTCCATGCCGCCCGAAATGATCCGTGGGCTTGAGCGTATTGCCGAAGCGCGTGATCTGACGCCGGGCCAGATCGTGCGGGCTTTGGTCGAGAAGGAATTGAAACGCAACACCGGGGCGAAGACGCCCAACCGGGCGGATGAGCCGCTCGTCGCCCGCCTTCAGCGGCTCCTCGCAGCCGACATGGCCAGCGCGCATGGTTGGGCCGACCTTGCCGGAAGATTATCGCTGAAAGGGTATGAGGTCCGGCCCGCGGGCGGGGGCTTGACGATCCACGACCGCGTGACCGGCGCGCGGCTGTGCAAATCATCGGAGCTTGGCTTTGCCTATGCGCGCTTCGTGCGCAAATTCCGTTGCCCGATGCCGGGCCATCCGCACCGGATGCAGCACATCCTGAACGACATCGCCGCCGGAGTTCCCCCCGACGGCGACGATGACCTCATTCTGATCGAGGACGATTAGCCCTTTTTCAGAACCTCGCGGCCCAGAAGCTCGGCGATCTGAACCGCGTTCAGCGCCGCGCCCTTGCGCAGGTTGTCCGACACGCACCAGAAGTTCAGGCCGTTCTCGATCGTGACGTCCTGACGGATGCGCGAAATGAAGGTGGCGAAGTCGCCCACCGCCTCGACCGGAGTGACGTAGCCGCCCGGCTCGCGCTTGTCGACGACAAGCAGGCCCGGCGCCTGACGCAGAATTTCGCGGGCTTCGTCCTCGTCGAGGAATTCCTCGAATTCGACATTGACCGACTCCGAGTGGCTGACGAAGACCGGGACGCGCACGCAGGTCGCGGTGACCTTGATCGACGGATCGACGATCTTTTTCGTCTCCGTGACCATCTTCCACTCTTCCTTGGTGTCGCCCGAATCCATGAACACGTCGATCTGCGGGATGCAGTTGAACGCGATCTGCTTCGGATAGACCGACGGCTCGACCTCCTGACCCGGCACGAACATGCCCTTGGTCTGGTTCCACAGCTCGTCCATCGCGTCTTTGCCCGAGCCGGAGACCGACTGGTAGGTCGAGACGACGACGCGCTTGATCTTGGCGCGGTCATGCAGCGGCTTCAGCGCCACGACCATCTGCGCGGTCGAGCAGTTCGGGTTCGCGATGATGTTCTTCTTGGAATAGCCGTGGACCGCCTCGGGGTTGCACTCCGGCACGATCAGCGGAACGTCCGGGTCGTAACGGTAGAGCGACGAGTTGTCGATCACGACGCAACCGGCCTTGGCGGCAATCGGCGCGTATTTCTTGGTGGCGTCCGACCCGATGGCGAACAGCGCCATGTCCCAGCCCGAGAAATCGAACTGGTCGAGGTCCTGGGTCTTCAGGGTCTTGTCGCCGAAGCTCACCTCGGTTCCCAGTGACCGGCGCGACGCGAGCGCGGCGATCTCGTCGACCGGGAACTGGCGCTCGGCCAGGATGTTGAGCATTTCGCGACCCACGTTCCCCGTGGCGCCGCAGACGACGACCTTGTAGCCCATCTGGCTCTCCTTTTCGGTGTCTCAGGTTTCGGGCGCTGATACAGGAATGCAGAGAGAGGTGAAAGAGTTTCATCGCTCACCATTCGTGACAGGCTCCATTGACTTTTGTGACGGCACGCCCGAAATGCCGCTCATCCTGACCGCGGCCGCGTGAGCCGCCGTCGCCACGACAATGACCAAAAACATGGGCGGCAGGGTCAGGATGCAGGGGCGAAGCGCCCCGATACAGGTTCCCATTTCACGCGGGGGGCTTCGCGCCGGACGGTGGCAGGCAATCGCTTTGTCATGAGGCCCGTGCGCGTCCCAGCGATGACGACGCCGATGCGCCGGACAGGCGGAGCCTTTGCGCTTCGCGGAAAGACAACATGAAGACCTTCAACGATCTCGGGCTCGACCCGAAACTCCTCGCCGCCGTGAAGGCTGCGGGATACCAGACCCCCTCGCCCATTCAGGTGCAAGCCATTCCCCACGCCCTTGCGGGCACCGACGTTCTGGGTCTTGCCCAGACCGGCACCGGCAAGACGGCGGCCTTCGGTCTGCCGCTCGTGCAACAGCTTCTCGGCGGCCATGACAAGCGCGAGCCGAAGGGCGTGCGCGCCCTCGTCCTCGCCCCGACGCGCGAACTGGTGAACCAGATCGCCGACAACCTGATCGCCTATGTCAAAGGCACGCATATCAAGGTGAACACCGTGGTCGGCGGCAAGTCGATCAACAAGCAGGTGCAAATCCTCGCCAAAGGCACCGACATTCTGGTGGCCACCCCCGGCCGCCTGATCGACCTGATGGACCGCAAGGCCGTGCGCCTCGACACGGCGACGTTCTTGGTGCTCGACGAGGCCGACCAGATGCTCGACATGGGCTTCATCCACGCCCTGCGCCGGATCGCGCCGGAACTGGGCACCCCGCGCCAGACCATGCTGTTCTCGGCCACCATGCCGAAACAGATGGAGGAACTCAGCCGCGCCTACCTGACCGATCCGGTCAAGGTGCAGGTCGCCTCGCCGGGCAAGGCCGCCGACAAGATCACCCAAGGCGTGCATTGGGCGCAGGACAAGGGCGACAAGATCGACATCCTGAAAGCCTACCTTTCGGACGAGCCGGACGGTTTGTCGTTGGTTTTCGCGCGCACCAAGCACGGGGCCGAGCGGCTGATGAAGCAGCTTTGCGCTTCTGGCTTCGACGCGGTGTCGATACACGGCAACAAGAGCCAAGGTCAGCGCGACCGGGCGCTCGCCGCGTTTCGTGACGGCAAGGCCCGCGTTCTCGTGGCGACCGACGTGGCCGCACGCGGCATCGACATTCCGGGCGTGAGCCACGTGTTCAACTTCGACCTGCCGAACGTGGCCGAGAACTACGTTCACCGGATCGGCCGCACCGCGCGCGCGGGTGCCGATGGCGACGCGATCTCGCTCGTCACGGGCGATGAGCTTGGCTACCTGCGCGACATCCAGAAGCTGATGAAGATCGACATTCCGGTTCTGGGCGGCAACCGGCCCGAAGAACTCGCACCCCCGAAACAGGGTCGCGGCGGAAATGGCGGCGGCGGTGGCGGCGGTCGCGGGCGTGGCCCGCGGCGCGGTGGCGGCAAGCCCAAAGCGGCGGCCAAACCGAAGTCCGAGGGTCAGGGCGCCAAGAAATCCGCCCGGAGCGGCCAGCGCCGCCGCCGTTCGCGGAGCCGGAGCGCCGCTTAATCCGTGCGGTCGGTGCTGAAGAGGTAGATCGCCAGCCCGATCAGAAGCGGTATGCCGAAGAACAGGAACAACGATTGATAGGGCGCGGCCGCCGAGGCTGCGCCCTCTTTCGTTGCCGCGAAGATGCCGCCCGACGCGAACTGGAACAGCGACACGCCCCCGATCCCCATCAGGTTGATGAGCGTGACCCCGGCCCCTGCCAGATGCGGCGGGAAGAACGCCCGCGCGTGCGCCATGATGAGCGGGAAGGACGCCCCGAACAGCCCCACGGCGGACAGGAGGAGCGTCGTCGTCACCACACTGTTGTCGGGGAAGAGCCAGAGGCCGAACAGGCTCAACGCCGCCAGCCCGTTGCCGAAGAAGATCACCCATTTGCGCGTGCCGAACAGGCGGTCCGCCGGACCGTAAAGGAAGTTGCCCGCGATCATCGCCAGCGCCATGACCAGCGTGACGATCCCGATCCCGTTCGAGGTCAGGCCGAAAACATCCTCAAGATACGGTCCCGCCCAAAGCCCGCGCAGACCCGCGGCGGGGGCATAGTTGACGATCTGGATCGGGATGATGAACCACAGCGCCGGAATGGCGAGCAGCGTGAGGACCGAGCCCTTCTTGGCCCCCGGCTCATGCTCGAACGGCGGCGGGTCTTTGACCAGAACCGCCATGACCAGCGCGATGAGCAGGCTGATCGCGGCAAGTCCCCACATGGTTTCGCGCCACCCCATCGTCTCGACCGCCCAGGCCATCGGATAGGACGCGACCACGTTTCCGAACGTGCCCGTGCCCAGAACGACGCCCGCGAGCGTCCCGAACACGCGCGGCTCGAACACGCGGGCGAAGGTGAAGTAGTTGGCCATAAGGACCGGGGAACACCCGATGCCGATCAGCGCCATGGCAAGGTTCACGGTGCCCGGACCCTGCGCCACGGCGAACAGGGCCGCGCCCCCGGCGGCCCCGATCCCGAAAAGGATCGACGAGGTCTTTTTCGGCCCCACGTTGTCCAGAAGCCAGCCCACGGGAATCTGCATCGCGGCGAAGACGAGGAACCAAAGGCCGGAGGCGCGGCTCAGATCCTCGGGCGTCGCGCCGATGTCGGCGTTCAGCACCGGCGCCATGACGGCAAGGAAGGCGCGATAGAACTGGCTCAACACGTAAGCCACCACGAGTGTGACGATCCCGGCGCGCATGTGGTCCTCCTCCCGTTCCGCGTCCGGCCAGATGGACCGAAAGCGCGGGGAATGACAAGGGTGCGAGCCTTGCGCCCTAGCGATCCTTCACGTCATATGTCCGCCAAAAGGGGGATGCCCGTGACGAAATTCGACCTCGAAACCTTTCTGCCGTACCAGTTGAACGAACTGTCGCGGGCCGTCAGCGCCGGGTTTTCCTACCATTATCGCGAACGCTACGGGATCACGGTTGCCGAATGGCGCGTCGTCGCGCATCTCAGCCAGGAAGACGCCGTTTCGGTTCGCGAGATCACGCGCCGGGTCGGCATGGACAAACCCAAGGTCAGCCGGGCGGCCACGCGGCTCGAAGCGGGCGGATACGTCAAGAAGGTGGTGAACGAAACCGACAGACGTCTCGTCCAGCTTACCCTGACCGACAAGGGACGCGAAATGATCGAGACGCTCGCCCCGATCGCACAGGGCTACGACGCCGAACTACGTGACGTTCTGGGTGACAAGTACGACGCCTTCCGCGATGCGGTGGTCCTGTTGACCACCCGGACGCGGGAAAGAGATCCGGCTGACGGAACGTTCTGATGGACTATCTGCATATTTTGTAGATGGTCGGCGTATACACGGAGGACTTCATGACTGACATCGTAATTCTCGGCGGCGCACGCACCGCCATCGGCACCTTCGGCGGATCGCTGGCCGGAACGCCCCCCATCACACTCGGCGCGACGGCGGCGAAAGAGGCGCTCGCCCGCGCCGGCGTCGAGGGCGGCCAGATCGGGCACGTCGCTTTCGGCAACGTCATCAACACCGAACCCCGCGATATGTATCTGTCCCGTGTGGCGGCGATGGAGGCGGGCGTGCCCGACACCACCCCCGCCATGAACGTGAACCGCCTGTGCGGGTCCGGCGCGCAGGCCATCGTCTCGGTCACGCAGAACCTGATGCTGGGCGACGCCGACTTCGGTCTTGCGGGTGGTGCGGAATGCATGAGCCGTTCGCCCTACATCCTGCCGCAAGCCCGCTGGGGTCAGAAAATGGGCGACGCAGGCGCTCAGGACATGATGCTGGGCGCGCTGAACTGCCCGTTCGGCACCGGCCATATGGGCGTCACCGCCGAGAACGTGGCGGGCGAATGCGGGATCAGCCGTGAGGATCAGGACGCCTTCGCGCTGGAAAGCCAGACCCGCGCGGCCAAAGCCATCGAGGCGGGCTACTTCAAGGACCAGATCGTCCCGGTCGAGGTGAAGGTGAAGCGCGACACCGTCGCCTTCGATACCGACGAGCACCCGAAACAGACCTCCGCCGAAGCTCTCGCCGGTCTGCGCCCTGCGTTCAAGAAGGACGGCAGCGTCACCGCAGGCAACGCGAGCGGCATCAACGATGGGGCAGCGGCCATCGTGCTCGCCCGCGCCGAGGCAGCCGAAAAGGCGGGCCTGACGCCGAAGTTCCGCATTCTGGGCTATGCCCATGCGGGCGTGCGGCCCGAGGTCATGGGCATCGGCCCGATCCCGGCGGTGCAGAACCTGATGCAGCGCACGGGCCTTTCGGTCGGCGATTTCGACGTGATCGAGTCGAACGAAGCGTTCGCGGCGCAGGCACTGGCCGTGTCGAACGAGCTGAAATTCGACCCGGCCAAGGTGAACCCGAACGGCGGCGCCATCGCACTGGGCCACCCGGTCGGCGCAACCGGCGCGATCATCACGGTCAAGACGATGTACGAGCTTGAGCGCACCGGCGGCAAGATCGGCCTCATCACCATGTGCATCGGCGGCGGTCAGGGCATCGCCATCGCCATCGAACGGCTTTGATCCATCTGGCCGGGCGGCCCGCCCCGCCCGGCCAACCTTCGCCCATCCCCGGTCAACTCGGCCTTTTGGCCCCCGGCAAAAGCGACTAGATTCGCGCCACGCCATACCGGGAGCGAGATATGACAAACCCCACCGCCGCGATGCTCGTCATCGGAGACGAGATCCTTTCGGGCCGCACCCGCGACATCAACATGCATGTTCTGGCGCAGGCGCTGACGCAGCACGGGATCGATCTGAAAGAGGCGCGCGTGGTCTCCGACGACCGCGACGCCATCGTGAACGCGGTGAAGTCCCTGTCCGAGGCCTACGATCACGTGTTCACATCCGGCGGGATCGGCCCGACCCATGACGACATCACCGCAGACTGCGTGGCCGAAGCCTTTGGTGTCCATATCGACATTCGCGATGACGCACGCGCGCTGCTCACAGCGTTCTTCGAGCGCCGTGGGGTCGAGGCGACCGAAGGACGGATGCGTATGGCGCGCATACCCGACGGCGCGACGCTGATCGAAAACCCCGTGTCCGTCGCCCCCGGCTTCACCATCGAAAACGTGCATGTCATGGCCGGTGTGCCCAGCGTGTTCGAAGCGATGGTCGCCTCGGTCCTACCGACCATAAAGGGGGGCGCACCGCTTCTGAGCCAGACCCTTCGGATCGAACTGCCCGAGGGCGAGATCGCCGGCCCCCTGCGCGGGCTGGCCGAAGCCCATCCGACGCTTTCGATCGGCTCCTACCCGTTCCAGCACAACGGCGCTTTCGGCTCGAACATCGTGATCCGGGGCCATGACGGGTCCGAAGTCGATGCGGCTATGGTCAAACTGGCCGAACTTTTTCCGGGAAACCTCGCGTGAACCACGTCCCCCTCCCCGACAGCCGAACCCTTGTCGAAGCTGTCTTGGCCACTTGGCCGCCCGCCTCGATCCATCGCGAAGGGGCTTGGACCATCCGCGAAGGCAAGGGGGGAGGAAGCCGCGTGTCGTCGGCCACCGAGGACTGGCCCGTGACCGAGGCCGACCTGCCGACGGCCGAAGCGGCCATGCGGGCGCTCGGCCAGACGCCGCAATTCATGGTGCGCGACGGTGAGGGGGCGCTCGACAACCTGCTCGCCGCGCATGGTTACGAGGTGAAGGACCCTACGAACCTCTGGGCCGCAGATGCGCGGCGACTGGCCGGCGACGGCGCATTCAAGATGGGCATGTGTTATGCCATGTGGCCGCCGCTCAACCTGATCCGCGACATCTGGCAGGACGGCGGTATCGGGCCGGAACGTCAGGCGGTGATGGAGCGTGCGGGCGACCCGAAAGCCGGGGTCTTGATGCGCTCTGGCGACTATCCGGGCGGGGCGGCGTTCGTGGCGATCCGCGACAACCTCGCCTTGATCCACGCGCTTCACGTCCTCCCCGACGAGCGGCGCAAGGGCGTGGCCCGGCAGATCGTTAAACGCTGCGCCGTCTGGGCGCTGGATCACGGGGCCGACGTGATCGGTCTTGCCGTGACGCAGGGCAATACCGCGGCGAACCCACTTTATGCCGCACTTGGCATGGCGTTGCGCGGGCAATATCACTACCGGATCAAATCGGAGGAGGCCTGACATGAGCGAACCCTTGGGTGCATTGAACCTGCCGCCCGTCGATCCGCTGCCGGAGGCGACGCAGAAATACTTCGACATCTGCATGGAAAAGCTCGGCATGGTGCCGAACGTCCTGCGCGCCTACTCTTTCGACATCACCAAGCTCAACGCCTTCACGGCGATGTATAATGACCTGATGCTGGGCGACTCCGGCCTGTCCAAACTGGAACGCGAGATGATCGCGGTCGTGGTGTCGAGCGTGAACAAATGTTTCTACTGCCTCGTCGCCCACGGTGCCGCCGTGCGCCAGCTATCGGGCGACCCAAAGCTGGGCGAGGCGATGGTGATGAACTTCCGCGCCGCGCATCTGGACGCACGGCAGGACGCGATGCTGCATTTCGCCGAAAAACTGACCGAGACACCGGCGAAGATCGAGGAAAGCGACCGTCAGGCGCTGCGCGACGTGGGCTTCTCGGATCGCGACATCTTCGACATCGCCTCGACCGTGGGTTTCTACAATATGTCGAACCGGGTCGCCGCCGCGACGGACATGCAACCCAACGACGAGTATCACGCGCAGGCCCGATGATCCGTCCCGCCCCCTTCGCTCTTGCGTGCCTCTGGCTCGCCTCCCCGGTCGCGGCCGAAGTGCTGCTGCCTTCCGGCGCCGCGCTCAGGTTCGAGGAGCGCGAGACGGGCGGAACCTATGATCTGCCGATCGGCGCCCACAATGGCGACGTCATGCCGACCATCCGCACCGAGGGCGCGGTTCTGACCCGGGCCTACCGGATCGGCGGCACCGGGCAATCCAGCTATCAGATCATGCTGGGTTTTCGTCAGCAGTTGATCGACGACGGTTACGACATCCTGTTCGAATGCGATGAGGATAGCTGCGGAGGCTACGACTTCCGTTTCGACACCGATGTCGTCCACGAACCCGAAATGCATGTCGACCTTGGCGACTTCATGTTCCTGTCGGCCCACGTCCCCGGCGACAGCGGCATGTTCGCGTCGGTATTGGTCAGCCGATCCGCAAGCGCCGGATACATTCAGGTGATCGAGGTCGGGCCTCGTGGTGAATTGCCTGACCCAACCGTCACCTCGTCCAAAGCCGAAACGCCCGAAACCCAGACCGCCGTGCCGCAGGAGGCGCTTGGCGATGTGGGTCAGGCGATGGAAAGCGTCGGGCGGTACGTTCTCACCGATCTTAGGTTCGAAACCGGATCATCGGCGCTGGGTGACGGCACGTATGACAGCCTCACCGACCTCGCCGCCTATCTGAAAAGCCACCCGACCCGGCGCGTGGCCCTTGTCGGGCATACCGATGCCGAAGGCCCGCTCTCGGCGAATATCGCGATCTCGAAACGTCGCGCGACGTCGGTTCTCGAGCGGCTCGTCACCGCCCACGGTGTGCCGTCGAGCCAGTTGGAGGCCGAAGGGATCGGTTATCTCTCCCCCCTCGCCTCGAACCAGTCGGACGAGGGGCGCACCTTCAATCGCCGCGTCGAGGCGATACTCGTCACGACCGACTAGGCGTCACTTCACCATTTTCGCCATCTGCTTCTGAATGAACCCGATGGCCCAAGTCGGGGCGAGCCGTACGAGCCGGAACAGCATCTTGGCATCGGACCCGACGAGAATGTGGAGCTTGCCCGCCTCCATCCCGTCGAGGATGATCTGGGCCGCATCGGGGGCCGACGTCATGCGCGCACTCGACGCATCGGCACCGCCGCGCATCTCGATACCCGAATTCTCGGCGATATGCGTGTTCACGGCGCCCGGCATGACGCAGGACACGTCGACCTTCGTGTCCATCAGTTCGGCATAGATGCCTTCGGTCAGCAGCTTCACGCCCGCTTTGGTCGCTGAATACATGGTCTGCCCCGGAAACGGGATGAACCCGCCCATCGAGGCCACGTTGACCAGATGCGCCTCGGGCCGCGCCATGAGCGCCGGCAGGAAGGCCTTGGTCACATTGATCGGACCGACGAGGTTCACGTTCACCATCCGGTCGATCACCGCCATGTCGAGATCCGCGAAATCCACGAAAGGCTGGATGACGCCCGCGTTGTTGATAAGGCCATCCACCGCGCCATGGGCCGCTTCGACGGCAGCGGGCAGCGCCATGACCGCCTCCCGATCCGCGATATTGCCCTCGTGCAGCGAAAGCCGATCCCCGGCGTTCGCCTTGGCCGCCGTCTCGTCGAGCCCCTCCATGCGCAAGTCTACGGCGGCCACCCGTGCGCCGCGCTTGAGAAGTGCGAGCACCAGCTCCTGACCGATACCGCTTCCGCCGCCCGTGACGACGATCACCTTACCTTCGAGTTTCATCTTGGCCCCCTTATCTGGTCACTTATGTCCACTTAATAGCGCGCGCATTTTCGGGTCAATTGCCATGTTATCGCCGGATTGTTCCGTAAATTGACTTTCGATCACTTCGAACCACTGGCCTCCCAGACTGTTATCGAGACCTGACCGAACATATGCTGACTGCCGACGACATGACCCCTTCGGGCACACTGGGACGCAAGGAGTCCGAAACGCTGGACGCACTTCAGCCGATACGCACGGTCGATCTCGATGAAGTTTCGGCCGCCACGTGGGATGCGGTCGTGCCCGAGGATCGGCGCACGCCGATGAACCTGCGCGTCTGGTCGGACATTTCGCTCAAATCCTACGGGGTGCGCGACAAGTCCAAGATCCTCCTTGTCGGCGATGCGGAGCGGCCCGAGGCACTCATCCCGCTGATGCGGCGGCGCGACGCGATCGGCTGGTATAGCCTGCTGGGCAACGAAGGCGGCGGGGTCGAAATTCCGCGCCGTTCGGATGCAGCCATTCCCGCGATCGCCCGTGCCCTCATCGGTTTCGGGGCTCCGATCACGCTTGGCGATTATCCGGCGCACTCGCCCCTCATCCCCGCCCTTCGGGACGCGGCCCGTGGCCGCGCGTTGGTGCTGACACGTCCGCTGCCGGGGCTGGTGAAGCCGTGGCTGAACCTCGACACGACGTGGACGGACCCGTCCCAGCACCTGAAGAAAAAGACCGCGCAATCCATCCGTCGGCGCGAACGACGGCTGACGGAGCTTGGAAAGCTAGAAACGGCGTTTCTGACACCGTCCGTGTCGGACGTCGACGCCCTGCTCGACACCGCGCTCGCGATCGAGGCGAGCGGGTGGAAATCCCGCGCCGGGGTCGCGCTGGCGACGGACCCGCAGCAGGAAAGCTTCTTCCGCTTCTACTGCCGCACGCTGGCCGAACATGGGCGGCTGCATCTGACATTCCTCGATCTCGACGGCAAATCCATCGCCATGAGCATCGGCGAGCTCTATGGCGGCACCTACTGGGCACACAAGACCGCCTATGACGAAGACTACCGCAAGTATGCGCCGGGTATCCTGAAACAGTTTTACCTGTTGCGGGAGTTGGCCGGGAAGGGTGTGTCGAGGATCGACTTTCAGGGGCGACTCGACGACTTCAAACGCACTTGGACGGATCAGGGGGTCGAAGCGACCAAGGTTCGGATCTACCCCTTCACCCCGCGCGGGGCGCTCGCTCTCGCTTGCGATGCGGGACGACAGGCCAGTAGCATGTGGACCGCGCAACGCCCGACCTAGGCGGACCGCGTCGCTTCGACATTCTGCTGAAGACGTTCGGCCACCATGCGCGTCAGGAACAGCCCGAAACCCGGATCGAGCACGGTGAGTTCGATCACCTTTTCCTTCGATAACCGATAAACCGTGCAGTCGGTCAGACAGGTCGCGGTCGCAGTGCGGCTTTGGGTATCGAGGAACAGGGCGATCTCGCCGAACACGGTTCCCTCGCCGATCTCGACCCCCACTTCGTCGAACCGAACGCGACCTTCCGCCAGATACCTGAGCGACCGGCCCGGATCGCCCTTGCGGAAGATCACGTCGCCTGCGCCATAGGTCTGCATCTGCATCAGCGGCAGGATTTTGCGAATGTCAGGCGCTCCGGTGGCGGCATCGCGCACACGCCGCACGACCGCCATATGTTGCAGAATTCGCCAGGCATTGAGGGGCAAGAGGCAAAGGTGAAGGACGAGGATCGGAACAAGCCCCGCGCCCAAGGCATAGACGATGAAGGCGACATTCGATGCTATGGCCATCAATCTGAGCGGCAGGATCGCCTTCATGAAAAAGGCAACGAACACCAGGGACGAGGCGACATAAGACGCGATGTCGATCCAGGGCAATTCGTTCATACTTAACGGTTTAACCTTTCCCGACACGTCGCGCAAAAGACATTCGCGTCCGAAGGGTCGTCGCCTGCAAAAAAGAACGAGCACCAGAGGACTGCCATCCTTCTGGTGCTCAGGTTGCCCTTATGTCAGGCTGGGAAAGTCTGGACCGACCGTCCGTATTACCAGTTGTCGGGGCCCTTGTCGTTGAATGCCGCGACAAGGAAGTCGATGAAGGCGCGGACCTTGGGCTGGGTGAAACGCCCCGGCGGGTAGACCGCGTAAATGCCCTGCACATCCATCGGAAGCTCGGGGATCGCGTCCTCGACCAGCCCCTGCTCCAGCGCGTCGGCATAGAGGAAGGAGGGCAGGTAAGCGATGCCCAGACCGGCGATTGCGGCGTTGAGAAGCGATTGACCGTCGTTGACCGACAGCCACCCGGCGGTGCGCACCTGACGCACTTCGCCCGAGGGGGCCGGCACCTTCCACACGTTGCCCGAAGATTGCGAGCTGTAGTGCAGAAGCTTGTGTTCGTTCAGGTCGTCGATGCGCATCGGGCGACCGTATTTCTGGAAGTAGTTCGGGCTGCCGACCATGCGCCGGGTCGTGTCCGCGATCTTGCGGGCGCGCAGGCTGCTGTCTTCCATCTCGCCCACGCGGATGGCCATGTCGAAGCCTTCCGAGATCAGCTCGACGTAGCGGTTGTTCAGAACCATGTTCACGTTCACGTCCGGGAAGTCCTGAAGGAACTGGCCCAGAACCGGCGACAGGTGGTTCACGCCGAAGTCGGTGTTCACCGAGATGCGCAGAAGGCCCGAGGGCGCGCTTTGCATCGAGGTCACCAGTGCGTCGGCCTCCCCCGCGTCGTTCAGAACGCGGCGGGCGCGATCGTAGTAGGCCAGACCGATTTCGGTCGGCGAGACGCGGCGCGTGGTGCGATTGAGAAGGCGGGCACCGAGGCGCGCCTCCAGCGAGGATACGTGCTTGGAGACGGCAGACTTGGAAATCCCCATTTTCTTCGCCGCGTCCGTGAAGCCGCCTTGGTCCACGACAGTGGCGAAGGCCTCCATTTCGGTCAGTCGGTCCATAATTGATCTTTCTACAGTCATCGCCCCAACAAGAAATTGTATCGCCGCCAAATCGGGCAAGACTGTGATGCGTTCCGGACAAAAGGTTGGTTTTCTCGGGAATTGGGTTTGGCGTGGAAACGAGACCGGGTTTTCCGTTCGCTCACCGCGGATAATCACTTATCCACAGGCGGGATTGCCCTAAATCGCGCGCGCCGAGATGACGACAGCCGGTATGGGAACGTTCCAACGGGGGCCGTCGCCATGATTGGCGCGGACGCGGGCGACGACCGCTTCGCGAATGGCGCGGGCTTGCGCATCGGGCTGCGGGCGCAGAAGCGCCCCGCCCCGCGCCGTACCTTCGAGGAAAAAGTCATAGGGCGCGCCGGGATCGGTGACGTCCCAGCGTGACGGGACCGTTTCGCAGGTGAAATCCGTGAACCCGGCGGCGTCCAATGCGGGATAGGCCGTGTCGGGGTCGGCGTAATCGTTCGCCCCCGGCCCCGGTGGCAGAACGATTGACGGGTCGCCATACGTGGCGATGGCGTCAAAGACATAGCCCAGCGCCGTGTCGACCTCCGGCCCGCACCAGACGGAAAAGGCGATCCTGCCACCGGGTTTGAGAACGCGCCGCGCCTCGTGCAAGGCGGCGGGTGGGTCGGGCAGATGCGGCATTCCGAAACCGATGGTCACCGCATCGAATTGCGCGCCTGCGAACGGGAGGGTCATGGCGTCGCCCTCGACGAAGCGTGCATCCGGCACATTGGCCCGCGCCAGGTCCAGCATGGGGGCCGAGAAATCCAGCCCGGTCACATCCGCCCCCGATGCGACCAGCCCTGCCGCGACGTTGCCGTGCCCGCAGCACAGGTCGAGCACAGTCCGCCCCGGCCCCGTGTCCACCGCCGCCACCAGATGCGGCACCACCATGTCCGAGGCTTTGGCGAAGGCATTGGCATAGGACCGCGCGACATCGGCATCGGCCCATTCCCGGCGCTCCAGGTCTGCGAATTCGCGCGTGTCCATGGCTTGGCCCTTCCGATGTGTCCGGCTGCCCAGCCCATGAAAGCACCCGCCCGGTCGATTCTCCAAAGGAATCCGCCTTCGATCCTCATTGATCGCGGGTTTCGCGCGGTGTAGGGCGTTCGGGCATTTCTCAGGGGGCCGGAATGGACCACTTCATCTACAAGGACGGCGTTCTGCACGCCGAGGACGTGTCGATCACCGATATCGCCCGCAGTGTCGGCACGCCCTTCTACGTCTATTCCGCCGCGACCCTGCGCCGCCATTATCAGGTATTCGACGAGGCGCTCGCGGGCATGGATCACCTGATCTGCTACGCGATGAAGGCCAACTCCAACCTCGCCGTCGTCAAGCTGATGGGCGATCTGGGGGCGGGCGCCGACGTGGTGTCGGGCGGTGAGTATCGCCGCGCGCTGGCCGCCGGCATACCGGGCGACCGGATCGTGTTTTCCGGCGTCGGCAAGACGCGCGACGAGATGCGCCTCGCGCTGGAAAACGGTATCCGCCAGTTCAACGTGGAAAGCGAGCCGGAGCTTCTGGCGCTGAACGAGGTCGCCATGTCTATGGACACGGTGGCCCCGGTGACCATCCGTGTGAACCCGGATGTCGACGCCAAGACCCATGCCAAGATCGCGACCGGCAAGTCCGAGAACAAGTTCGGCATTCCCATCGCGCGGGCGCGCGAGGTCTATGCCGAGATTCGCGGCCTCCCCGGCGTGAAGGCGGTGGGGATCGACGTTCACATCGGGTCGCAGCTGACCGATCTGGCGCCTTTCCGCGCAGCATACGAGAAGGTCGCGGACCTCACTCACGCATTGCGTGAGGACGGGCACGAGATCATTCGGCTGGACCTCGGCGGCGGGCTTGGCATTCCTTACGAGACCTCCAATCAGGCCCCGCCCCTGCCGCTGGAATACGGGCAGGTGATCCGCGAGACGGTGGGCGATCTGGGCTGCGAGATCGAGATCGAACCCGGGCGGCTGATCGCGGGCAACGCGGGCCTCATGGTCAGTTCGGTGATCTATCTGAAGCATGGCGAAGGCCGTGATTTCCTTATTCTGGACAGTGCGATGAACGACCTCGTGCGCCCGTCGATGTATGACGCGCACCACGACATCGTGCCGGTGATCGAGGCCGCGCCGGGTGTCGAACAGGCTCCGCACGACATCGTCGGCCCGGTCTGCGAAACGGGCGACACATTCGCCAAACAGCGCAACCTGCCGCCCTTGGGCGCGGGCGATCTGGTCGCCTTCCGTTCGGCGGGGGCTTACGGCGCGGTGATGGCGTCGGAGTATAACTCGCGCCCCCTCATCCCCGAGGTGCTGGTGGACGGGGATCACTTTGCGGTCATACGCGCGCGTCCCACCTATGAAGAGATGCTGGCGCGCGATACGATACCTGAGTGGCTCTGACCTAAATTCGGGGCCGCGAGACAGCGAAAGGCCCCGATGGAGCGTTACGACAATCTCCCCGAAGCCGCCGCCGCGCGCGTGAAACGCCCGCTCCGCCTGACATGGGCGGGGCTGTTCGTCGAACGGCTGACACGCGCGTTCTGGCCCCTTGCCACAGTCCTGTTCCTCGCCCTCGCATGGGCGTTGTCCGGCCTTGCCGCTATCGCGCCGCTGCTGGTCACGCAGGTCGTCGCGGGGCTTGTGGTCATCGCGGGGATCGCAACGCTGGTTCTGGGCTTCGCCCGATACCGGGCCCCCACCAAGATCGACGCGATGGCGCGTCTCGACGCCTCTCTCCCCGGTGCGCCCATCGCGGCGCTGGCCGATGCACAGGCCGTCGGGGCAACCGACCTCGGCTCGCGCGCCGTGTGGGAGGCGCATCTTGCGCGCATGGCGACCAAGCTGGACGCCGCCAAGGGTCAGGCACCGCGCGCCGACCTCGCCCCGCGCGATCCCTATGCCATCCGCCTCATCGCGCTGACCGCCCTTGCGGTCGCGCTGCTCTTCGGCGTGCGCGCCGCGGGTCCGGGGCTGACCGCCATGATCCCCGGCGCGGGTGGCGATCAGGTCGCACAGGCAAGCTGGGAGGGTTGGGTCGAACCGCCGTCCTACACCGGGAAACCCACGCTTTACCTTGGCGATCAGACTCCCGGCACGCTTCAAGTGCCCGAAGGTTCGCGCGTCACCCTGCGCCTTTACGGCAAGGTCGACGAGATCGAGATCACCGAGACATGGTCGGAGGAACCGCCGACCGAGCCGGTGCCCACGCGCCTGTTCACCATCGACACCGACGGCACGCTCACCATTGGCGATGACGAATGGCAGGTGAGCGCGATCGACGACGCGGACCCGGCCATCGAGGTGTCGGGCGAGTTGTCCCGCACCCTCGCGGGCGAGATGCGTCAGGGCTTTCGCGCAACCGACGATTACGGTGTGGCCACCGGCACGGCGCAGGTCACAATCGACATGCCGAGCGTCGACCGCACCTTCGGCCTTGCCGCCGAGCCCGAACCGCGCGAGCCGATCGTTGTCGATCTGCCGATGCCCTTCCGCGGCGACCGCTCGGAGGTCGACGAGCTTCTGGTCGAAAACTTCGCGCAGCACCCCTGGGCGGAAATGCCGGTTTCGGTGACGTTCACCGCGACCGACGCGGCGGGCCAGACCGGGACCAGTACCCCGTTCGACATCGTGTTGCCGGGCCGCCGGTTTCTGAACCCCATCGCACAGGCCGTCATCGAGATGCGCCGCGACATCCTTTGGACGACGGACAACGCCGCGGCGTCGGCCCGTATCCTGCGCGCGATTTCGAACCGCCCGGAGGATTTCTTCCCCAAGGCCGAGCAGGCCGAGATGCTGCGCGCCTCGCTGGGTCCGCTGGAAGAAGAAGACCTGAACCCGTCGGTGCGCGACGAGGTGGCTCAGGCACTTTGGGATCTCGCCATCGAACTGGAGGAAGGCGCTCTGAACGACGCGCTCGAACGGCTGCGCCGGGCGCAGGAACGGTTGCAGGAAGCCATGCGGCAGGGCGCAACCCCGGACGAGTTGTCGGAACTGATGGACGAGTTGCGCGAGGCGATGCGCGACTACATGGAGCAGTTGGCGCAGAACGCGCAGCCGCCCGAGAACCAGCTGGACCAGCCCGATCAGGGCGACAACACGATGGAGATGACCCAGCAGGATTTGCAGGAGATGATGGACCGCATCGAGGAACTGATGCGTGAGGGCCGGACCGAGGAAGCGGCGCAGATGCTCCAGATGCTTCAGCAGATGATGGAAAACATGCAGATGACCCAGCAGCAGGGTCAGGGCCAGCAGTCGCCGGGACAACAGGCGATGCGGGGCTTGCAGGAGACCCTGCGCAATCAGCGCGACCTTTCCGACGAGACGTTTCAGGAGCAGGAAGGACAGCAGGGCCAACAGGGTCAGCAGCAGGGGCAACAGCAAGGTCAGCAGGGCCAGGAAGGCCAGAACGGCGACCAGATGGGTCAGAACCAGCCCGGTGAGGGGCAGCCGGGACAGGGCCAACAGGGCACGCAGGAAGGTCAGAGCGACCTTCAGGGCAGCCTGTCGCAGCGCCAGCGGCAGTTGGAGCGCGAGCTGGAACGCCAGCGCAACAACCTGCCCGGTGCCGGCACGGAAGAGGGCGAAGCGGCACGCGACGCGCTGGACCGCGCGGGCCGTGCGATGGACGAAGCCGCCGAGGCGCTGGAACGGGGCGACACCTCGGGTGCGCTCGACCGTCAGGCCGATGCGATGGAGGAAATGCGCGAAGGGATGCGCAACCTCGAAGACGCGATGCGGCGCGAGGCCGAGCAACAGCAGGAAGGCCAGCAGGGCGGCGAGCAAAGCGCGAACCGCGGCGGGCCGCAGGGCAACGAGCGTGACCCGCTGGGTCGCGAGGCGGGCGAGCGCGGGGCGCTGTCGTCGGACAGCCCGCTCGCCGATGGCGAAGACGTCTATCGCCGGGCCGAGGAACTGATGGAAGAGTTGCGTCGCCGGTCGGGTGAAACAGAGCGTCCGCAGGTCGAACGCGACTACATCGAACGACTTCTGGACCTGTTCTGAGGTTCGGATCGCGCCCTGGCGCGACCCGACCAAGGCGGGGGGCCAGCCCCCCGCACCCCCCGAGGTATTTTCGGACCAGAGAAGAGGAACGCGTCAGTCGCCGGATTGCGCGGCGGTCTCCGCCGTGGCGACCGCCTGACGCGCCAAGGCCAGAAAGGTGGCGCGCTGACCCTCGGTGAGGCCCGGCAGGATGTCGGCCTGAAGCGCGCGCACGAGGGGCAGGATGTCCGCGAACAGCGTTTCGCCCGTATGCGTCAGGCGCACTTCGCGGGCGCGGCGGTCGCGTTTGGAGACCGTGCGTTCGACCAGCCCTTTTTGGACGAGGCGGTCGATGACGCCGCCGATGGTGGCGCGGTCATAGGCGATTTTCGCGGCGACCGTGGCCTGATCGATCCCCGGTTCCTCCCGGATCGCGTCCATCGCGGCGAACTGCACGGAGGTGAGGTCGTACCCCGCCGCTTGCATCCCCTTGGTGAAGACCTGCGTCGAGACCTGGTTGAGGCGTCGAATCAGGTGCCCGGCCATGCCTTGTGCTTCCATCCCCGGCCCTCCTCGCCCGAAACCATCGCAAAGACAATAGCTTGGCCGATATGATATGTATACTTATTTTTCCTTGACGGAAAATGATAAGTATAGATATTAATTTGCCAGACGCTCGGTGCGACCCGCGCCGCGAGAGGAGGATGGACCATGCAGTATTACGAAGACGGCTTTCGCGGCGGTGACCCGGACCTGAAACAGGCGGCGCCCGGACGGCGCGACCGCGCGCCCTTCGCCCCCCTGCCCGACAAGGTCGACGTGCTGATCGCAGGCTCCGGCCCCGCGGGCACCTGCCTGTTCGCGCAGCTTTCGCAGTTTCCCGAGATCGACACCATGCTGGTCGAGCGCAAACCCGGCCCGATCGAGAAAGGGCAGGCGGACGGCATCAACACCCGGACGATGGAGATGTTTCAGGCCTTCGGCTTCGGCGAGAAGGTCAAGCGCGAGAGCTATTGGGTGAACCAGACGAATTTCTGGGTGCCTGACACCGCGAACCCCGGCCACATCAAGCGGATCGGGCGGGTGCAGGACGTGGCCGACGATTCCTCCGAAATGCCGCACACGCTCATCAATCAGGCGCGGGTGCACGAGTTGTTCCTCGACGTCGCGCGCAAGTCGGCGGCCCGCAACGTGCCGGATTACTCCTGGCAAGTGAAGGACCTGACCGTCGACACCACGACCGAGGATCATCCGGTGACCGTGATCCTCGAAAACACCGGGATCAACGCGGGCGAAACCCATGTGGTGCGGGCGAACTACGTCGTCGGCTGCGACGGGGCGCGGTCGTCGGTGCGCACGGCCATCGGCGGCAAACTGGAAGGGGACGCGGCGCATCAGGCCTGGGGCGTGATGGATATTCTCGCCAATACCGATTTCCCGGACGTGCGCCAGAAGTGCCTGATCGCGTCGAAATCCGAAGGCAACGTCCTGATCCTGCCGCGCGAAGGCGGCTACCTGTTCCGCATGTATGTCGAACTCGACAAGCTGAACCCCGACGAAAGGGTGTCGGCGCGCAACCTGACGCAGGATCATATGATCGCCGCCGCCCAGCGCATCCTCACCCCCTACACGCTCGACGTGAAAGAGGTGGTGTGGTGGTCGGTCTACGAAATCGGGCACCGGATTTCCGAGACCTTCGACGACGTGCCGCCCGAAGACCGTGCCACGCGCAATCCACGCGTTTTCACGGCGGGCGATGCCTGCCACACCCACAGCCCGAAGGCGGGTCAGGGCATGAACGTGTCGATGCAGGATACCTTCAACCTCGGCTGGAAGCTGGCGCATGTGCTGACGGGCCGGGCCGACCCGAGCCTGTTGCACACCTACTGCGCCGAGCGGCTGACCGAAGCCAAGCGGCTGGTCGAGACCGACCATAAATGGGCGCGCATCATGTCGGCCCCGCCGGGCGAAAGCGAACTGGACGGCACCGACATGCCGCGCATCCAGAAGCATTTCATCGAGAACCTCGAATTCACCGGAGGGCTGGCCGTCAAATACGACCCGTCGCGGGTGACGGGCGCGCCGACCCATCAGGCGCTGGCCACGGGGGAGGAGATCGGGCGCAGGTTCCACTCGGCCCCTGTCGTGCGCGTGTCGGATGCGATGCAGATGCAGCTTGGCCACGCCGCCGAGGCGGACGGGCGCTGGCGCATCTATGCCTTCGGCGGCAAGAACGACACGTCGGAGCCGGGTTCAGCGCTGCACAAGCTGGCCGACTGGCTGGAGCGCGACCCGGCCTCGCCCGTTGTCCGCCACACCCGCGAGGACGAGGATATCGACGCCGTCATCGACCTGCGCGCGATCTTTCAGACCACGTTCGACAAGATGGCGTATGAGAAGATGCCGTCGCTGTTGAAACCGATCAAAGGCCCGCTTGGGTTGCAGGATTACGAAAAGGTCTTCTGCCTCGACCACAAGGGGTTGGGCGACATCTACGAGATGCGTGGGATCGACCGCGACAAGGGCTGCATGATCGTCGTGCGCCCGGACCAGTATGTGGCCCATGTTCTGCCGCTGGATGGCTACGACGAATTGTCGGCGTTTTTCGCAGACATCCTACTCCCCGTTTGACATACCGAACCGAGAAACGACGAAGGGTGCCCGAAAGGCACCCTTTTTCTTGTTCAGGTGGTGACGATCAGCCCTCGCCCGCCGCATCCTCGAGCTTGTCGACGACACCCTGCATCAGCCCTTCGATCCAGCCGAACAGGCGGTTCACGAGATCGACATAGGCGACCATGGTGTCCGTGATGCCGGGGAAAAGCTCCACGATCCTGGGCGCGAAGACGTAAAGCCCAAAGGCGATGGCGACCAGCAGGACCACGATCGAAAATCCACGGCTGAACCCCCCGCGCGGTTCGCGGCCCTTGTCCTTGTCGGCAGCCGGGCGCGGCGTCCGCTTCGGCTTCGGCTTGGCGCTGTCCGGTGTATCGAGGGTCGAGTTGATCTCGTCGATATCGGGGAACATGTCCCGACGCGCCTGCGGGCCGAGGGGAGGCGGCGGCGCGACCTCGGGCTCAAGCGTCTCGCCCTCTTCGATCCCGCGCATCCGGGCCATCCGTTCGCGGGCGATGCGGCGACGTTCCTCTTCCGGGTCGCCGTAATCCTCGATGCCCAGTTCGCCCTGGGTCTCGACTGTCCCGCCCTCATGGGCGCGCGCGGCCATTTCGCGCTGCGCCTCTTCGGCGAGAATATCCCGGACCCCGTCGTCGAGCTCGCGCCGTGGCCGGGCCGGAGCAGGTGTTTCCGGCTCGTCACCCCAGTCGTCTTCGTCCGGGGCGGTCTGGCTGTCGTGGGTGTTTTCAGGCGCGGCCAGAGCGGCGTCGGGGTCGTGATCCGGCGCACGCTCCTGCCAGTTCGCGCTGCGCTGGAACCATGCGTGACCGCAATTCGAGCATTGAACGTCGCGTCCACCCTCGGGGATCACGCGATCGTCGACCTCGTACTGCGCACCGCAATTCGGGCATACCAGCCGCATATGACCTGTAACCTCGCCCTGTCCTTCGTATTCCCCGGTCGCCCGGTCCACCCGTTTGCGCCACTATGCGAAGCAAAGCCCGGAAAATCAAACCTTTGCAATCCCGAGATTGAAACAATTCACACCGTGGGGCAAAACGGTTCCGAAGAAAGAGAGGCGGGGCGGTGATCGAATTCGAGGAAGTCTCCTACGGCTACAGCGGGGGCGGGCCGCTTCTGTCCGACGTGTCGCTCAAGCTGGCGCCGGGGTCGTTCCACTTCCTGACCGGACCATCGGGCGCGGGCAAGACCACGCTGATGAAGCTGTGCTACGGGGCGCTCGTGCCGACGCAGGGCCGCGCGGCCCTCTTCGGCCATGACGTGCGCACCATGACGCGCGACGACGTGGCCGAGGCCCGGCGGAGGATCGGCGTCGTGCATCAGGACGTTCAATTCCTCGACCACATGACGGTGATCGAGAACGTGGCCCTGCCCCTGATGGTGTCGGGTCGCGATACCGAGCTTCAGGACTTGTCGGACCTGATGGGCTGGGTCGGGCTTCAGGACCAGATGGAGGCGCTGCCGCCAGAGTTGTCGGGGGGCGAACGACAGCGCGCGGCCCTTGCCCGCGCCGTCATCATGTCGCCCGAGGTCATTCTGGCGGACGAACCCACGGGCAACGTGGACTGGGAAATGTCTCTGCGCCTTTTGCGCCTGCTCATCGAACTGAACCGCATGGGCAAGACCGTGATGATCGCGACCCATGACATGAACCTCATCCGGCAAGCGAAAGCACAGGTTCAGGCTCGGGTGCTGCGGATTTCCGACCGGCGGCTGCAATTGGCGGGGGCGGACCTGTGATTTCGCGTTTCGCCAGCTTCCTCACGCTTCTCACGGGCGACGCACAGGCCGACCGGGTGGTGCCGCCGACCGGCTTCACGGCACGCCTGACCCTGTTCGCGTCTGGTGCCATGGCCTTTCTCGCCGTCTTCGCGCTGGCCCTGTCGCTCGCCACCGGGCGTCTGGCCGAGCAATGGGGCGATGCGCTGGCCCAATCGTCGACCATCCGCGTGTCGGCTCCAGAAGGTCAGGTGGACCAGCAGGTGATCGCGGTCATGGACGTGCTTCGCACGACACCGGGCATCGCGAACGCGCGGGTTCTCACCGACGAGGAACAGCGCGCGCTGCTCGAACCGTGGTTCGGCCCGGACCTTCCGCTCGACACCCTGCCGATCCCCCGGCTGATCGAAGTGATCGAAGAAGGCGACGGCTACGACGCCGAGGGGCTGCGCCAACGCCTTGCCGGTGAAGCGCCGGGCGCCGTGCTCGACGACCACACCCGCTGGCGCGACCCGCTGGTGCGCGCGGCCAAACGCCTGCGCGGGCTGGGCGCGATCTCGATCCTGCTCATCACACTGACGACGGCGGCGATGATCACGCTGGCCGCCAACGCGGCACTGGCGGCCAACGCACAGGTGATCCACGTCCTGCGGCTCGTCGGGGCGCGCGACAGTTACATCGCGGGGGCCTTCGTGCGCCGGTTCACCCTGCGTGCGCTGATCGGGGCGAGCGTCGGCATGATCGTCGGCATGATCGCCATCCTGCTCTTGCCGTCCGCCGACATCGGGGGCCAGTTCCTGACCGGTCTCGGGTTCCAGGGCTGGCATTGGGCCCTGCCCTTCGCTATTCCGCTGCTCGCGGCCATCGTGGCCTTTGCCGCCACGCGCGCCGCCGCCAACAGCACGCTGCGGGAGTTGACCTGATGCAGGCCATCCAGTTCATCCGCTCAATCCTCTTCGCCGGGCTGATGTATGGCGCGATGGGGGTGATGGGGGTTATCTACTTTTTCCTCACGCTCATCGACCGCGACTACGCCTATACGGCCGTAAGCCACTACACCGCCGTGGTCCGGTTCCTCGCGCGATGGGTCATCGGGCTGAAATCCGAAATCCGCGGCGATGTGCCGACGGACGAGGTTCTGATCTGCTCGAAACACCAAAGCTTTTTCGACATCATCCTGATCGTTTCGGCCGTGCCGCGCCCGAAGTTCATCATGAAGAAGCAGTTGGTCTACGCCCCCGTGCTCGGCTACTTCGCCAAGGCGATCGGTTGTATCCCCGTGGATCGCGGCAAGCGCGGTGCGGCGGTGAAGCAGATGATGGCCGATGTCGCCAGCGGCGCGTCCCGACCCGGTCAGCTCATCATCTTTCCGCAAGGCACCCGCGTCGCGGCGGGGGCGAAGAAGCCCTACAAGATCGGCTCCGGCGTTATCTACACCGAAAGCGGACAACGCTGCATTCCGGCGGCGACGAACGTGGGCGTGTTCTGGAAAAAGAACGGGATCACCAAGTACCCGGGCACGGCTGTGCTCGAATTCCTGCCTGCGATCGAACCGGGGCTGCCGATCGAGACGTTTCAAGCCGTGCTGGAGGAGACGGTCGAAAAGAACTCCGACCGGCTGATGCGCGAGGCGGGGTTCGACCCGGACAGCTATGAAGGTGATTGAAACCATCGCGGCGCTCGAGGCGCTTTATCCTGCGAAGCCCTCCGAACCCGCGACGATCAAGGTCACCGACCGGCTTACGCCCAGCTACCGCGCATGGATCGCCGCGTCGCGGTTCTGCATCGTCTCGACCGTGGGGCCGGAAGGCACCGATGCCAGCCCGCGCGGCGAGGATGGGCCGGTGGCGCTGGAACTGAATGCGCGCACGCTCGCCATCCCCGACTGGAAGGGCAACAACCGCCTCGACACGCTCCGCAATATCGTGCGGGACGGGCGCATATCGCTCATGTTCATGGTGCCGGGGTCGATGAACGTGATGCGCGTGAACGGCACGGCGGTGCTGACGGACGACCCGGCGCTGACCGGGCGGTTCGAGCACAACGGGCGCAATCCCAAGTCCGTGATCGTGGTGACGATTCGCGAAGTCTATTCCCAATGCGCACGCGCCGTTCTGCGGGCGGGGCTGTGGGACCGAAACGATGCCGAGGGCCTGCCGAGCGTGGGCGACATGCTGCGCGACGTGACGGACGGCGCGTTCGACGGGGCGACCTATGACCTTGAATGGGGTGAGCGCGCGAAGGACACGCTGTGGTGACACGCTCTTCGCGCGCCTGACAGCGGCTCATCGGGGGCAAGCATGGGCGAAGACGGGCCAGCGGCTCGGATGAGCCGGGCGTCAGGCCGCCAGACCCTGCGACCCCATCTTGAGGTACTTTTCACGCCGCGAGGTCTTGAGCTCGCCCGGCTTTTTCTTGCCCAGCGCCTTCAGCTCCGCCTCGATGGCATGGCCCACGGCCGCGATGGTCTGACCCACACCGCGATGCGCACCGCCCACCGGCTCGGAAATGATCCGGTCGATCACACCGAGGTTCTTGAGATCCTGCGCGGTCAGGCGCAGCGCCTCGGCGGCCTCGCGCATCTTCTCGGCGTCTTTCCACAGGATCGACGCGCAGCCCTCGGGCGAGATCACCGAGTAGACCGAGTGCTCCAGCATCATCACGGTGTTGCCGGTCGCGAAGGCCACGGCCCCGCCGGAACCGCCCTCGCCGATGATGACCGACACCAGCGGCACGTTCAGCGACAGGCATTTTTCGGTCGAACGCGCGATGGCTTCGGACTGCCCGCGTTCTTCGGCGCCCTTGCCCGGATAGGCACCGGGCGTGTCGACGAGCGACACCACCGGCAGGCCGAAACGGTCGGCAAGGTCCATGAGCCGGATCGCCTTGCGATAGCCTTCGGGCCGGGCCATGCCGAAGTTACGCTCGATGCGCGACTTGGTGTCGTGGCCCTTTTCGTGCCCGATCACCATCACCGGAATGTCGCCCATCCGGGCCAGCCCGCCCATGACGGCGTGGTCGTCGGCAAAGTTCCGATCCCCCGCCAGCGGCGTGTATTCGGTGAACAGCGCGTCGATGTAGTCCTTGCAGTGGGGCCGCTCCGGGTGGCGCGCGACCTGACATTTCCGCCAGGGCGAGAGGTTCTTGTAGAGGTCCACGAGCATCTGCTCGGCCTTCTTGTCGAGCGCCTCGGCCTCGCCCTTCACATCCATCTCTTCGTTGGCCCGCGCCATCGCGCGCAACTCTTCGGCTTTCCCCTCGATTTCCGCGAGCGGTTTTTCGAAGTCGAGATAGTTCTTGGTCATACGCGCGCCTCGCCGGACAGTTTGGGCCGATATAAGGTTTCACGGGGGCGAATTGCAACTCGGCAAGATTTGTGACCTCGCCCGATGGCAAAAAGACGGGGCAAGGGAGATCGGCCGGAATGGCGAACGATTACGAGAAACGACTGCTCCGGGTTCTGGATTACGTCTACGACAATCTCGACGGCGACCTGTCGCTCGACACGCTCGCGGATGTGGCCGCGCTGTCGCGCTTTCATTTCCACCGGGTCTTCACCGCCGTCACCGGGGAACCCGTGGCCCATTTCATCCGCCGCGTGCGCCTGCACCGCGCCGGGCTGGAACTGTTGTCGTCGGATGCTCCGGTGGCCGACGTGGCGGCGAAGATGGGTTACGACAACGCGCGCAGCTTTTCGCGCAGTTTCCGCGACGCCTTCGGGCGCACCCCGTCCGAGTTTCGCGCGCATGCCCAGCCGGTCCCTCCCCTGCGACTTGGCACATCAGGAGAGACGCAGATGTATGACGTAAAGATCGAAGATCAGCCGGCTCGCAGGCTTGGCGTGATCGACCACCGAGGCCCCTATATCCAGATCGGCGAAGCCTTCGAAAAGGCCGGATCGACGGTCATGGCGCGCGGCCTTGGCCCGCATCTTGGCGCGATGCTCGGCATCTATTTCGACGACCCGGAAAACGGAGCCGCCGAAGATCTGAGATCCGCCGCCGGGTTCGAGATGGACGAGACCGCCGAGATCACCCCGCCGCTCAGGGAAGTCCGGCTGGAGGGCGGCAAGCACGCCATCCTGACCCACACCGGGCCCTACACGGGTCTAGCGCAGGCCTATAAATACCTGTTCGGCGAGTGGCTCGCGACTGCGGGTGAAATGCCGCGCGAGGCGCCTCCGTTCGAGCTTTACGTCAACACCCCCATGGACACGGCCCCGGACGATCTGGTGACGCTCATCGGCGTGCCGCTCCTATGACACCGATGCCCGACGACGTGCGGGCCGCGTTCGATGCGGCCCCGGCGGGCGCGAGGCGGGGGCTTCTGAATCTGCGCGGTCTGATCTTCGCGGTGGCCGACTCGACCAGCGCCGGCCCCGTGACCGAGGCGCTGCGATGGGGGCAGCCCGCCTATCTCGCCCCGCATGGCTCGACCCTGCGGCTCGGCACCCCCGCGACCGGCGGCTTCGCGCTTTATGCGCATTGCCGCACCTCGCTGATTTCGGATTTTCGCGCCATGACCGGCGGGCGGTTCGAAACCGAGGGTAACCGGGCCGTCCTGTTCGCGGAGGACGCCGACATCGACAACGACGCGCTCGCCCCGCTCATCGCGCGGGCACTCACATGGCACAGGAGGGCGGCATGACCGCGAAACTCGAAATCCGCAAGTCGGACAAAGCCTATTACGGCGGCAAGCCCGGTGTTTGGCAAAGGCTGACCCTGCCGCCCATTCCCTACCTCGCGATCACCGGCAAGGGCGCGCCCGAAGGCCCGGCCTATGCCGAAGCCATGTCCGCGCTCTATCCGCTGGCCTATGCCATGAAATTCGCCGCCAAGGCCGAAGGGCGCGATTTCACCATTCCACCGCTGTCGACCCAGTGGTGGGCCGCGGACCCGACCGCTTTCGTGCAAGGTCGGCGGGATGAATGGGAATGGCAGGCCATGATACGGATGCCGGACTTCATCGACGCGACCTTTCTCGACGCCGCCCGCAAGTCTGCGAAACCCGGCCCGCGCCGTAACGAGGTCCGGCTCGAGATCATCGATGAGGGCGATTGCTTTCAGATGCTCCACATCGGCCCCTACGCCGACGAGGCCCCGAAGCTTGCGGAACTGCACGACGAACTGATGCCGGAAGCTGGCGTCACCTTCGCCGGGCCGCATCACGAGGTCTACCTGTCGAACCCGGGGCGCACCGCGCCGGAGAAGCTCAAGACCATCCTGCGCCAGCCGGTGAAACCGGCCTAGGCGGCCTCGATCACCTCGACCGCACGTTTCAGACCGTCCTCCTGCCGCACCGCCGCGCCAAGCGCCTCGGCGGCCTGCGCCATGGCAGGGTCGCCTGTCACGCGGCGCAGGGCCTCGGCCAGATTGTCCGCCGTCAGTGATTTTTGCGCGATGGGGTCGGGTGCGACGCCGTGTTGGGCCATGATCTTGCCCCAGAACGGCTGATCCCCGAAGAACGGGACGACAACCTGAGGTTTGCCCGCCCGGATCGCTGCCGCCGTCGTGCCCGCGCCGCCGTGGTGCACGATCGCCGCCATGCGGGGAAACAGCCAGTCGTGCGGCGCACCTTCGATCTTGTGAATGGTGTCCGGCAGGTCCGCCGGTTTCAGCCCGCCCCAGCCAGTCGCGATGATCCCGCGCATTCCGGTCCGGGTCAGCGCCTCGATCACCGCCTTTGCCAGCCGCCCGGGCGAGCGGCCCGCCATCGACCCGAACCCGACGTAGACCGGCGGCGGCCCGGCCTCCAGAAATGCGGCGAGGTCGTCTGGCGGCGTCCAGTCGCCCTGGTCCGTGAACCAGTAGCCCGTCATCACCGCCTCGTCCGGCCAGTCGCGCGGGGCTGGCAGAACCGACGGGCTGACCGCGTTCAACACCGGCAGCATCCGCCCAAGGCTGTCGCGCAACAGATCGAAACGCCGCTGCTTCGGCAACCCGCGCTCCGCCCGCATCTCGCGCACGTGCCGCCCGGCGGAAAACGCCATGGTCCGGTTGACGAAGCGATAGGAGAACCTGTTCCACCATTGCCAGCCGGTATCGGGAAAGCCGACGTTCGGCCGCTCGCCCGTCGGCACCATCATCGGCACCAGCATCGCGAGGACCGCAGGGATGCCGCGCTTTTCCGCGATGTGAGGCCCGGCGTAGGTCTTGGGATGGAAAACGATCAGGTCCGGGTCCACCGCCTCGGCCGCCGCCCAGCTGTCGCCGATCAGTTCGGCCTGGGCCGGTCCGACCGTGCGTGTCAGCATGACCGTCCATTTAAGCGACTGGAGCACGCCTTGGGTCGATTCCATCATGTCGCGCCCGGCTTCGGTGTCCAGAAGGTTCAGCATGGCGTCGGACATCGGGGCGAAGCCCAATCCGGCCTCGCGCACGAACGTCTCGAACCTGCGCGCGGTGCCAAGCGTGACCTCGTGCCCGCGTGCGACGAGCGCCCGCCCGAGCGCCACGAAGGGCTGGACGTCACCGCGCGAGCCGTAAGTGAGGATCAGGATCCGCATGTGAGCACCCTATCGCGGGTGCCTGCATGTTACGACCCGGCAATCAGCTCCGACTGTTTGACGATCACTTCGGCCTGCTTGATCGAAGCGATATCGACAAGGCGCCCCTTGTAGACGGTCGCCCCGGCGCCGGTGCGCTTGGCCTCTTCCATCGCGGCGAGGATTTCGCGCGCTTCCGCCACCGCCGCGTCGGACGGGGTGAAAACCTTGTTCGCCAGCGCGATCTGTTTGGGGTGGATCGCCCATTTTCCGACCATGCCGAGGGTTGCGGACCGAAGGGCCTGTGCGATGTAACCGTCATCGTCGGAGAAATCGCCGAACGGTCCATCGACCGGCAAAAGCCCGTGCGTCCGGCAGGCCGCGACGATGGCCGCCTGTGCCCAATGCCACGGATCGGACCAGTGCTTCTGGCCCTCATGCAGCATGTAGTAGTTCTCTTGCGTGCCACCGATCCCGGTCGTGGCCATACCCATCGAGGCGGCGAAATCCGCAGCGCCCAGCGACATCGCGACGAGGCGGGGGGAGGCCGCAGCGATTTCTTCCACATGGGCGATGCCGGCGGCGCTTTCGATGATGACCTCGAAGTCGATGGGCTTTTCGCGACCCTTCGCACGTTCGATTGCCGTGACGAGCGCATCGACCGCGTAGATGTCGCCCGCGCAGCCCACCTTGGGGATCATGATCTGGTCAAGACGGTCGCCCGCCTGTTCCAGCACATCGACCACGTCGCGATACCAATACGGAGTGTCGAGCCCGTTGATCCGCACCGACAGGGTTTTCTTGCCCCAATCCACCGTGTTGATCGCCTCGATCACATTGGCGCGCGCGGTATCCTTGTCGGACGGCGACACCGAATCCTCGAGGTCGAGGTTGATGACATCCGCGTCCGACGCGGCCATCTTCGCAAACAGCTTGGTGTTCGAGCCGGGGCCGAAGAGCTGACAGCGGTTCGGGCGGGCGGGAGCGGCGGGTTGGATACGGAAGGACATGAGGCCTCGCAACGTCGTTTCGTTTTTGTCGCCTTTCCGGTTAGATTATTGCGCAGCAGCCTTCAACCATGTTTTTCGCACCCGCAGCATTTTAGATCTACCCGGAGTTCGATCCTTTGCAGATTTCGCTCGGTCAGGCAGAGGCAGGCAGGAGCTGCGAACCAACTGAGTGTCAAAGACAGCAGAATCGAACTTGGGCGTTGCAACTCCCTTGTGCGCTCCTTCGACGATTGATCGGGCGATCTGCGGGATATTCTGCGCAAGATTTGCGCCATATCCATGTTTTCTCCCAATCACGACACGACTGACGCAAGAATCGGGAGCATTTCGCAGACGCAGCATGCCAATCTGGGATCAAACGCGACACTCATGAGTTAGTGACACATGATCCAGACACCATATCTTCTATTCCTCGGCGATGCGCCCGACCCCCTTGCCGCGAAAGTGGCGCAGGGCATCAAGGACTGGCGCCCCGAGAACGCCGTCGGTCAATTCCGCATGGACGGATGCAAGGCCGACATGAAATTGCCCGACATGACACTTGCCGAAGCCAAGGAAGCTGGCGCCAAGACACTCGTCATTGGCGTCGCGAACCGGGGTGGCGTCATCAGTCAGGCTTGGAAAAAAGTCCTGATCGCCGCGCTCGAGGAAGGCTTCGATCTGGCGAGCGGGCTTCACAACCTGCTGCGCGACGAGGAAGACCTCGTGGCCGTTGCCAAGGCGACCGGGCAGACCCTGCACGACGTGCGCGTGCCGTCGGTCAAATACCCCATCGCGAACGGCGAGAAGCGCAGCGGCAAACGCTGCCTCGCCGTCGGGACGGATTGCTCGGTCGGCAAGATGTACACCGCCATGGCGATGGATGCCGAGATGCGCGAGCGCGGCATGAAATCGACCTTCCGCGCCACGGGCCAGACGGGCATCCTCATCACCGGCGACGGCGTGCCGCTCGACGCCGTGATCGCGGATTTCATGGCCGGGTCGATCGAATGGCTGACGCCCGACAACGATGACGACCACTGGGACCTGATCGAAGGTCAGGGGTCGCTGTTCCATGTCAGTTACTCGGGCGTGACCATGGCGCTGATCCACGGGGGACAACCCGATGCGCTGATCCTGTGCCATGAGCCGACGCGCGATCACATGCGCGGCCTGCCCGGCTATCAGCCCCCGTCGCTGGAAACCCTGCGCGACACCGCCCTGCCGCTGGCCCGCGTGGGCAACCCGGCCTGCGAAGTCGTCGGCATCTCGGTCAACACGCAGCACATGGGCGAGGACGAGGCCAAGGCATACCTTGCCGAGGTCGAAGAGCGTCTGGGCCTGCCTGCGACCGACCCCTACCGCTTCGGATCGGCCAAGCTGGTGGATGCGCTGGCGGCGATGGGTTAGTTTCCGGGGCTGATGCCCCGGACCAAGGCGGGGGCGCTGCCCCCGCACCCCCGAGGTTTCCGGAAACAGAGAAGGAGGACGCGATGCGCCTGTCGGTGACGTCCGAAAGTTTCCCACTGGCCGAGGTGTTCACCATCTCGCGCGGCTCCAAGACGGCGGCCGAGGTCGTGACGGTGCGCGTGTCGGATGGCCGCGCCGAGGGCTGGGGCGAATGCGTGCCCTATGCGCGCTACAATGAGACCATCGCGAGCGTCAGCGCCGAGGTCGAGGGGTTGCCGGAGGATTTCGACCGAACCGCGTTGCAGACGCTTCTGCCTGCCGGGGCCGCCCGCAACGCCGTGGACTGCGCCCTGTGGGATCTGAAGGCCAAGCGCGCTGGCCAGCGGGTGTGGGACTTGGCGGGCCTGCCCAAGCCGGGACCGGAGATCACCGCCTATACCCTGTCGCTCGGCGAACCGGACGCGATGGAAGCGGCCGCACGCAAGCACGCGCATCGGCCGCTCCTGAAAATTAAGCTCGGCACCGCCGACGACATGGCGCGACTCGAAGCCGTGCGGCGCGGCGCACCCAAGTCGCGGATCATCGTGGACGCGAACGAGGGCTGGAGTGCCGAGGTCTATTCCGATCTCGCGCCCCACATGGTGCGCCTTGGCGTCGCGCTGGTGGAACAGCCCCTCCCCGCGGGCGAGGACGACATGCTGGCCGAGATCGCGCGCCCCCTGCCCGTCTGCGCCGACGAGTCCTGCCACGACAGTTCGACGCTGGCCGCGCTCAAGGGAAAATACGACGTCATCAACATCAAGCTCGACAAGACCGGCGGCCTGACCGAGGCGCTGCGGCTGCGCGAGGCCGCTCTCGCCGATGGCTACCGGATCATGGTCGGGTGCATGGTCGGCACCTCGCTCGCCATGGCCCCCGCGACGCTCGTGGCGCAGGGCGCGATGGTGACGGACCTTGACGGCCCGCTGCTTCTCGCCCAAGACCGCGACGAACCGTTGAAATTCGACGAGGCCGGTGTGCACCCGCCCACCCCCGGCCTCTGGGGTTAGGAGACAGCCATGAGCCGCATCGTTTACGTGAACGGGGACTACGTGCCGGAAGAAGAGGCCAAGGTTTCGATCTTCGACCGTGGGTTCCTGATGGCCGATGGCGTCTACGAGGTGACGAGCGTTCTGGGCGGCAAACTGATCGACTTCGACGGTCACGCCAAGCGGCTGGAACGGTCGTTGAGCGAACTCGATATGGCCATGCCGATGAGTGCCGACGATCTGCTCGCCATTCACCGCGAACTGGTCGCCAAGAACGGTATCGACGAGGGGATGATCTATTTGCAGGTCACGCGCGGCGCACCGGGCGACCGCGACTTCGCCTTCCCACCCGAAGACACGCCGCTGACCGTCGTGCTGTTCACTCAGAACAAGCCGGGGCTGGCCGACAGCCCGGTGGCCAAACAGGGCATCAAGGTCATTTCGATCGAGGACATTCGCTGGGGCCGGCGCGACATCAAGACCGTTCAGCTTCTTTACCCGTCGATGGGCAAGATGATGGCGAAGAAGGCGGGCGTGGATGATGCCTGGATGGTCGAAGACGGCGCGGTGACCGAAGGCACGTCGAACAACGCCTATATCGTCAAGAACGGCACGATCATCACGCGGCAGTTGTCCACGGACATTCTGCACGGGATCACCCGCGCCGCCGTGCTGCGCTTTGCCGCCGAAGCCCAGATGAAGGTTGAAGAACGGCCCTTCACCATCGAAGAAGCGCAGGATGCGGACGAGGCGTTCATCACCTCGGCCTCGACCTTCGTCATGCCCGTGGTGGAAGTAGACGGCGCGACCGTGGGCACCGGCAGACCCGGCCCCGTGGCCGCCCGCCTGCGCGAAATCTACCTCGAAGAAAGCCGCAACGCCGCGATCTGACCCTGTTTTTCCTTGAACCATTGGGCCGCATGCGGCCTTGTGGTGCCACACCGGGGGAAAACACCCGAACGGGGGAATGAAATGCGGATATTGCTGGGTCTGGTCCTGTTCGTGGCCGGTATCGCCGGGTTGGCATGGTGGGGCAGCAGCCATCAGGCACGGACCATCGAAGACGAGGTCGAAGTTGCCGCGAAAGGTGTCGTGACGGGTGCGATACACCCGATGCGGGTCGAGGTGTCGGGCCGCGACATCACGCTGACCGGAACGGCAGATACCGAGGATGAGTTGATCGACATCGTCGCCTCGCTCGACGCGGTCGAAGGGCGGCGCGTGGTGCGCTCGGACGATGTCGATGTCCTTCCCGTGGCCGACCCGTATGAAACCGCCTTAGCCAAGGGGATCGACGGCTCGCTGTCCCTGACCGGCACGGCGCCCAGCGCGGCGCAGGCCGAAGTCGCGGCAGGACATGGCGCGACGGGTGCGATGGACCTGCCCCTCGCCTCGGGAGCGCCCGAAGGCTGGACCGAGATCGTGGGCGCGGGCGTCGACGCGCTGGGGCCGCTTGACGAGGGCAGTTTCGCGCTGACCGGCATGACCGCGATCCTGTCGGGCACCGCCGCCACCCCGCGCGAGGCGAAGGCCGCCACCACCGCGTTGAACGCCCTGCCCGAAGGGATCGACCGGGTCGTCTCGGTCGACGTACTCGACACCGGCGTCGTGTCGTTCGAACTGATCTACGACGCAGGCGAAGGTCTTTCGGCCTTCGGAACCGTGCCCGAAAACTTCGATGCACCCGCCATGGCCGAGGCGCTCGGATTTACCGATATCGCGGGTGACACCACCACCACCTTCGGCATGGATGCCGCGCTCCCCGAGCGGCTGTCCGACCTTCCCGGCCTTCTGCCCGACCTTGAACGTCTGTCGTTGCGCGACGAGGGGGGCCAGATCATCGCGACCGGCGTCGCCTCGCCGGGTCTCGATCCCGGCTATGTCACGTCGGAGCTTCGCGCCGCCCTTGGGGACGACGCCAGAATCGAGATCACCGCCGGCGACGCGCCGGACGACTGGGTGACGCGCACCAACCGTGCGACCGGGGCGGATCAGGTGGCCTCGGCAGGATACTGGCTTCCGGTCTACGACTTCGAGATTTCCAAGCAGGCGTGCAACGATGCCGCGGCGCAGGTGCAGGCGGGGCGTCAGATCCAGTTCGTCACGGGATCGTCCGAGCTCGACACAGCGTCCATGAGCATCATCAACGACATGGCGGGGCTGCTTCTGCATTGCACTGACAAGATCGGAATGCGGGTCACGATCGGCGGGCACACCGACAGCCAGGGCAACGACAACGAGAATTACCGGCTGTCGGTCGCGCGGGCGAATGCCGTGCGCGATGCCCTTGTCGCGCGTGGCGTGCCCGCTGGACGCATGCAGGCGCTTGGGTTCGGCGAGACCGAGCCGATCGCCGACAACGATACGGAAGAAGGACGCGCTGCCAATCGGCGCACGACCTTCGAATGGCCCAAGTAGGAGGGGCGAATGTTCGAGAACTGGGGTTTTCTCATCACCGAAATGGTCGTGCTCTTGGTGCTCGCCGCCATTCTGGGCCTGATCGTCGGATGGATCGTGTGGGGTCGCCGCAAGGTGCCGACTGCGGCGGTCGGCGAGGTCGAGGTTTTGCGTGCCGAACTCGCCACCTGCCGCGAGGCGGGCACCGATCAGGCCGCCGAGATCGCGCGCCTGCAAGACAAGGTCGCGTCGCTCGAGCGGAGTGAGTCCGGCACCAGCGGTCCGACCGTCGTGCCCACCCGCGAACCGGACCAGCCGCAGGCACCGATTGCCGCCGTCAAGCCAGCGACCATCGACGGGCCGCGCGAAGGCGGGGCGGACGACCTGAAGCAGATCAAGGGCATCGGGCCGAAGCTCGAAACGCTGGTGAACAAGCTCGGCTTTTATCATTTCGACCAGATCGCGGCGTGGACACCGGCGGAAGTGTCATGGGTCGACGACAACCTCGAAGGGTTCAAGGGCCGCGTGACCCGCGACGGCTGGGTCGAACAGGCCCGCGTGCTCGCCGACGGCGGCGCCACGGCTTTTTCCAAAAAGGTGAAGGACGGCGACGTCTACTGAACCCGCCTGTTCCAAGAAAAACGCCCGGTCATTGGCCGGGCGTTTTCGTCTCAGTTCTTAGGGTCGGTCAGTCGAAGCGCCAACTCGACGCCGTGACGCCGCCAAAGATCCCGTCTTCGTGGTAGACGCGCGTGGCCGTCCCGTCCTCGGCCGCCCCCAGCGCGGAGAAGAGCGGCACAAGGTGATCTTCCTGCGCATGACAGATCCGGGCGTAGGGCGCATCTTCCCAGTGGATCAATGCCTCGGTCCGCTTTTCGGGCGCTTGCCCCAACGCGTCCGCCAGCCAATCGTCGAAGGCCTTCGACGGCACCTCGGCCTGCGGTCCGAACCGGCGCAGGTTGTGATAGCTCAGGCCCGATCCGACGATCAGCACCCCCTCGTCACGCAGCGGGGCAAGGGCGCGGCCGATCCTGAAATGCGCTTCGGGGTCGTATCCCTTCAGCATCGAGACCTGAAACACCGGCACCTTGGCCTCGGGATACATGATATAGGCCGGAACGAATGTGCCGTGGTCGAACCCTTGCGTGTCGTCGAGCACGGCGTCGATCCCCGCCCCATCGAGCAGTGACTTGACCTTCTCGGCGATCTCCGGCGCACCGGGCGCGGGGTAGACCACGTCATACGTGTGCGGCGGAAACCCGAAATAGTCGTATTCCATGCCGGGTTTGTCGGAGTGCATGACGCGCACTTCGCCCGCTTCCCAGTGGCCCGAGATCATCAGAACCGCTTTCGGCGTTTCCGGCAGCTCGTCCGGCATGGCGGCGAGGCTTTTCTCAAGCACCGAGAAATTGCGGCGCATATCTTCGATCCACGGCCAGGGGCCGCCGCCGTGTGAGATGAAATAGGTGGGCATACGTGCCATGGCGATAACTCCGATCGTTTCGACCTAGATAAGCCCACCCGATTGCGCACAGAACCCGTGATGTTCTCACAGTTTCTGTGCAAAAAGGATCAGGACTTGTCGGTGACGTTCTCTTTGAAAGCCTTCTCGAAGGCGGCCTGTTTATCCGGCCCCGCCTCGGTCTGGTTTCCGGCCTTCCAGTCGTCATACGGCATGCCGTAGAAAATCTCGCGCCCCTCGTCTTTCGACATGTCGATCCCGCGTTCGTTCGCGGCTTCCTGATACCAGCGCGACAGGCAGTTGCGGCAGAACCCGGCGAGGTTCATCAGGTCGATGTTCTGCACATCGGGCCGATCCTCCATCAAGTGCTGGCGCAGGCGGCGGAACGCGGCGGCTTCAAGTTCGATACGGGTCTGGTCGTCCATTCGGTCCTCCATCATGTCTCAAAGATCGGCCTTCGCCCGCACCTCTTCAAGGATCGGGGCAAGCCGTGCGGCCCAGTCGTATTGCTGCTGGTCGGTCTCGATCAGGTCGTTGCGCACTTCGATCAGCACGTTCGCACGGCCATGAAGGGTCGCGTGCCGGTCCACGCTGTCGCCGTCCAGATGGCCGCCATAGGGCTCGTTCGCGCCGACGACGAGATCGGTTTCCCGGTGCAATCGCTCGATCAGAGGGGCCGAAAAGCGTTCGTCTTGCGCATAGAGCACGCCGATGTGCCACGGGCGCGGATCGCGGCCACGAAGCTGACGCGTGAAGGAATGGATCGCGACATAGATCGTATCGTCCTGCCGCGCGGCCAGCCGCGCGACCTCCTGATGATACGGGCGGTAGCACAGGTTCAGCCGACGCTCTTTCTCGGCCTGCCCCGCGTGACGATTGGCCGGGATGATCGAGCCGTCATAAAGCTTCATCAGAAGCGTCGGGTCGTCCTCGCCCCGGTTCGGGTCGATCACGAGACGGGAAAAGTTCGAGCAGATGCAGGGGCTGTCCAGAAGTTCCGCCAGCGCGAGGCTCACCCCCGCCGCGCCGGGATCATACGCGATATGGCGTGCCATATCCTCGGGCGGCAGGCCAAGGTCGCCGCCCGCCACCTCGGCGGGCACGGTGTTCGTCGCGTGGTCGCAGGTGACGAGCCAGCGGCCGGGCCGGTCCTCGCCGAAGGTGTGAAACGGGTGATACGTCATGCGCCTGTCGTGATTTTCGCCAAACCTGCGTAGCGGAGACGCAAGCAAAGCAAAAGGCCCGCTTTTTGCCCGCGATTTCAGCAGTTGCCGTTGCGATAGGCAAAGGCACCGGATACAGACGATGCGACTGTTACCGCAAACAGACGAGGCACAATGACACGCTCCCGCAATACCAAGATCGTCGCGACGCTCGGACCCGCATCCTCCACCCGCGAGATGATCCGCGCACTGTCCGACGCGGGGGCGGACGTCTTCCGCCTCAATATGTCCCACGGCTCGCATGACGAGCACCGCGCACGCCATGCCGCGATCCGCGAGGTCGAGAAGGAAACCGGGCGACCGATCGCGATTCTCGCCGACCTTCAGGGGCCGAAACTGCGCTGCGGCACGTTCATCGCGGAAGCCGCGGATATCGAAGAGGGCGACATGTTCCGCTTCGACCTCGATCCTGCGCCAGGCAACAACCATCGCGTCTGCCTCCCCCACAAGGAGATTTTTCAGGCGTTGGAAGTCGGATCGACCCTGCTGGTCAACGACGGCAAGATGCGCCTGAAGGTCAAGGAATGCGGCGACGACTTCGCCAATTGCGAGGTCATCGTGGGCGGCACGATCTCGGACCGCAAGGGCGTGAACGTGCCGGACGTCGTGCTCCCCCTCGCGGCGCTGTCGCCCAAGGACAAGGAAGACCTCGAATTCGCCTGCCAGTTGGGCGTCGACTGGCTTGCCCTGTCCTTCGTGCAGCGTGCCGCCGACGTGGAAGAGGCCCGCGCCCTTGCACAGGGACGCGCTGCGGTTCTGTCGAAGATCGAAAAGCCCTCCGCCGTGCGTGATTTCGACGCCATCCTCGACGCCTCGGACGGAATCATGGTCGCCCGTGGCGATCTGGGTGTGGAACTGCCCGTCCAGAACGTGCCGCCGATTCAGAAGCGCCTCGTCCATGCCTGCCGCCGCGCCGCGAAGCCTGTGATCGTCGCGACGCAGATGATGGAATCGATGATCGAAAGCCCGGTGCCGACCCGCGCCGAGGTGTCGGATGTCGCCAACGCCATCTACGAAGGCGCCGACGCGATCATGCTTTCGGCGGAATCCGCCGCCGGGAACTACCCCCGCGAAGCGGTGGCGACGATGAACAACGTGGCCGTCGAGGTGGAGAGCGACCCGACCTATCGCGACGTGATCGACCGCTCGCGCACCGTGGAGCGCACGACCATCGCCGACGGGATCGTCTCGGCGGCCCGCGAGATCGCCGAAGCGACCGAGATCAAGGTCATCGCCTGTTTCACGCAATCCGGGACCACGGCGCTGCTGGTCGCGCGCGAACGGCCCCATGTGCCGATCATCGCGCTCACGCCGCTGACCGGAACGGCGCGTCGCCTGTGCCTGTCGTGGGGCGTTCAGAGCTTCATGACCGGGCGGATCGACCGGTTCAAGATGGCGGTCGTCGCGGCGGCCCGCGCGGCGCGCACCTCGGGCATCGCGACCGAGGACGACCAGATCGTCGTGACCGCCGGCGTGCCGTTCAACGTGCCCGGCACCACCAACATCCTGCGCGTCGCCCCCTGCGCCGAAAGATTGATTTTCGCCACCGACCCTGAATAACTGAGACCATGTTCTCAGACTTCAGCGGCCGGGTGCGCGATGCCCTTTGACCTCTACATGGTGATCGGCGTCATCATCCTCGCCCTCGCCATTCCGTCCGGCATGGGCGCATGGATCGACCGGCGCCCGCCCCGCGTCTCGGCCCTGCTGATCGTTGTGGGCGGGGGATTGATCGGATATGCGATCACGCAGAAACCGGGCGGCTACAGCCTTGCCGACGTGCCCGAGGCCTTCGTCAACGTGATCGGCCACTATTTCTTCTGATCCCCCTTGCCAGATGGGGCCAACCCCCGTATACGCCGCATTTCCAAGCGCGGCCGGCTCGAGAGGCATGCCGAGTCGCGTGTCACGTCAAAGATATACGGAGACGCAAATGCCCAAGATGAAGACCAAATCGAGCTGCAAAAAGCGGTTCAAGGTGTCTGCCACCGGCAAGGTGATCAGCGGTCAGGCCGGCAAACGCCACGGCATGATCAAACGCCACAAGAAATTCATCCGCGACGCACGCGGGACAACTGTCATGTCGGCTCCTGACGCGAAAATCGTCAAGTCGATGATGCCCTACGACCGCTAAGAGGAGGCACGACCATGTCCCGAGTCAAAGGTGGAACCACGACCCACGCCCGCCACAAGAAGGTGCTCGACGCCGCGAAAGGCTACTACGGCCGCCGCTCGACCAACTTCAAGACCGCCACGCAGGCCGTCGACAAGGCGAACCAGTACGCCACACGCGACCGCAAGAACCGCAAACGGAACTTCCGTTCGCTGTGGATCCAGCGCATCAACGCCGCCGTGCGCGCGCATGACGAGGCGCTGACCTATTCGAAATTCATCAACGGCCTCGCCACCGCCGGGATCGAAGTGGACCGCAAGGTTCTCGCCGACCTCGCCGTGAACGAGCCGGATGCGTTCGGTGCCATCGTCGATAAGGCGAAGGCCGCGCTCGCGTAAGCTTTTCCCGCAAGGGATTTGAAAACACAGGAAGCCGCGGACCTCGCAGGGGGTCTGCGGCTTCTTTGCTTTCCGGCACCGCTCATCCGAGCCTCTGGCTCGTCTTCGCGGGGTCCGGGCGAAGCGGGGCCAAGGGCCTTGGTGAGCCGGGGCCGGAGCACTTGCAAACACCCCCTCCTGTGCTAGCAGAAGGGCGACCGAAACCAAGGGGGTCCGGGATGGACGATCTGAGGCAGAAATATCTGGAACTGGTGGCCGGGGCCGCCGACGAAGCGACGCTCGAAGACATCCGACTTCAGGCCGTCGGCAAGAAGGGCGAAGTGGCGCTGGCCATGCGCGAGCTTGGCAAGATGACGCCCGAAGAGCGTCAGGCGCAGGGGCCGAAGCTGAACGCCCTGAAGGACGAGATCAACTCGGCCCTGGCCGCCAAGAAATCGGCTCTCGCAGATGCAGCGCTGGATGAGCGTCTGCGGGGCGAATGGCTCGACGTCACCCTGCCCGCCCGCGACCGGCGCATCGGCACGATCCACCCGGTCAGTCAGGTGACCGAGGAAGTGACCACGATCTTCGCCGACATGGGCTTCGCCGTCGCCGAAGGCCCGCAGATCGAGGACGATTTCCACAATTTCGACGCGCTCAACATCCCGCCGCACCACCCCGCGCGGCAGGAGCACGACACCTTCTTCATGCACCGGGCCGAGGGCGACAACCGCCCGCCGCATGTGCTGCGCACGCACACCAGCCCCGTCCAGATCCGCGCGATGCAAAAGCAGGGCGCACCGATCCGCGTGATCGCGCCGGGCCGCGTCTATCGTTCGGACTACGATCAGACCCACACGCCGATGTTCCACCAGGTCGAAGGCCTCGCCATCGACCGCGACATCTCGATGGCGAACCTCAAGTGGACGCTGGAGGAATTCTGCCGCGCCTATTTCGAGGTGGACGAGGTGGAACTGCGCTTCCGCGCCTCGCACTTCCCGTTCACCGAGCCGTCGGCGGAAGTCGATCTGCGCTGCTCGTGGGAGGGCGGCCAGCTCAAGGTCGGTCAGGGCGACGACTGGATGGAAATCCTCGGGAGCGGCATGGTCCACCCCAAGGTGCTCGAAGCCGCGGGCGTCGACCCGACCCAATGGCAGGGCTTCGCCTTCGGCATGGGCATCGACCGGATCGCCATGTTGAAATACGGCATCCCCGACCTGCGCGCCTTCTTCGACAGCGACCTGCGCTGGCTGCGCCACTACGGCTTTGCTGCGCTGGACATGCCGACGATGCGAGGGGGCTTGTCGCGATAGATCGAAATCGTAGGGCGGGTGCGAACCCGCCTTGCCCGGACATCGGTGGGTTGTCACCCACCCTACGAGAGGACGAAAACACGAATGCCCCTCTTCCGACACGAAAACCGCCAGCAGTCCGAGGCCGCGCGCGACCTCTATGCGAAGTATGAGATCGCCTACACGGTCGTCGATTTCGTGGCCGCCGCCTGTTTCGTGGTGGGGTCGTTCCTGTTCTTCTCGGACGCGACGCAATACGCCGCCACGTGGCTTTTCGTGATCGGCTCGTTCTGCTTCGCGGCAAAACCGACGATCCGCCTGATCCGCGAGATCAAGCTCTACCGCATGGGCAAATACGAAACGCTGGCCGAACGGGCCGAGGGGTGACCATGACCGACGACATGGAAGACCTGAACCAGACCTATCCCGGTGCGGGCAACTTCACCTTCGGGGACAATCCGAAGCTTTGCGCGGACCTGCTCGCCCTCGTGCGCGCGGGGGAAAAGACCGCAACATGTGAGCGGCTGTCGGAATTCGACGGCGACCCGGATGCCCGCCCCAAGGTGGGCCGCTGCGACATCGCGATGAACTGGGACGGCACCCCCGCCCTCGTGATCCGCACAACCCGCGTGGACGAGGTGGCGTTCAAGGACGTGACCGAAGAGATGGCGCTGGCCGAGGGCGAGAATGACGACCTCGCAGGCTGGCGGCGCGACCACGAGGCCTATTTCACCCGCAACGGCGGGTTCGACGAGAACATGATGCTGCTCTTCGAGCACTTCGAACTGGTAGAGGATCTGGCAGACCGCTGAGCGGTGCCGAACGAGGACAAGACGATGAAATTCACACTCTCCTGGCTGAAAGACCACCTCGACACCACCGCCTCGGTGGACGAGATCGCGGAAACCCTGACCGACCTCGGGCTTGAGATCGAAGAGGTCATCAACCCGGCCGACCGGCTGGGCGTCTTCACGCTGGCCAAGGTCAAACATGCCGAGCAGCACCCGGATGCCGACCGTCTGCGCGTCTGCACGGTCGAGACCGACGAGGGCGACAAGCAGATCGTCTGCGGTGCTCCGAATGCGCGCGAAGGGATCACAGTCGTGCTTGCCAAACCCGGCGACTATGTGCCCGGCATCGACGTGACGCTGTCCATCGGCAAGATCCGCGGCGTCGAGAGCCACGGCATGATGGCCTCCGAGCGGGAGCTGGAGCTGTCGGACGAGCATGACGGGATCATCGAACTGCCGTCCGGAGAGGTCGGGCAGAAGTTCGTCGACTGGCTGGCCCAGAACGACCCTTCCAAGGTGGACCCGGTGTTCGACATCGCGATCACCCCGAACCGCCCCGATGCGCTTGGCGTGCGCGGCGTGGCGCGCGATCTGGCGGCACGTGGTCTTGGCACGCTGAAGCCCGCGCCGGAAGCGAACGTCAAAGGCACCTTCAAGAGCCCGATCAACGTCACCATCGACGGCGACACCCAAGGCGACGATGGCTGCTACATCTTCCAGGGCCGCCTGATCAAAGGCGTGAAGAACGGCCCCTCGCCCGCGTGGCTGCAAAAGCGGCTCAAGGCCATTGGCCTGCGCCCGATTTCGGCGCTCGTCGACGTGACCAACTTCTTCACCTACGACCAGAACCGCCCGCTCCATGTTTTCGATGCGGACAAGGTTCAGGGCGACCTGCGCATCCACAAAACGACCGGGGGCGAGCAACTACTGGCGCTCGACGAAAAGACCTACACGTTCGAGCCGGGGATGGTCGTCATCTCCGACGACCGGGCCGTCGAGAGCGTCGCGGGGATCATGGGCGGCGAGGAGTCGGGCTGCACCGAAGACACCGTGAACGTCTTTCTCGAGGCCGCCGTGTGGGAGCCGATCCAGATCGCGCGCACCGGCCGCGCGCTCAAGATCAATTCCGACGCGCGGTATCGCAACGAACGGGGGATCGACCCGGCGTTCAACCCGCTGGCGATCGAACTCGCGACGCAGATGATCCTCGATCTGTGCGGCGGCGAGGCGTCCGAGGTGGTGACGGCAGGCGAAGTGCCGGATACCTCCCGCGCCTACAAGCTCGACACCGATCGCTGTTCGTCGCTCGTCGGCATGGACATCCCGGCGGAAACGCAGCGCGCCTCGCTCGAGGCGCTCGGCTTCGTCATGGAGGGCGACATGGCGCACGTGCCGTCGTGGCGGCCCGACGTGCTGGGCGAGGCCGATCTGGTCGAAGAGGTCGCCCGCATCGCATCGCTGACCAAGCTGGTCGGAAAGCCGATGTCGCGCGCCTCGACCGGCGTGCCGAAACCCGTTCTGACCCCGATGCAGGTGCGCGAGAACACCGGCCGGCGCACCGCGGCGGCGCTCGGCTACAACGAATGCGTGACCTACAGCTTCATCGACGCGGCCAGCGCCGCGCTGTTCGCGGGTGGCGAGGATGCGACCAAGCTCGACAACCCGATCTCGTCCGAGATGAGCCACATGCGCCCCGACCTGCTGCCGGGGCTGTTTCAGGCCGCCGCCCGCAATCAGGCCCGCGGGTTCATGGACCTCGCCCTGTTCGAGGTCGGTGCGATCTGGCACGGCGGCGAACCGGAGGAGCAGCGTCTGGCGATCTCTGGCATTCTCGTCGGGGCGACGGGGCCGAAGGACGTGCATGGTGCGGCGCGCGGGTTCGACATCTATGACGCCAAAGCCGATTCCGAGGCGATCCTCGCCGCGATGGGCGCGCCCGCGAAGGTGCAGATCCTGCGCGGTGCCGAAGGCTGGTGGCATCCGGGTCGGCACGGCAAGATCTGTCTGGGCCCGAAAAAGGTGCTCGGCGTCTTCGGCGAATTGCACCCCAAGGTGCTGGCCGAGATGGACGTGAAGGGGCCGGCGGTCGCCTTCACCCTTTATCCCGAGGAAATCCCGATGCCGCGCAAATCGAACGCGACCCGGCCCGCGCTGACGATTTCGGATCTTCAGCCGGTCGAACGTGACTTCGCCTTTGTGGTCGATGCGGATGTCGAGGCGCTGACGCTGGTCAACGCCGCCGCGGGTGCAGACAAGGCGTTGATCGAGGACGTGCGCGTGTTCGACCAGTTCACCGGCGGCAAGCTGGGTGAGGCCGGGCAAAAATCCATCGCGATCACCGTGCGGATGCAGCCGACCGACGCCACGTTGACCGAGAAGGAGATCGAGGCGGTGGCCGCCAAGATCGTGGAAAAAGTGGGCAAAGCCACCGGCGGCACGCTGCGCGGCTGACCGTAAGCCTGCATCTTGAGTGGGGTCGAACGGGCAGAGCCCGTCCGACCCGCCGGGGGTCCAGCCCCCCGGACCCCCCGAGGTATTTGGGGACCAGAGAAGCAGGGCCCCGGTGCCAGCAGCCCGAACGACACAGACAGAGAGGTTCATCATGCTGAAAGTTTATCTGTCCGGCGAAATCCACACGGACTGGCGCGAGCGGATCATCGACGGCTCGCAAGGGCTGGACGTGACGTTCTCGTCGCCGGTCACCGATCATGCGGCGTCTGACGATTGCGGCGTGGCGATCATGGGGGAGGAGTCGGACAAGTTCTGGCACGACCACAAGGGCGCCAAACTGAACGCGATCCGCACCCGCAAGGGGATCGAGGACGCCGATGTCGTGGTCGTGCGTTTCGGCGAGAAATACAAGCAGTGGAACGCGGCTTTCGATGCGGGCATGGCGGCCGCTCTGGGCAAGTCTCTGGTGATCCTGCAACCGCCCGAACATGACCACGCGCTCAAGGAGGTCGATGCCGCCGCACTTGCCGTGACGCGCACACCCGGCGAAGTGGTGGACATTCTGCGGTACGTGCTGACCGGCAAACTGCCGTCCTGACATATAAAAAGGGGCGTCCGGATGGACGCCCCATTGCGGAAGCACTCACGCTTCCACGGCCCGGTATTAGTTGGACATGACCGTTCCGTCGACAGTCGCGCCACCGCTGACCGAGGTGTCATCCAGCAGGTCCGAGGTCGCGTTGGCGAGATCGTCGCCCGCGTCCTGCACCGTGCCCGTCACATCGTCGAGCGCGGTCTCGGCGGACTGCATCGTCTCGTCGTCCATGCCCTGCACGGCGCCACCCACATTCGCGCTGGCGCTGGCCTGGGCGCTGGCGGCTTCGTTGCGTTCCACCATGCCGTCGCCGTTGGTGTCGTACATGGTCAGCGCGGCCTGCGCATTGGCACCGAAGGCCGCTTCGAGTTCCGCCATCTCGAGCACGCGATCGCCGTTCTGATCGATGCCGTCGAAGCTCATCGTCTGAGCCGAGGCCGTTGTGGCGACCAGGGCGGCGCCGAATGCGAGCGGGAGGATGGTCAGGGTTTTGGTCGGTTTCATGATCGTTTCCTTTCATGGTTACGTTCGGGGGTCCGATGCCCCTCAGCCCAGACCAAACAACGATGCGCGGCGGTTTGAAGCCCCGGGCGGCAGCGGCCCGGCAATTCAGCGACCGTTCGCCAAAGGGCGGCAGAACCTTGCCCGCCGTGAGCGGGAAAAGAGGCGGGGTTCGGCAGCGCATTGCCGACACCGGGCCGGGCAGGCTTTTTCGCGCCGCGGGATGGAACTTTTTGGCCGTTGGCATGTCCTGCGCGATCTTCACGCCACGATCCCACAGACCTGAGAGCCGGGCGTCTTGATGGCTTAAAGCGGTGCGCCCGCAAGCACTTCTGCGCCCACAGGGAACATGCACGGGTTTGCTTGCGTTCATTCTCCAAATCCAAAGGTCGCTCTACGACCGATCCTGAATGGAGATACACATGTTCGAACTTTCTGGCCTTTTCGGCATCATTCTTCTGGCCCTCGACATCTGGGCGCTGATCTCGATCTTCTCGTCCGGCGCATCGACGGGTTCCAAGGTGCTCTGGGCGCTGCTCGTCATCATCCTGCCGCTTCTCGGCTTCATCATCTGGCTTGTCGCCGGTCCGAAGTCGAACCGCGCAGCGGTCTGACCGGAGGCGTGCTTCGCGCGCTCCACATGTTTCACGCCCCCGCCGCAGATGATCTGCGGCGGGGTTTCGCGTTCCGGCCCTTCCAGTTTTTTTGCACCCCGTGTTAAGGTTTACGCAGGGCCGAGTGCGTGGTCCGGGCAGCATGGGAGCATCGCTGGAAAATGTTGACGGAATTCAGAAACTTCATCGCCCGTGGCAATGTCATGGACATGGCCGTCGGGATCATCATCGGCGCGGCCTTCACGGCCATCGTGTCGTCACTGGTCGCAGACCTGATTAACCCGATCATCGGGCTGTTCACGGGCGGAATCGATTTCACCAACAACTACGCGGTCCTGAGCGGCGAGGTGCCGGCGGGCGCATCGCTCGAAACAGCGCGGGAAACCGGCGCGTCGATCTTCGCCTACGGATCGTTCATCATGGCGGTCATCAACTTTCTCATCATCGCCTTCGTGGTCTTTCTGCTGGTCCGCTCCGTGAATCGGATCAAGGACCTTGCCGAGAAACCGGAAGAGGTCAGCCCGCCCGAAGCGCCGCCGACGCCGCCGGAAATCCAGCTTCTGACGGAAATCCGCGACGCCCTCGCCAAAGGCTGACCGCGCCTGAGACACGACACAGGGCCCGGTCTCCGGGCCCTTTTTCTATGACCGAGCAGCACAGGAGATAAGGACACATCATGGAAGACCAAATCGCCATCTGGCTCGACCAGTTCGGGGAGTTCCTGCCCTACATCGTCAACGGGGTGAAAGCTCTCGTCATCCTGATCGTCGGCTGGATTCTTGCCGCCGCCGTCGCACGCATGGTGCGCAAGCGGATCGAGGGTGCCAAGCGGATCGACCCGACCGTGGGCAGCTTCATCTCGTCCATCGTGCGCTGGGTTCTGATCGCTGTCGTCCTTATCACCGTGCTCAACATCTTCGGGATCGAGGCGACATCGCTGGTCGCCATGCTGGGCGCGGCCACGCTGGCCATCGGGCTTGCGTTGCAGGGCACGCTTTCGGACCTTGCGGCGGGCTTCATGATTATCCTCTTCCGGCCCTACCGGAACGGGCAATACATCGCCATCGACGGCACCGCCGGCACGGTGAAAGAGATCAACCTGTTCTTCACCGAGCTCGCGACGCCCGACAACGTGCAGATCGTGGTGCCGAACGGAAAGGCATGGGGGGCGATCATCACCAACTGGTCCCACCATGCGACCCGTCGTGTCGATATCGTGATGGGCATCGATTATTCCGACGACATGGACAAGGCGATCGAGGTCATGCTCGACATGGCCCGCGCCGATGCTCGGGTGCATGACGATCCGGAGCCCTGGGCGAAGGTCACCAATCTGGGCGACAGTTCGGTGGACATCACCATGCGCATGTGGGCCGATGCCGCCGACTACTGGGATCTGAAGTTCGAATTCACCAAGGGCCTGAAAGCCGCCTTCGACGAGGCCGGGCTTTCGATCCCGTTCCCGCATCGCACGCTCTACGTCAAATCGGACGAAGGCGACGTGGTCAACGTCGCGCGCGCGTCTGACGCATAGCGCGATCCCGAAACCGTGGTATCCTTCCCTCATCACACCGAGGGGAGGGTTCCATGAAACGCCGTCTGTTCCTGACGTCCGCCGCTGCCGCGCTGGTCACCGCGACGGCCGCCCGTGCCGAACGCCTGCTGGTGAATTCCCCCGGCGACGGGTTCCTGAACCTGCGCACCGGCCCCGGCTCGCAATACAATATCATCCGCAAGATGTATCACGGCAGCGCGGTCGAGACGCTGGAATACGCGAATGGCTGGGTCCGGGTCCGGCATGAAAGCGGTGCCGTCGGCTGGGCCTTCGCCAAGTACCTCGTCCGTCCCGCTGCGACCAATGTGCGGTACGTGTATTCGCCGAACGACGGATACCTGAACCTTCGGACCGGACCGGGCACGCGCTACCAGATCATCCGCCCGATGTATAATGGCGAAGCCGTCACCCTGCTTGAGCGGTCCGGCGGATGGGTGCGGGTGAAGCATCAAAGCGGCGCGGTCGGCTGGGCGTTCGAGAAATACCTCCACCGCTGAAAAACCCGCCATTTGTGCGTTGACACGCCCCGCCCCGGCGGCTATCTGCCCCTTCGTGTGAATGGCGTGGTAGCTCAGCCGGTTAGAGCACAGCACTCATAATGCTGGGGTCGGCGGTTCAAGTCCGCCCCACGCTACCACACGAAACCCCAGACAATTCGGGTTTGCGAACGGGTCCGCCGATGCCTTGGCATCCGCGGACCCGCCCGCGCACTCAGACCTCGTCGACGGCTTGGTGAACCAGTCGCGGCAGCTTCGCGAAGTCGTCGAAAGCGAAGCGGTGCGGAATACTTGCGACCTCGGTCTTTCGGTAGCCTTCCGTGAAAAGCAAAAAGGGCACGCCCGCACGCTGCGCAGTCTCGGCGTCGACTTCGCTGTCGCCCACATAGACCCTGTCTCCGCCGCCCAGCACGTCGAATGCGGCGATCAGGGGCGCGGGGTCGGGCTTGCGGGTGGCAAGGCTGTCGCCACCCCAGATCGTATCGAAATACCCGTTCAGGCGAAGGTGTTTCAGAACCGCGCGACACGGGCTGATGGGCTTGTTGGTGCAGATCCCGAGGCTGTGACCCGCGCCGACGAGCGCGTCCAGCGCATCCTCGACGCCCGGATAGGGCACGGTCAGGGTCACCGCCGCATCGTATCGTTCGACGAAGGTCGCGAGCATCCTGTCCTGCTCACTTTCAGGAAGCCCCCGCGCCTGCCGCATCCTTTCGACGAGGGCTGCCGCGCCGTTTCCGATGAACTGGCGCGTCTCCCCAAGGGTAAGCGGGGTCGCCCCGGCTTCGGCCAGAAGGCCATTGGCCACCTCGCGGATGTCGGGGGCCGAATCGATGAGCGTGCCGTCCAGATCGAATACGATGCGAGCCATGCCATCTCCGTTCGCGGTTTGGGTGTCTGAGACCCCAAACCGCCCGGCACGTCAACCGCGGCGCATCAGGCTTTGATCGCGAGCGAGGGCGACACCACGTCAATTTCCAGCGCCCGCCCCACGGCGTAGTTCGTCAGCTTACCGGCATGGACGTTGAGGCCTGCCATAAGGCCCTCGTCGGCCTCCATTGCCGCGCGCCAGCCCAGATCGGCCAGCCGCAGCATGTAGGGCAAGGTGGCGTTGCCCAGCGCAAGGGTCGAGGTGCGGGCGACCGCACCCGGCATATTGGCCACGCAGTAGTGCATGATCCCGTCCACCTCGTAGATCGGGTCTTGGTGGGTGGTCGCCTTCGATGTTTCGAAACAGCCACCCTGATCGATGGCCACGTCGACCAGCGCCGCGCCCGGCTTCATCTCGGAGAGTTCGGCCCGACTGATGAGTTTGGGGGCCGCCGCACCGGGGATGAGCACGGCACCGATGACCATGTCGGCCTCGGCCACAAGCTCGGCGGTGCGGGCCTTGGAGGAATAGGAGGTCTTGAATTCGCCCCGGAACAAATCGTCGAGCTGGCGAAGTCTCGGCAGGGACATATCGAGCACGGTCACGTCTGCCCCCATGCCGGAGGCGACGCGCGCCGCCTGCGTGCCGACGACGCCACCACCGATGACGACGACCTTCGCGGGTCCGACACCCGGCACACCGCCCATGAGCACGCCGCGCCCGCCGTTGGCCTTTTGCAGGGTCCACGCGCCGACCTGCGGGGCAAGCTTGCCCGCCACCTCGGACATGGGCGCGAGCAGCGGAAGCCGCCCGTCACGATCCGTCACGGTTTCATAGGCGATCGCCGTGGCGCCGCTGTCGATCAGATCGCGGGTCTGGTCCGGGTCGGGCGCAAGGTGAAGGTAGGTGAACAACACCTGCCCCTCGCGCAGCTTGGCCCGCTCGACCGCCTGCGGTTCCTTCACCTTCACCACCATGTCGGCACGCGCGAACACCTCGTCTGCCGTGTCCACGACCCCTGCCCCGATGGCGCGATAGGCATCATCGGTGAAGCCCGATCCTTCGCCCGCGCCCATCTCGACGATCACGTCATGCCCGTGCGCGATGGCTTCCGCCGCCGCATGAGGGGTAAGGCCGACACGATATTCCTGCGGCTTGATTTCCTTGGGGCATCCGATGAGCATGGTATCCTCCGTTCGCTTCACGCGCAGGCTACCCCCGCCCGCAAGCAATCGGATTGAAATTCCTCCGTGCACTCGGGCCATTTTTCGAATAATTCACCAACGAGCAAGCGATACGACGCAAGGACATTCGATGGATTCCACTCTCGACGAAATGGACCGACGCATTCTGCACGTTCTTCAACGGCAGGGGCGCATTTCGAACGCGGACCTTGCCGAACGGGTGCATCTGTCCGCCTCGGCCTGTCACCGCCGGGTTCAACGGCTCGAGAAAGACGGGTTCATCCGCGATTACGTCGCTCTTCTGGCCGCGCGAAAGATCGGCTACCCGACGATGGTCTTCGTGGAAATCTCTCTCTCCGGTCAGGCCGACGAGTTGCTGGAGGCGTTCGAGCGCGAGGTCGCGCTGGTGCCGGAAGTTCTGGAATGTCACCTGATGGCGGGCACGGCGGACTACATCCTCAAGGTCGTCGCGCGCGACACCGACGATTTCGCCCGCGTGCACCGCCAAAAGCTCGCCCGGTTGCCCGGCGTTCAGGGCATGCAGTCCAGCTTCGCCCTGCGCACGGTGTTCAAGACCACCGCGCTGCCGACCTAAGCCGCGGCCATGACGGGCGAGCGCCGTTCCTTGATCGGAAGGTGCAGCAGCGCCGACAGCGCGCCGACCCCGACGCCGACCCACCAGACCATCGTGTAGTCGCCGGTCAGGTCATAGAAGCGGCCACCCAGCCAGACGCCCATAAAACTGCCAAGCTGGTGCGAGAAGAAGACGATCCCATAAAGCGTGCCCATGTAGCGCAGACCATAGAGGTGTGCGACCAGACCCGATGTCAGCGGAACGGTGGCGAGCCAAAGGCTCCCCATCACGATCGAGAAGATTATGACGCTGGTGGGCGTGATCGGCAGCAGGATGAAGGCCCCGGCGGCAACCGTGCGGGCGGTGTAGATCGCCGCGAGCAGGTATTTCTTGGGAAGCTTGTTGCCCAGATAGCCCGCGTAAAGCGTGCCCGCGATGTTGGCGAGCCCGATGAGCGAAATCGCGATGGCCCCCAAGGCCGAGGTCGTCGACACACCGAGCGAAGCCAGCGTGCCCGAAGGGTCGATGGCACCGCACATCTCGGTCACGAAGGCGGGGAAATGCGCCGTAATGAAACCGAGCTGATAGCCGCAGGAGAAAAAGCCTAGGAAGATCAGCGTGTAGGACGGGTCGCGCAGTGCGCGCATCAGAACCGTCCCCATGCTCTCCTGCAATTCCAGGCGGCTGGCCGCAGGCGCGCGCATCAGCGGCAGGACCAGAAGCACGGCGAGGATGGCCACGGCGAACAGGATGAACACGCTCTGCCACGGCATGAACGACAGCATCCATTCGGCCAGCGGCGCGCCGAACACCTGCCCGGCCGATCCCGCCGCCGTCGCGATGGCAAGGGACATGGATCTGTTCTTGTCGGACGACGCGCGACCGACCACGGCGAGGATCACGCCGAACCCGGTGCCCGCGATGCCGAAGCCGACCAGCACTTCCAGCGTCTGATGGGCCAGCGGCGTGGTCGCGAAAGACGAGGCGACAAGCCCCGCGGCATAAAGCACCGCGCCGAAGATGATCGCCTTGCGATCCCCCATCTTCTCGGCAATCGCGCCGAAGATCGGCTGGCCGATGCCCCAGGCGAGGTTCTGGATCGCGATCGCCATGCTGAAGTCGGCGCGCATCCAGCCGAATTCCTCGGCAATCGGAATCTGGAACACGCCGAAACTCGCCCGGATCGCGAAACTTATGATGATGACGATGCACCCGGCGATCAGAACCGGTGTGATAAGGCGTGTGTTGTCCATCAGGGCCCTCCGACATCTGCGTAATCCGCCAGAGCGGCGCCCGCGTCAAACGCTTATCCGTGATGCGGCATATCACCTTTTCCTATCGGGCACGGCGGGCTAGACGGTTGTCATGAGCGAGAGCCTGCAAGACATCTACGCCGCCCGCGTCGCCGAAGGACGGATCACCCCCGACCCCGCGCAGGAAGAGGCGTTGCCGCTGTTCGACGACATCCGCGCGCATCTGGTCGCAGTGAAAGACAAAAAACGCGGTCTGTTGGGCGGGCTGTTTCACAAGCCCGAGGATGTGCCGGACGGTTTATACCTTTGGGGCGGTGTCGGTCGCGGCAAGTCGATGCTCATGGACCTGTTCGTCGAGCATCTGCCAATCGAAGGGAAACGCCGCGTCCACTTCCATGCTTTCATGCAGGAGGTGCAGGAGGGTCTCCATCGGGCCCGCAAGTCGGGCGAATCCGATGCCATCGCGCCGGTCGCCGCGAAAATCGCCAAAGACCTTCGCCTGCTCGCGCTGGATGAAATGCAGATCACCGACATCGCCGACGCGATGGTGGTCGGGCGACTGTTCGAACACCTGATGAAGAAGGGCGTTGTGATCGTCACAACGTCGAACCGCGTGCCGGACGACCTTTACAAGGACGGGTTGAACCGTCAGTTGTTCCTGCCCTTCATCGACCTTATCAAGGATCGTCTGGTCGTCCACGAACTCGCCAGTCACAAGGACTACCGGCAGGACCGTCTGACCGGCGGACAGGTCTATTTCACGCCCGCGAACAGCGAGGCGCGTCAGGCTATCGAAGCGGTCTGGACCGATCTGACCGGCGGCGGCGATGCCGAACCGCTCGTGCTGAACGTGAAGAACCGCGAGGTCGAGATCCCTGCCTACCGCAACGGCGTCGGGCGCGCGAAATTCCATGAGCTGTGCGGGCGGATGCTCGGCCCGGCCGACTACCTCGCCATTGCGGATGCGCTGAAAGTCTTGGTGCTGGAGGACATCCCCGCGCTGTCACGCCAGAACTTCAACGAGGCCAAACGCTTCGTCACCCTGATCGATGCGCTCTACGAGGCGCATGTTCGGCTTGTGGCGAGCGCCGCGGCGGAACCGGAATACCTCTATCTCGAAGGCGAGGGCAGTTTCGAATTCGAACGCACGGCCAGCCGCCTGCGCGAGATGCAGGACAAGGACTGGGGTCAGTAACTCAACGCGGGATCAGGGCGACGGGCGCATCCGGGTCGCGTGCGAAATCGAGCGGGGGTTTGTCCATCGCAAGTGTCGAGCGTTTGAACTCATACCGCATCATCGGACCGTCTTCTTCCGAGGCTACGATCAGACATTGATACAGATGGTTCTCACCGGCGTAGAGATCGACCAGCCCGCGCAGCTTCGGCGCATCGTCCCGGTCGAGCGCGAAACCGCCCTCACGGAATTCCAGCACCGGGAAAGACTCATCCCCCACGGCCACACGCATATGCGCCTTCTTGCGCGCCGCTTTCATGTGGGCCGCTTGCAGGCCTTCCTGAACGTCCTTGGGAAGCGAGTCCATGTTACCCTCCGATCACGGCTAAACCATGACAGGGACATGGTTTTCGTCAAGTAAACGAATGTCGCGGGCATGTGTTCCGTGTCAGGTGTTGTTTTCTTCCACCAGGTCGACACCCACCACCGGGCGCAAAACATGCGGTCGCGTAGGGTCGTAAAGCGCGGAATCCCTGAAGTCGCGAACTCGGCCCAGCGCCGGACCCACAAGGATCAGCGCCGTGCGCGTGATCTTCTCGGCGCGCACTTTCAGACGGATGTCCGACAGCGTGCCACGGATGAGCATTTCGTCGGGCCAGCCGACGCGATAGGCGACGACGACCGGGCAATCGGCGCCATAATGCGGGGTCAGGACACGCTCGATCTCGCGCATGTTGCGCACGCCCAGATGGATCGCCAGCGTCGCGCCCGTGCGGGCGAAATTCTCAAGTGTCTCGCCTTCGGGCATGGCGGTCGACTTCATGGAAACACGCGTCAGAACAATACTTTGCGCGATCTCCGGGATCGTCAACTCCTGACCCAGCGCCGCCGCAGCAGCAGCATAGGCCGGCACGCCGGGCACGATCTGATAGTCGATGCCGTCCGCCTGCAAGCGCCGCACCTGCTCGGCCACCGCGCCATAGAGCGACGGGTCGCCGGAGTGCACACGCGCCACATCCTCGCCCCGCTGATGTGCCGCCAAAATCTCGGCGTGTGTCTGGTCGAGCGTCATCGGCGCCGTGTCCATCACGCGCGCGCTTTCGGGGGCGCAGGCGACCACTTCGGGGGGAACCAGCGATCCGGCATACAGGCAGACAGGGCATTCCCCGATGATCCGCTGCGCCTTGAGCGTGAGCAATTCCGGGTCGCCCGGTCCGGCGCCGATGAAATAGACGGTCATTCAGAGGTCTCCGTTTCCAGATGGCGATTGCCCACGTCCTGCAGGTCACCATCGATTCGCCGGGCATAGCCGCGCGGCGTGTACATGCGGGGGCCGTCGCCCGGTTGGGCGAGTTTAGAGTTGGACGATCCCACCAGAACGACGGTCAGCATATCAACCTCGTCCACATCGAGGTCGGCCAACCTACGGTAGCGTATGTTTTCCTCGGGTCGTCCGAGCGAAGACGCCAGAAGAACGGGCGTATCTTCTGGCCGATGCCCCAGCAGGATGTCCCGCGCCTGCGCCAACAGCGTGCGACGGCGGCGCGACACGGGATTGTAGAAGGCGATCACGAAGTCACCTTCGGCGGCGGCGTGCAGCCGCTTCACGATATCGTCCCGCGGCGTCAGAAGATCGGAGAGCGAAATGGCGCAGAAATCGTGCCCAAGCGGTGCCCCTGCCCGCGCGGCCGCAGCCTGAAGCGCCGACACGCCGGGAGTCGAAATGACTTCCACCCGCCGTGCTGCGTCAGACACGCCCTGCGCCTCGGCGCCCCGGTCGAGTAGTTCGAAGACCAACGCACCCATCGCATAAATGCCCGCATCGCCCGAACAGATCAGGGCGACGTTCTTGCCCTTGCCCGCCTGTTCCAGCGCATAGCGGCACCGATCCTCTTCCCCGCCGAGGGGGAAGTCCGACCGCGTTTTGCCTGCGGCGAGAGGGCCGAGCAGATCGATGTAAAGACCGTATCCGACCAGCTCTTCCGCCTCTTGGATGAGCCGCGAAGCCTCCGGCGTGCGCCACGTGGCCTGTCCCGGTCCGATCCCGATGATCGACAGGTGACCACGTGCGCGACCCGAAGGCTCTGCGATGGGCGACGGCGCCTTTGCCAAAGCGCAGGTCGTGTTGGCGGTCTTGCGCTTCTCGACCGAAAGCACCGCGTCTTCGCCTGCCGAGGCCAGCGAAGCCGCTTCGGCCACACCATGACAGCCGACCTCCGCGAAGACGACATCGGACGGATTAGCAAGGCGCGGCGTCATCTCCTCCAACTCCGCAGCCGTGAACAGCTTGAGCGGAACGCCGAACGCACGCGCGAGCGCATTCACGGCAGGCTCGTCCGCCTTGAGGTCGAGCGTCGCGATGGCCGCAATGGCTCCGGGGGCGATACCCGCGTCCCGCAACATGGCCTCGACCGAAGACCGAAGCTCCTCCACCGGCGCGTTCCGCGCGCAACCGACGCCGAGAACGTAGGTCTGCGGGTGATAGACAAGGCGCTCCGGGCCGCCCGCGACGGGTGCTTCCGTGACCACCAGTTCGACACCGCCCTGCGGATCGCTCGCGATGTCGAAGATCGCGTCACCTTCGATGCGCGCCCCCTTGCCCGCCAGCATGGCGGCCATGACCGACTTCGCATCTTCCGGGTTCGCGAGACGGTAGCCTGCGGGCGGGACATCCAGCGCGACACCCAAGGCCACGTCGCCAGCTGTCGTCACCGCCGCTTTGGCGCCCAGCAGGTCCGCGATCTCCCGCGCCAAGCGGTTCGCCCCACGGTGCCCGCCCAGCAGCGGGATCGCGACTCCGCCGTCGTCCGAAACGGCGACCACGGGTGGTTCGGTCCGCTTGTCTGCAAGGATCGGCGCAACCGCGCGGATCAGGATGCCAGCGGCGCAGACCCCGATGATCGGCGTGCCTGCCGCGAACAAGTCGCGAGCGTGATCGAGCGCATTCGGGAAGAACGCATCGGCTTTGTCGACGCGGCCTTCGCGGCCATGCACCTGTGCGCCCAGCGCGCCCGCGATACGGTGCGCCACGGCTTCGCCTGAACGGTTGAGACAGAGAACGACGGGGGTCACAGCCACGGGTCGGAACCTTTCGTCACGAGAATGAGAGAGAAATAGGGCGCGGGATCGGGCGCTTGGGCGAGCGGCAAAATGCGCTCGGCGGAAAGCGTGGCGCGCTCGATATAGACGGCCCGGTCGGACAGACCCTGCGCGGTCAAGACGTCGCGGATGCGGCCCAGATGACGCCCGACCTTCATGATGACGGTGCTGTCCGCGTCTGCGATGCGGGCGGCGAGCGTGTCGCTGTCGAGCGGACCGGGCAGGACCGTGAGCACTTCGTTCCGGGCGGTCAGCGGCGCAGCGGCGCGCGCGGCCCCGGCGGAAACCGAGGTGATGCCGGGAATGACTTCGACCGGGAAGCGATCCGCGAGCCGCGCGTGCAGATACATGAAGGAGCCGTAAAAGAACGGGTCGCCTTCGCACAGGACCGCGACGTTCCTGCCGGCCTCCAGTGCCTCGGCGATCCGGTCGGCCCCGAGGTCGTAGGCCGCCTGGGCAGGCTCGCGGGATTTGGTCATCGGGACTTCGATGACGATTTCATGGGCATCGGGTCGGATCAGGTCCACCGCGATGGACCGAGCGAAACTGTCGGTGCCGGGAAGCGCGGGATAGGCAACGACGTCGGCCGCGCTGATGGCGCGCGCGGCCTTCAGCGTCATCAGGTCGGGATCGCCCGGCCCGAGGCCCACACCGATCAGCGTGCCGGTCATCGTTTGATCAGGCTCCATTGCACGACGGGGCGGAACGGACGCCAGCCGGTCGACTGCGGGCCGAGCGTGTCGGCGCGGGACACCGAGAGCTGGACGAGTTCGCCGCCGTGGGCGTGGTAGAGTTCGGTCAAGACCGCCTGGCTTTCCAGTGTCACGGCATTGGCGACGAGACGGCCGAGCGGCTTCAGCGTCGACCATGCGGTTGCGTATGTTTCTTCCGACAGACCGCCGCCGATGAACACGGCATCCGGGGCTTCCAACCCATCAAGGGCTTGGGGCACCGTCCCGTCGACGATGCGCAGTTGCGGCACGCCCAGCGCCAGCGCATTGGCGGCGGCGAGCGCACGGCGGTCCGCGCGGGGTTCGATACCGATGGCGCGCGCATAACGTGCCGCGCGCATCCATTCGACCGCGACCGACCCGCAGCCCGTCCCGATATCCCACAGCAGAGCCCCGCGCATCGGCATGAGCTTGGCCACGGTGAGCGCGCGAACCTCGCGTTTGGTCATGGTGCCGTCATGCTGGAACAACTCATCCGCAAGGCCCGGCACACGCGGGAGGAGCGCCGCATCGGGGGCCGCGACGCATTCAACGGCGAGTGTGTTGAACGCGGGGACTTCGTGGTCCCACGCCTCGGCCAGTGCATCGAAACGCTTCTCGTTCTCGCCGCCCATATTGGCGAAAACCGTCATGGGGCTGCGCCCGAACCCGCGCTCGGTGAGGAACCGGGCGATCTGGCCGGGGGTCTCGGCCCCGGTGGTCAGGATCAGAAGCCGCGCGTCAGGCTGGATGAAGGCGATCATCTGCTCGACCGGGCGGCCATGCACGGTGAGGGTTTCGAGGTCCGCCATGCTCCACCCCATCCGGGCGGAGGCGAGCTGGAAGGCGGAAAGCTGCGGGTGGAACGTGATCTCATCCGCTGGGATCGCCCGACCGATGCGCGCTCCGACCGAGAACCATAGGGGGTCGCCCGTTGCCAGAACGACTACCCGCTTGCCCTTGTAGGACTGTAGCTGGTCGATCAGCGCGTCGAAGGGCGAAGGCCACGACACGCGCTCGGCTCTGCCAACATTCGATAGCGTATGGTGACGGTCGCCGCCGACGATGATCTCGGCGGCTTCGACCACGGCGCGGGTCGCGGGGGTCAGGCCGTCCATGCCGTCTTCACCGATCCCGACGATGTGGAGCCACGGTTGGGTCATTGGGTCACCTCCGGTAGGCCAGCGGCCAACGCGTTGACGGCGGCGGATGCGATGGCCGAGCCACCGCGCCGTCCGCGCAGAGCCACGAAATCGCAGCCGCGCGGGTTGTTCGCGAGTTCAGCCTTGCTCTCGGCCGCGCCAACGAAGCCGACCGGGAAGCCAAGGATCACGGCAGGCTTGGGCGCACCCTGATCCAGCAGTTCGAGCAGGTGGAAAAGCGCGGTGGGCGCGTTGCCGATGGCGACCACGGCGCCTTCGAGCTTGTCCACCCACAACTCGACCGCCGCCGCGCTGCGGGTGTTGCCGATCTCTCGCGCGCGATCTGGCACGGTGGGGTCGTTCAACGTGACGATAACCTCGTTCCCGGCGGGCAGGTAACGCCGGATGATCCCCGCCCCGACCATCTCGCAGTCGCACAGCACCGTGGCGCCAGCGGCCAGCGCCGCCTGCCCCGCCGAAAAAGCGCTTTCGGAATAGGCCAGACGATCCGCGACCTCGACCATGCCGCAGGCGTGGATGATCCGCGTGGCGAGTTGCGCCATGCCGGGATCGAAGCGATCCAGTCGTGCCTCTTTCTCGACCGTCGCGAAGCTTTGACGATAGATCGCGGCCGGATCACGCTCGTATCGCAGCGGCGGTCTCATTTCGAGCGCGCCGATTCAGGGCCGTGCGGATGCTTGGCGTGCGGATACTCGGCGTGATGGTGGCCGTGGTCGTGACCGTGATGATGGTGGTGGTGCCCATGATCGTGGTCGTGGTGGTGATGACCCTGCAGGTGCAGGCGGCACTCCCCCGTGCAGAAGGTGTCGCAGAACGTGCAATCCGCCACGTTCGATCCGGGGGCCTGTGCTCCCTGCCCTTCGACGTGGTGGTGGTGGCTTTCCTGCACGGCGCCCACCTCGGCCTCGAACCCCAGAACCTCGACCCGGTATTTGCACATGACGCAGGTCGGCGGGGGCGTATCCGAGAACGCAGGATGCCCGGCGCGATCCTCGGGCTTGATGTGTTTGTGACCGCCGTCGCCCAGTGACAGGACCTGTTCGCGGTAGGGGCAGGTGCCGCAGTTCGGGGGCGGCACGGTGCCGAGTTGTTCGGTCACCCGCTCGGCGAAGGTTTCAAGCACCTTGGGATGGTCGTTCAGATAGCCCGCTTTCACGAACTGAATGTCCGGGTGCGCCTCGGCCACGCGGTCGGTGAAGCCATAAATGCGGTCGATCAGGATGCCGGTGAACAGGAAGTACGGAAACACGACGATGCGTTTGTAGCCCAGCTTGGCGGCGTGCTGGAGGCATGGCTCGACCAGCGGAAAGGTGACGCCCGAATAGCCGACCTCGAGCCAGCCGAACCCCATCCCCTCCTGCAAGAGCCGCGCGATCTTGGCGACGTTGGCGTTGGCGTCCGGGTCCGAGGCACCGCGCCCGATGACGACGAGGCAGGTGTCCTCATGCGCCACCACGCCATGTTCGGCATTGGCGGCGGCAACGGCATCGCGGATCCGCTCGCCCGCGGCGGCGACCATCTTGGGGTCGACGCCAAGCTCGCGCCCATAGGACACGTCGATCCCATGTTCGGCGCCATAGGTGTTGAGCACCGTCGGGATGTCGTTCTTGGAGTGCATCGCGGCGAAGAGCATCCCCGGCACGGCGAGGATCTTGTCGCATCCCGCCTCGCGCAGGTTGTCGAGCCCCACCCGGATCACCGGGTTCGCGAATTCCAGATAGCCATAGTCGACCATCCAGTCGTCAGGAAAGAACGCGGGCAGCTTTTCGGCCAGCACCTTGAACTCGTCCACCGCCGACTGGCTGCGCGAGCCGTGGCCACAGATCATCACCCCGATCTTCGACATGGTCAGGACTCCTGCGGTTCGGCTTCGGCGTCGTCGACCTGTTCGGCCTCGTCATCCTTCTTGCCACGCAGCGCGCCCCAGATCGCGACGCCGATCGCCACGCCGATGGCGACGCCCGCGACCCAGTGGTCGTGACCTGCGGCATCGGCAAGGTGGCCAGGATGGGCCAGCGCCATGCCGGGCATGAGGGCGATAAGGGCTGCAAGACGTTTCATGGCACGGTCCTTTCCTGCGTCCGGGCGCGAAGAGGCCATGCGTCATCCACCGACGACACCGCGCCCTGATCCCCGGTCTGGGTCGATCACTCGGCAGTCACCTCTCCGGCCCCTGATGGGGCATCGTCGCGGGAGTCTCTACAGGAAAGGCGACATACGCTCAATGTCCCGCGACATTGTGCGTATCCGCACGAAGGCTGCGCCAACTGAACTATTCCGCACAGTCGTTCGTTTGCTTAGGTAAGATCGGACGCAAACGAGGAGACGCAAGATGGGTTATCTCGAAAACGGCGAATGGCACACGGGCTGGTACGACACCAAGAAACACGGTGGCAAATTCGTGCGCAGTGAGACCAAATTCCGGAACTGGGTGACCGCCGACGGTTCCCCCGGCCCTACCGGCGACGGCGGGTTCAAGGCCGAATTGGGCCGCTATCACCTCTACGTTTCCTACGCCTGCCCTTGGGCACACCGGACGCTCATATTCAGGACGCTGAAGGGTCTGGTCGACCATATCGACGTGTCGGTCGTGCATCCGGACATGCTGGAGGACGGCTGGACCTTCGATACCGATTTCGTCGGCGCCACCGGCGACACGCTGATGGGCAAGAAATTTCTGCGCGAGGTCTATACCGAGGCCGACCCCAAGATTTCGGGCCGCGTGACCGTGCCGATCCTGTGGGACAAGAAAACCAACCAGATCGTGTCCAACGAGAGCGCCGAGATCATTCGCATGTTCAACACCGCCTTCAACGATCTGACCGGGGACACGCAGGATTTCTGTCCCGCCGACCTGCACGACGATATCGAGGCGGTGAACTCGCGCATCTACGACACGGTGAACAACGGTGTCTACAAGTCGGGTTTCGCCACGACGCAGGAGGCCTATGACGAAGCGGTCAAGGCGCTCTTCGCATCGCTCGACTGGATTGAGGACATCCTGTCCAAGCAGCGTTACCTCGCAGGCGACAGGGTGACCGAGGCCGACTGGCGGCTTCTGCCGACGCTCCTGCGCTTCGATCAGGTCTATCACGGCCACTTCAAGTGCAACCGCAACAAGCTGGTCGAGTTCCCGAACCTCTGGGCCTACACCCGCGAGCTTTATCAATGGCCCGGCGTGGCGAACACGGTGCATCCGGATCACTACATCCGGCACTATCACTACAGCCACGAGACGGTGAACCCGCACCGGATCATTCCGGTCGGCCCCATCATCGACTGGGACGCGCCGCATGGCCGCGACCGGGCGTTTGCGGTGGCGAAGTCGGCCTGACGGGTTTCAGGCCGGAACCCTACAATTCACGCGGGCGTGACCCCATATAGGGATCATGCCCGTTGTGCTTGTCATCATCGTCGGAGCGGCGGCCGGGTTCGTGGCGACACGGCTCATGAAAGTCGAGACCGACATCCTCACCACCATCGCCATCGGTGTGATCGGGGCGCTGATCGGCGGCCTGATCCTTCGCATCATCGTGACCGTGGGCAGCGTGGCCTTCGGTTTTCTGGGAGCGGTCGCGGGCGCGGCGTTCCTGATCTGGTTTTGGGAAACCTACATCCGCAAGCGGTAGGTAAGCCTTACTTGAACGGGGCCATGCCTTCGCGGGCGAGTTCGTCGGCGCGCTCGTTCTCTTCGTGGCCCGCGTGGCCCTTGATCCAGCGCCAGTCCACATCGTGACGCTTCGCGGCCTCGTCCAGCCGCTGCCAAAGCTCGACGTTCTTCACCGGCTTCTTGTTGGCAGTGCGCCAGCCGTTCCGCTTCCAGCCGTGAATCCATCCGGTGACACCGTTCTTCACGTAGGCGGAGTCGGTGACGATGGTGATCTTCGACGCCCGTTCGAGCGTTTCCAGCGCCATGATCGCGGCCATCAGCTCCATCCGGTTGTTCGTCGTCGCCGGCTCGCCGCCCGACAGGGTGCGCTCCTTGACGACCGTGCCGCCGTCCTTGGCCTGCATCAAGACGCCCCAGCCGCCCGGGCCGGGGTTGCCGGAGCAGGCGCCATCCGTATGCGCGATCAGGTCAACCATGAGCGTGAATCCAGATCCACGGGCTTTCCTCGCCCGAAAGTCCCTTGCCGACGCCGCGAAACCGCGCGGCGGGTGTGAAGCCGGTCATGGTCAGATGACGCACCAGATCGTCCTCGTCGTAATAGGTGTAGAAACGGCCAAGGCCATCGCGGCCCTCCCCTTCGCCCAGTTTCATGCCGAGATGCAAGAGCCCGCCGGGCTTGATGGCCCGCTTCAGCGCCATGAGGTGAAAGGGAAAGGCAGCGCGAGAGGCGTGAAGGAGCGAGAAGTTGGCCCAGATGCCGTCATACAGGTCTTCGCCGTCGATCTCGTCGAACAGCGCCTGCCGCGCGGTCACGCCTGCGGCCTGCGCGACGCTGACCATCTGGGCGCTGGCATCCACCGCATCGGCGGTCAGGCCCGCGTCCATCATCCTGCGGGCGTCCAGCCCCGGCCCGCAGCCCAGGTCGAGCACATAGGCCGGGCGCGGCATAGCCGCGATGAACGTGTCGATCCCCGGCGTCTCCCACGCGCTGACCATGGTGGCATAGTCGGCGCTGCGGGCGTCATAGACGGCGATGGTCTCACGGTCCGCGCTCATGCGGCGAGATGGCCGATGACTAGACAGGGGACCACGACCGAGGTGAGCAGAACGCGCAGCCGCGTCCACCACACCGGGGCCAGACCGGCCCGTGTCGCGGCGATGTCGATCGGCAGGATCAAAAGGAACCCGGCCGCGAGGGTGAGAAGGGCATAGTCGCCGAACGCGAAGAAGAACGCCCAAAGCGCCGGGATCACCGAAAGGACGTAAAGCAGGTTCGCCTGCCGCCCCGTGGCACGGGTCGCATAGCCCCAGATCACGCCGGACATGAACGACAGGATAATCATGCCATAGTCGGCGAGCACGGCATATCCGACGAAGATTTCGTCCACCCACGCGACCGGCGCAAAACTCGTCACTGCGCCCCAGACGAACGGGATCAACCCGGCGAGGCCGAGGAGGAGGGGCGTGCGGGGAATGTCGTTCATGCAGGCTCGCGCAGCACGCGCGGCACTTTGAATTCGACGTTCTCGGTCGCGGTTTCGACCGTCTCGACCGTAACGTCATAGCGGTCGCGGAAGGCCGCGATCACCTCGTCCACCAGCACTTCGGGGGCGCTGGCCCCGGCCGTCAGACCCACCGCACGCACCCCTTCGAGCGCGCGCCAGTCGATCTCGTCCGCGCGCCCCACCAGTTGCGCATAGTCGCAACCGCGCGAGCGCGCGACCTCGACCAGACGGCGGGAGTTGGAGCTGTTGGGCGCACCGATCACCAGTAGCGCGTCGGCCTTGGGCGCGATGGCCTTCACGGCCTCCTGCCGGTTGGTGGTGGCGTAGCAGATGTCTTCCTTGTGCGGGCCGATGATGGCCGGGAACCGTGCCTTGAGGGCCGCGACGATGCCCGCAGTGTCATCAACCGACAGGGTGGTCTGCGTGATGAAGGCGAGGCGTTCCGGGTCACGGGGTTCGAGCGTAGCCACATCGGCCTCGGTCTCGACCAGCAACACCTCGCCCTCGGGAAGTTGGCCCATCGTGCCGATGGTTTCGGGATGGCCCGCGTGCCCGATCATGACCATCTGAAGCCCGTTGGCATGGTGCCGCTCGGCCTCGATATGGACCTTGGACACCAGCGGGCATGTCGCGTCGACATAGATCATGTCGCGCCGGTTCGCCTCGGCCGGCACGGCCTTGGCCACGCCATGCGCCGAGAAGATCACGGGACGGTCGGTCGGGCATTCATCCAGTTCCTCGACGAAGACCGCGCCCTTTTCGCGCAGGCTGTCGACCACGAATTTGTTGTGAACGATCTCGTGCCGGACATAGATCGGCGCGCCCCACTTCTCGATCGCCATTTCGACGATCTTGATCGCGCGGTCGACGCCCGCGCAGAACCCGCGCGGCGCAGCAAGAATGAGGGTCAGGGATGGCTTGGTCATGTCGGCTCCTTCGCCCACACCTAATGACCGCCGCGCGCCGCGTCCAGACTTGGGACGGCAAGGAATCATGCTACCCTTCCTGAGGCGAAACCGGAGGATGGCATGGCGCAAGAAGTCGACGACTGGATGGCAACCTATGACAACCCGATGAAGGAGACTGTGCAGGCCATGCGCGAGGTGATCCTCGCCGCCGATCCGCGCATTTCCGAATGCATCAAATGGTCGGCGCCGACCTTCACCTACAAGGGCAATATGGCGTCGTTCTTCCCAAAGTCGAAAAAGCACGCCTCGCTCATGTTCCACACCGGCGCGACGATCCCCGGCGACTTCCCGTCGCTTGAAGGCGACGGCAAGGAAGCGCGCACCCTGAAAGTGGCGAGCCTTGAGGATCTGGCCGCCAAGCGTGACGAGGTCGAGGCGATCACGCGCGCATGGTGCGACAGCCGCGACGAGGCGTGACCTTGCACGCGGCGGTCCCGATCCTTCCGGTGCGCGACGTCGCAGAGGCGCAGGCACGGTATCGCGACACGCTTGGCTTCGACATCGCTTGGCACAATGTCGAGGGGCGCATCGGTGCCGTCCGGCGCGGCGACTGCGTGCTGTTCCTGCGCGAAACGGACGGGCCCATCACGCCTGTCGAGCTTTGGGTGTTCTGCGACGATGTGGACGGGACCGAAGCCGACCTGACCACGCTTGGGGCGGACATCTCGGACCCGATATCGGACAAGCCGTGGGGTCTCAGGTCTTTCACGGTGCGCGATCCGTCCGGGCACCTTATCCACTTCCACCACGACCTTTAGACCGCCGCACGAAAAACGCCCGGTCACGTGGGCGGCCGGGCGTCGTCGTAATCTCAACGGTGCGGTTGCTTAGGCGTCCGCGTCTTCTTCGTTATAGGTCCGCTCAGGGCGATCATCGCGCGGCGGGCGACCGATCACTTCCTTCAGCTCGTCGAGCTCGATGAAGTTGTCGGCCTGACGGCGCAGTTCGTCGGCGATCATCGGCGGCTGGCTGCGGATCGTCGAAACGACCGAGACGCGCACACCTTTACGTTGCAGACCTTCGACCAGCGGACGGAAGTCGCCATCGCCGGAGAACAGCACGATGTGGTCGACATGCGGCGCGATCTCCATGGCATCGACGGTGAGTTCGATGTCCATGTTGCCCTTCACTTTACGGCGGCCCATCGAGTCGGTGAATTCCTTCGCCGGCTTGGTGACCATGGTGAAGCCGTTGTAGTGCAGCCAGTCCACGAGGGGCCGGATCGGCGAATAGTCGTCGTTTTCCAGAAGCGCCGTGTAGTAGAACGCGCGAAGAAGTTTGCCGCGGCGCATGAATTCCTGGCGCAGCAGCTTGTAGTCGATGTCGAAGCCGAGCGACTTGGCAGCCGCATACAGATTCGAACCATCAATGAACAGCGCGAGCCGTTCGTCCTTGTAGAACATAATCCATCCTTCCGAATTCTGTTCGCCGTCAGTGCCGTGAGTGGTAAGTGCGAAAAAATTGGGCGGCGGCGAATCCGCGTCAAGATAGGGATAAAGCGCGATGACGCAACCATATGGTGAAAGTTTACGTCTAGGTAAAGCACTGATCTCCCTTGGCAGTAACGCAACGTCACCGGCAGGTGGCCCGGTGGAAACCATTCAAGCTGCCATTTCCTCGCTCGACGACGGGCCGTTCGAAATCCTCGCCCGCAGCCGTCTTTACGTCTCTCCTTTCGTCCCCAAAGGGGCCGAGCCCGATGTCGTCAACGCCGTGGTCGAGGTTTCTACGCCCCTGGACCCGGCGATGATCCTTGCCCGTCTTCACAAGATCGAGACGTCCTTTGACAGAATACGCCGTGAGCGGTGGACAAACCGAACGCTCGACCTTGATCTTCTCACCTTGGACCAAATGATCCTGCCTGACCAGCCCACGCTTCGTGAATGGGTCAACCTCCCGTTCGACAAGCAAAAATCCGCGACACCCGAAGAGCTCATCCTGCCCCATCCACGGTTGCAGGACAGGGCCTTCGTTCTCGTTCCCGCCGCCGACATCGCACCGGACTGGCGGCATCCGCTGCTGGATCGCACGATCCGCGAAATGCTGGATGCGCTGCCCGACGACGTGGTGTCCCCGGTTCGTCCTCTTGATCCTTGACCCGACCGGGCGCAGCGCAAAGACGTTTCGCCGGAGCCTTTGTTTCAGGGCAGAAACCTGCCGATTGTGCTTGTGCTCAAGCCCTTTCGCGCCTAAATAGCCCCTTCACATCCGCGAATTGAATGGAGTCCTTCTATGGCCCGCGTGACGGTTGAAGATTGCGTTGACAAAGTCCCGAACCGGTTCGACCTGGTGATGCTTGCCGCCCATCGGGCGCGCGAGATTTCGTCCGGTGGTGCCCTCACTGTGGACCGCGACAACGACAAGAACCCGGTCGTGGCCCTGCGCGAGATCGCGGAAGAGACCCAGACGGCGGACGAACTGACCGAACGGATGATCGAGTCGAACCAGACTCAGATCGAAGTGGACGAGCCCGAGGACGACCAGATGGCGCTTCTCATGGGTCAGGAAACGCCGGACAAGCCGGACGACGACGACATGACGGACGAAAAACTTCTTCGTGCGCTCATGGAGGCCCAGGGCCAAGGCTGACCCTGAGACCGCACCTGCATGACCGAGCTGAATCCTGAAGAGCTTGTCGCGCAGGTCCGCGCCTACAACCCGAAAAGCAATTCGGACCTCATTCGCGCCGCCTTCGATTACGGGCGGCGCATGCATGAGGGGCAGTACCGCCATTCGGGCGAGCCTTATTTCACGCATCCGATCGCCGTCGCGCATATCCTCGCCGAGCAGCAGCTCGACGATGCGACCATCATCACCGCGCTGCTTCACGACACCATCGAAGACACCGGATCGACCTATTCCGAGGTTTCGGAGCGGTTCGGGCCCGACGTGGCCGAACTCGTCGATGGCGTCACCAAGCTGACCAATCTCCAGCTGTCCTCGACCGAGACAAAGCAGGCCGAGAACTTCCGCAAGCTTTTCATGGCGATGTCCAAGGATCTGCGGGTGATTCTCGTCAAACTGGCCGACCGACTGCACAACATGCGCACCATCCGCGCCATGCGGATCGAAAAGCAGGTGCAGAAGTCGCGCGAGACGATGGATATCTTCGCGCCGCTCGCGGGCCGGATGGGTATGCAGTGGATGCGCGAGGAGTTGGAAGACCTCGCCTTTCACGTCCTGAACCCGGATGCCCGCGCGTCGATCATCCGGCGTTTCGTCCACCTGCAAAAGGAATCGGGCGACGTCATCAACAAGATCACCAAGGACATCCGCAAGGAACTCGACCGTGTCGGGATCGAGGCCGAGGTGTTTGGGCGCGCCAAGAAGCCCTATTCGATCTGGCGCAAGATGCAGGAAAAGGATCAGTCCTTCTCGCGCCTGTCCGACACCTACGGCTTCCGCGTCATCACCGACAGCGAGGCGGATTGCTACGCCGTGCTGGGCGCGATACACCAACGCTGGCGTGCCGTGCCGGGGCGGTTCAAGGATTACATCAGCCAGCCGAAATCCAACGGATACCGCTCGATCCATACCACTGTGTCGGGGCGTGACGGGAAACGGGTCGAAATCCAGATCCGCACCCGGCAGATGCACGACGTGGCTGAAGCGGGCGTCGCGGCGCACTGGTCCTACAAGGACGGTGTGCGCGCCGAGAACCCGTTCGCCGTCGACCCCGCCAAGTGGATCGCCTCGCTGACCGAGCGGTTCGAGAACGCCGAGGATCACGACGAATTTCTCGAGAACGTCAAACTCGAGATGTATCAGGATCAGGTGTTCTGCTTCACGCCCAAGGGCGAGGTCGTGAAACTGCCGCGCGGGGCGACACCTCTGGACTTCGCCTATGCGATCCACACCCGGATCGGGGATAGCTGCGTCGGTGCCCGCGTCGACAACATCCGCGTGCCGCTCTGGACCCGGATCAAGAACGGCCAGTCGGTCGAAATCATCACCGCCGAAGGGCAGTCTCCACAAGCCACGTGGCTCGACATCGTCGTGACGGGGCGTGCCAAGTCCGCCATCCGCCGGCGGTTGCGTGAAGAGGACCGCGAAAGGTTCATCCGGCTCGGGCGCGAACTGGCCCGCGTCGCCTTCGACCATGTCGGGCGCAAGGCCACGGACAAGGCGCTGGCGACGGCGGCGAAGCAACTCAGCCTCGGCGGGCCGGAAGACCTGTTGGCCCGCCTCGGCTCTGCCGACCTTGCCGCGCGCGACGTGGTCGCGATCCTGTATCCGAACGCGGTCGACACGGGGAGCGAGATCGACGCGGCCCGCGCCGTCATCGGTCTGGAACCGGATCAGAGCTTTCAGATCGCGCAATGCTGTCAGCCGGTGCCGGGCGAACGGATCGTCGGCATCACCTATCGCGGCAAGAGCATGATGGTTCACTCCATCGACTGCCGCGCGCTTGAGGCGCTCGACGGCGACAGTTCGCGTTGGGTGGACGTCCATTGGCATTCCGGCCAGCACCCGGCGATCCATACGGTCACACTCAATGTCGTGATCGCGAACGGTCCGGGCGTTTTGGGACGAATCTGCACATTGATCGGCGAGCAGAAGGCCAATATCTCAAACATGACCTTCGTCGACCGGAAACCGGACTACTATCGGCTTCTGATCGACGTGGATCTGAGGGACATCGAACACCTTCATGCTGTTATGCTGGTGCTCGAGGCAGAAACGGACGTGGCGGAAATCCGAAGGCATCGGGACCTGAGCCGCGCGCCATAGGGAAAGGGGGCCGAGCCATGTTCAAGCGCAAGCCGCGCTCCTACATGCGCGCGTTCACCGAGTTCTTCTATCCCCGTGGCGGTTGGTATCGCGCCACCCGCTACGTCATCTACCGCCTGCGCCGCCTGCCGGACCCCGCCGACCGGATCGCGCGCGGGATCGCGGCGGGCGTCTTCGTCAGCTTTTCGCCGCTCTTCGGTCTGCACTTCGTGACGGCGGCGCTGATCGCATGGGTGGTGCGCGGGAACCTTCTGGCTGCGGTTCTGGCCACTTTCGTCGGCAATCCGATCACCTTTCCCTTCATCGCGAGTATCAGCCTGAGGCTCGGCAACCGGTTCCTCGGACTGCCGCCACGGGACACGAACCTGACATACATCGTCGACGCCTTCGCCCGCGCGAGCCATGACATCTGGCACAACATCACCGCGATCTTCACCCACGAGACCGCGGAATGGGCCGGTCTCGCCCTGTTTCTGGACCGGGTGTTTCTGCCCTATCTGGTCGGCGGCATCCTTCCGGGGCTCGGAGCGGCGATGATCGCCTTCGGCTTGTCCCGCCCCATCATCACGGCGTATCAAAAGCGGCGCGTGAAGCAGTTGCGCAAACGGTATGAAAAACGCATGGCCGAGCGGACCCATGCGAAGGAAGGCGAGACATGAGCGGTAAACTTCGCCTCGGTGTGAACATCGACCACGTGGCCACGGTGCGCAACGCGCGCGGTTCGGCCTATCCCGATCCGGTGCGGGCTGCGAAGCTGGCCGAAGCGGCGGGCGCCGACGGCATCACCGCGCATCTGCGTGAGGATCGTCGCCACATCGGGGACGGCGACATCGAGCGGCTTGCCGCGGAACTGACCGTGCCGCTCAACTTCGAGATGGCCGCGACGGACGAAATGCAGGCCATCGCGCTGCGCCACAAGCCGCACGCGGTCTGCATCGTGCCGGAAAAGCGCGAGGAGCGGACCACTGAAGGCGGGCTGGAGGTGGCGAAGGACGAAAACCGCCTTGCCCATTTCATCGCGCCGCTGGCCGACGCGGGCTGCCGCGTATCGATCTTCATCGCCGCGGACCGCGCCCAGATCGAGGCCGCGAACCGGATCGGCGCCGCTGTGGTCGAGCTGCACACGGGCGCCTATTGCGATTTCCACTACGAGGGCAAATTCAGCGAACGCGACGCCGAACTCGAACGCCTGCGCGACATGGCGGCCTTTGCGCATTCCCTCGGGCTCGAGGTGCACGCGGGCCACGGCTTGACCTATGAAACCGTGGGTCCGGTCGCGGCTTTCCCCGAAGTGCGGGAACTCAACATCGGGCATTTCCTGATCGGCGAGGCGATCTTCCTCGGCCTGGAAACCAGCATCGCCGAAATGCGGCGGTTGATGGACGAGGCACGGGCATGATCCGCGCGCTCGCCGCTTTGGCGGTCCTCGCCACGCCCGCCGCAGCACAGGATGTCATCGCGTGCGATTGGCAGGCCTCGGCCTGGAACTTGGCCGAGCCGTGGGAGGACAACAGCCGGACCTTTTCGAACGGGGCCGTGCGCATTGCCAAGCTGGACGTGGGCGAACCGGCCTTCGGCGGTTTCTTCTTGTTGGTCCTTTCGCCGCCCTACGGCGAACTTGGAGAACGGCAATGTCGCGTCCTGACCTTTCCCGAAACGAGCGGTTTCGCGGGGATCGATTTCGACCGTCTCGAAGCGGCTTACGACCCTTCGGTCGGCCTCATGTTCACGGTCCCGGTCCGGGTGTTCGCCTTGACGGACGCGGTCGAGCCGGTCGGGGCGATGCTGAAGTTTTCGCTCAATCAGGCGACCGGGGCGATTTCCCCCCTGCTGGAGCTGGGCGACTGACGGCCCGAAGGTGAACGACGGTTTCGGACGCCCGGCCTACGCAAGCTCGATCCCGTCCTCTGCCAGCTCTTCCTTCATCCAGCGCACGAAATACCGATGGGCGGCGCCCGGGCTGCGGTCACGCGCCGATACGAGCCAGTAGAATCGGCCCGTTTCCTGAAGCCGTGGGAACGGCGCGACCACCCGACCGTCGGCCATGGCCTTCAGATCCAGTGTCTCCCACGCCAGAAAGACCCCTGCCCCACCCATCGCGGCGTCGAAGCACAGGCTTCCGTCCGAAAACTCCGGCCCCGGTCCGAGAATGCTTTCGTCCAGCCCTTCGGGTTCCAGCCAGACCGACCATGGCAGGGTCGAGTTCGTGTCGCGAATGATCGGAACATGCGCGAGATCTGCGGGCGTCTTGAGCTGCTCTGCCATCTCCGGCGCACAGACCGGCATGGCGCGATGCGAGAACAGGCGTTCGGCCCTGAGGTCGGGATAAGGCCCCGTGCCGACCCTGAGACACAGGTCAACATCAGAGGTATTCGGATCGACCAGCCCCTCGACGCTGTCGATGCGGACCCGGATTTCAGGATGCCGCGCGGAGAAGCGCGGCAGACGCCAGATCAGCCAACGGGCCGCGAAGATCGGCGCGACCGACACGACGAGCGTCGTCCCATGATCGCGCGTCGCCTCGCCCACGGCGGCGGCAAGCTGGCCGAAGCCGGTGGTCAGCAAGCCTGCCATGGCCCTGCCCTGCGCCGTCGGCACCATGCCGGAGCGCCCGCGCAGGAACAGGGTTACGCCCAGCGCGTCTTCGGCCTTGGCCACCCGCTGACTCACCGCCCCGACAGAAACCCCAAGCTCTTCGGCGGCCTGCACGAGTGTGCCCAAGCGCAATACGGCTTCGACGGCCCGCAGACCCGAGAGGTGGACGCGATCCAGTTCCTTCATTCAGTTTTTCTAAAACATGAATCAGCGAAACTCCATATTTTTATGCGTCGGATACAGGCAAACTCCTTTCAAACGAAAGGACACAGCATGACCCGCATTCTTCCCCGCATCCTGCGCACCCTGCCGCTCAGAACCGCACAGCCGGCCGACCCGCATGACCACCCGGACCTGTCCGGGTTGACCCCCGGCCAGCTTGCTGACCTTCCCCGCCCCTCCCGCATTGCCTTGACGACGCCCGCGCAATAGGGTCTGCCGCGCAGACGCGAGCGGGAAGGGCACGGCGACATGACCATCAACATCGGGCGCTACACCGGCCTGTTCACGGTGTTCACCGTCGCCATCTTTTTTCTGCCCGTCCTGCTCGGAATGCCCAGCGCGACCGGGTTCGCCATCGCCTTGCCCCCCCTGATCGCGGCCGTCGTCGAAGGGAACGCCTTCGCCAAGGCGAACGGAGCACGCCCCGCAGGCCGCACCGCAATGGAAGGTAGCCTGCGCATGACCGCGTTTTCGTTCGGCGTGAGCCTGCTGTTGTTCAGCCTTGGAAACGTCGCGACGGGCGGCCAATTGTTCGCGGAATTGGGGGGCGCACCGCGCGTGGCGCTTGGCGCCGTGGCCCTTGTCGTCATCCAGTTCGCCTTCAACCGGCTTGGCCTGCGCCTTGCCCCGCAGTCCGCCTGACCATGATTCTGGGTATCGGCACCGATCTTGCGAATATCGACCGGATCGCCGGCGTGCTCGAACGCCACGGCGACCGCTTCCGCGACCGGGTGTTCACCGAAACCGAGCAGTTCAAGGCGGCGCGCCGCAAGGACGAGGCCGGGACTTACGCGAAACGCTGGGCCGCGAAGGAGGCTTGTTCCAAGGCACTCGGCACCGGCCTGCGCATGGGCATCAGCTGGAAAGACATGGCGGTCTCGAACCTGCGCACCGGACAGCCCGTCATGCATCTGACAGGCTGGGCCGCCGAACGCCTGCGCGACATGACGCCCGAGGGGCACGAAGCGATCGTCCACGTCACCCTGACCGACGACCACCCATGGGCGCAGGCCTTTGTCCTGATCGAAGCCCGGCCGATTGCTTGACAGGCTCGGCGCACCCGCCCATGTAGCGACAGAACCAAGCGGAGGCAGGGGCAGATGGCGAAAGAGAAAAAAGACGGGATCATGGAAACCGTCAAAACGGTTTTCTGGGCGCTTCTGATCGCGGGCATCTTCCGTTCGGTGTTCTTCCAGCCGTTCTGGATTCCGACCGGCTCGATGAAGGACACGCTGCTGATCGGCGATTTCCTGTTCGTCAACAAGATGGCCTACGGCTATTCCCAATACTCCTGCCCCTTCGCCATGTGTCCGATCTCGGGCCGCATCCTCGGGTCCGAACCCGAACGGGGCGATGTCGTGGTGTTCCGCCACCCCACGCTCAACACCGATTACGTGAAACGTCTGATCGGCAAACCGGGCGACAAGATCCAGGTGCAGGACGGTGTGCTTTCGATCAACGGCGAAGAGGCGACGCAAGTCCCGGACGGCACCTTCGTCGAGACCTATCGTTCGCAGGGCCGCTTCGGCACCTTCCCGCTGTGTTCCAACGGCCCGGTCGGTCAGGGCGGCGAATGCATCAAAGAGAAATACATCGAGACGCTGCCCAACGGCGTATCCCACTCGATCCTGAACGTGGGCGACGGACGGCTCGATTCGACCAACGTGTTCACGGTGCCCGAAGGCCACTATTTCTTCATGGGCGACAACCGCGACAACTCGACCGACAGCCGGGTGAGCCAGCGCGCCAACGGTGTGGGCTTCGTGTCGGAAGAATACCTGCTGGGCCGCGTGGACCGCGTGATCTTCTCGGCCTCGGGCAAGCGCCTGCTTTATTTCTGGACATGGCGCGGCGACCGGTTCTTCAAGAAGATCGAATGAAACTGTCGGCGGATCTGAAGGGCTTTGCCAACCGGATCGGGCACGACTTCAAGCGCCCCGAACTTCTGATCCGGGCGCTCACACACGGCTCGATCTCGTCGGATACGAGGCCCGACAATCAACGTCTGGAGTTCCTGGGCGACCGGGTGCTCGGCCTCGTCATGGCCGAAGCCATGCTCGCCGCCGACAAGGAGGCGAGCGAGGGCCAGCTTGCCCCAAGGTTCAACGCGCTGGTGCGCAAGGAAGCCTGCGCCGACGTCGCGCGACAGGTCGATCTGGGGGCCGTCCTGAAACTCGGGCGGTCCGAGCAGATGTCGGGGGGCCGCCGCAAACAGGCCCTGCTGGGCGACGCGATGGAAGCGGTGATCGCTGCGGTCTACCTCGATGCGGGTTTCGAAGCCGCGCGCGAGATGATCGTGCGGTTGTGGGGCGACCGCATCGGCGCGGTCGAAGAGGACGCGCGCGACGCCAAGACCGCGCTTCAGGAATGGGCGCAGGCGCGCAAGATGCAGCCCCCGACCTATGTCGAGATCGCCCGCGATGGGCCCGACCACGCGCCGGAATTCACGATCGAAGCGCAACTCGAAAACGGTGAAGCCGCCCGCGCAAAGGCGAATTCCAAACGGGCGGCCGAACAGGATGCCGCGCGGGCGCTTCTGGAACGGCTCGGCGCATAACCGCAGGCCGGTTCACGCATTTCGTCGTGTCGAAAACCTGTTGGCGTGCTCGAAGCCGGCAGGTCTGGTATCGGTCTCGGGCTTTCGCTAGGTGGAAGGCAGGAACAGCGGAGAGCATGATCTTGACCTCGACCTTTCACATGGTGGCGCAGGCATGAGCCCGAATGCACGTGGTGCGCTGTTCATGGTCTTGTCCATGTGTGCCTTCGCGGGCGAGGACGCCTTTCTGAAGTTCGCCTTTCAGGACGTGCCGCGCGGCATGGCGTTTACCCTCTTCGGCCTCATCGCCATGACGATCTGCGCGCTCCTGTCACTGCGCGCGGGCGAGGCGGTCTTTCCGAAGAGTTTCCTGTCACGCGGGCTCCTTATCCGGTCGGGCATCGAACTGATCGGGCGGCTGTTCTACACGCTGTCCATCGCCTTCGTGTCTCTCTCCCTGACCTCCGTGATCCTTCAGGCCACACCGCTTGTCGTGACGCTCGGCGCGGCACTCCTGTTCGCCGAAAAGGTGGGGCCGCGTCGGTGGATTGCGATGCTGATCGGGTTCGCGGGCGTCATCCTGATTCTGCGCCCGACACCCGAGATGTTCGATCCTCTGGTCATCTTTCCGGTGATCGGGATGCTGGGCTTCGCGGGCCGCGACCTCGCCACCCGTGCCAGCCCGCCCCATGTTTCGGGCCGTCAATTGGGCACGCTCGGATTCATCGTCGTGACCGTCGCGGGCCTCGTCATATGGGCCTTCGATCCGCGCCTGCCTCAGGGGGCGAGCGCCGCCGCGTGGGGGGCCATCGTCGTGGCCGCCCTGTTCGGGACCGTGGCCTATAACGCGCTGACCACCGCGATGCGGTCGGGCGAGATCGGCGTCGTCGCGCCCTTCCGCTATTCCCGCCTTCTGGTCGCGCTGGTGATCGCCTATCTGGCTTTCGGCGAACGCCCCGACGCCATCACCCTTCTGGGCGGTGCGCTGATCGTGGCCACGGGGCTATACACCCTGCTCAGGACCGGACGCCGCGCACAGGCCGTGTGACATCGCGCCCCATGACGCTCGTGCGAAACGGGTTCATAACGTCGACATGACGACAGAAACCGCACAAGACATGACCGCCGAGGACATCGACCTCCTCATGGCTGCGTTTTACGCCCGCGTGCGCCGGCATGACGTCCTCGGTCCGATTTTCGCGCGGGCGATTGCACCGGAGGACGGGCCGGTCTGGCGGGCGCATGAGGCGAAGATCGCCGGGTTCTGGCGCGCGGCGTTCCAGATCGACCACAGCTTTCGCGGCAGCCCGATGCAAGCGCATGTCACGAATGGCGAGGTACGGCCGGAGCACTTTCCGATGTGGCTCGAGACGTTCCATGCCGCGGCCCGCGACGTGCTGACACCCGAAAAGGCCGAGCGGTTTTCGGCGCTGGCGGATCGGATCGGCCAAGGGCTGCGATGGGGGCTTGAAGGTGTTCTGGACCGGCAGAATGACCCCGGCCCGCCCAAATTGCGTTAGACCTTGTAAAGCCGCACAGGCGGTTTCTCCGCGCGCTTGATCTCGCCCTTGAACTCAAGGTCGAGTTGCACGCATTTCAGCCACCAACCGGATTTCGCGCCGCCGGGGAACAGGGTCTGGTCCAGATGCGGTTTCAGCGCATCCTGTGCCTCGGCGACTTTCATACCGGGCGCCTCGGATGGCAGCACCTTCAGCAAGGCCTGCTTCATGTCCTCGTACTTTGTCCGATCCACCCGCGTGATGTGATCCGGTGAATTGATATTGCGGACTTCGATCTTGTCATCGCTCATCCCGTGGCCTCCCTCGCCCAGTCGATCTTGGGTGTGCGGAACCCCATCGCGACCCACGCCCCCATGAGTTTCAGCATGAACCCCGGCGTATGCCGCTTGGGGTTCGGCACATCGTTCGGCAGAACGATACCCTCCGGCAGGTCTTTCGTCATGGTTCGGCAATCGAGTGCGCCGCGGTCCTGCGCGGACAGCCGCGCGGCATAGACACTAAGCCAATGGCCTTTCTCGAATTCCAGATACATCGGCGCGCCGCAACAGGTCGCGACGACCCGGCGCGTCGCGCTTTCGGGCGTCAGCCGTCGGGCTTCGAGCGCGCCGTCGCCAGACGCAAGACGCACGCGATCCTTGCGCACCATGACGTAAGGCGTGGTGTAATGCTCGGTCAGCACGCCGCCAAAGGCCTGCCCCGCAGTCTGGCATGAGGTGCAGCCGCATTCCGCGACGATGATCGGCTTGCCGGTGATCTCGATCCGCACCCGTCCACAGGTGCAGGTGGCGTCGGGCATGAGCTCCTCCTGATTCCTAATCCCCACCATACCGATTTGGCTGCAATTTGCAGGCCCGTGTTCCCGCGCCATGCGAACGCGGCCCGGCGCACGCCCGCGCGCCTTGCCGCTCACGCCCCCTAGCGCGAGGCAAAGAAAGGGGCTATGGCCCCTGCCATGACCACACGTGCCGGATTTGTCGCCCTTATCGGCGAGCCCAACGCGGGCAAATCGACCCTGACGAACCACCTCGTCGGGGCGAAGGTGTCCATCGTGACCCACAAGGTCCAGACCACGCGCGCGCGCATTCGCGGTGTCGCGCTGGAGGGGGATAGCCAGATCGTGCTCGTCGACACGCCTGGCCTGTTCAAACCGCGCAGGCGGCTGGACCGTGCGATGGTCGCCGCCGCTTGGGGCGGGGCCGCCGACGCAGATGTCATCGTCCTGCTGATCGAGGCGCATCGCGGTGTCACCAAGGGCGTCGAGACAATCCTCGACCATCTGCCAGAGGTGGCGCGCAAACGCCCCGTCGCGCTGGCGATCAACAAGATCGACAAGGTGTCGTCCGATGTTCTTCTCGGCCTGACGCAGGACATGAACGAGCGGTTTCCCTTCGTCGAAACCTTCATGATCTCGGCTGAAAAGGGATATGGCGTCGCGGACCTCAAGACCTGGCTCGCCGGCATGATGCCCGAAAGCCCATGGCTCTACCCCGAGGACCAGATCGCAGATCTGCCCATGCGGATGATCGCCGCCGAGATGACGCGCGAGAAGCTGACGCTGCGCCTGCATCAGGAACTGCCCTATCAGCTCACCGTCGAAACCGAGCATTGGGAAGAGCGTCCGGATGGCTCGGCCCGCGTCGATCAGATCGTCTACGTCGCCCGTGACGGGCACAAAGGCATCGTTCTCGGCAAGAAGGGCGAGACCATCAAGGCGGTCAGTCAGGCGGCACGCGCGGAACTTGAGGAATTCCTCGGCCGCAAGATTCACCTGTTCCTTCAGGTAAAAGTGCGCCCGAACTGGCTGGAAGAATCCGAACGCTATTCGGAAATGGGTCTGGACTTCAAAGACGGGAACGCATGAGCCGCCTTGCGACCGGCATCTGGGTTTCGGCATACCTCGCCCGGCTTCAGGCCGAAGGAATCTCCACCTATGTCGTCGCTAAGGGCGATGCGACCGCCGGGGCGGTGCTGGTCAAGCTCGCCACGATGGACGGTCAGGCGCAGGCGTTTCAACGCAGCGTCAACCTGATGACGGGCGAGCGCAAATGGATGGTTCTGGCCGAAGGCGACGAACGCGCCGTGGACGAGTCGATCGGCAAGCAGCGGTCGTTCGACCCGGACCTGTGGGTGATCGAGGTCGAGGATGCCCGCGGGCGTCACATGCTGGACGAACTGGGGTTGGACTGACGAGGATCAGGCGGCGTTCGCCAGGCGGGCGAAATCGGTGTCCGCGCAGCCGACGAGCGCGAGCGCCTCATGCTCCTCACGGGCGATATGGATGCGGATCTTGCTGGCGCGTTCGAGCACCTGATCGAGCAGTCTCGCCACGACGAACGGCTTTTCCGAGTTGACGAGGATCACACTGCGCACCGGCTGGTCGAACTGGCGCAGGTTCCGCATAACCTTCATCACACCGCTGACGATTTCCGGGAACGAGGCCTCGACGCCGTTCAGCTGCCGGGCATCCGTCAGCATGGCGAAATGGGGATCGAAGTCCGGCATCCTGATGTAGTCGAGGAACGCCTGCTTGCCGACCTGCGGGTTCAGAACACCGCTGAAGTGGAACACCGCAATGCGGCGATCCGGGTGAATTCTGATCGAGTAACTCAACGCGCGGCTCCCTGGCTGCGTTGGATGACTGTTCGTAAATTGTACTAAAGATATAGGAGCGGTCTTTTCAGGGGGCAACGCCCGGGCCTGATCCTGGCCATTCGCCTCGTCGCAAAGACACGCATGGACGCGAAACGCCGCAATTTTGATCGGCGGGGCCCAACCGAATGGCTGGACCCTGCCCTTCCTTCACACCGGCGTCACTCGGCGGCGTCGACGGCCCAGCCGCCGATCGCCTTGACCTCGGTGAAATCCTCGATGCCCCAGACGCCGCCTTCGCGACCGTTGCCCGACTGCTTCATGCCGCCGAACGGCGCACCGGCCCCGCGCGGCTGCCCGTTCATTTCGACCATGCCGGACCGAAGTTTGAGCGCGACGCGGTTCGCCTTGGCCCCGTCCTGCGTCTGGACGTAGTTGGTCAGGCCGTAGACCGTATCGTTCGCGATGTTCACGGCCTCCTCTTCGGTGTCGAACGGGATCATGGTCAGGACCGGGCCGAAGATTTCCTCACGCGCGATGGTCATGTCGTTGGTCACGTCGGCAAACACCGTCGGCTTGACGAAGAACCCGCGGTTCATGCCGTCGGGGCGACCCAAGCCGCCAGCGACGAGCCGGGCGCCTTCGTCGATCCCGGTCTGGATCAGACCCTGAATCTTGTTCCACTGGGCTTCGTTCACGACTGGGCCGATATGACGGCCTTCCTCATGCGCGTCGCCCACCGCGACCTTGTCCGCCGCAGCTGCCGCCGTTTCGACCGCCTGATCGTAGATTTCGCGCTGGACCAGCATCCGCGAGGGCGCGTTACAGCTTTGCCCGGTGTTGTTCATCATGTGCATGACACCGCGCTTCACCGCCTTCTCGTCCGCGTCGGCGAAAACGATGTTCGCGCCTTTGCCGCCGAGTTCCAGATGCACCTTTTTGAGCGACTTGGCGGCATTCTGCGAGATCGCGATGCCTGCGCGCGTCGACCCGGTGAAGCTGACCATATCCACGTCCGGGTGGCCCGTAAGCGCGTCGCCGGTGACAGCGCCGTCGCCGTTCACGAGGTTGAAGACGCCCTTTGGGAACCCGGCGTCATGCATGCATTCGGCAAAGATCATCGCGTCCAGCGGGCTTTCTTCGGACGGTTTCAGAACCATCGTGCAGCCCGCGATGGCCGCTGCGATCACCTTGAGGCTGATCTGGTTCATCGGCCAGTTCCACGGCGTGATGAGGGCGCAGACCCCGACGGCTTCATGCACGATCATCGTATTTGGCGCGTGATCGCCAAGCGGCTTGATCCAATCGAAGGACTTGGCCGCCTTCACGAACGCCTTGGTATGGGCATAGCCCGCGCCCCACTGGGAACTGCGCGCCAGATCGAGCGGCGCGCCCATTTCCATCGTGATGGCCTGCGCGACGTCTTCGGCCCGCGCCTTGTAGATTTCGAGGAACTTCTCGACGAGCGCGATGCGCTCTTCCACCGGCGTCATCATCCAGTCGGGGAAGGCCGCCTTGGCGGCGGCGACCGCCTTGTCGACATCTGCCGCGCTCGCGAGCGAAATGACCGCACAGGCCTCTTCCGTAGAGGGGTCGATCACTTCATGGTCGCGTGCTTCGGCCGGAGCGACCCATTCGCCGTTGATATAGAATTCGCGTTTCTCAAGCATGGAAACCTCCCATATTGCGCTTTGCGCGCACTCTGTCACCGGGGCGCAGGGGGCACAAGCCGGGGCCGCTCTGCCGCTACGTCATGGGGCCGGAACAGCCACCCATGAAACCGCTCGATTCAAGTCGGACATTCTGCCACAACCCCCTTCAAGCGAAACACGATCAGATTACGTTTGAGACAAGAGACGATTGGAAAAGGAGAGTTCCATGGGACTTCGCATCAACGATACCATCCCCGACATCACCGTGCCCACCGATCAGGGCGACATCAACCTGCATGAATGGGTCGATGGCAGCTATGCCATCCTGTTCTCGCACCCCAAGGATTTCACGCCCGTCTGCACCACCGAGTTCGGCGCGGTCGCCCAGCTTGCCGATGAGTGGGAAAAGCGCGGCGTGAAAGTTCTGGGTATCTCGGTCGACGGTGTCGAGGACCACAAGAAATGGAAGGGCGACATCGAAAGCTTCGCCGGGGCCGAGGCAGGTTTCCCGATCGTGGCGGACGAGGATCTGACGATGGCCAAGGCTTTCGACATGCTGCCCGCCGACGCCTATCTGCCGGATGGCCGCACGCCCGCCGACAGCGCCACCGTGCGCTCGGTCTTCATCGTCGGGCCTGACAAGAAGCTGCGCCTGACCATGACCTATCCGATGTCGGTGGGCCGCAACTTCGCCGAGGTTCTGCGGGCGCTTGACGCCGTGATGAAGACGGACGGTGCGCCGTTGGCGACCCCGGCCAACTGGACCCCGGGTCAGGACGTGATCGTGGCCCTGTCGGTGTCGGATGACGACGCCAAGGCCAAGTATGGCGACGTGGATATCAAGTTGCCCTACCTGCGCACGATCAAGGATCCCGCGTAAGCGCCGGGATGACGACAGGAAGAGCCCCGGCCAGAGCGCCGGGGCTTTTTCATTGCGCCGTGGGCTGCGCCCCCGTCGCGGCGGGGCCTCGCTTCGCTCGGCGGGCCAATGACCCATCGGGTAGGCGCTGATGGATGGTGCGGAGGGGGCTGTCTGCCCCCGCGCCCTGCGGGCGCCCCCCCGAAAGTATTTGGGAAACGAAGAAGCACAGGACCGATCCGAGAGGAGTCCGGAGTGGACATCGCATTTCGCAGACTGAGCGACATTCCGTTGGACGACATCACCGCTCATATGTCCGATCCGCGCGTGGCAGCGCACATGCCGCTTCTGTCCGGCGACTGGAGCGACAGGCAATCGGCTGAACTCGTTGCCGCCAAGGAGGAGACTTGGCGGCGCGACGGGCTTGGTCACTGGGCCTTCGTGGTGGACGGGGTCTATGCAGGCTGGGGCGGGTTCCAGAGAGAGGGCGAGGAGTGGGATTTCGGCCTCGTCCTGCGCCCGGACCGCTTCGGATTGGGCCCCCGAATCGCGCGCGCCTGTCTGGACGCGGCCGCACGCGACCCACGCATTCCCTTCGTGACCTTCCTGCTGCCGCCGAGCCGGAACCACATCGCCGCGCTGGCGCGTCTGGGGGCGCGGGAAGTGGACAGCGTCGAATACGGCGGTGCGGCATTTCGCAAGTTCCGGCTCGACACGCCGGAAACACGCGCCTGACGGTGCGCCGTATTCCCCTTGGCGGCGCGATGCCGTAATCCCATTCCATGACCGAACTGGATTTCTTCGCCGTCTGCCCGCCCGGGCTGGAGCCGCAGCTTGCCGCGGAATGCGCTGCCCTCGGCTTCAAGCGCGGCAAGCCGGAACCGGGGGGCGTGACCCTCAGGGGCGACTGGTCCGAAGTCTGGCGCGCAAATCTGGAGCTTCGCGGGGCGACCCGGATACTCGTCCGGCTCGGGAGTTTTCCGGCGTTCCATCTGGCCCAGCTCGACAAGCGGTCACGGAAATTTCCGTGGCGCGATACGCTGGAGCCGCATGTGCCGGTGAAGGTCGAGGTTGCGACCAACCGGAAGTCCAAGATCTATCACGCGGGCGCCGCTGCGGAACGTGTCGAAAAAGCCGTCTCCGCCGCGATGGATGCGCCGATCAGCCCGGAGGCCGAGGTCGCGATCAAGGTTCGGATCGATCGCGATCTGGTGACCATCAGCGTCGACACCTCGGGCGAGAGCCTGCACAAGCGCGGCCACAAGGTCGCGACCGGCAAGGCCCCGATCCGCGAGACGCTCGCCGCGCTCCTCTTGCGGGCCTGCGGATATGACGGACGCCAGACCGTCGTCGACCCGATGTGCGGCTCCGGCACGTTCCTTCTGGAGGCCGCCGAGATCGCAGCCGATCTTCAACCCGGACGGGATCGCGCCTTCGCGTTTCAGAGCCTCGCCACGTTCGACCCGGACGGGTTCGCGACGCTCGTGCGGGCAGGCTCGGGTCCGACGCCGATGCACCGCTTCTACGGCTACGACCGGGATCAGGGCGCCATCGAAGGCGCGCGCAGGAACGCCGAAGCGGCCGGGGTCGACCAGATCTGCACCTTCGGCTGCCAGCCGCTATCGGACCTGACGCCACCCGAGGGTGAGCCCGGACTGGTCATCGTGAACCCGCCTTACGGCACCCGCATCGGGAACAAGGGGCAACTCTACGCGCTCTACGGGACGCTCGGCCGGGTGCTCGCCGAACGGTTCCGGGGCTGGCGGGTCGGTATCGTCACCTCCGATCAGGCGCTGGCCCATGCCACTGGGTTCGACCTGACCTCGGGCCCGGTCATCGATAACGGCGGGATCAAGGTCAAACTCTATCAGGCCGACCTTTCGCGCTGATACGCGTGGCCCGTGGGGACCATGCCGGCCTGCGCGGCGACAGGGGTTGCGGCATACTGACCGACATCGCAGTCTCGCCCCCGAGCAAGATGGGAGAACCAAATGCAACGCATCTGCATGGCCGGCGCGACCGGCCTGAGCGGCGGAACCATCGCGGCGGCCTTTGCCGCAGACCCCCGCTTTGACCTGACCGCCTGCGTCGCGCGGTCCAGCGCGGGTGAGCAGGTGCATGGCGCCCCCTGTTTCGCCACGGTGGCCGAGGCACTGACAGAGGCCGAGTTCGACGTGCTCGTGGACTATACCCAAGCCGACGCCGTGTTCGCGCACACGATGCAGGCGATCGACGCCGGACGGCGCGTGGTGATCGGCACCTCCGGCCTCACTGCGGCGGACTACGCCAAGATCGACGAGGCGGCGCGCGCGGCCCGGCTCGGTGTCGTCGCGTCCGGCAATTTCGCCCTGACGGCCGCCCTGATGACCCGGTTTTCGTTGATGGCGGCGGAATACCTCGACTGGTTCGAGATCATCGACTACTCGCGCCCGAAAAAGACCGACGCCCCGACCGGCACGGCCCGCGAACTGGCCGAGCGCATGGGGGACATCAAGAAACCGGCCTTCGAGGTCGATCCCGCGACGATCAAGGGCGAGCCGGGGTTGCGCGGCGGCTCTGTCAACGGCGTTCAGGTCCATTCGATCCGGATGCCGAGCTACTCGGCGACCGTCACCAGCACCTTCGCGGCGGGTAATTCGCGTCTGACGATCACGCACGATGCCGATAGCCACTCGGCCGACATCCTCGTGCCGGGCACATTGTTGGCCGCGCAGAAGGTGATGGGGATCACCGGGCTGCTGCGGGGCTTGGACAACCTGCTCTGACACGGGCCGTTAACCCTGAAGCAAGAAATGCCCGTGCCGGGGCATCCGTAAACCGCAGCTTAACTGGCGAGACCTACACCTGACCTCGGGTGAATAGAGAGGTGTGGTGGGATGAGTGCGCAAGCCAATGCGCCCATCATCAAGAAGGTCAAAAAGGTCAGTGGCGAAGGACACCACGGTGGGGCGTGGAAGGTCGCCATTTTCAGTTCCTTCAGTCGTTCGGCGCAGATTTCACGCCGGGTTAGAGGTCCGCCCGCTCAGGGCAGGTTCCAGAGCCATTCTGACCTCTGCGGACGCCGGTCTCCGTTTCGGTTTCCGGTCCGCGCCACCCCCTCAGGATGCGCGAGCAACCTGAAGCCGGAGTGCTAAAAGAACAGTGAACGTGTGAAATGCGATTGCGTCGGATTTTAGGCGAAAGCGCGGAACTTGCTGGGCGTCAGGCCCGCTTGTTGAAGTCCGTCGGGCGATTTCCCATGCGTGCGCGGTGCCCTTCCCGATCGTATATCGAATGCTGCCCCCCCGCCGCGCGCAGCGCGATCAGCTTCTCCTGAACGGCCTTGAAACCCCGGGCCGACGCGGCCAGCAGTTCATTGTTCCGATCGGCTTTTTTTCTGAGGTTTTCGAGCCTTTCGCGCTTGAACCGATTACGCCCGATCCGCGACAGGAGACGCTCTTTCTCTGGCGCGAGATGCCGAACGCCCTCGATATCCCCTTTCAGGATCAGCGCCTTTTCACGGTCCAGCAAGGTATCCAGAGCGGCGAGGGTGCCAGATCCATCAAACAGCCCCATCGGCACGCTCCTTCATCGCTTCAAAGAGGGTTTCGGCCAGACCGATTCCCCCGGCATCGACCATCGCCCTCGCCTGTTCCAGACGTAGGAACGACGCGAATTGTTCCTCACCCGGACCACCGCCGAACGTCTCGGAAAGCTCGCCCAGTCCCGCCGATTTCAGCATTTCCGACAGAAATGTGGCCTCCAACTCCTTCGCGGCCTCGCGCAGTTTGTCGTCTGCGGAAACGGGCGCGGGCTGAAGAGGTGGTCGCGGTGAGACTGGCAAGACCGGGTTCATCGTCGGTTCCGTCGAATTGTGGGCATTTCGGCAAAGGATGACGGCAACCGGTAAAGATTCGGTAATTTCTGTGGGGGAGTATCGCGCCACTCGGAGACAGAATTCCCGGAGCGACGATGGACGTCACCAATATCGCCTTCATGGCGCCCAAACAGGGCCGCGCTGACCATGCGCCCGAAACCGGATCCCCGAAAGGCACCGCGTTCGACGACGCGTTTCAAGCCGCGCAAGGCCTCAAGGCCGGAGGTGAGGACACACGGCAGGGCCACGCCAAGACAGCTGAGGCAGAGCCGACGCTGGAAGAGAGTGAAGGCAGTTATGCAGCAGCGCCGGACATGGCGAGCACGACCGATGCGGACCGCACACCCGCCACGCCGCCGCATTTAGGGTTCGCGCTGGTTTCGGATCACGCGAGAATTCAAGGACTTGCTGCGACGCCCGAGCCGGACGACGCCACGGTGTCACTCATCCCGGCAGAGCCAATTCAAGCGACGCGGGCATTGTCTGGGCCTTCTGTGCATCTGGCGACCCAGGTCGACAACAAGGAATCGCCGGCCACCGTGCCCACCGGAAACGCTGTTTCCAAAACGTCGACGGCTTTGGGGGCGTCCGACCGCAGGCCGGCACCAGCATTGCTACGGGACACCTCCGCCCTCGTCGCGCCAAGCCCGGTCGTCGCCGAAAACGACGCTCAGGCCACGGTAAAGACAATCGCACTTCAGGCAGAACAGGAGGGGTTCGCGGCTGCGACATCTCCCGCCGCAACAACCCCGTCTTCCGTTCCGGGACATCGCACTGAGCTAACTACGAACCCGACGGGCGGAGCGACCGATGCTGAGAACGCCGCTGCGGATGCGTCGGAAAAGATCGCCGGGACCCCTCAGATGGGCGAGCCCAAAGCAACGCAAAGCGGCAGCCCAACGCAAGGTGTCTCGCCCACGCAACGCCCAGACCTGATTAGCCAAGACGCGACAGAAGGCGAGCGTGCGGAGATACCGTCAGACCCGATTGACCCCAAACGGACCGCGGAAGCCGCGCCCCCGGAGGCCCCGTCCACGCAACGCTCACCTACCGTTCAAACCACACCGCCTCCCGCCATGCCCGCGGTGGCCGAGACAGTGGGCGCCGCTGTCGACGTCACCTCCGACCCGATCATCGCGGAAGTCTCGGGGACTGAACAAATGCGTTCGGACACTGGGCGGAGCGCGGGGCCAGAACTACAGGTCTTCAACCGTCCGGAAACGCCACGCCTCGTCGCCCAGCAGGTGGCGGATGTGATCCGCGCCTCGCGTGACGGAACGCTCGAGGTCACCCTGCGGCCCGAAGAACTCGGTCGCCTCAGCCTGTCTTTCAACGGCGACGGCAACACGCTTTCGGTGGCTCTGTCTGCTGATCGCCCGGAAACACTCGATCTGATCAAACGCAATCTCGCGCTTCTCGAGCAGGACCTGCGCGATCTCGGCTACGACAGCCTGAACTTCGCCTTCGACGACGGCGGACGGCGGGATGGTCAATCCGACGAGTCACGCGATGCGGCAATGGCTGCCGGACAAGGCCCGGCACCCGAAGACACGCAGCCCCCGAGCGCCAACCTGTCGGCGCACGCCGCACGGGGCGGCGTCGACCTTCGTCTTTGACAGCTTGAAAGGACATAGAATGGAGCTTTCGCAGACCTCGACGACCGTCTCGTATGGTGCATCCGCCGCGTCCGGCGCTGCCTCTGAAGACCCCAAGTCCAACTCGGCCATCTCGTCGGACTTCGAGACGTTTCTGAAAATGCTTACGGTCCAGATGGAAAATCAGGACCCGCTCAATCCGATCGAAAGCTCGGACTACGCCGTGCAGCTGGCCACGTTCTCAGGCGTCGAGCAGCAGGTCCAGACCAACGATCTGCTCAAGGCATTGCAGACCCAGCTTGGCGTCATGTCCATGTCCGACTTGGCCGGATGGGTCGGGATGGAAGCACGGGCGGGCGTGTCGGCGCAGTTCGATATGGAGCCGATCACGGTGACACCGCACCCGCCGACCGGCGCGACGCAGACCTTCATGGTCGTCAAGAACGCGGCCGGCTCGATCGTGGACCGGATCGAGTTTTCGCCAAGCGACTCCTCGGTCCAGTGGGCCGGGCTCGACGACAACGGGTCGCTGTTCCCGCCCGGCGAATACAGCTTCACCCTGCAAAGCTACAACACGCGGGGTCTGATGTCGGAGGAGCCGATGTCGGTCTACTCCGAAGTCGTCGAAGCCAAGGTCGTTTCGGGCCAGACGATCCTGATCCTCGAAACCGGCGACGAAATCCCGGCGGCCGAGGTCGAGGCGCTGCGCCAGCCGCAAGGCTAGAACGGGCTGGCACATCGTGGCCTGCCACGGTAATCGGACCCCGATCAAACGGAGGCTCCGATGTTCACGACCACGCTTCTGACCGCGCCCGGAAAAGCCGCCCTCGACCTGTCGCTGGTCGAAGCCTTGCGGGGCGCGTGGGGCGGGGCCACCGCCCGCTGGCTCGCCCCTGACGAAGCGGCGGAATTCGACATGCCGTCGGTCCCCGATACGCGCTGGTCTTCGTGGGACGAACTTCAGGCGTTGGGGGTCGACCTGATCGTCCAGCCGACAGAAGGACGGCGCAAGAAAATGCTGCTCGCCGACATGGACAGCACCATGATCCAGCAGGAATGCATCGACGAACTGGCGGACGAAGCCGGTGTCGGACCACGCGTATCCGACATCACGGCCCGCGCCATGAACGGCGAGTTGGATTTCGAAGGCGCTCTGCGTGAGCGTGTCGGCCTTCTCAAGGATCTGCCCGCGACGGTCATTGACAAGGTTTTGGCCGAGCGCATCACCTTCATGCCCGGCGGCGCCGAGCTTGTCGCCACGATGCGCGCGAACGGAGGCTATGCCGCGCTCGTCTCCGGCGGTTTCACCGCGTTCACCGCCAAGGTCGCGGCGGAGCTGGGTTTTGACGAGAACCGCGCGAACACGCTCGACATTCGGGACGGGAAACTGACCGGTCAGGTGGTCGACCCGATCCTCGGACGGGCCGCCAAGGTCGCGGCCCTCGAAGAGATTTCGGCGCGCCTTGGGCTGGAACATGCCGATGTCATCGCCGTGGGCGACGGGGCCAACGACCTGGGGATGCTTGAGCTTGCCGGATCGGGGGTCGCCCTCCACGCCAAACCTTCGGTCGCCGCCCAATGCGACATCAGGGTGAATCACGGTGACCTCACCGCGCTGCTGTATTTGCAGGGCTACGCGAAGTCGGACTTCCGAAGGGCCTGATCCGGCCCGCCGGATCGGCGTCGCCAACGATTCGCAACCGGGCCGGTGCCGCACGCGGTTCACATCCCTGCCATCCTAAGGATAACGCGCGGTTTTCCGCCAACAGGTCTTTCAAAAACCGGCAAAAACCCGTTAAGGTAACGCCATTAGGTTGAAAAGGGTGCCCGCGCCGTGAAACACCCCAAAGAGGGATGGAGCAAAGGGCCCGAGAGGCAGAGCAGCTGGAGGCTGTGTTAGACATGACATCACGCATCGCACGGGGTCTGTGCATCGCCGCGCTGTCGCTGACTGCGACCGGCGCCGCCGTGGCACAGGAAAGCACGAACCGGGTCGCCGCCAACACCGACTGGAGCGTCTTCGTCGAAGGCGATCCGCAGGAGTGCTGGAGCGTGTCGAAACCCAAGCAGACGGTGAACACCAAGGATGGCCGGTCGGTCGCGGTGCGCCGGGGCGACATCCTGCTTTTCGTCTCCTACCGGTCCGGCAACGGCACTGGTGAGGTAAGCTTCACGGGGGGCTACCCCTTTGCCGATGGGTCGACCGTCACCCTGTCGATCGGCGAGACCGAGTTTCAGCTGTTCACGGATGGTGAATGGGCCTGGTCGGCCAGCCCCGAGGACGACACCAAGATCGTGAACGCGATGAAGGGTGGCGCCAACGCCGTTCTCGTCGGCAACTCGTCGCGCGGCACCCGGACCGAGGATACCTTCTCGCTCATGGGATTCACCGCCGCGGTCGAAGATGCGGGCAAACGCTGCGAATAACCCGGCGCAGAGCCAGAACAGACGCGCCCCGGCAGGATGTCCGGGGCGTTTTCTTTTGAATTCATGGTATGATCGCCTATATGAGGCGCAATTCCATCAGGAGCGCGACACATGACGGCCTCGGCCCCGATCACGCAAGACGTAATGACGATCCCCCGCAAGGAGGATGCGACTCTCGGCAAGCCCAACCTTGTCGGGCTGACCCGCGACGGGCTGCGCGACGCGCTGATCGCCGCAGGCACGCCGGAGAAACAGGCCAAGATGCGCGTGGGTCAGGTTTGGCAGTGGATCTACCAGAAGGGTGTGCGCGATTTCGCGGGCATGACCAACCTGTCGAAGGATTACCGCGCGCTTCTCGACCAGCACTTCGAAATCCGGGTGCCCGAACTGGTGTCGAAGCAGGTTTCGACCGATGGCACCCGCAAATACCTTGTCCGCATCGCAGGCGGGCACGAGGTCGAGGTGGTTTATATCCCCGAAGAGGATCGCGGCACGCTCTGCGTGTCGTCGCAGGTCGGTTGCACGCTGACCTGTTCGTTCTGCCACACCGGCACGCAAAAGCTGGTCCGCAATTTGACGGCTGGCGAAATCGTCGGTCAGATCATGATGGCGCGCGACGATCTTGAAGATTGGGTGCCGGCGGGCAAAGGCATGGGTGAACGCCCGCGCCTCGTGTCGAACATCGTGCTGATGGGCATGGGCGAACCGCTGTACAACTTCGACGCGGTGCGCGACGCGATGAAGATCGCGATGGATGGCGAAGGCATTTCCCTGTCGCGCCGCCGGATCACCCTGTCCACGTCAGGTGTCGTGCCCGAAATCGCGCGCGCAGGGGCCGAGATCGGCTGCATGCTCGCCATCAGCTTTCACGCCACGGATGACGAGACGCGCGACAAACTGGTGCCGATCAACAAGAAGTGGAACATCGAAAAGCTGCTCGCGGCGCTCAAGGAATATCCGAAGCTGTCCAACTCCGAGCGGATCACGTTTGAATACGTGATGCTCGACGGGGTGAACGACAGTGACGAGGATGCACGGCGGCTTATCAAGCTGATCGAGGGCATTCCGGCCAAGATCAACCTGATCCCCTTCAACGAATGGCCCGGCGCGCCCTACAAACGGTCGTCCAACAACCGCATCCGGGCCTTCGCGAACATCATCTATCAGGCGGGCTATGCCTCCCCCATCCGCACGCCGCGGGGGGAGGACATCATGGCGGCCTGCGGTCAGCTTAAGTCCGAGACCGAGCGGGCGCGAAAATCAAAAGCCGAGATCGCGCGGGAAGCCGGGCTCTAGTCCCGGTTTTTCGAATCTTCCTGAACTCGCGCTACGCGCCGAAGTCGCACAACCTATTGTTTAACAATAACCTTTTTCGAAGCGGCGCAGGCAGGATACTAGGATTCTAGTATCCTGAATCCGCCGGGGAACCACGCACAAGGCATCGCAATTCTTCAGGTAAACGTGCCGGTCACCCGCCCGAGCAACATGAAAGCGCGCGCTGTGCGGGTATCCGACAGCCGAGCGATGTCCTCATCCGTCGCGGTTTCCTCGAACTCCAGAAACACGTCGTCGAAACGGCGCAGGAAGTGATGTGCCGCGTCCCGAAACACCGGGTCGCTTTTCATCCGGCCTGCCGTGAGCGCCAAGGACGACCGATCCCGGATGCCCCCCAGCGCCGCCACTTCTCGGCCCCGATGCCCCTGCGCGAACCGGCGCCAGATTTCCGGGCGTGCGCGATCCGGGCGCAGGTCGTCCATGTAGATCCCGTCTTGGCTAAGCAGCGTGAGCACGTCTTGCGCCGCCGTCACGAGCCCTGCGACCTTTCTGTCCTTCAGCGCCCGCCGCAGGGCGGCAAACCCCGCTTCATCCTCGGCGTTCTCCGGGAAATGCAGCGCCTTTATCATGTCGTCCCGCTCAAGCGGCGGGGCCGTGTCGGCGGCCTGAGGCTCCAACGCGAGCGACGGTTGCTCTTCGACGACCGGCTGGGCCTGAGGCCGTGGGATTTCGGCCTCGGCCCGCACCAGATTGCGCGTCGTGGAGAAAGTGGTGAGCGCCTGTTCCGTCTGTTTCTGCGCCTGCTCGAGCCGCGCGATCTTGGCTTCGACCTCGGGGTTCCGCTCGGCGTGATGCGCGTGCGATTGGGTCAGGTAGCTGTGACGCATGGCGTCGATGGTCGACTGAAGCCGCACCGTCTCTTCGCGCATGATCCGGGCCGACCGCGCGGCGGAGGCGGCCAGCCAGATGACCGCCACGGGCAGAAACACGGCGAGCAGAGTCATGATGAAGCCACCGGCACCGCCCGCGGAAAAGTCGTTCCCCATCAACAGGAAATAGATCGCGGCGCCAACGAGCCAGAGGCAGCACAACGCCGCCGCCAGAAGTTCCGACGGCGCGATGCCACGCCTCGCCCGGCGTCCGAAGATGCCCATGCCCAGCGCCTCTTCGTTCTGCTGCGCCATCGCGCCCCCGGCAGGTTCCGTTACAGGGTCCGTCACAGGGTCAGATATACTCGATCTCGAGGATTTCGTAAGACTTCTCGCCACCCGGTGTGCGAACTTCCACCGAGTCGCCCTCTTCCTTGCCGATCAGGGCGCGGGCCAACGGCGACTTGATGTTCAGCTTGCCCTTTTCAAGATCGGCCTCGGGTTCGCCCACGATCTGATAGGTCTTTTCCTCGTCCGTATCCTCGTCCACGAGCTTGACCGTGGCCGAAAACTTGATCGCGCCCGACAGCTTGGCCGGGTCGATGACTTCCGCCAGACCGATGATGCTTTCCAGCTCTTTCACGCGGCCTTCGATGAAGCTCTGCTTCTCGCGCGCGGCGTGGTATTCGGCGTTTTCCGACAGGTCGCCATGTTCGCGCGCCTCGGAAATGGCGGCGATGACGGCGGGGCGCTCCACCGATTTCAGCTTCTTCAATTCGTCGTTCAGCGCGGTATAGCCCGCGCGGGTCAGCAAGATCTTTTCCATGAGTGCCTTGTCGTCGTCTTCTTCGGGTCTCACATGATGCACGACGGACAGCGCCGCCAGTGCCCAAAGGCTTGCTCAACACAAAAGCAATCGGGCTTGATTTGCAACGGCATAGTTGGAGCCGATGGGATGCCGCAACGCGGCGAATGACGCCGTGTCGCGATTGACCGGCCTTTGGCATACCGTTACCAAGGCGCAACTTTATTTCGTGGAGGGAGCCTTTTATGGCCGAAATCGAACGCGAAGCCATGGAAGTCGATGTGGTCATCGTCGGGGCCGGGCCTGCCGGCCTGTCCGCAGCCATTCGACTGAAACAGCTGGACGAGGACCTGATGGTCGTCGTGCTCGAAAAAGGCTCGGAAGTGGGCGCGCATATCCTGTCGGGGGCCGTTCTGGACCCGTCCGGTCTGGACGCGCTTATCCCGGACTGGAAGGAAAAGGGCGCGCCGCTGAACGTCCCGGTGAAGAAGGATAACTTCTACATCTTCGGCGAAGGCGGGCAGATGAAGATCCCGAACTTCCTGATGCCGCCCCTGATGAACAACCATGGCAACTACATCGTGTCGATGGGCAACGTCTGCCGCTGGATGGCGGAACAGGCCGAGGCGCTTGGTGTCGAGGTTTACCCCGGCATGGCCGCGTCCGAGCTGGTCTATGACGACAACGGCGCGGTCAAAGGCGTGGTCGCGGGCGAGTTCGGCAAAAACCCCGACGGCACACCCGGCGAAGGCTATGAGCCGGGGATGGAGCTGCTGGCGAAATACACCATCATCTCCGAAGGCGTGCGCGGGTCGCTCGCCAAGGAACTGATCGCCAAGTACGACCTCGCCAAGGACTTCGACGTGCCGAAATTCGGCATCGGGATGAAGGAAATCTGGGAGGTGAACCCCGAGAACCACAACGAGGGCGAAGTCACGCACTCGCTCGGCTGGCCGCTCGGGTTCAAGAACGGCGGTGGTTCGTTCCTGTATCACATCGACAACAATCAGGTTTACGTCGGCTATATCGTCGATCTGAACTACAAGAACCCCTACCTGTCGCCCTATCAGGAATTCCAACGCTTCAAGCACCATCCGCGTGTGAAGCAGGTGCTCGAAGGCGGCAAGCGCGTGGCCTATGGCGCGCGCGCCGTGACCAAGGGCGGGTTCCAGTCGATCCCCGACACCGCGTTCCCCGGTGGCGTGATCGCGGGCTGCTCGGCAGGCCTTGTGAACCTGCCGCGCATCAAGGGCAACCATAACGCGATGCATTCGGGCCGTCAGGCCGCCGAAGCCGCCTATGAAGCGATCAAGGCGGGCCGTTCCGGCGACACGCTGTCCGAATACGACGCCGCGCTGAAATCCGGCCCGGTGGGCAAAGACCTCAAGCGCGTGCGCAACGTCGCGCCGCTCAACGCCCGCTTCGGCCCTGCCGGCGGCATGGCGCTGGGTGGCTTCGACATGTGGTTCCAGACCCTCTTCGGTGGCTTCTCGCTGTTCGGCACGCTCAAGCATGGCAAGAACGATGCGCAGGCGACCGAGAAGGCCGACAAGCACAAGCCCATCGACTATCCCAAGCCCGATGGCGTGCTGTCCTTCGACCGGCTGACCAACGTATCGTTCTCGAACACGAACCACGAAGAAAGCCAGCCCTGCCACCTGAAACTGAAAGACCCGTCGATCCCGATCGACGTGAACCTGCCGCAGTTCGCGGAACCGGCGCAGCGGTATTGCCCGGCGGGTGTGTATGAAGTGGTCGAAGGCGACAACGGACCCAAGTTCCAGATCAACTTCCAGAACTGCGTCCACTGCAAGACCTGCGACATCAAGGATCCGTCCCAGAACATCAATTGGACGGTGCCTCAGGGCGGCGACGGGCCGAATTATCCCAATATGTAACCTTTGCGTGGGTGGGCGGCCATTTGCGGCCCACCCGCATTGAACCCGCTCGGGCGCGACGTTAGGTTTCTCCATGTCCATCTGAGGAGAGGTGCCCCTTGCCCCGACTGTTCCAAACGGCCCGCACGCTTGGTGTCGCGTCGTTTCTCGCCCTCACCGCTTTGCCGATTTCGGCTCAGTCGACCGACGGTTTCACCGGGGCGTATCTCGCGGCGCGGTCCGCCGACGCGAATGCCGATTTCGAGGCTCTCGTCGAATACGGCACCCGTGCCCTTGCCGAACGTCCCGACAATGCCGGGATCATGGAGGGGCTGCTGGTCGCGCATCTCGGTCTGGGCCAGATCGACCAAGCCGTGCCGGTGGCCCGCCGCCTCGTCGAGATGTCCGAGGGCAATGAACTCGGCCAGATCGTCCTTTTGGGGGACGCGATGGGGCGTGAGGATTGGGCTGCGGTCGAAGACACCATGAACAGCGGTTTTTCGGTCGGTGGCCTTATGGACCCGCTTATTCTGGCATGGACCGCCATCGGCGATGGCCGCATGTCCCGCGCGCTCGAAATTTTCGAGGAATTGTCGCAGGACGACGTCGCGAAACAGGTCTCGGCCTTCCAGAAAGCGCAGGCGCTTGCCTATGTCGGTGACTACGAAGGTGCGGCCGCGATCCTGTCCGGCGAGGCGGGCGTCGAGCTTGCCCTGAACCGCTCGGGCGTCATCGCCTATGCGCAGATCCTGAGCCAGTTGGAACGCAACAACGACGCCATCGCCCTGCTCGACGCGCAATTGCCGAACACCGGCGACGAAGAAATCGCGATGCTGCGTGCCGAACTGGAAAGCGGCGCAACGGTCGAATTCGACTCGGTCAAATCGCCCAAGGACGGGCTTTCGGCCCTGTTTTACAACGTGGCGGAAGTGCTCGCCAATGATGCGAGTCCCAGCCTCGTCTTGATCTACGCGCGGCTGTCGCAATTCCTCGACCCCGAGAACGTGAGTGCGACGCTGCTCTGTGCCGCGGTGTTCGAGGACATGCAGAACCACGAACTCGCCGTGCAGACCTACAACCAGATCGCCCCGGACAGCCGCGCCTATGTGCAGGCCATGATGGGCAAGGCAAGCGCGTTGCGCCGTTCGGATCAGGCCGACGCGGGCATCGAAACGCTGACGACACTGGCGGATCGCTACCCCGATCTCGCCCCCGTGCATGTCGCGCTCGGCGATGCCTATCGCTACGAAGAAGCCTGGCCCGAAGCGATTGCGGCCTATGACCGCGCGATTTCGCTTTATCCCGAGGAAGTGGCGGCGCAATGGGCGGTCTATTTCGCACGAGGCATTGTGAACGAACGCGGTGGCCGGTGGGAGGACGCCGAGCGCGATTTCCGAAAGGCGCTGGAACTTGAGCCCGACCAGCCTTCGGTTCTCAATTACCTCGGTTACTCGCTCGTGGAAAAGCGCGAGAACCTCGACGAAGCGCTCGGCATGATCGAGAAGGCCGTCGATCAGCGCCCGAACGAAGGTTACATCGTCGACAGTCTCGGCTGGGTCTATTACCGGCTGGGCCGTTACGACGAAGCCGTGCCGCAGATGGAAAAAGCCGTTTCGCTGATGCCGGTGGACCCGGTCGTGAACGATCACCTCGGCGACGTCTATTGGGCCGTAGGCCGCACCCGCGAGGCGGAATTCCAGTGGAGCCGCGCGCTGAGCTTCATCACGGACGAGACCAACCTCGAAGAGGTCAAACCCGACCGCATCCGCCGCAAGCTCGAGGTCGGTCTGGACAAGGTGCTGGAAGAGGAAGGCGGCGATCCCATCCTTCGGCAGGAGAGCGCGGCTGCTAACTAAGGTTTTCGCACCGGCCAAGGTGAACCTGACGCTGCATGTCACCGGGCAGCGCAAGGACGGCTACCACCTGCTCGACAGCCTCGTGGCCTTCGCCGACGTGGGGGACCGTGTGTCCGTCATGGCGGCGGACGAACTGTCGCTCGACGTGACCGGCCCGATGTCAGACGGTGTGCCGACCGACGCGACGAACCTTGTCTGGCGGGCAGCGGAGCTGTTCGATCAGCCGGTCGCCATCACGTTGTCCAAGCATCTGCCCGCTGCATCCGGGATCGGTGGCGGGTCGTCGGACGCCGCTGCCACTTTGCTGGCGATGTCCGACCTGACCGGCGAACGCACCCTGCCCGAGGGGACGGCACAGCTTGGCGCCGACGTGCGTGTCTGCCTGACGCGGCAAGCCGCACGGATGTCCGGGATCGGGGAAATGGTCGAGCCGGTCGGCCCGCTGCCACAGCTTCATGCGGTTCTGGCCAACCCCCGCGTCGAAGTCCCGACGCCCGCCGTCTTCAAGGCCCTTGCGAGCAAGACGAACGCCCCGATGCCGCGCAAACTGCCGAAGTGGCAGGGCACCAAGCAGCTTATCGACTGGCTCGCGGCCCAGCGCAACGATCTGGAAGATCCCGCGATGCAGGTCGCCCCGGTGATCGTCGATGTGCTCGCCGCCCTCACCACGCTGCCGGACGCACGTCTTGCGCGTATGTCCGGGTCCGGTGCGACCTGTTTTGCGCTTTTCGCCAGCCGGGAAGCCGCGAACGCCGCCGCAGCCGCGCTGGCGGAGGTGCACCCGGAATGGTGGGTCGTCCCCGCCACGCTTACCTGATGTCGAGCAGAACCTTGCTTGCCGTTCCGTAGTGACCGAGGCCCGGATGTTCGATCATCTCGGGTTCGGTTCCAAGGGATTTGGCGAGTGCCTTTACCATGGCGGGCGGCACCCAGGAGTCCGCTGCACCCATGTGGATCGTGACGGGCACCGTCACCCGGCCCGGCACATCGGACCAGTCCTCGACATAGGCCGCAAGCTCGTCGCGATAGGCCGCGCGGGCGCTCAACAAAGCCGACCGCCACGCGGCGATCAGTCCATCCATGATGTCGGGATCGACCAGCAGGGCCTTGTCATGCACAGGTGCGCCACGAAACAGGCTTTCCAGAAACGACTGCGGCATCATCCGGATCGCACTCGCCTGCCCATAGACGAAGCCTTTGAACGGAAAGCCGCCGCGCTGCGCCGCCTCGAAAACGGGACGCCCGGCCATGTCCGACAGAAAGTCGCCCAGTTGAAGCGGACCGGCCGGCCCGATCAGCACCAACTCCCGCACGAGGTCGGGATGCGCCGCCGCCAGCCTAAGCGCCGACATGGCCCCAAGCGAAAACGCGACGATGCGATACGGGGCACCGGCCTGCAACCTGTCCGCCACCGCCTCGAGCCGCGCAGGGTAGTCGTCGCCCGCGACGCCCATCCGGTCGATCGCCGTCAACGGTGAGCCCGGCCCCAGCGCGTCAAGCTCGGCAGGCCCGCCGGGCAAGCCGTGGAAATAGACGCCAGCTTCGCTCATGTCAGTTCAGGCGCGCGACCACATAGTCCGCGATGTCGCTCAGCATGTCGCGGATCGGGTCTTCCGGCAAAGCGTCGAGACAGGCCTTGGCGCGGGCGGCCCAGTCCAGCGCCGCGGCCCGCGTGTCATCCAGCGCGCCATGGGCCGTCATGATCTCCAACGCCCGTTCCAGATCGCCGTCCCTCTGATCGTTCTTCTCAAGCGTCCGCTTCCAGAATGCGCGCTCTTCATCGTCGCCGCGCGCGATCGCCTTGATGATCGGCAGGGTCAGCTTCCGCTCGCGGAAATCATCCCCAATGTTCTTGCCCGTCGCGTCGCCGCCCCAGAAATCCAGCAGATCGTCGACCACCTGAAACGCGATGCCCAGCGCGTCGCCGTAGTCGTGCAGCGCCTTGATGCGGTCCTCGGACACGCCCGCAAGAATGCCCCCCACCTCGGTCGCGGCCGCGAACAGGGCAGCCGTCTTGCCGCGCACCACCTTGAAATAGGTGTCTTCGGTCGTGCCCAGATCCTGCGCCGCGGTCAGTTGCAGCACCTCGCCCTCGGTGATGGTGGCCGACGCGTTGGACAGAACCTGAAGCACCCGAAGCGAATCCGCCTCGGTCATCAGCTGGAACGAGCGTGCGAACAGGTAGTCGCCCACCAGCACGCTTGACTTGTTGTCCCACAGAAGGTTCGCGGTCGGGCGCCCGCGCCGCTGACCGCTTTCGTCCACCACGTCGTCATGCAGGAGCGTCGCGGTGTGGATGAACTCGACCGCCGTGGCGAGGTGAATGTGATGCCCGCCCTCGTAGCCGCAGAGCCGCGCCGAGGCGAGGGTCAGCATCGGGCGCAGACGCTTGCCGCCTGCATCCACCAGATGTGCCGTCACTTCGGGGATGCGGGGGGCATGCTCCGACGCCATACGGGCGCGAATCATCTCGTCCACCTGCGACAAGTCGTCTTTCAGATGGGCCGCGAGCCGTTCGTGGGGTTTGTGCGCTTTTTGGTCCAGCACGTGATGTCTCTCTTCATGCCGCCCGGACGATGGCCTCGACATCCGGTCGATTTCAGTCCTAAGTCCCATATATGAAAGAGCTTCTTCGCACGACAGACCCGACCATCATCGCCTTTGCGAGCGCCCTTTTATCGGGCGAAGGTATACCTGCCTTTCCGATGGACGTCCATATGAGCACCCTCGAGGGATCAATAGGTATTTTACCTCGTCGCCTTATGGTTCGGGCCGATGATTACGTCCGCGCGCGCCGCGTGCTGACCGAGAACGGTATTGAGCTCGAGGAGGAATGAGTATGGGGTTTGCCCGCCAACTTGTGACCGAGGACAAGTTCCTCGGCGGACAGCTTGTTCTGATGCAACCACGCGAAGGCTACCGCGCGGGCGTCGACCCTGTCTTTCTGGCCGCCTCCGTGGCCGCACATGATGGCGAGAGCGTGCTCGATCTGGGCTGCGGCGCCGGGGCTGCCGGGCTTTGCCTTGCGACGAGGGTGCCGGGCATCCGACTTGTCGGGGTTGAGCGGCAGGCGGACTATGCCGACCTCGCGCGAAAGAATTCCTTCGATAACGACATCGACATGGATGTGGTGGAGGCCGACATCTCGGACCTGCCCTCGGAGGTGAAAGAGGAAAGCTACGATCACGTCATCATGAACCCGCCCTATCATCTGAGGGAACGCTCCACGACTTCGGACGATGCCGGACGGGCCGCCGCGCTGTTCGAGGATACGCCACTCGCCACATGGATCGACGTCGGCACACGGCGCCTGAAGCATCGTGGATACATGACGATCATCCAGAAAGCCGAAAGACTGCCGGAGATCCTGCGGGGTTTCGACGACCGAATGGGCAGCATTCTGGTCAAGCCGCTGCTTCCCCGCGAAGGGCGCGCGGCGGTTCTCATCCTCGTTCAGGCCCGCAAAGGCGGACGGGGCGAATTTCGGCTGGCCTCCCCGCTCATATTGCATGACGGGGCCGAGCATGTGGGCGACTCGGAATCCTACCGCCGTGAGGTGTCGGCAATCCTGCGGGATGGTGCCGCGCTTCCCCTCTGGTAGTGATCCTTCAATCGCATTGATATTTTCTGACGCATTAGAACCTGAATCCTTGGCATTTGTTTGCCAAGACGCCGAGTTTTGAAACGATTTCGTGACAGACTCGCGGTTCTATGCTCCAATTTAGGTCTACATAACCAAATAGGAGGACCCCATGGATTTGAGTGCGCGCTTGAAGGAACTCCGCCGGAAACACGAGGCGCTGGCCGTGCAGGTCGAAGCCGCGCAGCGCAGCCCGAGCACCCCGGACACCGAAATCAGCTCCTTGAAGAAGCAGAAACTCATGCTGAAGGACGAGATCGAGCGTCTCGCCACCACCTGAGCCTCACACTCACCGCGCAGGCGAACGACCTGCGCGGGCCGCAAGAAACGCACCGAACGTAATCAGAGCCGCCGCAAGGATCAGCACAGGGCTGGCTTGCGCGACCCCGAATGCGATCAGGACGAAGGTCGACAGCAAGGGCGCTGCATAACTTGCGGTGCCCAGCAGTTGGATGTTTCCGCGCTTGACCCCCACGTCCCACGTGTAAAAGGCCAGCCCGACCGGACCGAGGCCCAAGGCAACGACCGAAACCCATCCGATGCCGGTCTCGGGCCAGGTCGTCGTTTCCACGACAAGATGCGCGAGCGTCGACAACACCGCCGTCGCTACGCAGTAGATGGCGACCGTATCCGTCGGCATCGCGCCCAACCGCCGTGAGAGAACCGAATAACTGGACCATGTCAGCGCGCAGAGCACCGCGAAGATGTAGCCCGGAAGCGCCTCGGCACTGAACCCGCCACTGCCCCGCGACAGCAGAAGTGCCGCCCCCGCGAAACTGACGAGCGCGCCCACGATATGCCCCGACCGCAGCCGCTCGCCGGGCAGAAGACCCGAAAACAGGACGATCAGAAGCGGCCAGAGATAGGCGATCAGCCCGGCCTCGGCGGCGGGTGCAAGCCTGAGCGCGCTGAAGTAGAAGAAGTGATAACCGAACAGGCCCGCCGTCCCGAAGGCATAGACCGTCCACGGCACCGCCCGAAGCCGCGCCCAGCCCCCGGTCGCGCTGACCCACACCAACCCGATCACCCCACCGATGGCGAAGCAGATCGCATTCAATTGCAATGGCGGAACCGGCGCCGTGCCAACGGTAAACAGCGCCAGAAGCGCCCAGAGCAGCACGGCGGTAAAGCCGATCAAGGTGGCACGGGATTGCGTCATGCGCACCATCTGCCACGAAAAAACCGGCCCCGAAAGGCCGGTTTCCTCTCCTCCCAGAGAAGGCGCGTCAGACGAAGAACTGCGCGCCGTTCGCGGAAATGGTCGAGCCGTTGATGAACCCGGCGTCATCGGACGCGAGGAACGCCACGCAACGCGCGATTTCCTCCGGTTCGCCCAGTCGGCCAGCCGGGATTTGCGCGATGATCGATTCACGGACCTTTTCCGGCACCGCCATCACCATCTCGGTCGCGATATAGCCGGGGCAGATCGCATTGGCGGTGATGCCCGCGCGCGCACCTTCCTGCGCCAGCGATTTGACGATGCCGAGGTCGCCGGCCTTGGTGGCTGCATAGTTCACCTGACCGAACTGGCCTTTCTGGCCGTTGATCGACGAAATGACGATCACGCGCCCGAACTTGCGCTCGCGCATCCCCGGCCAGACCGGATGAACGGTGTTGAACACGCCCGTCAGGTTGGTGTCGATCACCTGCTGCCACTGCTCCGGCGTCATCTTGTGAAACGGCGCGTCGCGGGTGATGCCCGCATTCGCCACGACCACGTCGATCGGCCCGATCTCGGCCTCGACCTTTTCGATCCCGGCCTTCGATTCTTCATAAGAACCCACGTTCCATTTGTAGGTCTTGATGCCGGTCTCTTCGGTGAATTTCGCCGCGGCTTCGTCATTGCCCGCATAGGTCGCCGCGACGTCGAATCCCGCCGCCTTGAGACCCTTTGAAATGGCCTCGCCAATGCCGCGGGATCCCCCCGTCACAAGTGCCACTCTGCCCATAAGATGTCCTCCAATTGTCATTTCAGTCCGGTAACTCTGTTACTCAATACACCAAGATAGCGCAACAATATTACCTAGCCCTGCGCCAGAAACTTTTCGGCGTCGGCCTCGCCCAGCGCCCATGTATCCCGCAGTTTTTGCGGGTCGGTGAAGTCGATCTTGTCGGCCGGCGTTTCTTCGCTCGGCCAGACATAGACCCGCCCTTCGATGTCGGGCAGGCGTTCATAGGGCCGCGTCAGCAGCACCAGCGTCTCGCCCTCGTTCGGCTCCGGCATCGGCGCCTGATCCGCCATGCCGCCGTCCACCACGCGCCTGTCGTTCCAAAGTGGCGGCTCGAACACAGGCGGAATCACGGCCGCCGCATTGACGAGTTCGACCAGCTTCCCGTTTCGTGCCGCGTCGTTCGCGTCGACCAGGTCGGCGGTCAGCCCCATCTTTTCGGCCCAATTGAAATGGGGGGAATTGATCGTGTGCAATTCGGCCTCATAGGCCAAGGCCAATGCCGCACCGGTCATGGTTGGAAGCCCCGTCTCCGGTGGATGTCCGATCAGGATCTGAAACCCCGGGCCGGTGGCGATTTGTTTCGCGGCGCTCGCGTCGATGACCCGATCGACGACCGAACAGTAAAGCTCCTGATGTGGTGTGATGCCATCCGCGTCGGCGGCGAACAGATCGATGTTCGTATCGCGTTTCTCGAAGGCCGCGCACATCTCGTCCAGCAGCTCTCGCTCGTATCCGGCAAGCCAGGCCGCCCCCGCGAGGGCCCCACCGCTCACGCCGGTGACGCGTTCGGGCGTATAGTTCACCCCGGCCTCCGCCAGTCGCGTCATGAACCCGCCCTGCCAGAAACAGCGAAGGCCACCGCCGGAAAAGACGATTTGCGCGGGGTTATCGGGTCGCTTTGCCATGATATGAAAACGGGCCCCTCAGGGCCCGGTTCCAAGTCTACTCCGTCAAGGACGTTCGAGACACATCGCAACGCCCATGCCGCCGCCGATACAAAGCGTGGCGAGGCCCTTCTTCGCGTCGCGCCGCTGCATCTCGAACAGCAGCGTGTTCAGGATGCGGGCGCCGGATGCGCCGATCGGGTGACCGATGGCGATGGCGCCGCCGTTCACGTTCACGATGGCCGGGTCCCAGTCCATGTCCTTGTTCACCGCGCAGGCTTGGGCGGCGAAGGCCTCGTTCGCTTCCACGAGGTCGAGGTCCGATGCCTTCCACCCCGCCTTTTCCAGCGCCTTGCGCGACGCGTAGATCGGGCCGACGCCCATGATCGACGGGTCCAGACCGGCGGTCGCGTAGGAGGCGATGCGGGCGAGCGGCTGGATGCCGCGCTTCTCGGCATCGTCCGCCGACATGACCAGCACGCCAGCCGCACCGTCGTTGATGCCCGAGGCGTTGGCGGCGGTCACCGAGCCGTCCTTGGTGAAGGCCGGGCGCAGTTTCTGCATCGCGTCCATCGTCGCGCCGTGACGGATGTATTCGTCCTGATCGACGGTGATGTCGCCCTTGCGGGTCTTCACAACGAACGGCACGATCTCGTCCGCGAACTTGCCGGCCTTCTGGGCCGCCTCGGCCTTGTTCTGCGACGCCACGGCGAATTCGTCCTGCATGTCGCGGGTGATCTGCCACTGTTCGGCGACGTTTTCGGCGGTCTGACCCATGTGGTAGCCGTTGAAGGCATCCCACAGCCCGTCCTTGATCATCGAGTCGATGAACTTCATGTCGCCCATCTTGTGACCGGCACGCAGATGCGCGACGTGGGGGCTGAGGCTCATGTTTTCCTGCCCGCCCGCAGCGACGATATCGGCATCGCCGAGCTGAACGTGCTGGGCGGCCAGCGCGACGGCGCGAAGGCCCGAACCGCAGACTTGGTTGATGCTCCAAGCCGCGCTTTCTTTCGGCAGACCAGCGTTGATATGCGCCTGACGGGCCGGGTTCTGACCCTGGCCGCCGGTCAGAACCTGACCGAGAATCGTTTCGCTTACTTCGGACTTGTCGATCCCGGCACGCGCGACCAGCGCCTCCAGAACGACCGATCCGAGGTCGTGGGCAGGGGTGTTCGCAAACGAGCCATTGAAGCTGCCCACGGGTGTGCGTGCAGCCGAAGCGATTACGACATTCGTCATGGTATGTCCTCTCCAGGTCAGATCCGGCAGGGGCCGGTGCATGGGGTTCGCCGATGCAGACCGTGCAATCGCACGATTCTCCCCCGCATCCGCGTCGGTCGTACCATTATGCTGCACGGCAGAATGAATCAAGGTTGACAGTGACGCTGCGTCACGCGCGTTGGCGCTGTTCCAGCCCCTCGCCCTTCCACCACGGGCGTATGGTCGGCGCCCCGAAGAAGTAGCCTTGCAGGAAGTCGCAGCCGTTGTCGGCCATGAACTGCGCGTCCTCGAGTGTCTCGACGCATTCCGCGACCGTCATCATGTCGAAATGCCGCGCGAGCGACAGCATGGCCTGCGCGATCACCTGATTGTCCGGGTTGTCGGCAATGCCGCGAATGAACTCGCCGTCGATCTTGAGAATATCGAAATAGAGGTCGCGCAGGTAGCGGAACGCGGTATAGCCCGCACCGAAATCGTCCAGCGCGAACGAGATACCCTCGGCCTGCATCTCGGACATGAAGACTTGCACCAGATCGGGCATGACGATGGCGGTGCGTTCGGTGATTTCGAGGATCAGACGCTCGCCCAGCGTGGGATCACGCTCCAACCCCTGCTTGAGCACCGTCTTCCATCGCGGATAGCCGATGGACCGGGCCGACATGTTGATCGACAACCTGAGCGAAGGCTCCTCCTCCAACGCGGCCAGACCGAGTTCGAGCGCGAGGGCATCGATGATGCGCCCCAGTTCCTGCTCTTCCACCACGTCGATGAAGTCCTTGGCCGGGATGATCCGGCCCGTGTGGTCGAGAACCCGGATCAACCCCTCGTAAAACGCCACCGTATCGGCGGCCTGCGCACGCATCACGGGCTGAAAGGCGAGCATGACCTGTTTCGTCTGCACGGCGCGACGCACCATGGCCATGGTATCGCGGTCCCGTTGCTGGATCGCGATGGTCAGCGGACTGGACAGGACGACATCCGGTTCGTCGGGGATTTCAAAGCGCATACCAACCTCAAACGCCAATGCATCGCCACCATTGCGCCAGACCTGCTAAGAAGCAGTAAAATTTCGGATTCGAGGTAAATCGCGATGGGTGAACGCTGTGGCTGGTGCGGGGACGACCCGCTTTACGTGGCCTACCACGACACGGAATGGGGCGTGCCGGAATACGACGGGCGCGCCTTGTGGGAAAAGCTCATCCTCGACGGGTTTCAGGCGGGGCTGAGCTGGATCACGATCCTGCGCAAGCGCGAGAACTTCCGGGCGGCTTTCGAGGGGTTCGAACCCGAGGTCATCGCGTCTTGGGGAGAGCCCGAGGTGGCGCAGCTGTTAACCAACGAAGGCATCATTCGCCATCGCGGCAAGATCGAAGCGACCATCGGCAATGCGCAAGCCTATCTCGACATGGGCGGGGCGCAGGTCTTTGCGGATCGGATGTGGGGCTATGTCGACGGCGCGCCCTTGGTGAACGACTTCGCGTCCCTCGGCGAAGTGCCTGCCTCGACACCGCTATCGACGCAGATCTCGAAAGACCTCAAGAAAGCCGGGTTCCGTTTCTGCGGTCCGACCATCGTCTACGCCTGGATGCAGGCCTGCGGATTGGTGAACGACCATATCTTAGGATGCCCGGCGCGGCGCGTCTGAGATTTCGGATCAGAGAGAATCAGAAGCTGGCTTCGGGTCTGAACTCGGCTGGGATCGTGTCGCGACCGTCGAGGATCAGATCGGCCATGACCTGCCCCACCATCGGCGCGATGCCGAACCCGATCTTGAAGCCACCATTGGCGATGAAATGTCCCGGCTTGCCGGGCCATGCGCCCAGCATCGGCGCGCGGGTGCGGGCGCGAGGCCGCAGCCCGGCCCAGCGTTCGAGAACCGGCGCATCGGCAAGCGCGGGCACGGCAGCGCGGGCGCGGGCGATCACCGCGTCCAGCTGGTCATCGGTGGTATCCGCTGCGCCGAAGTCACGTTCGGAGGTGGAGCCGATCGCGGTCGTGCCGTTCGCATGGGGCACGATATGCACGGTGTCCGCGAAAAGCTGCGGCAGGTCGCGGGCGTCGACATCGAGGAGCGCCGCCTGCCCCTTGACCGCCGCCCCCACCATGCGCCCCCGTTCGGCGCTCAGGGCCTCAAGCCCCGCCGCTCCCGTAGCCCAGACCACCGCACCCTCTTCCGACGCGTCCGACACGATGGAACCGCCCAGCGCCTGAACTGCGGCCGCGAGCGCGGCGCAGGCGTGACGGGGGAACATCCGCGCGGTCAGCGTATCGTGGATCAGCCTGCCCGTGGGTGAAAGCGGTGTCCAAGCACCGGTCGCCTCGACCACCTCCCACACATAGCGCCCCTCCCACAGCGCGCGCGCCGTCTCGGCCCGCGCTTCCGCCAGGGCAAGCGCTTGATCGTCGGCAATCGGTTGGAGCCGTCCGGTGCGCGCGTAGGAAGACGGCACGCCGCCCACCTCTTCGACGGCGCGCCAGAACGCCTCGCCCATGTCCAGAGCGGCGAACTGGAACGCCTTTTTCGGATTCCAGTTTTCCGGCACATGCGGGGCCAGCGCCCCGACGATCCCGCCAGAGGCCCCGCCGCCGACGCCGTTGGGGTCGACCACGCGGACACGGGCACCACGGGCCGCGCAGGCATAGGCGACGGACAGGCCGAAAGCGCCCGCCCCACGCACGGTCACGTCTACCATTGCCAAGCCAGAGGCCCTCCGTCATGGATCGTCTGGCGAACTGATAGGGGATCGGCTGGAAATGAGCCAGAGAGCGACGTTGGAATGGCGCGACGGGGCGATCCCGGTCTCGACCCGGTTCGACGACCCCTATTTTTCCATCGCGAACGGGCTGGCCGAAACCCGGCATGTGTTCCTTGACGGGAACGGGCTGCCCGACCGCTGCGTGCCGGGGTTCCATGTGGCCGAACTTGGCTTTGGAACCGGGCTGAACATGCTGGCGATGGTTCTGGCGTTGCGTGAAACGAATATCCCGATCCGCTTCACCTCGTTCGAGGCCTTTCCCATGAGCGGCGAAGATATTGCCCATGCACTCGAGGCGTTTCCCGAGGCGCGTTCGGTCGCGGACCCGTTCCTTGCCGTCTGGGATCAAGGGGTCCGGTTCTTCACGGTCGGCCCGGTGACGGTCGAGGTGATCGAAGGCGACGCGCGCGAGACGTTGGCCAAATGGCCCGGCGAAGCGGATGCGTGGTTTCTGGACGGATTTTCGCCCGCCAAGAATCCGGAACTGTGGTCGCCGGACCTGATGGCCGAGGTTTGGCGCCACACGGCTCCGGGCGGCACGGCGGCAACCTATACGGCGGCGGGTTTCGTGCGCCGGGGGCTGGCGGATGCGGGGTTCGCCGTCGAGCGTCGACCCGGCTACGGCCACAAACGCCACATGACCGTGGCACGAAAGGGCGTCTGATGGCGGTTCAGAACACGAAGGCCGGCATCATCCTGATGCTCGGCGCGGTCTTCACCTTCGCGGTGCAGGACGGGGTCTCGCGGCTGCTCGCCGACAAGTACAACGTCTATCTGATCGTGATGATCCGCTACTGGTTCTTCGCGCTGTTCGTCACCGTCATGGCGGCCCGCAGCGCCGGGGGGCTTCGCCGCGCGGTCGCGACCAGCCAGCCGTTCCTGCAATCGTTCCGGGGCGTGATCCTAATCGTCGAGGTGTTGGTCACGATCTATGCTTTCGTGGTGCTGGGCCTGATCCCCACGCACGCGATCTTCGCCTCCTACCCGCTGATGATCGCGGCGCTGTCCGGTCCGGTGCTGGGTGAAACCGTCGGGCCGCGCCGGTGGCTCGCCATCGGCGTGGGGTTCGTCGGCATCCTCATCATCCTGCAACCGGGGTTCGCCGTGTTCGCGCCCGAGGCGCTGATCGCGGTCGCCGCCGCGCTCCTCTTCGCGATCTATGGGCTCGCCACGCGTTATGCCGCGCGCAAGGACAGCGCCCAGACCTCGTTCTTCTGGACCGGGATCGCGGGGGTCGTGGCCATCACCGCCGTCGGCGCGTTCCACTGGGAACCGATGGAGCGCCCCGACTGGATCTGGATGGCGATGCTCTGCATCACAGGCGCTCTCGGGCACTACCTTTTGATCCGCTGTTACGAGGTGGCCGAGGCGAGCGCGGTTCAGCCCTTCGCCTATTTCCAGCTCGTCTTCGTTTCGATCATCGCGATCCTGTTCTTCGGCGAATCCATCGAATGGAACGTGGCGCTCGGCGCCACCATCGTGGTCGGCGCCGGGCTGTTCACGGCATGGCGCGAACGGCAGAAGGGCCGCAAGGTCAGCGGCGCTTCAGCATTGCGGTGAAGTTCAGGTCGCCGACCTCGCCCTTGAGCCGCGCCTCGTAGATCGGGAGCGTTTCGGTCACCCGCATCACGTAGTTCTGGGTTTCGTCGAAGGGGATCATCTCGATCCAGTCGATCACGTCCACGTCCGGGTCGCGTGGGTCGCCGCGTTCCTCGGACCAGTTGTAGGCGCGCCCGAGACCGGCGTTATAGGCGACCGAGATCAGCACAGGATTGTCCCCGAACCGCTCCATCAACCAGGCGAGGTATTCCGAGCCCAGCCGCGCGTTGTATTCCATGTCCGTGGTCAGCTTGGCCGGCGCATAGTCGATGCCCAGACGGTTCGCCATGTCGCGCGCCGTGCCGGGCATGAGCTGCATGAGCCCCAGCGCCCCGGCATGGGAGCGGACCGTATGGTTGAACTCGCTCTCGCGCCGGGAAATCGCCATCTCCAGCGCGCGCGGCACGTTGGGATTGCCGCTCCCAATTTCCGGTGTCGGGAAATAGGCGCGTTCGAGCACCTTTTCGAAGTTCACCGAATGCTTGGCGATCTTGAGCATGACGTATGGCAGCCCGACATCCTCGGCCCAATCGGCCAACTGACCGGTTTCGGTGCGATCGAGCCGCTCGGACAGATGCACGACGAAGCGCTGCGTCAGGTAGTATTCGTCCAGCGCCGCGACCAGCCGCGCGGCCTCCATGATCGGGGTGCCCCAGAAGCTGGCTTCGGTGTAATCGGGAAACTCCTCGGTCCCGGCGAGTTTCGGGTCCATCGGCAGGCCTGCCTTTTCGGCGGCCAGAAGACCGTAGAAGGCGGTCTGATGCTGCGCGCCGAAGGCATAGGCGGCCTGCGCCTCGTCCTCGCGCCCGAGCGCCTCGAATGCCCGGCCCTCCCAATACCCGGCACGGCCAAGGCTGATCGGCGTGTCGACGGAGTCGCGGAACGACTGGAAATGCTTCAGCGCCGTTTCGGCGTTGTCCAGCATCCTGAGCGACACGAAACCGGCGATCCATTCGTTATCCTCGCGGTCCCAGACCGCTTCGTCGATGTAGTGGTTCGCGGCGAGGTCATAGGCCATTTGCGCTTCGCCCCCGCGCATCTTCTCGCGGGCGAAACGGCGGCGCTCGTCACCCCACATCACCGGGCGGCCCAGCGCCTCGGCCGAGGTGGACCGTTCGAGGACCATTTCGATCGCATCGTCGATCCGGCCCTTGCGGAGCCGCCAGAGCATCCGCTCATAGGCGAGGCCGGGGTCATCCTGAAGCGCCTCGGGCACCTTTTCGATCATCGCATCCACGCCGGGGTCGGTGTTGCGCAGCGCGATCCGGGCACGGGCGAGAATCTGTTGATCGGTCGAGACGCGCGCCATGTGCCGCTCGGCCTCGTCCGTCAGGCCGAGCCAGAGCAGATGATCCATCCGCTCCCAGTGATAATCCGCGAGCGTCTTGGGCCAGTCGTGCATGAACTGCTCTTCCTGCGACTGGGAGAGCGACATGGTCGTCCACGCGCGCCGCGCTTCGGCCTGAGCCTCTTCCTTGTAGCCCGATTCCCAAAGGCCCCGCGCATAGCGGATCGCCCCGGTGCCGGACTGCGGCTTCACGTCCTGAAAGAAGGTCAGCACATCCTGGACGACCGCATCGCGCGGAATCGAGCTTTCGGTCCGTTCGCGCAGCAGATCCTCGCCCGGCCAGTCGGGATGCCGGCTCAGAAACTCGACGCTTTCGGCGAAAGTGCCCTTGCCCGCCCGCAGGCGGTTCCATTCGATGATGTCGCGGGGCAAGGCGCCCGGCGGTCCTGCGGCCTCCAGCGCGTCGTCCCATTTGCCCTCACGCATGAGGGAAAGTCCTTCCTTCAACGCGGCGACGTCAGCGGCATCCTGCGCATGGGCAGGCGCGGACAGCACCACGAGAACAAGGAACAAACGGCGGAAAAGGCGGGCGAAATTCATGGCTCGTCTCGTCATGTCCGCATACCTAGCCCGCCAAATCGTTCTCGCAACACACATTCTTGGCATTTGGTTCAACTGCGGCTAGTTTCCGCCGCGTTTTACCGGGGCGCGACTCGCGTGCCCTTCCACGGACGAAGATAGCAACAGGAGCGTGACATGCTGAAAGGTTCGATTCCGGCCCTTGTGACGCCGTTCAAGGACGGCAAGGTGGATGTCGATGCGCTCAAACGGCTCGTGGACTGGCATATCGAGCAAGGCTCGCACGGGCTCGTCCCCGTCGGCACGACCGGCGAGAGCCCCACGCTTCTGCACGAAGAGCACCTGATGGTGGTCGACGAGGTGGTCAAAGCCGTCGATGGCCGGATCAAGGTGATCGCGGGCACCGGGTCGAACAACACGGTCGAGGCGCTGCATTTCACCGAGCATGCGAAAAAGGCGGGGGCGGATGCCGCGCTCGTCGTGACGCCCTATTACAACAAGCCCACCCAGACCGGGCTGATCGCGCATTTCCTCGCCATTGCCGAGGTCGGCCTGCCGATCATCATCTACAACATCCCCGGGCGCTCGGCGGTCGACATGACCCCGGCGACCATGGCCGAACTGGCCAAGCACGAGATGATCGTGGGCGTGAAGGACGCGACGGGCGATCTGGCCCGCGTGGCCTGGCAGCGTGACCTCTGCGGCAAGGATTTCATCCAGCTTTCCGGCGAAGATGCGACGGCGCACGGCTTCAACGCCATGGGCGGTGTCGGGTGCATCTCGGTGACCGCGAACGTCGCCCCGAAACTCTGCGCCGAAATGCAGAACGCCACGCTGGCGGGCGACTACGGCACCGCGCTGGAAATCGCGGACCGGCTGATGCCGCTGCATCGCGCGATCTTCATGGAGCCGGGTGTGTCGGGCGCGAAATACGGCATGTCCAAGCTTGGCCTTATCGAAGAGGACGTGCGCCTGCCGCTCATGGCCCTGTCGGACGAAACCAAGGCGGCCATGGACAGCGCCATGCGCCACGCGGGCCTTCTGAACTGATTTCACGCGCAGCGGCCGGCGATCACCCGTCGCTGGCCATAGCCTTGTGCAACGCATCGGCGCCACCCGGGGCCGCGCCCAGCGCATAGGGCCTGATCCCCTCCAGCTTCCAGCTTTCGCCGGACCGATGGTCCGTGGCCGAGATGATGAAATAGGTGGCCCCAACGGCCAGAAGGTCGAGGATCAGGCTTTCGCCCGGCAGGTCATCCCCCATGATCTGCCTGTGCATCGCGACCAGCAGCGCCACGGCTTTCACGATATTCCCGGCCTCCGGCACATCGCCCAGCCCGACCAGCTCGAAGCTACGGGCCAGTTCACCGCCCGACCGGGCCTCGGCCCGATAGACGTCGCGGCCCTGATCGTCCTGAAAATCCGATAGCTCGTAGATGTTGAGCGACATGGCTTCCCCGCCCACCGTTTCGATCATCGGGGGCAGGCCCATCGCGTCGCGCATCGCCTGTTCCATCGCGGGCCTCTGATCCTCGGGCACGCCCTCCAGCCGCTCCTGAAGGATGGCTTCCATCTTTGCGAAGGCTTCGTCCAACGCCTGCGTCGATCTGATCTCGTCGCCACTGGTCGCATCACGCATCGCCGCCGCGCCCGATTGCGAAATCAACCGTCCGTTCTTGTCGTCGGCGATCCAGATGTCTCCGCCTGCGAAATCGCCGTAGATCGCCCCATCCGTCCCGCCGTTCACGGCGACCCACCCCGGCAGAACCGTGATCGTGAACGTCCCATCCGCGAGCGAACCGGAATAGCGCACCTGAATGGGGCTGACCCTGTCGAAGTCGAAACCGTCCGCCGTGGCGGGCGCCGGATTTTCCTCGGCCCAAAGCGGCGCCGCGAGCAACGCGGCACTGGCCGCAAGAAATAACCTCCTGAACATGGCTCCCCCCGAAATGTCTGTTCCAATAGCCCCGATCATACCATCCCGGCGCCACTCTGGACAGGCGAGGCGCGCCCGCCTACATGGGGTCGATGGCCAAGACCGATGAAAACAAGAACTACAAGGTGATCGCCGAGAACCGGCGGGCGCGTTTCGACTATGCGATCGAGGACGATCTCGAAGTCGGCATCGTGCTGGAAGGGTCCGAGGTGAAAAGCCTGCGGGTGAACTCCGCCAACATCGCCGAAAGCTATGCGGCGGTGGAGGACGGAGAGCTGTGGCTGGTCAACGGCTATATCGCGCCCTACGAGCAGGCCAAGACCTTTGGCCACGAAGAGCGTCGGCGGCGCAAGCTTCTGTGTTCAAAAAAGGAATTGGCGCGCCTGTGGAACGACACCCAACGCAAGGGCATGACGATCGTGCCATTGGTGCTTTACTTCAACCATCGCGGCATCGCGAAAATGAAGATCGGCATCGCGAAAGGTAAGAAGGTCCACGACAAGCGCGCGGATACCGCCAAGAAGGACTGGAATCGCCAGAAACAGCGCCTGCTGAAACAGCAGGGCTGACTACTTCGGCGCGACCGGCACCCAGATCTCGTAAAGCATCTTGCCGTCTTCCGGGCTGTCGTCGTCCGGATAGCATTCGAACACCGCACCCTCACGCTGCACGAAATCCGACTGCGGCAACCACTCGGCAAAGACGGCGTCGAAGCGCGCGGGCAGTTCGGCAATCGGCGTGCGCTGCGAGAAGACGACGTATTCGCCATCAACGAGGTGCATTTCACACGCGCCTTCGGGCAGGTCTTCGGCCTCTTCGACCTCGATCCCCACGCCATAGCGGAACGAACCATCCGGCTTTGCGCCCATCGAAATCCCGTACAGCACGTCCGAGACGCGATGCTTGATCCCGTCCCGAATGGCGAAGAACTGTTCGTAGAGTTTGGGGATCTCGCCCCGGGTATCCAACGAATAGTCACCGACCAGACCGATAATCAGTTTGGCACGCGATTCGACGATGGCGGCATTCGGCAATGTGACCATGGGCACCTCCTGACGCGGACGGTAGCGCGGCTGTTGCCGAACCTAAACCCCTAGCCGGCGGGTTCCCACAACTCGATGGGATTGCCTTCCGGATCGTGCACGCGCGCGAAACGACCGATGCCGTCCATCGCCTGTTCGTGGCTGACCTCGATCCCCGCACCACGCAACTGGGCGAGCATCGCATCCAGATCGGCCACGCGGAAATTCAGCATGAATTGCTGGCTGTCGCGGCCGAAGTAATCGGTGTCGGCGGCGAAAGGTGCGAACACGGTCGGCCCCGCTTCCTGCATCCACGGCATTCCATCGGCATCCTGCGGCACGAGGTTCACGCCAAGCATGTCGCGATACCAGTTCGCCAGCGCGGTCGGATCGTTCGACCGAAAGAACACGCCTCCGATTCCCGTGACCTTCTCCATGTTTGCGCTCCCATGCCGATTTGACGTCACGCCACCGTATCACAATTCCCCGAAACGCGGCGTCGCAGCGCAACTTTTGGTCGCTTTGGCATTGTGACGCCCCCGACATTCTCGCTACACCATGCCCCAGACAACTGCCCCGGTGGGGCGCAACGGGAGAGAACGCTCATGAAGGTGCTTGTGCCTGTGAAGCGCGTGATCGACTACAACGTGAAGGCGAAGGTTAAGTCCGACGGCTCCGGTGTCGATCTTGCGAATGTTAAGATGTCGATGAACCCCTTCGACGAGATTGCGGTGGAAGAGGCGATCCGGCTGAAGGAAGCGGGCAAGGCCGAGGAAGTGGTCGCGGTTTCGATCGGCGTGAAACAGGCGCAGGAAACGCTGCGCACGGCGCTGGCGATGGGGGCTGACCGCGCGATCCTCGTGGTGGCGGCCGACGACGTTCACACCGATATCGAGCCGCTGGCAGTCGCCAAGATCCTGAAGGCGATCGTGGACGAAGAGCAGCCCAAGCTGGTCATCGCCGGCAAGCAGGCGATCGACAACGACATGAACGCGACCGGCCAGATGCTGGCCGCCCTGCTCGGCTGGGGTCAGGCGACCTTCGCCTCGGAGCTCGACATCGACGGCGACGCGGCCACCGTGACGCGCGAAGTCGATGGCGGTCTTCAGACGATCAAGGTGGGCCTGCCCGCCATCGTCACCGCCGACCTGCGCCTCAACGAGCCGCGCTATGCGTCGCTGCCCAACATCATGAAGGCCAAGAAGAAGCCCTTGGACGAAAAGACCGCCGCCGATTACGGCGTCGACGTCGCGCCCCGCCTCGAGGTGGTCAAGACCGCCGAGCCGCCGGTGCGGTCGGCGGGCATCAAGGTCGAGAGCGTCGATGAGCTCGTGTCGAAACTCAAAGAGAAGGGGGTCGTGTGATGGCCGTTCTGCTTCTTGCCGAAGTCAACTCCGGCGAACTCGCGCTGGACGCCACCGCGAAAGCCGTCACCGCCGCCAAGGCGCTTGGCGATGTGACCGTGCTCTGCGCGGGCGCCTCGGCTGCGGCCGCCGGTGAGGCCGCGTCCAAGATCGACGGCGTGGCCAAGGTGTTGGTCGCGGAAGGCGACAGCCTCGGCCACCGCCTTGCCGAGGCGACCGCGGACCTCATCGTCTCGCTCGCCGGGGATTACTCGCACATCTGCGCACCCGCGACGACGGACGCGAAGAACATCATGCCGCGCGTGGCCGCGCTTCTGGATGTGATGGTGATCTCGGATGCCTCCGCGGTTGTGGATGCCGATACGTTCGAACGCCCGGTCTATGCCGGGAACGCGATCCAGACCGTAAAGTCGAAAGATGAAAAGAAGGTTATCACCTTCCGGACCTCGACCTTCGACGCGGCCGGTGACGGCGGTTCGGCGAGTGTCGAGACCATCGGCGCGCCGGATGCCTCGGGCAAATCCGAATGGGTCGAGGACAAGGTTGCCGAAAGCGACCGCCCGGAACTGACCTCGGCGGGCATCGTCGTGTCGGGCGGGCGTGGTGTCGGCTCGGAAGAGGACTTCGCGCTGATCGAAAAGCTGGCCGACAAACTGGGCGCCGCCGTCGGCGCCTCCCGCGCCGCGGTCGACTCGGGCTTCGCCCCGAACGACTGGCAGGTGGGCCAGACCGGCAAGGTCGTCGCACCGGAACTCTACGTCGCCGTCGGCATCTCGGGCGCCATCCAGCACCTCGCGGGCATGAAGGACTCCAAAGTCATCGTCGCGATCAACAAAGACGAGGAGGCCCCGATCTTCCAGGTCGCCGACTACGGCCTCGTCGCCGACCTCTTCACCGCCGTCCCGGAGCTGATCGAAAAGCTCTGAGCCGGAAAGGCGTTCGTACGTCCTCCGCACAGGGCGCGCAGGCGACATGCACAACGAAAAGGCCCGCCGGATCGGCGGGCCTTTTTTTTTGATTGGATCAGAGCAATCGCCGGAGCGACGCATCCAGCGCGGCGGCCGCCCTTGCATGCGCGACGGTGCCCAACATGCCGCGCGCCACGGGTTCCTCGAACTCGTTGAAGGCAAGGCCCGCGAACCCGTCGACGATTTCTTCCGGTGTCACCACGACCTCGACGATCTCCTCGACGAACGGGGCCACCGCATCCAGCATGTCGCTGTCGACAAAGAGCGGGTCAGCGCCGTCCGCAGTGTCGGTCTCGGCCCGGTCCGGCGCATGGCTCGAAAGCCATAGAAGCACCACCCGGCTGTCGATCCGCGACACCAACGTCTTCATCCGCGCGACCCACGCCTCGCGCAATTCCTGCTCGACCATGGCGAACTTTTCCGCTGAAGTCGCGCGAAGTGCCGTGAGCAGATGGCGCGTGAAGTTGAACTCGGTGAAATCGACCTCGCGGTAGATCGTTTTCAGCAGGTTCGAGGCCCGCAGGAACCTGTCGTTGCGCCGGGGATGCACCGCGTAGAAGCGGTTCGACATGTTCTGTGCACCGGTAACCTGCACGACCGTCACCTCGGCCTTGGAACAGATGTCCACGACCGTCCGGTCCTGTGAAAACACGTCGATCCCTGCATTGACGCAGCCAAGGTTGACCACCGGCATGTCGAGCACGCTTTCCGTCAGCGCCGGAAAGGGCGTCTCGACGAATTTTCCATATGTCTCGGTCCCCCCGATCATCGCGACGTAAGGCGCCGTCAACTTGCGCTTCGGTCCCCGGAACAACAGTTTGGATTTCCCGTACCGGCACGGGACATAGTCAAGGGCACTCTCGCCCAGGTTTTCATAGGCCATTCCACCCACTCCATTTTTTTCACCCGACAGACAATCTGTCAGGGACTCGTTGCCAAACACTTAAGGACAGCCGCGCCGGGAGGGGTCTTTTCTGGCGGCACGGTTAACGGCTGGGTCTTGCCCCCTGAACCCGCCCGCGCCTATGGTCCGTCAGACAAGTGGAAGGGTCGCAAATGGCAATCAAGACGGTGGGCGTGGTCGGCGCAGGGCAGATGGGCAATGGCATCGCGCATGTGATGGCGCTGGCCGGGTACGACGTTCTGCTTACGGACATCAGCCAGGATGCGCTCGACGCCGCGCTCGACACCGTGCGAAAGAACCTCGAGCGTCAGGTGTCGCGCGACAAGATTTCGCAGTCGGACGCGGACGCCGCGATGGCCCGCATCAAGACGACGCTGACGCTGACCGACCTTGGCCCTTCCGACCTGATTATCGAGGCGGCGACCGAGCGTGAAACGGTCAAACAGGCGATCTTCGAGGATCTGCTGCCGCATCTCGGACCCGAGACGATCCTGACGTCGAACACCTCGTCGATCTCGATCACGCGCCTCGCCTCGCGCACCGACCGGCCGGAAAAGTTCATGGGATTCCACTTCATGAACCCGGTGCCGGTGATGCAACTCGTCGAACTCATCCGTGGGATCGCCACCGATCAGGCGACTTTCGAAGCCTGCCAGGAGGTGGTCGAGAACCTTGGCAAGACCGCCGCGAGCGCCGAGGATTTCCCGGCCTTCATCGTGAACCGCATCCTGATGCCGATGATAAACGAAGCGGTCTATACGCTTTACGAAGGCGTCGGTTCGGTGAAGTCGATCGACCAGTCGATGAAGCTTGGCGCAAATCACCCGATGGGGCCGCTGGAACTGGCCGACTTTATCGGTCTCGACACCTGTCTGGCGATCATGAACGTGCTGCATGACGGGCTGGCGGACACCAAATACCGCCCCTGCCCGCTCCTGACGAAATACGTCGAGGCCGGTTGGCTCGGGCGTAAGACCGGGCGCGGGTTCTACGACTATCGCGGCGACGTGCCAGTCCCGACGCGCTGACCGAAGCGGCGTTCAGGCCGCGCGCGCCCCGAACCTCAGGATTTTAAAGACAGCGTATGCTCGCGCAGCCACTTGATGAACTCGCGCGGGCTGGTCCATTTCTCGTCGACCTCGTCCGGCGTGATCGCCTTGCCGATCGTCGGCGCATGGGGCTGATTGCAGGCCCGGACGATCTCATGGATCAAGAGGCCTTGCCGCATCGTCGCGGACACCTTGTTCGCGATGTTGTAGGCGCGGGTGTTGCGCCCATGGAACTTGATCGGAACGACCGTCGCGCCCGTCTTGCGGATCAACTGCGCCGTGAAAAGGTTCCACTCCGCCTCGACAGGCGGGCCCCACCACGTTTCCGACGCCGCGACGACACCTGACGGAAACACCGCGATGACACCGCCGGACTTCAGCCGTTCCAGCGCCTGCGCCCGCATTTCCTTGCCCTTTTCCTGTGCGTCCGGATCGTGCGGAAACGGAACCGGGATCAGGAAGGACGACGCGACTTCGTCCAGCCCAGTCAGGACCGAGCGCGTCAGGATCTGAAAGTCCGGCCGCACGCGCGAGATCATGTCGCCCAGCACCATACCGTCGACAAGGCCATGCGTATGGTTGGCCACGACCACCACGGGGCCCTCTTTCGGGATGTTCAGATATTGCTCTTTCGGCGTGTTGACGTCGATCCCCATCGCCTTCATCGCGCCGGACCAGAAGTCGATACCGGTCGGCGCGCCAAGCTTCTCGAACTTGTTGATCATGTGGAAGATCATCAGCTTGCCGGTCAGCATCTCCATCCAGCGGATGAGACGGGCCTGCACCTTGTTGTCGAAGGTGTCGGCGTAGCTGAGGTCGCGCTTGGTATAGGTGTGCCCAAGGGCAGGCTTTTCAGGCGAATACTGCTCACCCTGCTTGGCCGCATCACTCCGATCGGATGCGGCACGGCGGGCCGCCCGGGCCCGCGCAACGGTGTTTACAGATTGATCCAAACGGGATGCCCCCTTTGTTCTCGACTCGCGCAAGACGTGTTTCTACATGCCTTCGCCGAATTTGTCAGCCACGAGCGCATCGAGCGCCTCCATAAGCGCCTCGGCCTGTGGCCCCGAGGTCTCGACCTCGATCTCGCTCCCCCGCGACGCAGCGAGCATGAGCAGACCCATGATCGAGTCGCCCTCGGCCTCCATCCCGTCCTTGGAGACGCGGGCGCGCGCATCGTGGTTTTCGACGACATCGACGAATTTCGCGGATGCGCGGGCATGCAGGCCCTTTTCGTTCACGATCTTCATCTTGCGTGCGAGCGACGTGCTCATGGATGCGTGTCCTCCGCTTGCACGCCGTCGATGGCGTCAATGTACTTGCGACCGGCGGCCAATGCTGCCCGTGTCGCCTCCTCCACCGTTCCGTGGCGGGTTTTCGCCAGTTTGACAAGCATGGGAAGGTTCGCGCCGTACAGGATCTTGCGGTTGCGCCCCGCACAGGCCGGCAACGACAGGTTCGACGGCGATCCACCGAACATATCCACGACAACGATCACGCCATCGCCGTGGTCGACCGCATCGGCGGCGGCCATGATCTCGGCCCGCTTGCGACCACGGTCGCAATCCGCGGCGATTCTTATCGCCCGCACGGCCTCAAGTTTACCGACGACGTGTTCGACCGCAGACAGGTATTCACCGGCAAGGCCGCCATGCGCAACGATCACGATTCCGATCACGCGATGAACCTCGAGTTCTGATCCCTTGCCCTATGCGCCACCGCCCCCCTGACGCTCGAGCTCCCGGTGCCTAATTGACACTTGCCAGCCCTTGTCTGCAAGGGCCTTGGCCATTCTTTCCGCAAGGGTAACCGAACGGTGACGCCCGCCGGTGCATCCGAAGCCGATCGCGAGGTGAGATTTCCCCTCGTCCCGGTAGGCCGGAAGCAGGAATTCGATCAGGTCGCGGGTCTTGTCGAAGAACGGCGCGAACCGTTCGTCGGCGGTCACATAGTCGACGACACCCTCGGATTGGCCGGTGAGACCCCGAAGGGTCGGGTCCCAATGCGGATTGCGCAGAAAACGGACGTCGAACACGAGGTCCAGACCGCGCGGAACCCCGCGTTTGTAGGAAAAGCTCTGCACCGACACCGATAGGTTCGCGTCCTCGCCCGCCTCGAACACCGCAAGCAGTTCGGATTTCAGGTCGTGCGGAGACATCTCGGACGTGTCGATCAGCACGTCGGCCCGGATGCGGATCGGTTGCAGCAGATCGATTTCCTTGGCGATCCCGGCCTCAGGGGTCTCGTTCGGTGAAACGGGATGGCGCCGTCGGGTTTCCGAATAGCGGTTCACCAGAACATCGGGGCGGCAATCCAGGTAAAGAACCTGAATTCGGTCCGACCAGCCCGCTTCGCCCGCGTCGATCAGGTCGAGAATGGCATGGGTCGAAAAATCGCGGTTCCGAACGTCGATGCCGAGCGCGATGGGATGCTCGGGGGCCGCGCCGGTGAACAGGCGCGGGATCATGCTGATGGGCAGGTTGTCGATGATCTCGTATCCGAGGTCTTCGAACACCCTGAGTGCCGTCGTCCGACCGGCACCGGATGGCCCGGTGACGAGCACGACACGGGGCGAAACCTCGCCTGGACCCTGATCGCTCATTGAACCATCCCACCTTTCATCAGTGCCATGATGGATGCGGCGAAGTGCGGGGTGTCAACCCGCGACACCGTGACGATCCGTGAACCCAGAAGCTCGGTCCGACGCGGCGCCGGCAGACGCGCGGTCTCGGTGTGCGACAGATCGACGATCAGGGAAATCGGCGCACTGACTGCGTGCGGGACCGTGACAAGACCGATGCCGCGCGCTTCGATGACGCCGGTCATCCGGCCTGTGCCCTGCGCGACGGGCCAGCCGCCTTCGCCCGAGCTCACGCGGGTCAGGTCGTCCGAGATCAACACCGCGCCATAGGCGATCAGGTCGAGCGCCAGCCCAGACTTGCCGCTGCCGGACGGGCCGGTGATGAGGACGGCCTTGCCGTCGACCGCGACCGAGGTGGCGTGAAGGATGTCTTTGGATTGGCGCGGAGGCGCCGGGGTCAAACCGGCAGACCGACGACGAAGCGTGCGCCCAGCGGTTCCGAGGTGATGTCGGCATCGGTCGGGCGGATGTTCTCGGCCCAGATCACGCCGCCATGCGCCTCGACGATCTGCTTGGAGATCGCCAGACCGAGACCGGAGTTGTTGCCGAACTGGCCCTCGGGGCGTTCGGAATAGAAGCGGTTGAAGATCTTGGTCAGGGCCTCTTCCGGGATGCCCGGTCCGGTATCCTCGACCACCACCAGAACGCGGTTGTCGCGGTGGCGCGCCCAGACGCGGATCGCGTCGCCCTCTTCACAGAACGACAGCGCGTTGGTGATGAGGTTGACGAAAACCTGTGCGAGCCGCGCTTCGAGGCCGTGGATCACGATGCTTTCCGACGGCAGATCGGAAATGAAGTCGACGCCTTTCCCCTCCGCCTCGTTGCCGAGGTATTCGGTCAGGTTGCGGATCATCTTGATGAGGTCGAACGGCTCTTCCTCTTCCTTCACAAGCTCCGAGTCGAGCCGCGAGGCGTTGGAAATGTCGGACACCAGCCGGTCGAGCCGGCGCACGTCGTGATCGATCACGTCCAGCAGGCGTTCACGCTGTTCGTCCTTGCGGGCGAGCCGCAGGGTGCCGACCGCGGAGCGGAGCGAGGCGAGCGGGTTCTTGATCTCGTGCGCCACGTCGGCTGCGAACTGCTCGTTCGCGTCGATCCGGTCGTAAAGTGCCGAGACCATGCCGCGCAACGCTTTGGAAAGGCGGCCGATTTCGTCCGGTCGCCCCGACAGGTCGGGGATACGCACCCGGCCTGCGTTCACGGCGGCCTGAGCATTCTTGTCGCGCCCGATCTCGGCAGCGGCGGCCAGATCGGCCAGCGGGTTCGCGATGGTCGAAGCAAGGACCAGCGAGAGGCCGATCGAGACGAGGATGGCGATCACGAACATCTGGAGCACCTGCTCGCGTTCCGCCCGCACCAGTGCGTCCAGTTCCCCGCCCACGGATGTCAGCGCAACCGCACCACGGACCGCGCCGTCGACGGTAATCGGCGTGACGACCGTGAATCGGGTCGCCCCGCTCGCGTCCTGCCCGCCCTTGATCCGCGTGTTGCCGTTGTAGACGTCCGGCAGCAATTCCTTCGCGAGCGCCACGCTGTCCACCGGCATCGGTGGCTCGGTCGATTGCGCGGCGATCAGGCCCGCAACGGCCTCCCACACCTTCGAGAGGAAATCGGTGATGATGGTGGATCGTTCGTCGCTTTCCAGCCCGACGACCGCCGGGCGGTCGGTCCGTGGAATGCCTTCGTTCGTGCCCAGCACCTCACCCGCGGCATCGAAGACGACGATGTCGCCGCTGTCGTAGATATTGGTTTCGGCCAGAATGTCCCGCACAAGCTCGGGCGTGAGGCCGCCATCGGCTTCGGGCTGGGTGTCGGGCGCATCGGTCGCATCGGGGGATGTGCCCGGATCGCTCGGCGCGATGCCCACGGACTGCTGAACGACGAACACCTCGGCCAGAAGCTCGGCCGTGCTGACCAAGGCCCGTTCCCGCTGCGCGACGAGGCTGTCGCGCACCGGGTTGAGGTACAGAACCCCGGCCACGAGAACGACGAGGCCGAGCAGGTTGAACGTGATGATCTTGCGGGCGAGCGGTGAACGATTGACGGAAATCGCCTTCCGCCGGCGGCGGGAGTCGCGCAATTCGACGTCGACCGAAGACTGGGGATCGACCCAGTCTTCGCCCAGCACCACGTCAGCGCCGTCAGATACGGTGTCGGTGTCACGCACCAAGTTCACTCCGCTCGGGCGGTTGCCCCCCGCCTAGCCATCATTCTTCGTTGTAACGATACCCAATGCCGTACAACGTCTCAATTGCAGAGAACTCGTCATCCACAGTCCGCATCTTCTTGCGCAGCCGCTTGATGTGGCTGTCGATGGTGCGGTCGTCCACGTAAACCTGATCGTCATAGGCCACGTCCATCAGCTGATCGCGGCTTTTCACGAAGCCCGGACGCTGTGCAAGTGCCTGAAGCAAAAGGAACTCGGTGACGGTCAGAGACACGTCCTTGCCCTTCCACGTCACGGCATGGCGCAGCGGGTCCATCGACAGGTTGCCGCGCTGCATGACCTTGTTTTCTTCGGTGTCGGGCATGACCACGCCCTCGATCGCCTCCTGACGGCGCAGGAGCGCGCGGATGCGTTCGACGAGAAGACGCTGCGAGAACGGCTTCTTCACGTAATCGTCGGCCCCCATGCGCAGACCGAGCACTTCGTCGATCTCGTCGTCCTTGGAGGTGAGGAAGATCACCGGCATGTTCGTTTTCTGGCGCACCCGCTGAAGCAGGTCCATGCCATCCATGCGCGGCATCTTGATGTCGAACACGGCCATGTCCGGAAGCGCCTTGTTGAAGGCGTCGAGCGCCTGCTGACCGTCATTATACGTTTCAACCTCGAAGCCTTCGGCCTCAAGTGTAATGGAAACCGACGTCAGGATATTCCTGTCGTCGTCCACCAGGGCAATCTTCGACATTTGAGATGTCCTTGTTCTGCTCGTTTCTGCCAATTTTTTGCACTCATAGAATCCACTTTCTCGTGCAGAATCAACTCCCAAGTGCGAATCGGCCACCGGAATGCGTCTATTCAGCACCAATAGGGGTTAATTTTGGCTGATTTGTGGCGGGTCCGGAGACGGTTCCACTGGTGGTTGCGCAAACAGCCGCATTGCTTGCGCTAACGCGACAAAGCGCCCTGTTCCTACACGAAAACTGCATGTTATAGCCGCTCCACACGCTGCTGCACCGGCACCGTGGTGGAGGCTCTTTTTCCCGTTAGGCGTATGGGCCCCCTAGCACTATCATAAAGGCCGGCGGTGGGCCGGTAACAGGAGCACACGAGATGACCATTGGACGGGTGAACCCTTCGTACCGTTTGGAGGAGCAAGGCATCACGGGGCTTGGCAACGTCTATTACAACCTCATCGAACCCTCGCTGATCGAAGAAGCGCTGAAGCGTGGCGAAGGCCACCTCGGCAAAGGCGGCACGATGTTGGTCGAGACCGGCAAGCACACAGGGCGTTCACCCAAGGACAAGTTCGTGGTCCGCACCCCGGACGTCGAGGATTCGATCTGGTGGGAGAACAACAAGCCGATGGACCCGGCCAAGTTCGACGTGCTCTACGCCGACATGATCGAGCATATGAAGGGCCGCGACTATTTCGTGCAGGACCTGTTCGGTGGCGCGGACCCCGCGAACCGTCTGGACGTGCGCCTCGTGACCGAGCTTGCCTGGCACAACCTGTTCATTCGCCACATGCTGCGCCGCCCGGAACGCGACGAGCTGGATGATTTCGTGCCCGAATTCACGATCATCAACTGCCCGTCGTTCAAGGCGGATGCCGACAAGCACGGCTGCCGGTCGGAAACCGTCATCGCGCTGAACTTCGCCAAGAAGATCATCCTGATCGGCGGCACCGAATATGCGGGCGAGAACAAGAAGTCGGTCTTCACGCTCCTGAACTACATCCTGCCCGGCAAGGGCATCATGGCGATGCATTGTTCGGCGAACCACGCACCGGGCAACCCGGTCGACACCGCGATCTTCTTCGGCCTCTCGGGCACCGGCAAGACGACCCTGTCCGCCGACGAGACCCGCGTTCTGATCGGCGACGACGAACACGGCTGGTCGGATCGCGGCACCTTCAACTTCGAAGGCGGCTGCTATGCCAAGACGATCAACCTGTCCGCCGAGGCCGAGCCGGAGATCTACGCGACCTGCTCGATGTTCGGCACCGTGATCGAGAACATGGTCTACGACGAGGACACCAAGGAGCTCGACTTCGAGGACAACTCGATCACCGACAACATGCGCTGCGCCTACCCGCTGCACTACATCTCGAACGCGTCGAATTCGTCGCTGGGCGGGCATCCCAAGAACATCATCATGCTCACCTGCGACGCTTACGGTGTGCTGCCGCCGATCGCGCGGCTGACCCCGGCGCAGGCGATGTATCACTTCCTGTCGGGCTTCACCTCGAAGACGCCGGGCACCGAAGTGGGCGTGACCGAGCCGATCCCGACCTTCTCGACCTGCTTCGGCGCGCCGTTCATGCCGCGTCGTCCCGAGGAATACGGCAAGCTGCTTCAGGACAAGATCGCGAAGCACGGCGCGACCTGCTGGCTCGTCAACACCGGCTGGACCGGCGGCGCCTATGGCGTTGGTTCGCGCATGCCGATCAAGGCGACCCGCACGCTGCTCGCCGCGGCGCTGGATGGCTCGCTGTCGGACGCCGAGTACCGCAAAGACCCGAACTTCGGGTTCGAGGTGCCGAAATACGTCGACGGCGTCGCCGAGGTTCTGCTCGACCCGCGCCGCACGTGGGACGACAAGAACTCCTACGACGCGCAGGCCGAGAAACTGGTCAAGATGTTCGCCGAGAACTTCGAACAGTACCTCGAATACATCGACGACGACGTCAAAGCCGCCGCCATCGGCTGATGCTGATCGGTGCAACCAGACCTGTCGGACGCCTCGCCCTTACCGGCGGGGCGTTCGCGCTTCTGGCCCATGGCGCTTGGGCCGAGAACGCCCGCGTCGTGAAAGACCCGATGATTTTCGTGGAGGCCGGCATCTTCTGCCCCCGCGAAGCCTCGGGCCGCGAAGAGGCGCCGGGAACGGAACGCGGCTACATCGACCTGATCGACGGCGAGCTGACCGCCAACTTTCACACCACGATCATCCCCGGCGAACTGGGCATCGGCTTCGGCGTGAGGTTCCAGTTGCAAGAGGGGATGGGCGCGCGCACCGCCTATATCGTCACCGAGCACCCGCCGTTCGGCTCCCCGCCGGTGACGGTGGAGCGATACGCGACGACCGTCTACGACGACAGCGCGAACGCCTCGCTTTTCACCTTCGATTTCCCGTACGAGGTCGCCATCGGCACCTGGACCATCGGGGTCGAAATCGACGGCGAAATGGTGCTGTCGCAGGAATTCACCATCGTCCCGCCGGAAGACAGCTTCATCAGCGCCGATATGTGCCGAGGTCCGGCTTTGATGAGCTGAACGGATAGGCGAACCAGCCATCACTCGCGCTTCGGATACTCACTTTTCGGCAGGCCGAATCCTGTAAGTCATTTTGGCGTATCGTTTGACATCCAAACCACGTCATTGTCTCTGAGGTACATTCAAGAAGATTGGACGAAGTGACGTGAAAGCAATCCTGAAGAAACTCATTCGCAGTTCAGGCTACATGATCGTTCGCGCGCCGAAGGGCTCGACCGGCGCGTCCCCGACTAAAGGTAACGACGGCGAGTACCGGATCGAATTCATCCGCCACGATTTCGAAGGCAACACGTATTTGGTGCCTCGCTATGCCGCATATCGCAGCGCGGCACGAGCGATCCTTGCAGACACCTACTACGAACCGGACACGCACCGCGCGGTTCGTGAGGTGATGTCGCGCTTTCCCGGTGCCATGGTACATGCGGGCACGTTTTTCGGCGACATGCTTCCCTCGTTTTCTGCCAGGGCGCAGCGCGTATATGCTTTTGAACCCGCATTGGAAAACTTCGTGCTCGCGAACCTGTGCAAGGACGCGAACGACCTGCAAAACGTCGTCCTGTTCAACGCCGCTCTGACGGAAGAGGTGACTTCGGTTCGCATCAACACCTCCGCCCCCGATGGCGAACACTTCGGCGGGGGCTCTCGCGTTGCCGAAAGCGGGCAACTGATGACCGGGCTTTCGATCGACAGCTTGGATCTTTCGGACCTGTCGATCATCCAGCTTGACGTCGAACGGCATGAGCTGTCTGCCCTGAAAGGGGCGGAACAGACAATCCGCACGCAAAGGCCGCTCGTGATGATCGAAGATAACCTCGCTGAATGCGACGCATTTCTCGGCGGGCTTGGATACACGAAAGTCGCGGACCTGAAGGGCCTTGGCTGCTGGGCTTCGTCTGACCGCTCCGGGGATTTCGATTTCCTCAAGGAACTCGAAGTATCCGCAGACTAGATCAACCGAACAGCCCACGGCGGATCAGGTTCAGTCCGGCGACGGCCAGCACGAACAACATTGCCCGCCGGAAGGTCGCCTGCGGCATCCGGTCATGCAGCTTGAAGCCGATCCACATGCCGATCAGTGCAGGCCCGACCGATGCAATCGACAGCGGGAGGGTCGAGGGGTTCAGCACGCCAGACCGAAGATGTGCGAGCAGCAGGGCGATCGACCCGATGCCGTATATCACCCCCTGCACCCGCATCGCGGCCGATTTGGGTGCATCGGTGGCCGTCAGATACATCACCGTGGGCGGCCCCCAGATGCCGGACATACCGCCAAGAAAGCCCGCAAATCCCCCCATCAAAGCCTCGTCACGCGTCCGGTTTTCGGGATCGAGGCGGAGCGCGAAGCCCGCGAGTTGCAGGACCGCGAACGCGACCAGCGGCACGCCGATCACGAGGAACAGGGCCTTGGAGGAAATCACGCCGACAAGCTGCGCCGACAGGACCAGCAGGATCAGCATCGCGATCAGGAACACGCGATAATCCTTCACCGATTGCCAAGCTGCGGCCCATCCGCCGCGTGAGGCCTGCCGGATATTCGTGACGAGCGTGGGCACGATCAGCGCGGCCAGCGCCGTTTCGGGCGGCAGGATGGACCCCAGCCCGGAAATCATAATCATCGGCATGGCGAAGCCGACCGCGCCTTTCACGAAGCCTGCGAACAGGATGATGAGCGTCGCCGCGATCAGGGTCGTCGCGGCCATGTCTGAGAACACACCGAACAGGTCCATGCCTCCTCCTACGCTGGTTGCCGGCCACATGCAGCCCAATTCATCCGCGACATTTTCATACCATTGGACAAGCGTTTGCGAATTAATGTTGCGCTGCACCTGCAAACTAAATATCACCGACGAGATAGATTCACCGGAGACTGACATGCCCAAGGACGCCGCCATGACAAAGCCGCTGCTGGACGATCTTCTGACCCTGACCGGCGAGGCGCTCGCCCCGGTCGAGGGCGTTCTGGAGGCCGCGACCACCAAGGTGCGCGAGACGGTTTCGCAAGACGGCAAGGTGTCGGCGGCTCTGCTTGAGGAACACCAGTTCGCCGCCCATGCACTCGCGTGGCTCGCCACCTATGTCGAGGCGCTGCGCCAGACCCGCGCTTGGGCCGTCAAACTGGATGGCGAGGGACGGCTCGGCGAAATGGAGCGACTTCTGCTTCAGATCGCTTTCGGAGAATACCTCTGGCAGATTCAGGGCGGCATCCCGATGAGCCAGAACGAAACCGCCAAGCTCATCGACATGGGCCTCGCCCCGCAGGACATCGGCGCGATGATGCAGCCCGCCGTCATGACGCTGGTGGCTGGGGGCAACACGCAGGCCGCCCGGATGCGGCTTGTCGAACTGATGCAGGACAACGCCGGCCACGCGACCTTCGGTGCATCGGGGCTGGACGAAGAGCTTGAGATGATCCGGGAGCAGTTCCGCCGCTACGCAGACGAAAAAGTCGTGCCGCACGCGCATGAGTGGCACCTGAAGGACGATCTGATCCCGATGGAGGTGATCGAGGAACTGGCCGAAATGGGCGTCTTCGGCCTGACCATCCCGGAAAACCTCGGCGGCCTCGGCCTGTCCAAGGCCTCGATGGTCGTCGTGTCCGAGGAACTTTCGCGCGGCTACATCGGAGTCGGCTCATTGGGCACCCGGTCCGAGATCGCGGCGGAACTCATCCTCGCGGGCGGAACGGACGAGCAGAAATCGACATGGCTTCCCAAGATCGCCTCGGGCGAGGTGTTGCCGACCGCCGTGTTCACCGAGCCCAACACCGGATCGGACCTCGGCAGCCTGCGCACGCGGGCGGTCAAGGACGGCGACACCTACACCGTGACCGGCAACAAAACGTGGATCACACATGCCGCACGGGCGAGCGTCATGACGCTTCTGGCCCGCACCGACCCGTCGACCGACAACTACAAGGGTCTGTCGATGTTCCTGGCCGAGAAAGAGCCGGGCACGGACGAAAACCCCTTCCCGACCGACGGAATGACCGGCGGCGAGATCGAGGTGCTGGGCTACCGCGGCATGAAGGAATACGAACTGGGCTTCGACGGGTTCAAGGTGCCCGCCGCCAACCTTCTGGGTGGCGAGGAAGGTCAGGGCTTCAAGCAGCTGATGCAGACGTTCGAATCCGCCCGCATCCAGACCGCCGCCCGCGCCATCGGCGTGGCGCAATCGGCGCTGGAAGTGGGCATGCAGTATGCCATCGACCGCAAACAGTTCGGCAAGTCGCTCATCAACTTCCCCCGTGTGGCCGGCAAGCTCGCCATGATGGCGGTCGAGATCATGGTTGCGCGTCAGCTCACCTATTTCTCGGCATGGGAAAAGGACAACGACCGGCGCTGCGACCTCGAGGCCGGGATGGCCAAGCTGCTGGGTGCCCGCGTGGCGTGGGCCTGCGCCGACAACGCGCTTCAGATTCACGGCGGCAACGGTTTTGCGCTGGAATACCAGATCAGCCGCATCCTCTGCGACGCGCGCATCCTGAATATCTTCGAGGGTGCCGCCGAAATTCAGGCACAGGTCATCGCAAGACGGCTTCTTGGATAACACCATGGCAAGGCACCTTCTGGGCTGACCCCGGAAACGTGCTAGGGTCGGGCAGACCCGGAGGAGCCGCTATGCCCGACCTCGCCACGAACAAGCGCAACGTCATGGAGTTCTACGCCATGATGTTCAACGATTGCCGCCCCCGCGAGGCGATCGAGCGATACGTCGGCGCGGACTACATCCAGCACAATCCCCACGTCGCGACCGGCAAGGACGGTTTCATCGCCTATTTCGAACGCATGGCGCGCGACTATCCGGGCAAGGAAGTCCTGTTCAAAGGCGCCTGGGCCGAGGGCGACCGGGTGATCCTGCATTGCCACCGGATCTGGCCCGAAGGCCTCGAATACGCCGGGATCGACATCTTCCGGCTCGACGAACAGGGAAAGATCGTCGAGCACTGGGATGTGCTTCAGGTCCTGCCCGGCGAGAGCGCGAACCCGAACGGGATGTTCTAATCCGCGCCGCCCGGCGCCATCTCGATCCCGATGTAGTAGGGCCAGAGCAATAGGGCGAGGATGCCCTTGAAGAAGCCGAGATGCAGAAAGCCGAGGGTGAACAGCCACCCCGCGAACCACAGTATCCCGAGCGAGCTTTGAACGATCACCTTGTCTTTCGCCATGACGTCCCCCGTGTTGCCACGGCCCCATCGTATCACCCGAACAGCCGTAGCTGTTCGCCCGAATTGTCGCAGGGCGGACCATAGGCCGGATTCGGATCGAACCGGCCCGCGAACAACTTGTCGCCGAGGTAATCGAGCTTTCTCAGCTGGCGTGTCGGCACACCGGCGTCCTTGACCATCACCTGCCCGCGCGTCAGCGCATGAACCGCCTCGGCTGTGACGTCTCCGAAACCGAATTCGGCCAATGCGCGCGAGGCGGCCATGTTGTTCGGCGGTCCCATCGTCATCAGCGCCATGTTCTCGAGAAACACCTTGTGGCCCTCACCATAGGCCCGTTCGAGTTGCGACAGGCTCTGCACCAGCATGGCGACGCGGATTCCATAGCCACGCCCCAGCGTCACGGCCGTCTCCAGACTGGCCAGCTTGCCGAGTTGTGCAGCCTCGTCGACAAGGAACAGGGTCGGATGGTGCGGGCGCGTGATCCGGCGCATAAGCCGCTGCATGATCGCGGTCAGGATGATCCGCACGAAGCCGGAATGTGAGGACAGGCGGTCGGGCCGCAGAACGATATAGACCGTAACGGGCCGCCCTTCGATCAAGCGGTCCACCGCGCCGGTATCGCCCGCGAAACTGTGCTGCACGCCGGGGCTCGCCAGCATCCGCAACTGCTGCGCCACGACCGCCGCGATGCTGGCGCGCGTGGTTTCGTTCGTGGAAAGGAATTGCCCGATGAAGGCGCTGGCCAGCGGCGGCAGGTCGCCGTTCAGGTCGAGCATTTTGGCAAGCTCGTACATCCGGTTCTCGGTGTGGAACTTCTCATGAATCTCGTGAAAATACGCCGCGTCCTTGCCGCTTTTCTTGGCGAGATGGACGACAGCCGCCATCAGCCCGGCGATCACGTTCTGCGCGCTGTCGTCCCAGAACCGGTCCTTGTCGATCGTCTGGTTGTTGAACAGATCCGAAAGGGTGAAAATGTCGTCGGCGTAATCCGGGTCATCGGTGTCCAGATGGGCGAGCGGATTGAAGGTGCCACCGCCTTGCGTGACGGTCTTGAAAGGGTCGATGACAAGCACCTCGCCGATCTGGCGGCGGTAGCGTGCCGTGACATGCGCAATCTCGCCCTTCACGTCTACGACCACGGCGGAACCGGGGTAGTCGAGCAGTTGGGGAATGACGAAGCCACGGGTCTTTCCCGCGCCCGTCGGGGCGGCGCAAAGCCAATGGCTTTCGCCGTTGTTCGCACGCACCGGCGCATCGGTGTTGCGTTGCGATTTGGCAGCCGGGCGAAAGCCGATCCGGCGGGTGTTTTCGGTGGCGTCGGGCCAGCCGAGGATGAGCGTCATGTGAGTGGGTCCCCCAGTGCTTTGGCAACGGCGTTCCATGCGCCCGAAAGGCGGCCCCCGGCCGTCACCGGTCCTTGGCAGGTACAGGAATAACTCATTGAAAAAGCGATAACTTTCGCCTCTTCAATCACGCCTCGCCGCGTCTGCCGTGTGATTTTGTTTGATGGCTGCTCCCAGCCGTAGGCCACTCTGGACCACCAGACTCGCACGCGTCCAGCGTCAAGTTTCGGGGTATATGCGGAAGCGGAACGCACCCCCGACTACCCTTCGGAAATGTCTGCGAAACTTGCCGGGCCGCGGCAGGCGCACAAATTTTCATCGCACCCGGCAACCGGGTTTCGGCGGCCAAGCTCACACGCAGAACTGGCAGGAGGTCGTCACCCTAGGGGGGCTCAGGGGGACGGGTCCGCGCCTGTCGCGACCGCGATTCGGATCACACGTCGATGGCGTGCTGGTGCGGGAACGTCCCGTCCGCGATATAGGCCGCCTCGTCCGGGGTGCTCTCACGCCCGAGGACGGCGTTCCGATGCGGGTGGCGTCCGAACCTGTCGATCACTGCCCGGTGACGCCGCGATTGCGCCAGACAGAACGCGTAGGCGGGCTTCAGCAACTCTGGCGCCATGTCGAGCGTTTCAAGCGCGAGACGTTCGTTCAAAGCCGCCCGTCCCGTGTGATCCGGCCCTTCGGCATGGACGAGCGGAAGCGCGAACAGTGTCCGCTCCCACGGATGTTCCAGCGCGGCGAAATCCCCGTTGGCGATCCCGTCCTCGGCAAGCGCCAGCGCCAACGGGTCGGTCGCGTAGGCGCGCGGGTCGTCGCGGTAGAGAGAGCGCGGAAACTGGTCCAGCACGAGGATCAGGGCCAGCCGCCCCCGCGATGTCGCGGCCCAATCATCGAGCGCCCCCTCGGCCGCATCCGGGACGAGATGGGCAAAACGCTCCACGATGCCCGCATCCGCACCCCCACGCATCATCCAGCCCCAGTAGTCCAGATGCCGGTCGAGGTCCGCATCCAGACCATCCGGGAAGCAATAAGACAGAACCGCCTCGACGCTCATTGACCCACGTAACTCAAAGCAAGATCGCCGATCACCGTGGTCATCATGCCGCTGTCCGGGCCACGTACGAAGGCGAGGTAATCGGCGGCGGCCTCGTGGTCGATGTTGTCCGCGACGATCAGGCAACCGGGGGCAAGGCGCGGGCGCAGAAGGTCGTGCACGCGAAGATACATGCTTTTCCAGCCGTCAAGAACCAGCATGTCGATCGGTCCTTCGACATCGGCCAGCGTTTCGCGCGCATCCCCTTCGAGAAGGGTGACGGTATCGGTCACTCCCGCCTCGTCGAACGTCCGGCGCAGGGCCGCGCATTTATCGGGGTGCACCTCGGTCGTCGTGAGCCGCCCGCCCCGCCCCTCAATCGCGGCGGCGAGGTATAGCGAACTCAACCCATAGGACGCCCCGAACTCCACGACGTTCGTCGCCCCCTTCGTGCGGGCGAGAATATGCAGAAGCCGCCCTTCGTCGGGCGTGACGGCAAGGTAGAATTCCCCAAGCCGCACCAGATCGCCGCCCCCCGCCTTGAGCGTGGCTGGGTCGGTCGTGCCGACGCGTGCCTGCCAGCGCCCGGCATCTTCGGCGGCCTCGGTATGAAGACGGTCGAGCACCTTGGCGATACCGGCGGGAATTGTCTGAACCATCGGGCGTCCTTTCGGCTTTTGCGAAGGTTAGCCACGGATCAGGCCCAGCGAAAGGTCGTCAGACCGAAACACCCTTGAGAAGCTGCTCGCGCGTGACTTCGCCCTTCGGCCCCGCCAGCGTGACCGCGCCCCGCCGCAGCACGACGAAGCGGTCGCCAAGGTCGTGCGCGAAATCGAAGAACTGCTCGACCAGCACGATGGCCATGTTGCCCTCGTCGCGCAGGAGTTTGATGACACGCCCGATCTGCTGGATGATGTTCGGCTGAATCCCCTCGGTCGGCTCGTCCAGAAGCAGGAGCTTGGGCTTGGTGATAAGCGCGCGGGCGATGGCCAGTTGTTGCTGCTGCCCGCCCGACAGGTCGCCGCCGCGCCGGTTCTGCATTTCCTTGAGCACCGGGAACAGCTCGAACATCGCCTCCGGCACCTCGTGCTCGCCCTTGGGCAGGCAGGCGAAGGCGGTCTCCATGTTTTCGCGCACGGTGAGGAGCGGGAAGATCTCGCGCCCCTGCGGCACCAACGCGATGCCTTTCTGCGCCAGCACATGCGCGGGGAGCACGCCCAGCGCCTCGCCGTCCAGTTCCATCGTCCCGCCGGACCGGTTGTGCCGCCCGCAGATCGCCCGGATGAGCGAGGTCTTCCCCACCCCGTTCGTCCCCATGACACAGGTGATCTGGCCGGTCGCCGCCTCCATGTCGATCCCGTTCAGGATCTGGGAATGGCCGTAGTGCAGTGTGAAATCGCGGATCGTCAGCATGTTCAGCGCCCCAGATAAACGTCGATGACCTGCTGGTTCGCGGTCACATGATCCAATGACCCCTCGGCCAAAACCGAGCCTTCGTGCAGCACCGTAACCTTGCAATTGAGCCGCCGCACGAATTCCATGTCATGCTCGACCACAACGACCGCGCGGGTCTTGGCGGCCTCGACCAGAATATCGGTCGTATGCTCGCGCTCCTCAGGCGTCATGCCCGCCGCCGGTTCATCGACCAGCAACAGCCGCGGCTCCTGCGCCAGCAGCATCCCGATCTCGAGCCATTGCTTCTGCCCGTGGCTAAGTTCGCCCGACTTGCGCTTCAACTCGTTCGACAGCCCGATCTCGGCGGCCAGGTCCGACACCCGGTTCATGTCGGCATCCGTGGGCTTCCAGAACAGCACCGCAAAAGATTTGCGGTTGTTTTTCAGCGCCATCAGCAGGTTGTCCTCGACCGACTGATCCTCGAACACGGTTGGTTTTTGGAACTTCCGCCCGATGCCTTCCTGCGCGATCTTAGCCTCGTTCATGCCGATCAGGTTCTTCGACATCTCGCCCCAAAGCACCTTGCCCTCGTCGGGCTTGGTCTTGCCGGTCACGATGTCCATGAAAGTCGTCTTGCCTGCGCCGTTCGGCCCGATGATCGCCCGCAACTCGGCTGAACCGATGTTGAACGACAGGTTGTTGATCGCGCGGAACCCGTCGAAGGTGACAGAAATCCCGTTCACTTCCAGAAGCTGACTGCTCATTCCGTCGCCTCCCGTTCCTGAAGCGATCCCTTGTCCGGGCCAAGGTCGGCACCGTGACGGTCGGGGTGGCGGCGGTGTGCGAGCAAGTCGAACAGCCCGCCGATGCCCTTGGGCGCGAACAGCGTGACGAAGACGAAGGACAGGCCCAGAAGGATGGTCCACCAGTCGACCCATTGGATCGTGTAGAAGCCAAGGTTGATGTCGGGGGCCTGACCGCCCGTGAAGAACGTCGAGACGAGGCTGACGAAGACGGCGCCCAGCACCGCGCCGTAAAGCCGCCCCCGCCCGCCGATCGCGACCCAGACGGCCAGATAGATCGACGCGATGGGCGCGATTTCCGCCGGGTTGATGATGCCCGCCTGCGGGTAATAGAGCGCACCCGCGATGCCTGCGATCATGGCGGTGACGGTGAAGAGGAACAGCTTGTAGCCCTCGACCGAGTAACCAAGGAACCGCACCCGCGCCTCGTTGTCACGAATGCCGCGAATGACGCTGCCGAATTTGCCCGACACGATCCAAGCCGCGAAGATGTAGCCGACCGCAAGGGCGAGCGCCGAGGCCCAGAAGAACCAGATCGACACGAAGTCCTGACTTGCGGTGACGCCCGGCACGTTCTGAAGCCCCGAAAGGCCGTTGTTGCCGCGCAACCCGCTATCGTTCTGGAAAAGGTAAAGCGACAGCGCCAGCGTCATCGCCTGCGTCAAGATCGACAGGTAGACGCCGGTGACGCGCGAACGGAAAGCCAGCCAGCCGAAGACGAGCGCCAACAGGCCGGGCACCAGAACGACAAGCACCAATTGCAGGAACAGGCTATCCGCGAACATCCAGATGATCGGAAACTCGGACGAGCCGACGACGCCGAAAATCTGCGTGCCGATGCCGTCCACGATTTCCTGCTCGGTCGGCGGGATCGGGTTGCCCGCCATGGACCCCGCCACGATCTCTTTCGTGCGCTCGTACATCAGCCACATGCCGATCATGTAGCCGCCCAGCCCGAAGAAGGCGAAGTGGCCCAGCGACAGGATGCCCGCATAGCCCCAGATCAGGTCCATCGCGACCGCAACGAGGGCGAGGCACAGCGTCTTGCCCAGCGTTTTGACGAACGAGGTCGAGATGACGCCAGCCCCGAAAGCTTCCGACATCAAGGTGACCCCGATGGTGAACGCCGCAAGCACGGCGAGGAAGATCAGGATCGACGGGTTGCGACTGATGAAGGTGTTGCGCATGGCTCAATCCCCCGCCGCACGGCCCTTGAGGGCGATGATCCCTCGGGGCCGGAACTGGATGAAGATGATGATGAAGATGATCATGTAGGTCTGCGCCGCCAGCGTGTTGGACGGGTTGAACCATTCGATCCCCTTGTGCAGCGATCCGATCAGGCCAGCGCCCAGAAGCGTGCCCCAGATGTTGCCGACGCCGCCGACCACGACTGTCATGAACGACTGCACGATATAGGCCTGCCCGATCTCGGACGTGACTTGTGCGTAAAGCCCGATGGCAACACCCGCGATGCCCGCGATGCCGGAGCCCAGCCCGAAGGTCAGCATGTTCACCCGGCCCGGATTGATCCCCATCGCGCCCGCCATACCGGGGTTCTGCGTCACCGCGCGGGTTTCAAGGCCCAGCCGCGTGCGCTTCATGATGAACAGGAAAACGGCGAGGAAGATGAGCGCCAGCACGAAGATCGCGATCCTGACGGTCGAGATCGACACCACGTCGTTCAGCACCCATGCCCCGCCCAGCCAGTCGGGCGAGGTGAGGGGGCGCGCCTGCGTACCGAAGATGTTCTTGGCCAGCTGTTGCAGCGCGATGGAGATGCCGAATGTGGCCAGCAGCGTCTCGAGCGGGCGGTTGTACAGCCAGCGGATGACCAGCCGCTCCATCGCCACGCCCGCGGCAAACGTCACGGCGAAGGCCAGCGGGATGGCGACGATGATCGAGGTCGTGTGGTTCGGGATGATCTGCTGCACCACGTAGCCGGTGTAGGCGCCCATCATGATGAACTCGCCATGGGCCATGTTGATGACCCCCATGACGCCGAACGTGATGGCCAGCCCGATGGCGGCCAGAAAGTAGATCGACGCGAGCGACAGCGCATCCAGCCCAAGATCCAGCACCTGGTTCATGCCGACCTTGGTTTCGATCCGGCCCAGCGCACGGTTCGCGGCGGCGGTGATGTCGGGGTTGGGTTCGGCATAGACGGACGCGAAAACCTTGGTGGCAATGGCGGCGTCCACGTCGGCCTCGGTCGCGGCGGCGGGCACGGTTCCGGCGGCTTCCAGCGCCTCGAAGGCAGCGATACGGCGCGCCGGGTCGGACAGTTCCGCGACCGGGACACCGCCCACCTGACCGTCGACGATGTTGGCCTGAAGCACGCCGCGCAGCGCGTCATCCGTCAAAAGCGGCTCGCCGTCCGTCAGGGCATAGGCGTCTTCGCGGCTCAGATCATCTGTGCCGGGACGCAGGATCTTGGCCACGTTCACGCTCTCCGGCACCTCGCCATCAAAGGCGCGGGTCCGGGTCGCGACCAGCGGGTTCAGCGCGGCGCGCACATCGACGCCAAGATCGCCCGACATCGCCTCGATTGCCGCGATCCGCGCCTCGGGGTCGTCGCCGTAAGTAATCGTGATAAGTTTTTCGAGCCGCTCCTTGCGGGCGCGGATCGTCGGATCATCCTCGGTCTCGATCGAGTCGCGCAGTGGACCAAGCAGGTCGGCATTCGCGTTCCGCTCAAGCGAATCCAGCGCCTCGCGCCGTTTCGCGGGATCGGGGTCGTTCAACTGAAAGGTGACGAGTGCAGTCGCGATCAGCCCCCGGATACCGGAGTTCGGCTTGATCTGCTCGATGTCGTCCTTTGTGACCGTCGCCACAACCTCGCCAGTGTCAAAGTCGGTCAGTTCGTAATCGCTGCCCGATTTTTCGACCTTGAAGAACAGACCGTCCGACACACGCTGCCACATATCGCGGTCCTGCCATGTGCCAAGAACGAAGGGCGCTGCCTCCAGCCCCGAATTTGCGACCGCGTCGATGGCGGGCTGGATCGTGCGCCGCGAGCTTTCGACGATGATCTCGGCGTTGTCCTGCAACACCTGCTGCATCGGGCCAAGGTCTGTTCCGGTTTCCGTGTCGCCGTTCGGAGTGTCCTGCGCGACGATCTGGGTTCCCAGACACACAAGCGCCAGCACGACCACCACAAGTCGCTTCAGCATCGACCTCACCTCGATGGGTTGTCGGGGCGGCGGGTCAGCCCGCCGCCCCAGTCTTTGGGATTAGTAGTTCGAGGTCAGCTGGACGCAGGTCTCGGTCTCGGTGTTGTACATACCGCACTCGAGATCTTTCCAATCCGACGTCAGGACCGCCGATTCCGGCAGGAAGTCGGTCCAGGCGTCGCCCGGAACCGGATCGGTTTCCGAGATGATGTCGAACTGACCGTCCTCAAGGATTTCACCGATCAGAACCGGCTTGGCGAGGTGGTGGTTCACACCCATGACCGCGGTGCCACCGGTGAGGTTCGGGAATTCCTGCCCCCACATGGCCGAGCGCACGGCGTCCACGTCTGTGGTGCCGGCTTCGGTGGCCGCGTTCACCCACATGTTGAAGCCGATGTAATGGGCTTCCATCGGATCGTTCGTCACGCGGGCTTCGTCACCGATGAAGGCGTGCCAGTCCGCGATGAACTCGGCGTTGGCTTCGGTGTCTGCGGACATGAAGTAGTTCCACGCGGCGAGGTGACCGACGAGGTTCGAGGTGTCGAGACCCGACAGCTCTTCTTCACCGACCGAGAAGGCGACGACCGGAATATCGTCGGCCGAAATGCCCGCAGCGGCGAGTTCCTTGTAAAAGCCGATGTTGGCATCGCCGTTGATGGTCGAGATGACGCCGACTTTCTTGCCGTCCGCGCCCAGCGCGACGACGTCAGCGACGATCTTGGACCAGTCGGAGTGACCGAAGGGGGTGTAGTTGACGAAGATATCCTCTTCGGCGATGCCTTTATCCTTCAGGTAGCTTTCCAGAATGTTGTTCGTGGTGCGCGGATAGACATAGTCGGTGCCGAGCAGCGCGAATTTTTCGACGCCCAGTTCGTCGAGGAAATAGTCGGTCGCCGGGATCGCCTGCTGGTTCGGAGCAGCACCTGTGTAGAACACGTTCTTGGACGATTCTTCGCCTTCGTACTGCACCGGGTAGAACAGCAGACCGTTGAGTTCTTCGATGACCGGCAGAACGGATTTACGCGACACCGAGGTCCAGTTGCCGAAGATCACGTCGACTTCGTGCACGGTCAGCAGCTCACGCGCCTTTTCGGCAAAGAGCGGCCAGTCCGAAGCCGGATCGACGACGACAGCTTCCAGATCGCAGCCCAGCAGCCCGCCGGCCTCGTTCTGCTTTTCGACGAGCATCAGCATCGTGTCTTTCAGCGTGGTTTCCGAGATGGCCATGGTGCCGGACAGCGAGTGCAGCACACCGACCTTGATCGGGCAATCCTGCGCCATGGCAGCGGTCGACAGAGCGAGCGTGGCAGCGCCGCCGGCAAGAACGGATTTCATGAATTTCATAAGACTCTCCCAAGCAGGGACGTCAGGTCGCACTTGCCCAACGGGCATTCGCTCCCCATGTCTGTCCCCGCAACTTCGTTGCATCCGTGTGGCGGCCTCCGGTTGCAAATGGTGGGCCGTCACACACCCCCTGACGCGATGTCCCCGCGTGGCGTTGGGCATGCATACCTTTTGAGCATGGGCGGGATTGGGCAAATTTTCCCCGCCGAATTGCGGTCCGAACGGGGAAACAGCTTAATAATTGTGCGCTCTTGGGTGGTGTCGTTCATTTCTTGAGCGGCGCTTCGGTGAAGAACGCGCGTGGCGCTGCCCAATGCCGCGACGACTCAGCCGGCCAGACGAGAATGACCGACCCCACCCCGGCGCATTTCAGATCGTCAGGCCGCTCGCGCGTTTGACCGACTTCAGAACCACGTTTGTCTGGGCCGCCCGCACAGCGCTTTGACGAAACAGGAATTCCTCGAGGAACCGATTGTAGGTCGCGATATCCTCACACACCACGCGCATGTGATAATCGGCGTCGCCCGTCGTCGCCCAGCATTCCTGCACCTCGTGCCGCGCCTCGAGCGCCCGGATGAACTGCGAGACCTCGTTGGGATCGTGGCGAATGAGTTGCACCTCGACGATGGCCTGAAACCTCAGGCCAAGCCGCTCCTGATCCACGACCACGCCATACCGCGCGATCACGCCCGCCTCTTCCAAAGCCTTGACCCGCCGCCAGCAGGCCGAGGTGGACATGCCCGTTCGCTCCGCCAGATCGGCGTTCGAAATCCGCGAGTCCGCCTGAAGCAACGAAACGATCCTGCGGTCCCGGTCACTGATTGAAATCTGGTTCTCCATTCCGAATCTGTAAAGCAAATCGAATTCCTGTTCCAGACTTCACCGCTGCGCCGCCAAATCTGGAACAGGAATTCACGTTTCGGGCGTTACACTCGCGGGGAACAGGAGGACCGCAAGCCATGTTGCACGCGCCAGCGACCACGCCCGATTACAAGCTCACCGACCGCTACGACCTGACCGAAGGCCGGGTTTTTCTGACCGGCACCCAGGCGCTCGTCCGCGTCATGCTGGATCAGGCGCGACGCGATCATGCCGCCGGGCTGAACACCGCGGGCTTCGTGTCGGGCTATCGCGGTTCGCCGCTGGGCGGTCTGGACCTCGAACTCTGGAAGACCCGCAAACGGCTGGATCAGGACAAGATCACCTTCATGCCCGCCGTGAACGAGGATCTGGGCGCGACCGCCGTTCTGGGCAGCCAGCAGGCGACGCTGCACCCGGACTGCGAAGTCGATGGTGTGTTCGGCATGTGGTACGGCAAAGGCCCCGGCGTCGATCGGTCGGGCGACGCGCTGCGCCACGGCAATGCCTATGGCACCGATCCCAAGGGCGGCGTTCTGGTTGTGGCCGGTGACGATCACGGCTGCGTTTCATCCTCGATGCCGCACCAGTCGGATGCCGTGTTCCTTGCGTGGTTCATGCCGGTGCTGAACCCGGCTTCGGTGGAGGAATACCTGACGTTCGGCGAATACGGCTTCGCACTCAGCCGCTATTCCTCGACATGGGTCGGGTTCAAGGCGATCTCGGAAACCGTGGAATCCGGGCGCTCGGTCGAGCTGCACGACGACCGCACCTTCGTCTACCCGGAGCGCGAGGATTATCCCGGCGGCATCCACATTCGCCGGAGCGATCCGCCCTCGACCGAGATCGAGGTGCGCATGGGCGCGAAGCTGCGGGCGGTCGAGGCCTTCGTGGAAGCCAACCCCATCGACCGCACGATCTACGGCCTGCCAGATGCGCCCTATGGGATCGTGACGACGGGCAAAGGCCACCTCGACACGCTCGAGGCGCTGCGCCTTCTGGGTCTGGACGAGGCGAAGTGCCGCGCGCTCGGCATCGACATTTACAAAGTCGGCATGGTCTGGCCGCTGGCGCGCCGCGATGCGCTGTCCTTCGTGAAGGGCAAGAAAGAAGTTCTCGTCATCGAGGAAAAGCGCGGGATCATCGAAAGCCAGTTTAAGGAATACTTCTACGACTGGCCCGGCGAGAAGCCCGAGAAGATGGTCGGCAAACATGACGCCGCCGCCGAGAACGATCTGGTGCCGTGGACAGGTGAACTGTCCGCCCGCCAGCTGGCCCCGATCATCGCCGCGCGGCTCGACGCGTTTTTCCCGGGCGAGAACCTGCCGGAAAAGGCCCGTGCACTGACCGCCGAAGAGCCGCCGATCCTGAACACCCCCGGCGCGACCCGGACGCCCTATTTCTGCTCGGGGTGCCCGCACAACTCGTCCACCGTCGTGCCCGAAGGCTCGACCGCAGGCGCGGGGATCGGTTGTCACGTCATGGCAAGCTGGATGGACCGCGACACCGCCGGTTTCGCCCAGATGGGGGGCGAAGGCGTGCCGTGGTCGGTCGCGTCCAAGTGGAACGGGGGCAAGCACCAGTTCCAGAACCTCGGCGAAGGCACATGGTATCACTCCGGCTCGCTCGCGGTCCGGCAAGCCGTCGCGACCGGTGCCAACATCACCTACAAGGTGCTCTACAACGACGCCGTGGCGATGACCGGCGGTCAGCCCGTCGACGGGCCGGTGAGCGTGCAGAACATCGCATGGTCTTCGCGCGCAGAGGGCGTTCAGCGCATCGCGCTCGTGTCCGACAACATCGGCAAGTTCACCAAGTCCGACTTCCCGCCCGAGACCAGTTTCCACGACCGCGACCAGATGGACACGCTCCAGCGCGAATTGCGTGAGGTGAAGGGCGTGTCGCTTCTGATCTACGAACAGACCTGCGCGACCGAAAAGCGCCGCCGCCGCAAACGCGGCACGATGGAGGACCCGAAACGCTTCGCCTACATCAACCCGTTGGTCTGCGAAGGCTGCGGCGATTGTTCGGTGGAATCCAACTGCCTGTCGGTGGAGCCGCGCGAAACCAAGTTTGGGCGCAAGCGCAAGATCAACCTGTCGACCTGCAACAAGGACTTTTCCTGCCTCGACGGGTTCTGCCCCTCCTTCGTCACTGTCGAAGGCGGCGAACGCGCCAAGCGGGCCGAGGCGGAGCTGGACGTGAACGGCATGGTCGCGAACATTCCCGCGCCCACCCTGCCCGCGCTCGACGATCCCTTCGACCTGCTCGTGACCGGCGTGGGCGGCACCGGCGTCGTCACCGTGGGCGCGGTCATCACGATGGCGGCGCACCTGTCGGGGCTTGGCTCGTCCGTGCTCGACTTCACAGGCTTCGCGCAGAAGTTCGGCACCGTCCTGAGCTATATCCGCCTCGGCGCCTCGCCCGCCGACGTGCATCAGGTGCGGATCGGTCATGGCGCGGCGGACGCGGTGATCGGCTGCGACGTGGTCGTGTCGTCCTCGCCCAAAGCCTCGGCGCATTACCGCAAGGGCACCAAAGTGGCGCTCAACACCGCTGAAATGCCCACGGGCGACATCGTTCTGCGGCGCGATGCCGACCTGATGGTCAAGGTGCGTGAAGGGTCCATCCGTAAGGCGGTGGGGGCTGAGAACCTGACCGCGCTGGATGCCAATACGCTGTCGGAAAAGCTGCTTGGCGATCAGGTGTTCGCCAACACCATCATGATGGGCTTTGCGTGGCAGAAGGGTCTGATCCCCGTCGATCTCTGGGCGCTGGACGGCGCGATCGAGCTCAACGGCGTGGCGATCGAGGGCAACAAACGCGCCTTCGCCATCGGTCGGATCATGGCCCACGCGCCGGAGAGCATCCTCGGCGGTCTCGACCTGCCCGAAGATCGCGAACCGACGCTGGACGAGATCATCGACGAGCGCGCGACGTTCCTGATCGGCTACCAGAACGAGGGCTATGCCCAGCGCTACCGCGACCGGATGGCCGCCTTCCGCGCTGCTTTGCCGGAGGGGACCGAGGCACCGCTCGCCACGCAGGCCGCCAAATCGCTGTTCAAAGTGATGGCCTATAAGGACGAATACGAGGTCGCGCGACTGCATACGCAGATGGGCTTCGAGGACGAGCTGAAAGAAGCGTTCTCGGGCGACTACAAGGTGCATTACCACATGGCCCCGCCGCTCCTCCCGCTTGGCAAGGATGAACGCGGGCGGCCCAACAAGGTCGAACTTGGCCAATGGATGCGCCCAGCGCTTGGGGTGATGGCGAAGTTGAAAGGGCTGCGCGGCACGCCTTTGGATATCTTCGGCTATGGCGAAGAGCGCCGCATGCAGCGTGAGATGATCGGGTGGTTCGAGGGCGTGATGGATACCGTCGCCGAAAAGGCCACGGCTGAGAACACGCAGGCCTGTATCGACATTCTGCGCGCGCCGATGGAAATGCGCGGATACGGCCCGGTTTGGGAGGACGCGGTGAAGGTGGAAAAACCCAAGGCGGAAGAGCGGCTCACCGCGCTCGCCTGACACCGCGAACATCGCGCGGCGTCCAACCGCCGCGCCAAGGGCGGGTCGGCCGATGGGTCGGCCCGCCCTTATCGTGATTGGATCGGCACCGAGAAGGAAAACGGGCCTGCGCCCAGCCCTGCAGGCGCGGCGGGGAAACGCCCTGCCGAGCGCACCGCCTGAAGCGCGAGACGGTCGATGGCCGGATTGCCGGACGAGCGCGCCAGAGTGACCCCGGCGAGCGTGCCGTTCGCGGCCACCGTAAGCCGCACGACCGCCGTGCCGCTTCCCGCACCACGCGGCGCGCGGCGTGCAATCGCACCTTGGATCTGACCGCCCCATTGCGACATCAGGGATCGCTTGGTCGCCTCGCTGACGGTTGCGGTGGATTGCGATTGCTGACGTTGCCCGGCGTTGGCCGTATGACCCTGCCCCTGCGCGCGCTGTTGGTTCTGTGCCTGCGAAGCCTGATTGGACACCTGCGCGGGCGGGCGTTGGGGCTCCGGCGGCCTTTGGGGTTCGGCGGCAGGGCGGCGTGGCGGGCGCAACGACCGATCAGGGGCATGGCGCGGCGCGGGGGCGGCGGTATCGGTTTCGGGCGGCACTGGCGAAGTCGGCACCGTGGGTGCGATGGGCAGGGGCCGCGCGGTCGGTGTCGGCTGCGGCGGCGTGCTGGGTGTCGCCGGGGCTTCGATGGGTGGCGGGGCGTCCAGCGCGGTGGTTTCGACGGCGGCCTCCGGTGGCGCTTCCCACCGTTCGACCATCTGCTCGACCGATGCCGAGGACGCGGCCACCGTTACGACCGCTTCGCCGCCTGCCCCCGAGCTTGCTTCGCCCTCCTGCCGGGGCACCGGCACCAGCAGGAGTGCAAGCACAGTGGTCATCGCTGAAAGGGCCAGAACTTCCGCACCGTCGCGCATGTCAGGGCTCCACGATCAGGTCCAGCGGCGCGTCGGAGACCGCCGAAATGTCCCGCAAGGCCCGCGCGAAGGCGGCGCCGTCCAGCCCACGGTCGACCCGCAGGGTCAGCGGCATATCGGTATCGACCAGTCTCGCGGTGGCTTCCGCCCCCGTCACGCCTGCGAAGTGAAGCGTTCCGTCCGCGCCGATCACGATGGTATCCGGGCTGCCCGACACCTCGCCGCCCTCGGCGGTCGGCAGTTCGACCTCGACCGGGAGCGGCGGGGCGATCCGCGCGGAAATCAGGAAGAACACCAGCAGCAGAAAGACCACGTTAATCATGGCGATCACGTTCTCGGCTGGCCTGCGCGGTTGTCGATGGGTCGCAATCCGCATTCAGTCCACCAGAACCAGCGCCGGGTATCCCGCATCGGACAGCACCTGCATCACATCGACGACACGCTGAACCTGCGCCCCGTCACGCGCGCGCAGAACGATGGTGTCGCCGGTGTTCTGCATCAATGTGCGAAGCTGGGTCGCCAGCGTTTCTTCGCGGATGTCGCTCCCGTTCAAAAGCACGCCTTTGGGAAGAACATCGACCAGCCTTGGCGGGCCATCGTAGCTTCCATCGGCACCCGTGGCCCCGCTGATCGCAATCGCGCCTTCCGCGCCGAAGCGTGAGGCGAGCATGAAGAACACGAGAAGCAGGAACACCACGTCGATCATCGGGGTCAGGCTCGGCCTGCGCGACCGGCGCGGTGCGGGCAGCGAAAGCGTGGTCATTCCGCGACCTCGAGGATGCGACGCTCCCCGCCCGTCGCGGGGGTCAGTATGAGCCGCGTGACCATATCCTCGATCCGGCCCTGCGCGCGGTCCGCGATGCTTTCGAACCACGTCAGCGCGGCGGAAGCGGGGATCGCCACGGCCATCCCGGCCGCCGTGGTCAACAGAGCCTCCCATATTCCACCGGCAAGGTCGGACGGATCGGCACCGCTTCCGGCGGCCTCCAACGCCTGAAACGCCGCGACCATCCCCAACACGGTGCCGAGAAGGCCAACGAGCGGCGCGATGGTCGCCACCAGTTCAAGCGCGCGCAGCCCCTTGCGCTGGCGAAACAGCTCGCCCGCCGCCACGCGCGAAATCTCTTCCCGCGTCATTTCGGGGGTCATGTCGTCGCGCCCCATCCCCTCGATCGCGGCCCGGACGGGGGTGGCGTAGACGCCGCGCCTGCCGTCGACGAGACGCCGGGCCTCGGCGCGCTGCCCGGATTGCCAGAGGCGCACGGCACGCTCGGCGCGACGCGGTCGCCATGTGCCGGAGGCCCCAAGTCGCAGGACTTTCCAGACGATCAACCCGGCCGTGACGGCGGCAAGCGCGGCGATCACCCAGATCGCGATACCGCCCATTTCCATGAACCCGATTATCGCGTCCCAACGGTCCTGAAACATCACTGTATCCTATGCCTGTGACGCTTGCGGCAGAACGAATGTCCCGTCCCTCGGCGCCATATTCACCTGCACCCGGCAGCCATAGGCGCCGGACAACGTCTCGTCGGTCAGCACGTCGTGAACGGCACCCTGCCGAACGACCTGACCCTTCGACATGAGCGCGACTGAGTCCGCGAACATCGCCGTCAGGTTCAGATCGTGCATGACCGCGACGACCCCACCGCCAGCGCGCGCGAAATCCCGCGCGATCTCCATCACGTCGAGTTGGTGGGCGATGTCGAGGCTCGACACCGGCTCATCGAGGATCAGCCACCGCGCCACGCCCGCATCCATCGGTCGCCAGACCTGCGTGAGCACGCGGGCGAGTTGGACGCGCTGCTGTTCCCCGCCGGAGAGCGCGTGATAAGGCCGCGTGCCATAGGTGCCCAGACCGACACGCGCCAGCGCCGCTGTGGTGAGGTCCGGCTCCCCCCCACCGATGCGCACCACCTCCGACACCGTGAACGGAAAGGCGACCGAAGTGAACTGAGCCAGAACCGCACGCCGCGCGGCCAGTTCCCAGGGTTTCGCGGTCGCAAGATCCAGCGCGCCCATCTGCGCTTCGCCGTCAAAGACCTGTGTCCCGGTCAGGGCGGATAGCAGCGTCGACTTGCCAGAGCCGTTGGGGCCGACGATGGCCGTCACCTCGCCCGGCTCCGCGATGAAATCGACGCCGTGCAGGATCGTCGTCCCGTCGATCGTCACGTGAAGGTTTCTTGCCCTCAGCATGTCATACCCCCGCGAAGCCACGGCGCTTGATGAGCACCCACAGGAAGAACGGCCCGCCGATCAGCGCCATGATGATCCCGATGGGAAGCTCGGCAGGTGCCACGATCACGCGGGAGATCATGTCGGCCAGCAGCAGGATCGAAGCGCCGAGCAGAGCGGAATTGAGGATGAGCGGCGCGTGCGATGGCCCCGTCATGAGGCGCAGAAGATGCGGCACGACGATACCGACAAAACCGATCCCACCGGATACCGCGACCGCCGCACCGACCGAGGCGGCGACGATCACCACCGCGAGCCGTTTCATGCGCTGGATGTCGATGCCCATGTGCTGCGCCGCGATTTCGCCCAGCGCCAATGTGTCGAGGCTGCGCGCCAGAAGCGGCGCGCCGAGGAGACCCAGCACCATCAGCGGCATCGCGGCCAGCAGCTTGGACCACGTCGCCCCGGCGAGCGAACCCAAGCCCCAAAAGGTCAGGTCACGCAACTGCGCGTCGTCGGCCAGATAGATCATCACGCCCGAAACGGCACTGACCATGGCGCTGAGCGCGATCCCGGCCAGAAGCATGGTCGCGACCGAGGTCTGCCCGTTCCGGGTCGACACGATATAGAGCAGGACGACGGAGACCCCGCCGCCGACGAACGCCGCGACCGGGACGAGGGCATAGCCCAGCGCCACCCCCACCGTTGAGGGCAGCAGGCCACCCAGAACGATCGCGGTGATGGCGCCCAGCCCGGCACCTGCGGACACGCCGACGATGCCCGGATCCGCCAGCGGATTGCGAAACAAGCCCTGCATGACCACCCCGGCCACGGCGAGGGACGCGCCCACGAGCGCGCCCATCGCGAGGCGCGGAAGCCGAATATCGAGGATCACGACACGCGCCGATGTCTCAATCGGTTCGCCCGCCAGCACCGCACCGATCACCTTCATCGGCGAGATGCCCGTGGCGCCCACGAAGAGGCTTGCCACCGACACCACCACCAGAAGCACGACTAGGGCGAGGGTGGCGTGGCGAGCAAGCGGTTGCCTGTCGCCCGCCGGGCGCCCGGTGCTTTCGGTCATCGCGACCATCTCAACCCTCGTCGCTATGAAGGGCTGCGGCGAGTTGCGAAACCGCCTCGCCCACGCGCGGCCCGAACCCGAGCAGGAGAAGCCCGTCCATGCGAACCACGCGCTCGCCCTCGGCGGCTGGCGTGGACGCGAACGCAGGTTGGCTGAACAGTTCGTCATTCGCGACGGCGTGGTCGCCTTCGCGATCCATCATCAGGATGACGTCCGGGGCGGCGGCCATGACCGCCTCCTCCGAAATCTGCTTGTAGCCTTGGAAGCCGGAGAGCGCGTTTTCGCCCCCCGCCAATTCGATGATCGCTTCGGCCGATGTTCCTTCACCCGCAGCCATGATGCGACCCGATGCCTGCGACAGGACGAACAGGACGCGCGGCACGCCTTCGCCGACCGTCGCGCGCGCTTCGGCGATCTGGGCGCTCACTTCGGCCGCCAGCGCCTCGCCCTTGTCCGGCACGTTCAGTGCCTTCGCAACAGCGCGGATCTTGTCTTCAACTGCTTCAGGCGTATAGCCATCGGCGACCTCGACCATCGGGATTTCCGCCTCTCGCAGCAGGTCTATGGTTTCTGCGGGGCCCGCGCCGCCCTCCATCAAGATAAGGTCGGGCCCGACGGACAGAACGCCCTCGGCGGACAGTTGGCGGATGTAGCCGACATCTGGCAATTCCGTTGCCTCGGCGGGAAAGTTCGACGTCGAGTCGCGTGCGACCAGCCTGTCGCCTTCGCCCAGCGCATAGACGATCTCGGTCACCGAGCCGCCGATCGACAACACACGGTCGGCCAGTGCGGCGACCGGGGTGACGGTCAGGGCCGCCGCAAACGCAAATCTACCGAGCTTCATGCCTGCACCTCGGCCCCTGCGAGCCCCTGAACCAGCGCGCCGAAGTCCGCCACGTGATCGGCGTCCTTGGTCCGCATCCCGAAAATCTGGAGGATGATGACGCCATCCTTGTCGAAGGCTTCGACCGAAAGCGCCTCGCCCCGCTTGGTGGGTTTGCGAACCTCATATACCTCGGCGATGTGGTCCGAGCGAAGATGCAGATTGAAGCCCGGGTCCATGACGTTGTTCCAAGGACCGACCTGTTTCAACGTGTGAACCGGACCCGAATGAATCTGGATGCACCCGTGGTTGCCGACGAAGATCATGACCGGGACGGCCGTGCTGGCGAGACCGTCGAGCAGCGTATCCACCGCCGTCCGGTCGAGCCGCCGGACAAAAGGTGCACCGGCCACGCGGTAGGCGCCAAGGCGGTTCATCTTCAGCCGTTTGGTCAGTTGCATGAACTGGTGCGTGTCCGTCATTTCGCTCCACGCCTTGCGCAGGTCTTCGGCCCTGTCCGGGCGCTCCTGCGCCGGCGACGGGGGAACGCGCGGCTCGACCGCGGGGCGGTCGTTCTGTTCGGGCAGCGCCAACGTTTCGATCAGGGTGGCCCATTGATCGTGGTGCGAGGCATCGCGCAGGTGGATTTTGTGAACCGCATCCCCGGCTGCGTCGAACACCTGAATCGACCGGCGCGGGCCGGCATCGGTCACGGTCTCGACGGCATAGGCGTAGACCCAATGCTTCGGAAAGATCCGAAGGTCGATCGCGTCGTGCAGCACCATCGCGGCATGGGCGCCGGATTGATAGTTGCCGTAGGTTCCGACCTTTTCATGCACGACGGACGGCGTGCGGGTCAGTGCCATGACCTCGCCCAGTGCCGGGACCGCGCCCATGATGTCGTCGGGATGGGCCGAGATGGCGACCGTGCCGTGCCCGATGTTCGCAGCCACGAGTTCACCTTCGGAGACCCCGATCATTTCCGCCAGATCCCGCGCCCGCAGACCCGTGTTCTGCTCAACAGCAGCCCGGATGTCACGCGCAGAGATGGAAGCCGTATCCGCCATGCGGACGCTCCTTTTTCCTTTGATTGCAAGTGATTGCCTGGCTAGCTGTGGCTGATTTGCCGCGCTTCGCTCGGATGCTCGAACGCTCTCGTCCGAATTGTTGACTAAAATACTAAGCTAAAATAGCAGATGCAAGTCCTTTGCGATCCGGTCGCAAAGATCGGGCGAAAACGCCCCGCCAGCACCGCGATATGCACGCCAGCCACACATCATGAAAACCATGGAAGGGATGACCATGACCGCGCATGTACGCTTGCGCGCGGCGCTGCTTGCCAGTGCTGCCACCTGTGTCTCGCTGCCCGCGTTCGCGCAGGAGACATTCGAACTCGACACCGTGCTTCTGGCCGAATCCAAACGCGAGGTGCAGACCGACACCGCCATCGCTGAGACCGAGATCGACCGCGAAGAGATGGACGACCGTCAGGCGGGGACCATCGCCGAACTGGTCGAAACCGTGCCGGGCGTGAACCTGATCAACGGCAACACGCCGCAGGGCTCCGGCATCAACATCCGCGGCTTCGGCGCGAACGGCACCTATGGCACGGACCAGAAGGTCGCGATCCAGCTGGACGGTGCGAATGTCGGGTCCGAGGAACTCTACCGGATCGGCACCCAGCTTTACACCGACCCCGAGCTTTACAAGCAAGTCAGCGTCATTCGCGGCATCGCGGGGACGTTCGAATACGGCTCCGGCATCATCGGCGGTCTGATCCGGGCCGAAACCAAGGACGCCATCGACATCACCGGCGACGAAACCGGGTTCAAACTGCGCCAGACGATCCAGTATGGCACGAACGGTGCGCAGCTTGCCTCGTCCACCATCGCGGCCTGGCAACCGACCGAGAATTTCGGCGTCATCGGCAACTACACCTACCGGATGCAGGACATTCCGGTGGACGGAAGCGGCGCGCCGATCACGACGCAGGGCTATGCGCTGCCCAGCTATTCGGTCGGGATGCTCTATACCTTCGGCAACGCGAACGAACACTCGATCCGCGCGACCTACTCCGACACCAACTCGACCGAGCTGGACACGCCCTACGATTCCTTCGCGACCACGGGTGGAATGTTCGGGAACGTCGATAGGACCGTGCATTCGCGGACGGCGACCCTGCGCTATGAATACGACTCGCCCACGACCGACCTGATCAATTTCTCGGCGGACCTGTCCTATGCCGACCAGCAGATCGACAGCGCCTATGTCGCGGGGTCTTCGCCGCTGGAGGGCACACCCACCTTCCCGTTCCTTCAACCCCTCGTCGATGCCGACCACCGGTATGAGACAACCAAACTGACCCTGAAGAACCAGTCGCTGTTCGCGACCGGGATGATCCAGCACGATCTGCGCATCGGGGCCGAGTACATCTTCAAGGAACGGCTCGACGCCTCGTCCGCGCCCGGTGGCACCGACCGCCGCATCGCCGTGTTCGCGGTGGATGACATGACTTGGGGCGGCCTGACCTTCACCCCGGCGGTGCGGTATGAAACGCAACGTGTCGGTGGCCCGGCCTATGCCTATTACACCAACGATGCGTTCATGGGTGGCGCAACGGCACGCTACGAATTCGGCAACTCCGGTTTCGCGGTCTTCGCCTCGGCGGCCTATACCGAGAACCTGCCGATCATGGATGACCTCACCAACCCGGCCTATATGACCCAATCGGAAAAAGCGGTCAGCTACGAGGCGGGGTTGTCCTTCGACCGTGGATCGGTGTTCCAGGATGGCGACCAGTTGAGCCTGAAAGCCAACGTGTATCGGACCAATGTCCGCGACATCACCTCCTACACGACCGCGACAGCCGCACCCATCACCAACGCGATGTTCTATGGCGTGGAACTGGAAGGGTCTTATTCGATGGCGAGCGGGTTCTATACGGACGTGAACGCCAACTTCTCACGCGGGATGGACACGACGCCCGGCGCGGGCGGGAACTGGGCCGGGACACCGGCGGACCAGCTTCGCGTCACGGTCGGAAAACGCTGGGGCGAGGAATACGACCTGAGCTGGGAAGCGGTCTATGACTTTGCGATGAACCGCGCGACGACCCCGACGCCCGCATCGCTCGTCCACAATCTGCGCGCGTCCTATGCGCCGCAGGACGGGTTCTTCGGCGGTGCCGAGTTCCGGCTTGGGGTCGAGAACCTGTTCGACCTGAACTATACCCCGCATCTCGCCACGCGCGCCGCGCCGGGTCGGACGTTCAAGTTCACGGTCGCGAAGACGTTCTAAGGCCGGGTTATAGCCGCGAAACGCCTCCCGGTTCCGGGGGGCGTTTCTGTTCTCGAGCCGAAGTCGTTGAAAGCGGTCGTTGCGATCAGGCATCGTCACATATGCGCCTGCCCAAGAAAGCCGAACGCCCGGGGCCTTGCGGCCACCGGGCGTTCGGTTTTTTGGTTGCGGGGGTAGGATTTGAACCTACGACCTTCAGGTTATGAGCCTGACGAGCTACCGGGCTGCTCCACCCCGCGCCAATTCGTTCAGGTGTAATATGCCTTGTCGCTTCGGGCCGCAAGGGGGGAGAAGCGATTAATTTCCGCGTTTTTTCCGGCGCTTAACGCCGACCATCGACGAACTCGTCGAACAAAGGCAGATTGGCATCAGCGTCGGAGAGAATCGGGGCGGTGTCCGGCCAGTCGATGCCCAGTTCGGGAGCGGACCAGTGGAACCCGCGGCGTCCCGTGGGTCGGTACTCTTCCGACACGTCGTTCACGTAATCCACATCGGTGAGGCAGTAGAACGCGTTCGCCAACCCACGTGAGACGACGATCCGGTGTCGGTCGCCCGGGGCATCGCCGATCAGAAATGTCTCATGCTCGCGATACGTCGGGCTGTCCGGGCGGGGGTCGACGACGACCACCAGCGCAGTGCCACGCGTGACATAGATCGCCTTGTCCCATGGTTCCGTGCGAAACCCGCGCAACGTCCGCGCGACCGAACGGGAATGATTGCTTTGCGCGAAGACATAGGGGCGACCCATCTCGGACGCGAACAGGCTTTGGCGGAACGTCTCGACGAAAAAGCCCCGTTCATCCCCCGCCGGTTCCGGGATCAGCCGCCACAACCCCTTGATCGTCCGACGCTCGATCGTCATGCCCAGTCGGGGTAGAGCGTTCAGACTGTTGGGTTTTTCCATTGAACCGGAGCACCTGCTGGATAGGTTGAGATATGGCCCGGACACTCATCATTTGCCCTACGCATTCGCATGCGGACACCTTACTTGCCGCGATCCCGAGTGTTCAAGCTCAGACCGATCCGGATTGGGAACTGGTCGTGATCGGGGACGGAGCACCCGCGCGCACCGACGAGATCATGGCGGATTTGACCGCTTCTGACGACCGCATCCGCTATCTGCCGCACCCCAAGGGCAAGGCATATGGCGAGGCCTATCGCGACCCTGTCGTTCGAGGCTCCTCGGCTGAGTTCGTGTGCCACCTCGGTGATGACGACATCTGGCATGAAAGCCACCTGAGGACCCTGACCGGCGCGTTGGACCGTGCCGACTGGGTGATCGGTGGCGATATCCGCATCGGCGTGAAGGGGTTCGTGAGTTGGCGGATGGCGAATTACGCCTGGCCCGGGCTTGCCCGAAGGAGTCGCAATCTCCCACGGCCACTGGTCTTCACCGCGCTGAACCCCGTCGCCTTCCGCCGCAGCGCCTATCTGAACTTGGCCGAAGGCTGGGCCCCGGGGCCACCCGGCACAGGCTCGGACTTCCGTATGTGGTTGAAATTCCTGAACGAACCGCGTGTGAGGGTCGCCGGGCTCGCCGCACCGACACACCTGAAATTTCAGTCGCAGTTGGGGCGGGACGACATGAAGCCCGACGAGCGGCTCGCGGAATTGAGGCCATGGTTGGAAAGGATCAACGTACCCGGCGCGCTCGACGCCCTGCGGCGGAAGGCGGAGATTTTCGGGACCGTGCCAAAGGCGATGGCCGTGCTCGACGCAGGGCGCGCAGCTGATCCCGTGGCCGCGCTGAGGCGGATCGGCATCGAACCCGTCGGGCCGGAGGATGCGTTTTCGGTCGCGCATTCGGGCGAGCGCATGACACTGCCGCTCACGCCGGAGCAGATGGATCAGTGCGGTCTGGCTTGGGCGCTTTGCCGTGGTCCGGTCGACGCCGACACGTTCGCGGCCTACACGGCGGTCGGCAGACACCCGGACAGTCGTATTTTTCATGCGCTGACGATCTTGGCCCACGCCCGGATCGACCTCGCCCGCGCGGGGGCCGACGCGCTTGCATCGCTTTCCGGTCGACCGGAGCTTGCCCAGCGGGTGCATGAAAGTCTGGATCAGCTCGAACGGGAAGGCGGTGCCGCGCGCCCTCCGGGGCTCTTTCGTCGAGCGGGCCTGCGGATCATGCGATCCCGCCCGTTCTTGTAGGGGCCATGCAAGAATGGCACCGCTGGAAAATCGTTCTGTGCTACGCTCCGCCTATAACGATTTTCTGGAGGATTTTCGGTGAGACACAGGGTTCTGGTCGGGACGACGAAGGGCGCGTTCATTTTGACCTCATCCGACGACCGCAAGAGTTGGTCACTGACCGGGCCGCATTGCGATCTTTGGCCTATCAACCACGTCGTCGGCGACCCCAAGACCGGCCACCTCTGGGCCGGAGGAGGTGGCGAGTGGACGGGGGCCGGGATCTGGCGCTCAACGGATGACGGGGAGACATGGACCTTGTCGCAACTGTCCAACGGCATGATGGCCGAATGGGCGGCGAACGATCCCGGCTTTGCCGAAATGATCGGCGGCGTGCCCCCAGAGGCGCCCTTTACCAACGACCTCGTGTCGATCTGGTCGCTGACTTCTGCCCATGGGACGGTTTACGCCGGGTCCAAACCTGCACATTTTTTCAAATCCACCGATGGTGGTGCGACATGGGACCGTGTCCCGGGGCTCACCAATCATCCGACTCGCGAAAGCTGGAACCCCGGCGGCGCAGGACTGACGCTCCACACCATGCTTCCCCACCCGACCAAGCCGGGTCACATGACCATCGCGATTTCGGCTGCCGGCGTTTTCACGACTGAAGACGACGGAGAAACGTGGGAACGGTCCAATCGGCTCGACAATGCCGAGAACCCGAAGCACCACGATCACGAACACACGCACGAGATCGGTCATTGCGTGCACAACATGATGCGCGCGCCGTCCGACGATGGTTTGATTTACCAGCAGAACCATCACGGCGTGTTCCGCTCGAACGACGGCGGGCAGAACTGGCACGACATCACCGAAGGCCTGCCGTCATCCTTCGGGTTTCCGATCGCCGTGCATCCCCACGATCCGCAGACGATCTGGACGATCCCGCTGAACGGCGACATTCAGGGGCGGTTTCCCCCGGATGCGAAGGCCGCGGTCTGGCGATCCACCGATGCGGGGGAGACATGGGAGGCGATGCGTGAGGGGCTCCCGCAGGAAAACTGCTTTTTCACCGTGCTGCGACAGGCGATGGCGGTGGATTCTTCGTCAAACGGTGGCGTTTATTTCGGAACGAATACCGGCTCGATCTTCGCGACCACCGACGCGGGTGAGACCTGGGTCGAGATCGCGCAGCATTTGCCAACGGTATTGAGCGTGGAGACACTCGAAACAGCGTGATGTCCCGGAAATCGATACTCGGAAAACGAAAACCGCCGGCCACGAGGGCCGGCGGTTTTTCGTGTGAAGCATCGTCAGAGAGATACGAACATGTCCCTTACTAGGTGTGGCGGTGACCTACTCTCCCACGTCTTAAGACGCAGTACCATCGGCGCTACGGCACTTAACGGCCGGGTTCGGGATGGAGCCGGGTGTTTTGCTCGCGCTATGACCACCACACCAAGAAAGAGACACGTCCAAGTCAAGAGTTGTGTAGATAGTATGCTCTTGATTATCCAAGCGGGTCGAAACCTCGCTTCTACTGGATCAAATCAAGCCTATCGGGCAATTAGTACCGGTCAACTGAATGCATTACTGCACTTACATCTCCGGCCTATCGACGTAGTAGTCTGCTACGGCCCTCAGGGATACCTTGTTTTGAGGGGGGCTTCCCGCTTAGATGCCTTCAGCGGTTATCCTTTCCGATCATAGCTACCCTGCACTGCGGCTGGCGCCACAACAGGTCCACCAGTGGATCGTTCACCCCGGTCCTCTCGTACTAGGGGCAACTCCTCTCAAGTATCCTACACCCACGGCAGATAGGGACCGAACTGTCTCACGACGTTCTAAACCCAGCTCACGTACCTCTTTAAACGGCGAACAGCCGTACCCTTGGGACCTGCTCCAGCCCCAGGATGAGATGAGCCGACATCGAGGTGCCAAACGGTGCCGTCGATATGGACTCTTGGGCACCATCAGCCTGTTATCCCCGGCGTACCTTTTATCCGTTGAGCGATGGCCCTTCCACTCGGGACCACCGGATCACTATGGCCGTCTTTCGACTCTGCTCGACTTGTCAGTCTCGCAGTCAGGCTGGCTTCTGCCATTGCACTCAACGAGCGATTTCCGACCGCTCTGAGCCAACCTTCGCGCGCCTCCGTTACTATTTGGGAGGCGACCGCCCCAGTCAAACTACCCACCACACAGGGTCCCGGATCCGGATAACGGACCGCGGTTAGACATCAAGCAAAGCAAGGGTGGTATCTCAAGGAAGGCTCCACAGCGACTGGCGTCACTGCTTCAAAGCCTACCACCTATCCTGCACATGCTTGGCCTGATGCCAGTGTGAAGCTGTAGTAAAGGTGCACGGGGTCTTTCCGTCTAACCGCGGGAAGCCTGCATCTTGACAGGCAATTCAATTTCGCTGAGTCGATGTTGGAGACAGCGGGGAAGTCGTTACGCCATTCGTGCAGGTCGGAACTTACCCGACAAGGAATTTCGCTACCTTAGGACCGTTATAGTTACGGCCGCCGTTTACCTGGGCTTCAATTCAGAGCTTGCACCCCTCCTTTTAACCTTCAGGCACCGGGCAGGCGTCAGACCCTATACGTCGTCTTACGACTTCGCAGAGCCCTGTGTTTTTAGTAAACAGTCGCCACCCCCTGGTTTGTGCCCCCAGCCACTAGTTGCCTAGAAACTGGGCCTCCTTCTCGCGAACTTACGGAGGTATTTTGCCGAGTTCCTTCAACATCGTTCTCTCAAGCGCCTTGGTATTCTCTACCAGTCCACCTGTGTCGGTTTAGGGTACGGTCTTAAAGTGGGGCTATTTCCAGGAACCGATCAGCAGCCCATTCAATCCGATAAGGATGAACTACCTTCACGATCCGTCACCACCACACGGCCCAGGAATATTAACCTGGTTCCCATCGACTACGCATTTCTGCCTCGCCTTAGGGGCCGGCTTACCCTGCTCAGATTAGCTTTAAGCAGGAACCCTTGGACTTTCGGCGACAGGGTCTCTCACCCTGTTTGTCGCTACTCATGTCATCATTCTCGCTAGTGATCTCTCCACCGGATGGCTCACGCCCCGGCTTCACAGAAAACTCCTTGTCTCCAATCCTTCAGAAGAAGGTAAGGAGACATGGAGTTATGTCACACTACGCTCCGCTACCACGCACTTACGTGCATCCTCAGCTTCGGCTCATGGCTTGAGCCCCGTTACATCTTCGCCGCAGGACAACTTAAATTAGACCAGTGAGCTGTTACGCTATCTTTAAAGGATGGCTGCTTCTAAGCCAACCTCCTGGTTGTTTTGGTCGTCCCACCTGCTTTCCCACTTAGCCATGAATTGGGGGCCTTAGCTGGAGGTCAGGGTTGTTTCCCTCTCCACGACGGACGTTAGCACCCGCCGTGTGTCTGCCATCTAGTACTCCCGGGTATTCGGAGTTTGGTTAGGATCAGTAAGCCTGTGGGGCCCCATTACCCATCCAGTGCTCTACCCCCCGGGGTATTCGGATGACGCTCTACCTAAATAGATTTCGCGGAGAACCAGCTATCTCCGAGTTTGATTGGCCTTTCACCCCTAGGCACAACTCATCCCGACCTTTTTCAACAGGTGTGGGTTCGGACCTCCAGTGAGTGTTACCTCACCTTCATCCTGGTCATGCCTAGATCACTCGGTTTCGGGTCTGATCCCACGAACTCGACGCCCTATTAAGACTCGCTTTCGCTGCGCCTACACCTATCGGCTTAAGCTTGCTCGTGAGACCAAGTCGATGACCCATTATACAAAAGGTACGCCGTCAGATCTCGAGGATCCTCCGACTGCTTGTAGGCGCTCGGTTTCAGGTACTGTTTCACTCCCCTCGTCGGGGTGCTTTTCACCTTTCCCTCACGGTACTGGTTCGCTATCGGTCAGTAAGGAGTACTTAGCCTTCGAGGGTGGTCCCCCGATGTTCAGACAGGATTTCACGTGTCCCGCCCTACTTAATACGTCCAATCATGCTTCCTATACGGGACTGTCACCCACTATGGTCGAGCTTTCCAACTCGTTCTAGTCACATTCATGGCTCGGCTGGTCCCCGTTCGCTCGCCGCTACTAGGGGAGTATCTGTTGATTTCCTTTCCTCCGGGTACTTAGATGTTTCAGTTCTCCGGGTTCGCTTTTTTAACCCTATGTATTCAGGTTAAAAATACCTGGTTCAGTAGGTTATTAATTACCGAAGGTAATAATAACGAACTGTCAGGTGGGTTGCCCCATTCGGAAATCCGTGGATCAAAGCTTATTCTCAGCTCCTCACGGCTTATCGCAGAGTATCACGTCCTTCATCGCCTCTTACTGCCAAGGCATCCACCAAACGCCCTTCTCGCGCTTGATTTGATCCAGAAGAAGAAAGGCTTACGCCTTTCGCGCCATCGGGCTGGTTCGACCGATGACTTGCTTCTGAACCAAAAGCATACTTTCCCGCCTCTTCCGGGTCGGAAGAGACATAGACGATCCGAAGATCATCTTGGTTAGTGTACTTGACTTGGAATTTCATGCTTTCGCGGTCGAACCGCAGATCATGGCGCACTGCCAGATCAGCATGAAACTGATGTATCTCTCTATACGATGTCAATTCGTCCGATTGGACGGCGGAATGCCCATTGGCACTCGGCGATCTAATCGGAAATGGTGGAGCGTATCGGGATCGAACCGATGACCCCCTGCTTGCAAAGCAGGTGCTCTCCCAGCTGAGCTAACGC